>JAGYOW010000041.1 GCA_018399285.1 Desulfotignum sp.
GGGTTCATTCTTATCCGTCAGACGATGGTTTCAATCGATATTTCCGGGAATCACCCTTGCCATCGGCATTCAGTTCACATGGTTTGTTTTTCACCTGGAAAAAGGGGTTGTTCCGGGTTTCAACCGGCCCCTGACATTGCCCAAATGGATCGACACTTCTTTGCGAAGCCTGAAATACCTTTTGGCCGGATTTTTCATTTATTATATTTTCTATAAAATGCCGCTGCCGGCCATCCGGGGGCAGCTGGAAGGCCCATGCACGTCACCCGGGTGTTAATTCAGGAACATGTGCGGATCAAACAGGTGCTGATTCTTCTGGACCGGTCCCAATTCCACAGACCCGCTGTCCTGTGATCTGAAGAAAAATTTGACCTGGACACGGTTTTTAAATTAACATACGGACAAACACTAAAGGGATGTTTGATGCAGGCATATAAAACACTTTTTTTGCGGCGATAACGGGAATATGGATCTGTTCTGGGCACATATTTCCGGACCCCAGGCCCATCCGGCAATGGTGATGCTGCCCTATGCCATTCTGCCGGCAATGGGGTTTCCCGTCGTCCCCTTTCTGATTCTCCTGGGCTTAAGATTCGGATCTGTGGGGGGCATTGCAATCATGCTGGCGGTGATCCCCCTTCACCTTACCTTTTCATTCTGGTTCACCCGGGCCGTTGCCGGCCGGTGGATACAGACCCTGGCAGAAAAATTCAACATATCCATCCCCCAACTACCCGAAAACCGGCGCCTGGGATTCGGCTTTTTGTTCATGGCCATTCCAGGGCTCAGCTATGCCTTGAAAAATCTTCTGCTGCCGTTGTCAGGCATCCGGTTTTTTCCTTACATGGGGTGCGCGTGGCTGATTCAGGGGATCATGGGCATTCCTTTTGTGATCATGGGAAGGGCTGTGGTGCAATGGGACATAAGCCTGCTGGCCGTGGCCGGGGGCGTGCTTGTGGCAATTTTTCTATTCCGGCGCAAAATTCTTGGCATATACCGCCACATCATGAAATCGTAACAGGGTCCTGGCCGGCGAAACATGGGTTTAAGCCTGAAACACACGCATTGAGGCAGAAAAAATCCCCGGATCAGGGAAACGAAGCCGGTTCAAGCAGACAATACGCATGGGATGTGTCCAGCTCCTTTGGCCGGTATCCTGGAACCGCTGCTGTGCAGGGAAGCGGTCTGCCCTTGACAGATGCGGTGAGAAACAGTTCCAGGCCATTGGGTGACCGGACAAATCTCACGCTGACCACACCTCCGGGTACCAGAGTGGGACCGAAACACAACGGGGTGTCCTGTTCAAGCCATTCCGGAAAAATACCAGACCCCAGAATGAGCGTACGCCCTTCTTCTCTGATAAACAGGCTGCGCATCATCATGACCCATTCTGCCGCAGC
Organism: Desulfotignum sp.; assembly: GCA_018399285.1. Taxonomy (GTDB): domain Bacteria; phylum Desulfobacterota; class Desulfobacteria; order Desulfobacterales; family Desulfobacteraceae; genus Desulfotignum. The sequence continues at coordinate 1,401 of JAGYOW010000041.1, forward strand.
CCAGCCATGCTGGCCGTCTCCCATGCACCCGCCGCCGGTCAAAGGATTGATGGCTTCCGGCCACTGGCCTGTGGGGGTTGCCAGATCTGCAACCGCATGGATCAACTCTTTGTACCGGGGGTTGCGGCTGCGCAAAAAGGTCTGGGACATGGCCAGGGTCAGGTAAATATTGATGCCGGAATGGATCATATCCTGGAAAAAAGCATTGCCAAAAGAACAATGGCTCATGAGATAAGACAGGGTGTTCATGATCCCGGCATCATTGGGGGATGTGATCTGCAACGGATAATCGGCAACCAGGGATCCCACGGCACCGGCATCCATCCGGCGGTAAGGCGATGCCGGCATGGCCTGGTGTTTTTGATACCCGGGGGACTGGGCCAGGGAGGTGAAAATGCAGGTTTCAAAATCCATGGCCTGGGCCGCAAATAAATTCTGATCTGCAGCATTTCCCTGATTTTTTGCCAGTTCTGCAGCGGCCCGGAGTCCGGCAACCCCCCAGAAATCATCCCAATAATAATAATCATTGGGCCCTAAATGTTCGGCGCTGAAACCGGCCGGCAGCAGGCCGTCATGGGGTTTGCCATCCTTTTTGCTCCGGCGTTTGTGCACAATCCACCGGGCCCCTTTCATGAGAGAAGTGAAAACCGATGTCGAAAAAACCTGCCCCGTGCACTGGGCAAACCGATGGGCGATCCACAGCACCTGGCCGTTGGAATCCCACTCCCCTTCCTGGGACTGGAAATACCCGCTCAGTTTCTGACGGCCCTCAAACCCCTGGATCAGGCGTTCGCATCTTTGGGCAAGCCCTAAGCCCAGCAGGGCATTCATCATCAGGCACGCGTCCCGGAACCAGAACCGCCGGTAGGTATAAGGCCCTGGAACCACCTCATCCGCACTTAACAGCAGCAGGGTCCTGACCGCCGCATCATACAGAAATTGAAATCTGGTATCCGGTATGGCCAGGGCTGCGGTTTGTGACACCATGTGTGACGCCGGTGCTGCCGGCCGGCCGGTGCTGGAAGAGACAAAGTCCGTGTCCTGATTCAGGGGCACCTGAATATCAATTTGGGTCGCATCTTTCGCGTCAATCGGGAAAAACGCGGCAGCTGTTGCCATGCCGATGGGGCATGCCGCCTGGTTTTCCGCCTGGGGCCGGTCCAGTGCCAAAGCCACATCCCCGTGATCATAGGTGGAAAACAGCACTTTTTCAGGCGCGGTGCCAAAGTGCACCTCGTGGGTGTGGTTGATGACAAACCGGCTGTCCTCAAAGCGGATATGGTCGATGAAATAGATCCCTTCCGGATTATAGGGCCGTATGGACACAACAAGCCACCCCGTATCTGTTTGCATGCTGCCTCTGGCAGTCATCTGCATCACCGGGCCGGCAGGGGTGTCCATTTTCACGCGGGCCGTGCACACAAGAGACAGGCTGTTTTCCTCTGTGGCAGTGGTGACGGCCAGTTCGCCTGACAGATCAAGGGTCTGCACCACACTGGGCTGGCGGGACGGCAGCAGCAGGTTATTGTCTTTTGTCATGAGCCAGACATCAATGGACCATGCATCAAACAAAGGGGTCACAAGTCCCCTGGGATCGATGATCGGGTAGGCGGCAAGGTCTGGATGGCCGACTGCCGTCCAGTTTCTGTGGGTCACATTGATATGGGAAAAGGAAAATCCCCTGGGGATAAAAGACGCATCTTGCGGGGTGAACTGTTTCACCACCCAGAAAGGCCAGACCCAGTCAAGATTGTACTGGATGGCCCGGGTGTTGACCAGTCCCCGGGCATGGAAGATAAGCCCGGCCCGGAGCAGTTCAATGGGTTCCTGGACTTCAGAGGGCTTGCCAAACTGCCGGAGCCGGGCCATCAGGGTGACAGGATCCAGAAATCCGTAAAATCCGGTCATTCGCCTGATCAGAAACCGCCATGGCAGCCATTTTTTGAAAATTTCAGGTACCATCATCCCGGCTCAACAAGTTAAGGGACTGGGCTTTTTCAGCGATCAGTTCCCATTCGGTTTGAAGGGCAACCAAAAATGATTCCCAGGGTTCTGTTTCCTTGTCTTCATTTTCAGCCCGGTCATCTTTAGGAGAAACAGCAGTGGCATAGTGGTCCAGAAGCTTATCGACACAGGCTTGTCTGCTGAATTTCAGGGCTGTCTGGCTTGCGTGCTTCTGCCAGAAGCGCAATTTTTCAGAATCAGACACGGCATCCCGGATGGCCCGGGAAAACGCGCTTTGATCGGCATCTTCAGGAAGCAGTCTCCCGTTTTTCTGGTTTTCCACCACTTCCCGGACCCCCGGACCATCCAGGGCAATCACCGGTGTTTTTGCAGCCATGGCTTCGGTGAGCACCATGCCCTGGGTTTCGGATTGTGACGAAAAAACAAACAGATCCATGGCCTGGTAGGCATCAGCCAGGTCCCTGCCCGTGAGGTTTCCTGTGAGAACCAGTCGGTGGGAAAGGCTGCAGTCTGTAAATATATCATGGATTTTTTGCCGGTCCGGCCCGTCTCCTGCCACACAAAACCAGGAGTCTTCAAGGGTTTGCATGGATCTGGCAACGCTTTCAGCCAGATACACCAGATTTTTTTCAGGGGCAAGCCGGCCCACATGTCCGATGACAACGGCGTTTTCCGGGATGTGGTACGTTTTTTTAAAACCCTGCCCGTCCCCTGAAGCAAAAAACTGTGTGTCCACGCCTGTGGGAATTTGCGTCACCGGTGTGGTGACCCCGCGTTTTTTGATCAGATCGGCAATGCTTTTGCTGGGCGCCACCACCTGGTCGCATAAATTGGCGTACATGGTGGACAGATTCCTGGCAAACTGCTTGAAATTGTCATTGTCCCCGGCCACATAATGGGTATATTCCTCATACAGGGTGTGGTGGGTGAAGATCAGGGGCAGCCTGCGCCGCCGGGCAGCCCTGAAGGCGGCATCGCCGAGCAGATACGGGTGGTGGCTGTGAATGATATCCGGGGCAAATGCATCCAGTTTTTCATCAATGTAAAACGGCACGGGGATGCGCATGGAAAAGTCACTGCCGTTGAAATTCTGGATGGCAGGGACCCGCAGAATAATGACATCTTCACTGTTGTCGGCATTGTCTCCGGCAAAGGTCGGCGCAACAATGAGCACATGATGCCCCTTTTTTTGCAGGTCCCTGGAAAAGGTGTGTACCGACCGGGCCACCCCGCCCACATGGGGCAGGTAAGTATTGGTGAACATGCAGATATTCATGATATTCTCAGATGTCCATAAAATCCGGTGCCACGGCCAGGATCATGGCATGGCCCCCCTGGACGTTGCAGACATTGTCAAACCCTTTCTGATTGAGCAGTACCTGGCACTCATAAGACCGGGCTCCCGTACCGCAGACCAGGCAAAGGGGTTTGTCGGACGGCACCTCATCGAGCCGGTCCCGGAGCTGATCCTGGGGAATATTCATCCATTTGTCCTTGTATTTTTCAATAAACGGAGCCGCTTCTTTGGGATCCCTGACATCCATGACCTGGATCTGATCTTTGATAAATTCCCGGACAAAATCCACGGGATCCATGGGCACGTTGCGCCCTTCCAGGATGTTGTCCAGTACATTGCCGGCATTGTTGATGATATCCATGGCCGAGGCAAAGGGCGGGGCATACCCGGTTTCAAGAGAACAGACCTCGTCCACATCAATGCCGGCGGAAAGCAAAGGTGCCACTGCATCCACCCGGGCCTTGACTGCGTCCCCCTGACCGCCCACAGACTCAATGCCTAAGATTCGCCGGGTTTTCCGGTCAGCAATCAAATGAATATACATGATCCGGGACGAGGGATAAAAATGGGCTCTGTCAGACTGGGCCACCACGGCATGGACGGGATCGTATCCGATGGCCCGGGCCTGGGCAAAGGTCAGCCCGGCTTTGGCTGCGGCCATGTCAAACGCCTTGATGCAGAAAGTGCCCACAGTGCCCTTGAATTTGGAAGCCCGGCCATGAATGTTGTTGGCAATGATCCGGCCCTGGCGGTTGGCCAGAGACCCCAGCGGCATGGTCATATTTTCGCCGTTGACCAGATTCCTGAGCTCCACGCAGTCACCCCCGGCATAGATATGCGGATCTGTGGTGCGCAGCCCCCGGTCCACCAAAAGAGCCCCGGAACTGCCCACGGCCAGCCCGGCATCTTTGGCAAACCGGGTGTTGGGCCGGACCCCGGCGGACATGACCACCAGGTCGCACGGCAGGGTTTTCCCCCCGACTTCCACGGATGTCACCCCGGATGTGTCATCGCCGTTGATTTTATCCACCTTTTGAGACAGCAGGACCGTGACGTTGTTCTGCTTCAATTCCATCTCCACCACCCTGGACATGTTCTTTCCCAGGGCTGCCGGCAGAATCTGATCCGCCATCTCAACGATGGTGGTATCCACGCCCCACAGATCGGTCAATGCCTCGGCCATTTCGATCCCGATGGCACCGGCTCCGACCACCACGGCACGGCCCACTTTTCCCTTGGAGATGGTATCTTTGATATCCCTGGCAGAATGAAGATTGGACACGGTAAATACCCGGGGCAGATCCGCGCCGGGTATCGGGGGCCGGACCGGCGTCGCCCCGGTGGCGATCACCAGTTTATCATAAGGCAGAGCTTCTTTTTTTCCCGTGTCCAGGTGACGGATATGCAGTGTTTTCCCCTCCCGGTCAATGGACATTGCCTCCACCCGGGGCAGAATATTCACCCCTTTGCTGGACCTGAAAAATGCCGGATCACGCAGCACATGGGAAGAGGTGGAACAAAGCCCTTCCAGATCATTGATATCCCCGCCCACATAATAAGGGATGCCGCATCCCCCATATGAAATCAGATTGTCCCTGTCAATCACGGTAATTTGCGCATCCGGATCCAGCCGTCTGAGCCGGCACGCCACTTTGGGGCCTAAAGCCACTGCGCCGACAATAATCACGCGTTTACTCACGGTATTCTCCTTTATCTTCACCGGCCGCCCGGTGTAAACCAGGCGGCTGGAATTTTATTCAAAAGCCTGCCCAGTCTGGAGCAAACTGATTCAACTAAACTAAGAAGTATAGGGATGACCTGTTAAAATGCAAGAAAGATTTTCTCATTTTTCAACCCTGATGTGCATCTGTAGAAGTTGACACAGAGCCAAGAATATCGCATCCTGAAAGAATGAAAACAGATTCTGCATCTTTCAGCGTGATGACCATGAACCTGCGCTTCGGCCTGGCAAAAGATGACAAAAACCGCTGGGAACGACGCAGGGATGTGGTCAAAAATTTTCTGAAACAGATGAAAACCGATTTTATCGGATTCCAGGAGGTGAACCATTTTCAGGCGGAATTTCTGAAAAATACCCTGACCCAATACGGCCACATCGGCTGGTACAACCAAAACCATCCCTGGTGGCAGTCCAACATGATCTTTTTTCACAAAGACTGGACCTGCCTGGGGCACCGCCACCATTTCATCTCACGGTTTCCCGATATTCCGTCCAAAATGCCCGGGTCCCGGTGGCCCCGGCAGTGTGTGGCCGGATGGTTTGAAAAACAGGGCCGGCATCTGCTGGCAGCCAACACCCATTTTGATTTTAACGCGGCGGTCCAGGCCAGAAGCGCCGGCATGGTGGCCGGTTTTCTGAAACGGTTCCCGCCGGGACTGCCCGTGGTCATCACCGGTGACTTCAACACCGGCCATGACTCATCCGCTTTCAAAACGTTTCAGACCCACGGGTTCAAGGAGGTGTTTGAAGCAGATCCCCCGGGCACATTTCACGGCTTCACCGGCAGGACCGACGGCCGGCACATCGACTGGATTTTATACAGGGGCGAAATCCGGCCGACCACCCGCCGGGTCCTGACCTTCCATAAAGGTGACCAATATCCTTCGGACCATTTTCCCGTGGCTTCTGATTTTCATATAGAACCAGAAAAGAATCGTGCCGTCAGCAGCAGTTATCCAACAATCCTGGATAACTGAATGGTCCTGTAAATCACTGTCCTTGAAATATTTTTCATCTGATTCCCAGAAAAAGCCGGTTATCCCGGAGATGAAGTGCAATCCCTCAGACAAAAAATTTCTGGACCATTTAATTTTTCTGACTTTTAACAATGCCCGTCACCCCGAACACGGGATCAGCCAGCCGGAGCTGCGGGAAATACCGGTCATCCACGGGCCGGGGGTATCCCCGGAAGGAATGGGTGGCCATCTGCTCAAACGCGCCGGTTGCCCGGAACCAGGACAGTACCAGGCCCATGCGCTCAAATTCATGCAGGTCCTCCCAGATCCGGATGTTTTTTTCCGGAAACCAGCGGTTGGAAAAAGAGATCGCCAACCAGCCCCCGGGTTTCACCACCCGGGCGGTTTCCGCCAGCACCCGAACCGGATCAGTGAGGTATTCCACGGACAAAGAACAGACGGCCGCATCAAAATAATGGTCCGGAAATGTCAGGACCGGATTCTGGTTGAGGTTCTGAACTGAAAAACCGGTCAGGCGAGGGTTGATTTTCAGTTCTTTTGCGTTCATTCCCAGACCGTGCACCTCGGAAAAAATCAGCTCATTTGGCAGATGGGAGGCCCATGCGGCCATGAGATCCAGGATTTTTCCGCCGGGAAAAAGCAGGGAACCATACCAGTCGGACAAAACCTGCCGGGCCTGGTCATCCATGTGATGGACAAACCGGTCCGTTTGATAAAACAGGTCATCCGGCTGCGGGTTTTTTCTGTCAAAGGCCCGGGGGGTCAGAAAACACGCCGGCCAGCTTGAAAACCCGGCCTGAAGTCCCGGGCCGGACAGGGCCGAAGGAATCCAGTCCATGCAGGATCCGCCCCGCTCCGCCTTTGTCTGGACATCCCAGGTCATATCTTTCAGGGTAATGGTGAGGGGAAACCGGGCCAGGGGATGGTTCAGGTCCGCCACAACTGTCCGGGCGTTTTTTTCCAGGCACCGGAACGGGGTGGTGTTGCCTTTGAAAACACCGGGCAGGCCTGTAATCAATCCCTGGGGATAGAACCTGCCCGGCACCAGGGTATCAAACATGGCTGCCGGGTGAAACCGGGACCTGGACAAAGTGATCTGTTCTGCCGCATCCCAGGGCCGTACCAGTTGCCCGGGATCGACCCGGCAGGTGACGGTTTCATTTTGTAACTGTTCCGCCTGTTCAAGGGCGTGACTCAGGAAACCGTCCGGTTCCAGGTCCCGCCAGCAGTTCATCTGATTGATATGATAGTGATCGGTGTGTGACTCAGAGTGGTCGGACCAGGCAATGTCCATGGAAAAACTGACCTGGTCGGAAAAAGCATACCTGTTCATTTATTTTTCCTTTCCGGCCCAGGACAGATTGTGGTTCAATGTTGATTTCAAAAATCAGCCGCCATGTTCCTTTTTTCATCAAGGAAACCGCCATGGGGCTGACCGCCAATGATTATATCCGGGATAATAAGTCGGCTGTTCTGGATTTCAAGCTTTAATTTGACCTGACGCCGGTTTCAGGGCATACTGTCAAGGCTTGTTAACCCATTGACAAAAGGAGACCCCATGTCCTTTGTGATCTCTGACACCCAAAAATTTGTCACCACCATTGAAGTGGTGCCCCCGGCCGGAAACGATCCCGCATCCCTTCTGGACAAACTGGCCGCGATTTCAGATCTTGATTTCGACGGATTCAGCGTGGCCACCAATCCTGTGGCCAAACCCCGGATGTCCGCCATGGTGTTCTGCCACCTGCTGCATCAGAAAACCGGCAAGCCCGCCATTTTGCACCTGACAGTGCGGGACCACAATCTTCTGGGACTTCAGGCGGAACTGTGGGGGACGAAAGCGTTGGGGATCGACACCTTGATCGCCATTACCGGAGATCCGTCCGCCGGCCGGCAAAAGGACGGCGCCACGGCAGTCAATGACGTGAATGTGTATGAGCTGATCACCCTGGCCAACGAATCCGGCCTGACTGCCGGGGCTGTTCTGGATTTCAGGCCGGAACGCAACGGGCTGAAAAACGAGGTCAAACGCCTGGAAAAAAAAGTGGCGGCCGGATCCCGTTTCATCGTCACCCAGCCCGTGTATGACGAACCCACGGCAAAAACCCTGGCCGATGCCTGCGCACATCTGCCCGTGCCCAAAATCATGGGGATACTTCCGCTGCTGTCCTTCAGGCACGCGACATTTCTGCACGACAAGGTGGATGGCATTGCCGTGCCCGAACCTCTTCGCCGGGAGATGGAAACATCGGCTGATCCCGTCAGAACCGGTACGGTTCAGGCAAAACACATGCTGGAAATCGCAAAACTTTATTTTTCCGGGGCCTGTGTGATGCCGCCCTTCGAACGGTTCGAGATCCTGAAGGAGATCCTGTGATATTGGTTCCGGTCAGGCCGGACCGGCGTGATTTTCCGGGGGCATGATCTGCTTTATTTCAAACGGATATGCCCGGCCGGGCCGGTCTGAAAAAAAGTCGGCCAGGGTCTGGCGGATCGATTCAAACGCGATATTTTCCCAGGGGATTTCTGATTCGGAAAACAGCCGCACGTCTGTGCTTTCCTTGGTGGGACCGAAATCGGTGTCCAGCAGTCTTGCCCGGAACATCAGATAGATCTGGTGAACAAACACCAGATTGAACATGCGGTAGGGGGCAATGATGGAGACATGAGACCGGGTTTCCTCCAGAGTTTCCCGCACCGCCCCCTGCTCGACGGTTTCCCCGTTCTCCAGATACCCGGCCGGCAGGGTCCATTTCCCTTTTCTGGGTTCGATATTTCTTTTGCACAGCAGCACCTGATCTTTCAGCATCGGAATGCAGCCCACCACCAGTTTGGGATTGTCATAATGAACATGGCCGCATCGGTCACATACCGGCCGGATATGATCATCATCCCCAGGTATCCGGGTTGTCATTTTTGCACCGCAGATACTGCAGTATTTAATATGCATTTTTTTATTTTCTCTCCATTTTCCGGTCCGCTGTCATTGTTTTTATCCGTGATCCGGCCCGATCCCACCATCATCTCTTATCCCTAACATGAAACTATCTTTTAACACAACCCTGAGTCTTCCTGCCTGACCTGCCAATTTGACAAAACAACCCGGAGTCTATATATTTATTGACATGAATTCACGGATAACATGCGTTTTGATCTTGTTCAGTTCACAATTCTGAACGTCCAGGGGCTATTCTAAGCCTTTGTTACCTTATTTGTATTTTAACCTAATTTTACCTTTCAACAGGAGATTTTATGTGCGGCATATGCGGAGAAATATTTTTCAACAGGCAACCCATTTATGAAGATTCCGTCATCCGGATGAACCAGGCCATGGCGGCCCGAGGTCCTGACAATGAAGATATCTATCACGGCATCTGGACCCTGATGGGGCATCGCCGCCTCAAGATCATCGATTTAAGTGACGATTCCAACCAGCCCATGATCGACCCCAAACTCGGGCTGATCATTGTGTACAACGGAGCGATCTACAACTACAAAATCCTGAAAGACGAACTCATCGAAAAAGGCTACACCTTTCATACCGGCGGGGACACGGAAGTGATCCTCAAGGCGTATCATGCCTGGGGGGAAGACTGCGTGACGCGTTTCAACGGGATGTTCGCCTTTGCCATCTACAACCAGGCCAAAGACAAGGTGTTCATGGCCAGAGACCGCTTAGGCATCAAACCCTTGTATTTTCACAAAACCGGCAACAGCCTGTTGTTTGCCTCTTCTCTGCCGGCCCTGCTGGCCACCGGAAAAATCAAACCGCAGATCTCTGCCCGGGCCCTGCATTATTATCTGACGTTTCATTCCGTGGTGCCCGCGCCCCACACCATGGTGTCGGGCATTGAAAAACTGCCGCCTGCCACCTGGGCCGTGATCTCCCAGGACGGCACCATGACCCGAAACACCTACTGGCATCCTGTGTATCAGCGGGATCAGGAAGAAGAAAACTACACGTTTGACGACTGGAAAGAGCGGGTGAGCCAGACCCTGATGGCATCGGTGAAACGCCGGCTGGTGGCGGATGTGCCCGTGGGTGTACTGCTGTCCGGAGGCCTGGATTCCAGCCTGGTGGTGGGCCTGCTGGCCGAGGCCGGACAAAAGGATCTGAAGACCTTTTCCATCGGGTTTGACAGTGTGGGCGATGAAAAAGGAGACGAGTTTCTGTATTCCGATATCATTGCCCGGCATTTTGCCACGGACCACCACAAGATTCAGGTGAGCGGCAGCGAGGTGCTGCCGTCCATGCCCGCCTGTGTCAAAGCCATGAGCGAACCCATGGTCTCCCATGACTGCATCGGGTTCTATCTGTTGAGCCAGAAAGTGGCCGAACATGTCAGGGTGGTCCAGAGCGGCCAGGGCGCGGATGAGATATTCGGGGGATATCACTGGTATCCGCCCATGATGGAAAGCACGGATCCCGTGACCGACTACCGGACCGTGTTCGGGGACCGGTCCCATGACGAATTTCTGGAAATGGTGACCCAGGCCTATCACGGAGACGATGTCAGCACCCGGTTCATCCGGGACCATTTTGACCTGCCGGGCGCCGACACCCCCATTGACAAAACTTTGCGCCTGGACACCCAGGTGATGCTCACCGAAGACCCGGTGAAACGGGTGGACAATATGACCATGGCCGCCGGCCTGGAAGCCCGGGTGCCGTTTCTGGACCACGAGCTGGTGGAGCTGGTGGCAAAAATTCCCGCCGAACACAAAGTGGGGCATGGCGGCAAACACATTCTCAAGGAAGCGGCCAGATCCGTCATTCCCAACGAGGTCATTGACCGGCCCAAAGGCTATTTCCCCGTACCGGCCCTCAAATACCTGCAAGGGGAATACCTGGATTTTGTCAAAGGCATTCTGAACACCGATACAGCCCGGGACCGAAATCTGTTCAACCGGGACTATATTGACCGGCTGCTGGCGGACCCGGAATCCCATATCACGCCGCTCAAGGGCTCCAAGCTCTGGCAGGCAGCCCTGCTGGAATACTGGTGTCAGCAGCACGACATTTAAACATCTAAGGAGCGACAGGGCATGGGAAAATCCAACCACCGCCTGGAACGGGGATTCGGCCAGTCTTTTTGAGAAACCGGAAAACCGAGACCGGCCACAGTGCTGCGCGTGATATCCGATGCGTTTGTGAATGGGATGGAAGGCTGGTGTTCAAGCCATACCTTTCGGCGACAACGAACGCATCGGGAAACCATGACCAGTATGGACACGACCGCCGGATACGCTTTGGCGTACATCATCGATCCCATGTGGTGTCTTTAGTCCCGGGAGGCTGTTTCTTGATCCGTCCCACACCTTCCGGGCTGGTCTATTTACACCTGGTATTCTCGCACCTGCAACCTGCTTTCAGCAGAGATCCAGCGGCTCCCACCTTGGTACACTCCGGAGATCAACCGACTCATGGGGTCGCCTATATGAAAGGGCGACCCGGACTTATCCCCAGACAACGGGCCAACACAAACGCCATAATCTATATGCGATCGCCGGGATCTGATGCCCGATGACCGTCACGCCGCCTGCATGCCGCCTGTAGGGTAGATCATGTACGCGTTCAACGACCCCGAAAAAGGCCAGCCTCTGGCTCTGGCCACGTGAATCTCAGAACATCCATTCTTCCGTGCAGCAGTCGCGGTATTTCAGCAGAACACTATTTCACCGCCGGGCCTGCATACCAGTGATGCACGACAACAAAAAGGCCATTGTCAGCGAAAAACTGGAAAGCAGCGGTCTGGTGTTCTGCATCAAGGAAAAACCCATCAACCAGATCTTACACTGCGTCCAGCACGGCCTCAATCCTATGCCCGTCGTGGATGGTAGCCAGAAAAGAGGGATCCGCATCGATATCGTGGACGAGGATTTCGGGCTTTTCACATTGACTCTGGGCAGCAAGACCATCTCGTGCCGGGAATCTTTGTCCGATCTCACCACGGCCGTGGCCATGACCAAATGTGATGACAAGCGCCTGACCCGCAAACTTCTGGCAAAAAATGACATCCGGGTGCCGGCACAGATCATGTATACGGAGCTGGAAACGGCGGTTTCGTTCATGGAAAAATATCAGGCCGTGGTGGTCAAACCGGCCCGGGGGGAACAGGGTGAGGGCATCAGTGTAGGAATCTCCGACACAAAAGATCTGGAAACCGCCATTGAAAAAGCACAAAACGTCTGCCCGGACGTGATCCTGGAAGAACTGGCTCCGGGACAGGACCTGCGCGTCATTGTCATCAATTATGAAGTCGTGGCTGCCGCGGTGCGCAGGCCGCCTGTGATCCGGGGCACCGGCACCCATACCATGAAAGATTTGATAGAAACCTACAACCGCCGGCGCATGGCAGCCACGGGCGGGGAAAGCCGGATCCCCATGGACGAAGAAACCCGCCGGTGCCTGGCGGAACAGGGCCTGAACCCGGACACGGTGCTGGACAAAGACAAAGAAGTGACCGTGCGAAAAACCGCCAATCTGCATACCGGCGGCACCATTCACGATGTCACGGATGAGCTGCATCCTGAACTGTCTGCGGCTGCCGTTGCTGCAGCCCGGTGCCTGGAAATCCCGGTCACGGGCCTGGATTTCATCGTCCCGGATGTCCAGGGCCCGGACTATGTGATCATCGAGGCCAATGAACGTCCCGGCCTGGCCAACCATGAACCCCAACCCACAGCCCAGCGGTTCATCGACCTTCTGTTTCCGGAAACCGCTGTCAAACACAAGGAATAACCTTCATGTCCTGCGTGCGCATTGACGAATCCTATCTGATCCATCAACTTAAACAGTTGCTGAGCATCCCCTCTCCGTCCGGATATTCCGACCAGGTGGTCCACTATGTGGGCAGCCAGCTGGAAGCCCTGAACATTGATTTCGAGGTCACGCGACGCGGCTCCATCCGGGCCACCCTGCCCGGAAAACAGAACACCCTGGACCGGGCCGTCACCGTTCATCTGGACACCTTAGGGGCCATGGTCAGCCGGTTAAAGGACAACGGCAAACTGGCCGTCACCCCCATCGGAAGCTGGTCCAGCCGGTTTGCCGAAGGTGGCCGGGTCACTATTTTCACCCAGTCCGGCCCCAGACGGGGCACGGTTCTGCCCTTGAAAGCATCCGGCCATGCCTGGGGCGATGCCGTGGATGCACTGCCGGTAAGCTGGGACCATGTGGAGCTGAGGGTGGATGAGATCTGCCGCAACCGGGAGGACCTGACGGCAAACGGATTTGACGTGGGCGATACCATCGCCTTTGATGCGCTGCCGGAAATCACGGAAAACGGATTCATCAATGCCCGCCACCTGGATGACAAGGCCGGGGCCGCCATCGTGCTCAGTGCGGCCAAAGCCCTGGTTGAATCCGATATGGCCCTGCCCGTGGACTGTCACCTGATTTTCACGATTTTCGAAGAGATCGGATTCGGGGCGTCTGCGGATGTGTACGCAGATGTCTCCGAAATGGTGGTGGTGGACCTGGCGCCGGTGGCACCGGACCAGAACGCGTCGGAATACGCGGTCACCATTGCCATGAAAGACCAGACCGGCCCGTTTGATTATCATTTGTCCCGGAAACTGGTGACCCTGTGCCGGGACTGTGATATCGATTTTCAAAAAGACGTGTTCCGGTATTACCGCAGTGATGCGGCTTCCGCCATCGAGGCCGGCCATGATGTGCGCACCGCCCTGGTGGGATTCGGCGTGGACGCCTCCCACGGGTATGAACGGACCCATCTGTCCTCTCTCACGGCCACGGCCCGCCTGATGGTCGAATATATCCGGAGCGGCCCCACCTTTAAGCAGGACCCGAAACGCTGGGCCTCCCTCAAAGAATTTCCCCACCAGCCGGACCGGGAGATCATCAGGATCAAAACCTGAACTTTTCGGTTCATTTGCCAATCAAATAAATGTTGATTAATCAACGAAACCGTCAGAAAATTTCTCGAAAAAATCCGAATTTTTATTGACAACCAGCGGGTTCATTCGGTATAGCCTTTATTCGGTGATACAATATAGTTACATTGTGACACTAAAATAGCGGCATGTAAACAGCAGGGGTCGGCTGTCTGAAAATGATCCTGGTTCAGACGGCTGCCTGACTTGAGGAGGTTTTTGAATGCGCTTACGATCGGTTCCATTGTTTCTGGTTTTCTGTACCTTTTTTTTTCTGATCCAACCGGCCGGGGCTCAGATGCGGCTGACCTATTCCAACTTCTTTCCGCCCACCCATGTGCACAGTCAACTGGCGGAAAGCTGGTGCAAAGAAATTGAAAAACAGACCCACGGCGAGATTGTGTTCAATTATTTTCCGGCCTCCACCCTGACCCGGCCCCAGCAGACTTATATTGCCGTGGCAAAAGGGGTGGCAGACATCGGCATGACGGCCATTGCCTATTCCCGGGGCCGGTTTCCGGTGCTGGAAGCCATTGACCTGCCCATGGGATACACCTCCGGGGTCCAGGCCACGGCCGTGGCCAACCAGGTGCTGGAACGATTCGATCCGGAAGAGCTGCACAACACCGAAGTGATGTATCTGCATGCCCATGGCCCCGGCATCATCCACACCCGGAACAAACCCATCCATGGCCTTGCGGATCTCAAAGGCCTGAAAATCCGGGGAACCGGCACCAGCGGGGAAGTGATCTCCGCCCTGGGCGGGACCCCTGTGGGCCAGTCCATGGCGGAAACCTATCAGATGCTCCAGCGGGGCGTGGTGGACGGGTCAGCCCATCCCATCGAAGCCAACAACGGCTGGAAACTGGGAGAAGTGGCCAAATATATGATCCAGAACTTTTCCAGCGGATACACCACCACCTTTGCCGTGTTCATGAACCAGAAAAGATGGCATCAGTTGACCCCGAAACAGCAGGAAATCTTCACCCGCATCAACAAAAAATACGCACTGAAACATGGACAGGCCTGGGATGAGGCGGACGAGAAAGGCATGGCTTTTTTTCTGTCCAAAGGGGGCACAGTGATCTCCCAGACCGACGAGGAATCAAAACGCTGGGCTGAAAAATCATCGGTCCTTTTAGAAGATTATGTTCAATCCGTGGCAAAAAGAGGCATTGACGGCAAAGCAGTTGTGGATTTCATCCAAACCAGTCTGCAGCAGCCATAATCCCTATTTCCCAATACACAGGAGTTTTAATGAGACAGATTGCTCTGGCACTGAACAAACTATCCAATGCCATGAAACTTGTCGGCGGTATCGCCCTGGTCGGCATGATGCTGTTGACTGTGGTGGATGTCATCGGGCGGTTCTTCAAATACCCGATATTCGGATCGGTTGAAATCGTCGGGTTTCTGGCAACCATCATTGTGGCCGGAGCCCTGCCCTATACCTATAAAATTGGTGGCCATGTGGGCGTTGAAATTCTGATGCAGACCTTTTCCCGAAAAACCCAAATCTGGGTCCGGCTGATCACACGGACTTTGACTCTGTTTCTTTTCGGACTGATCACATGGCAGATGTTTCTGCATGCGGCAGAACTCAGACAGATGGGGGAAGTATCCATGAGCCTGAAATTCCCCACCTATTATATCGCTTATATCCTGGGTTTCGGGTTACTGCTTTTTTCCATCACCATTCTGGAAACCATTTGTCTTGATATTGTGGCACTGCGGAAAGGGGATTCAAAATGAGCCCGACCCTCATCGGTATTATCGGTATCGTCATCATGCTGCTGATGTTTCTCACACAGATGCCCGTAGCATTTGTCATGGCCCTGGTGGGATATGTGGGATTCTCCTATGTCATCCATATCGAGGCCGGGCTGGCCCTGCTGTCTCTGGAAGTGTATGAAACCCTGGCTTCCTATGACCTGTCCACCATTCCCTTGTTCATTCTCATGGGCCAGCTGGGGTTTCATTCGGGTATCAGCAAACGATTATATGATGCCGGGTATAAATTCCTAGGCAATATCAGAGGCGGGCTGGCCATGGCCACGGTGTCCGCGTGCACCGCATTCGGAGCCGTGTGCGGATCCAGCCCGGCCACTGCCGCCACCATGGCCACCATCGGGCTGCCGGAAATGAAGCGGTACAATTATGACGATGAACTGGCCACCGGTTCCGTGGCATCCGGGGGCAGCATCGGCATGATCATGCCCCCGTCCGTGGTACTCATCATTTACGGCATTTTAACCCAGCAGTCCATCGGGGCGTTGTTTGTGGCCGGCATTTTTCCGGCCCTGCTCATCACGCTGCTGTTCATTTTGTGCATTTATATCCGCTGCACCATTTCGCCGAAACAGGGTCCGCCCGGTGAATCCTTTACATGGGCGGAAAAACTCAAAGCCCTGCTGGGTCTGGGCGAAACCCTGGCGGTGTTTGCCCTGGTCATCATCGGAATTTTCGTAGGCTTGTTCACCCCGACGGAAGCGGCCGCCATCGGGGCTTTTGGTGTTTTACTGATCGCTTTGGTCAGACGTCAGATCACCTGGCAGGGATTTGTGAATTCCGTTCTGGAGACCCTTCGCACCTCCTGCATGGTCATGATGCTGATCGTAGGCGCCGTGATCCTGAGCAAATTTCTGGCCGTGACAAGAATTCCCTTTGAAATCGCCGGATGGGTGGCCGGTCTGGACATTCCCGCCGTGCTGGTCATGAGCGTGATTCTGATCATCTATCTCATCGGCGGCTGTTTTATCGATGCCCTGGCCTTTGTCACCCTGACCGTGCCCATTTTCTATCCCGTGGTCCAGCAGTTGGGGTATGATCCTGTCTGGTTCGGGGTCATGATTGTCATGATCACCCAGATGGGGGTCATCACCCCGCCCATCGGCATCAATGTGTACGTGGTTTATGGCGTGGCCCAGACCGTGTTCAGGCAGGCTATCCCGTTGCAGACCATCTTCAAGGGCGTGATTCCTTTTCTGGCCGCGTTGATTGTGGGCGTCATCATTCTGATCCTGTTTCCGCAGATCATTTTGTTTCTGCCCAACCTGCTGTATTGAAACCGGTGCGGATACGGCTTTACGTCAGAACTGACCGATGCCGGTCTTCAAACCGGGCTTTCACCGACTCCACCATGAAATGCAGCCGGTTTCTGACATTGACTTCCGAGGTGCCGGCATCAAAATCCAGGTACAGCAGGTTCATGTCCGGATACAGGGCCTTGATGCGCTTTTCCACGCCTTTGGACACAATGTGGTTGGCAATGCAGCCAAAGGGCTGGACACTGACCACATGGGTCACCCCGTCTTCGGCCAGGCAGGCGATCTCACCGGGGATGAGCCACCCTTCACCGAACTGGTTCACCAGAGACAGGATCTTTCCGGCTTTGTCCGCCACCTTGCGGATGTCATGAAACGGGGTATAAAACCGGAACGCTGAAAACCGGTGATTGATTTTTTTATGGAAGGTATTCAAAAACGTTTCAATGAACTGCCCTAAAATATCAGTGAGTTTCCGGTGCCGGATATGGGCCCGGATATTTTCCCGGTAATTGACAAAATCCTGGATAAAATAGTCCAGAATCGGCGGGATGACCGGTTCCACCCGGTTTTCCATGAGAAACTCGGTCAGAAACTGATTGCCGAATGCATTGTATTTAATATAGATCTCTCCCACAATTCCGATCTTACCTGCGACCTGGTCATCAATCTTTACCCGGTTGAACTCGGATACGGCCGCATCCAGCAGCGAAAAAAACCGGTCATAATCCCGGGTCAGAATGCAGGGGTGGGCTGCCGCAATATATTTTTGCCGCAGTCGGCGGCTGGTGCCCGCCTGAACCTCTCTCACCGCCGTGGCATAATACATCTTGGCGATGCAGTCCGCATACATGGTGGTGACAAACAGCAGTTTGAGCAGCTTGAGCCAGTTGATGTCAAACCCGGGCTGATGGGTCAGTCCCTGGGCACTGGTCACTGAAATAACGGGAATCTGCTCAAATCCCGCCGCCACCAGGGCTTTCCGGATCAAAGACAGGTAGCTGGATGCCCGGCACTGTCCCCCGGTCTGGGTAATACCCACGGCAATCGTTTCAGGATCATACCGCCCGGTTTTCAGGGCTTTGATGATATCTCCGGTCACCAGCACGGCCGGATAACAGATATCATTGCCCGCGTACCTGAGCCCGGTTTCCACAGACACCCGGTCCGGCGGAGGCAGGATTTCGAGCCGGTATCCGGCGGTCTCAAATACCGGGGGCAGGTATGCGGAATAATTGTCGGCAAAAAACGGGGCAATGATCCGCCGTTGCCGGTCTTTTTTCTCAAAATGCGGCGTGGTCCTGCGCACTTCCTGACCGGGCCGGTGGGGGCTGTTCTGCCGTTTTAACGATGCCACCATGGAACGGATACGCAACCGCACCGATCCGGTGCTGGAAATATCGTCCACTTTCACCAGGGTCTGGTTTTTCCCTCCGGTCTCCAGAATCTGCCGGTTTTCTTCAATGGCCACGGCATCAGGCCCGCACCCGAATGAATTGAGCTGAATCATCTGGATATGGTCCGGCTGCCGGGCCACCCAGGATGCCGCATGGTACAACCGGTTGGGATAGGCCCACTGGGTCAGGACCTGAAGCGCGTCAAAACTGCTGTTTCCGACGTCCGGCACGGCATCTTCCGTGATAAAATCCACACCAAAACCGGTCAGAATTTGGGGGATCTTCTGATTGATCAAGGGATCGATGTGATACGGCCGGCCGCAGAGTATCACCAGAAGGCGCCGGCTCTGTTTTGCCTGACGTACCATCATGGCCCCTTTTTCCCGGATCGTTTTTTTGTAGGCCTGATGGGCGGCCAGCCCTTTTTTGACTGCAGTTTTGATGCGTGACCCGGCAATCCCCAGGGGCCGCAGATAGGCCACGCAGGCCCGGGCCAGCAAGGTCTCATCCTTGAACGTGATCACAGGCTTGTCCAAAGGAATCCCTTTTCTGGAATTCAAATCCAGGCTGCTGTCAATCACATCCGTATAACTGCTGACAATGGGACAGTTGAACGTGTTGACCACCTGCTGGAACTCATCATATTCATACATGACCAAAGGATAGAAAATCCGGTCCACCCCGCGCCGGACCAGGTCCAGGACATGGGCATTGGCCAGTTTGGCGGGAAAACAGATATTGTCGGACATGATACTGCCTTTGGCCGTGTCACTCATGGCCATGGTGGAAGGGCCCGACAAAACCACATTAATACCGCAATGGATGAAAAACGCATGCCAGAATGCAAAGTTTTCGTAAAAATTCAAACACCTGGGAATTCCCACGGTCCATTTGGGATGGGTATGGGGGGACAGGTTCCGGTCAAACAGAAGCCGGTATTTGAAATCGGCAAAGTCAAACCCTTTTTCAGAAAGGTCCCGGCCTTTGGACCCGAATATTTTTTCGCACCGGTTGCCCGAATAAAAGGATTGTCCGTTGGAAAAAATAAACCGGGTGACGGCACACGCGTTTTCACACCCGTGGCACACAATCTGCCGGGTGGTGAAATCCGCGATGGTTTCCAGGTGGTGAATGGCTGAAAACGAAGGGGTGAAAGAGTCTTTCTTTTTTTCAACCCAATTGCGGGCAGCCAGAGCCGCACCAAAGGCCCCCATCATTTCCGGCATGTCTGAATGGGTGACACGCAGATCCGCCAGAATTTCCAGGGCCCGGACAATGGACGGATTTTTACCGGCCCCGCCCTGTAGCACGATATGGGTCCCCATCTGTTTGGTGTCAATGAGCTTGAGCACCTTGAACAGGCAGTTTTTCACCACGGCAAAGGACAGGCCGGCACTGATGTCCGCTACCTTTGCATTTTCCCGCAACGCCTGTTTGACCCGGGAGTTCATGAACACCGTGCACCGGGTGCCCAGATCACAAGGCGATTCCGCTTCCATGGCCAGGTCGGCGAACGCGTTCACCCGATACCCCAGAGAACCGGCAAATGTTTCAATGAAAGACCCGCATCCGGAGGAACAGGCCTCATTGAGCTCGATGCGGCAGATGGCGCCATTCCGGATGAAAATGGCTTTCATGTCCTGGCCCCCGATGTCCAGAATAAATGACACCTCCGGGTCCATATGCCGGGCTGCTTCAAAATGGGCAATGGTTTCCACCAGTCCCATATCCATGCCGAATGCTGTGCGGATCAGGTCTTCCCCATACCCGGTCACAGCCGTGCCGGTGATGACAAGGCCGGGTCGGTGCGCCGTGATTTCATCCCGCAGGGCTGCCAATCCCCGGACCACGGCCTGGATGGGATTGCCGTCATTGTTTCTGTACCAGGAGAACAATACCTGATTGTTTGTTCCCAAAGCGATGATCTTTGTGGTGGTGGATCCGGAATCCACGCCCACAAAGCATTCAGACGACGGATAGTCAGATAGTGCCATCCGGGGAATCTGGATCTGGCGCCGGTTTTGTTCCCAGTTTTCCCGATCGTTTTTCGTGGAAAACAGCGGGGCCAGACGGTTATTTTGGATATGGGGCCGGGCCTGGTTGATCGCCATGGCTTTGAGCAGATCCGACACAAAAAACCCGGTATCATGCTGCCGGCTGAACATGGCCGCCCCGATTGCCGGCAGCAGGGCCGGTGTGTCAGGCACCACTGTATCGGAAACCGGCAGGTCCAGAACATTCAGAAACGCCTTGACCAGTTCCGGCAGAAATGTGAACACCCCCCCGCACAGCAGGAGTTTGGGCCGGATATCATATCCTCTGGCCAGGGTGTTCAAACATTGGATGGCCACGGCATGAAACACGGATGCCGCAATATCCGACACGGGCACGTTGCGGCTCAACAGATTCTGCACATCGGTTTTGGCAAACACGCCGCACCGGGATGCAATGGGATACACCTGAGTGTGCTGTTTTGCCAGTGTATTGAGATCACCTGGAGAGCAGTTCAGCAGGGCTGCCAGCTGATCGATGAACGCACCCGTTCCCCCTGCGCAGCTGCCGTTCATGCGGATATCCGGGGGTCTGTCCGAAGACAGAAAGATCATTTTGGAGTCTTCTCCGCCGATATCCACGACCGTTTGGACCTTTGGATATAACTGCCGGACCACTTCATGGGTGGCGATCACCTCCTGAACAAACGGCAGATCCATTTCCCGGGACATCCCCATGCCTGCGGACCCGGTCACGGCCAGCTGAATCCGGCAGTTGCCCAGATCTTCCAGAACCTCATTAAAAAAAACAGACACCGTATCCATGATCCGGGCATAATGCCGCTGATACCGTGAAAAAACCGATTGACCGGCACCATCCACCAGAACCAGCTTGGCTGTGGTGGAACCGATATCCAGACCGGCCAGATATGTATTGTTGTGTTTCATCCAACTGTCTCTCGGCGCTTTATTTAACTAACTTAGGCCGATTTTATGCCTAATTTACCGAAGAAGCAAGAACGGATTGCTTTGTTTTCAACAATACCCATCCGGTCAGATAGGGTCAGGCCGGGCCGAGAATCAGCCGCTGGGGATCACAGTTTTCCCGCAGAATTTTCAGTTCAGCCGGCGTGGGTGGATCGGCCGGGACCGCTTTGGACACATCCATGTCAAACCCGGTATTTTCAAGAATCATCCCCGGTGTGGTGCCGGGATAATATTGATCCAGATACATTTGACCCGTGTCCGTGTCAAACCGCATCACCCCTAAGTTGGTGACCACCACGCTGACCCCGCCGGGCCGGAGTCCTGCCTTTTCTCTGGCCCCGTTGCCCGTCAGCTGCCCCGGACTGGTGAGATAGTCCAGGTGTTTGACAAATTTTCGTGTTTCATGCTGCATGAATGCGATGCACCGGGGCACGAAACTGGCCACGTCACACCCGCCCCCGCTGCCGGAAAACCGGATATCCGGAGAAAAATAATCCCCGATGCAGGTGGTATTCAGATTGCCGTACATATCGATCTGGGCCGCGCCTAAAATCGCGATCACCCGGTCCCCGGTGATGCGGTTCTGCATGGTGGCAAAGGCATCGGCCAGGCTGGAATTGGCTGCGGCCCAGTA
>JAGYOW010000042.1 GCA_018399285.1 Desulfotignum sp.
GTGCATTGACGATAGTTTGTCCGTGCACCGGTGATTAATCAGACATGGATGCGGTTTTGACATGGCGGGGCAGGTAAAGATGGTCATCCACGATCAGGATATTCATGCCTCATCTCCCCGGGAGGAATCGCCAGGCAGATACTGCCGGATCTGATCCACAAACGTATCGGGATTGATGGGCTTTTCAATATACCCGTCCGCCCCGGCGGCCAGCACTTTTTCCCGGTCCCCGGCCATGGCGTAGGAAGTGACTGCGATAATCGGTATATCCGCCACATACGGAAGGGTTTTCAGTTCCGCGGCCACGGCATACCCGTCCATTTCCGGCAGCTGAATGTCCAGCAGAATGGCCCGGGGCCGGTGGTGCAGGGCGGCATCAATGCCTTTTCTGCCCGTGTCTGCCCCGATGACGGCATACCCGTTTTTTTCCAGTAAAAACCGCATCATGTAAAAATTCTGGGGATTGTCCTCGATGATCAGTAATTCATCACTCATGATCTGACTCCTGGGATTTCGGGAAACAAATGGTAAAGGTGCTGCCCCGGCCGAACCGGCTTTTCACATCAATGGATCCCCCCATCAGCACAATCAGTTTTCTGCAGATGGACAGACCCAGACCCGTGCCCTCCCTTTTGCGGGACAGCCCCGTATCGATCTGATGAAACGGCTGAAACAGATGCGAAAGCTCTTTGGGATCCATGCCGATGCCCGTGTCTGACACGGCCAGTTCATACTGGGTGTCATGGGCCCGGCAGGTGACCCGGATCTCCCCTTTTTCAGTAAACTTGACCGCATTGTTGAGCAGGTTGATAATGATCTGTTCGAGCCTTCGCTGGTCCGATGTCACGGCCCCCACATCCCGGCTGATTTCCACAGTAAGGTCCAGCCCGTTTTGTTCTGCCAGCGGTTTCACCAGGTCAACGGTTTTCTCAATGGAGGCACGCAGGTCAAACGTGGAAACAGACAGCGTCAGCTGCCCGGCCTCGATCTTGGAAATGTCCAGCACATCATTGATCAGGGCCAGCAGATGCCGGGAACTGGTCTGCACCATGCCCAGCTGTTTTTTCTGCTCTTTGTTCAAAGGGCCTGCCAGACCCTGGAGCAGAATGCCGGTGAACCCGATGATGGAATTCAGCGGGGTCCTCAGCTCATGGCTCATGGTGGCCAGAAACGCGGATTTGAGATGATCCGCCGCCTTTGCCTGTTCCATGGCGGCCGCCAGCTTTGCGGTCCGGTCCTTGATTCGATCCTCCATTTCCCGGTTGATCTTTCGCAGTTGCCGGGTACGAATATCCACGGCCCGCTTGAGCAGAAAACTGCCGGCCAGGCTCATGACAAGAGCAATGCCGATGACCAGTCCCGACAGCTTGACCCATGCCGGCAAAAAAAACCGGGTCGTTTCATCGATCCATTTTTTCAGGGTTTTGTAATAAATGGAATCCGGATCATTCTTGAATTGTTCCAGGTATCTGTCCAGGGTATCCAGCAACTCCTGACGTCCGGCAGGCGGGGCCGCGAAAAACAGCCGGGTGGGATTGAAAATAATGGCCGTGTCCTGGAGCCCCGCCGGTCTGGCAAATATCAGCCCGTTGAACCGGTTGGTCACAGCGGCATCGGCCTCTCCTTTTGCCACGGTGTCAAAAATGGTCTGGTAATCGGAAAATGAAATCAAGGTAAAATCAAACCCGAATCCTTTGGCCATCTGGTTGAAGGCCGTCTCCTGAACGGACCGTTCCAGCACCAGCACCTTTTTTCCGGCCAGGTCCACAATGGAAGAAATACCGCTGTTTTTCCGGGTATACACCTGGAACCAGTCCGACAGCACGGGCACCCGGTGGAAAGCAAACCGCGTCTCCCTTTCAGCCGTATGGGCCACATCCGGCATCAGATCGATTTCCCCCTGTGCCAGGCGGTCCAGCCCCTCCCCCCAGGTGCCGGGGACAAATACCAGATCCCAGTTTTTCTTTGCGGCAATTTCTCCGAGGATATCCATGAATATCCCCGAAGGGATGCCCGTGTCATCCATGAACACCTTGGGGGCGTTCTGATACACGCCGATCCGGACCTGGGTCATGGCATCGCACAAACACACATCTGCTGCCATCAGCATCCATGATGATACCATGAAAAATAATACAGGCTTTGACATTGAAGCAAATGAACAGCGACAACCAGCTGTGAGTAAAAGGCGCATGCTCTGTCCCCTGGATTTCGGATTATTGGGGCATAACTAATCTTGTATATCGGGAAATCCCTCCTCTGTCAAAGCATTTGACAGTCCGTCGAGTTTTTAGTAAATTCCCCTTCCAGACCGACCGAATTCAACAGGAGGGCAGGAGTGAAAATCATTATTGTCGGCGCCGGAGAAGTGGGTTACAACATCGCCTCCCGCCTGGCTTCGGAAAGCAAACAAGTGGTGGTCATTGAAAAAAACCCGGATCTGGCCCGGGTGCTTTTTGAAGATCTGGATGTCCAGGTGATCGAAGGCTCCGGCAGCAGCCCCACGGTTCTGAGCCGGGCAGGCATTCAGGACACGGATATACTGCTGGCCGTTACAGACAGTGATGAAATCAACCTGACCGCGTGTCTGGTCACCAATCTGCTGTCTCCGTCCACCAAAAAACTGGCCCGCATCCGAAACACGGATTTCGACAGCTTTCATGAGATTTTTAAAACCCAGATTCCTTACATCAACACCATCATCAACCCGGAGATCGAGGTGGTCAAAACCATCCGACGGCTGGTGGATATCCCCCAGGCCCTGGATACGGGAGATTTCGCCGATGGCAAAGTGCGGTATACGGGCATCCGCATCGATTCCGCTTCCGTCATGGCCGGAATGCATCTGAAAGATTTTCAGGAGCGGTTCGGGGCGACCCGGCCCCTGATCGCCGCCATTGTCCGGAAAGACGAAGTGATCGTTCCCCGGGGAAACGATTCAATTTATCCCGGGGATCTGGTGTATTTTGTCAGTCATGCCGACCAGCTCAAAGACACCTTGAAAATTTTCGGTATTAAGGTCACCCCCATCCAAAGTGCTTTGATTGTGGGCGGCGGACGTATCGGTGCCCGGCTTGCCACGCAGATGGAAAATGAAGGCATCAAAACCCGGTTGATTGAATCAGACAAAGCCCGGTGCCTGGAGCTGGCGGAGCAGATGGACAAAACCGTGGTGCTGCATGGGGACGGCTCGGACCAGAAACTGTTTTTAGAAGAAAACCTCAACCAGATCGATGCCGTGATCTCGGTGACAGACGATGATGAAACCAATGTGCTGGTCTCGCTTCTGGCCAAGAATTTAGGTGTTAAAAACACGGTAACCCGCATCGGAAAATCCAGTTATTATCCGTTTCTGGCCACCATCGGCATTGACAAGGTGGTCAGCCCCCGGTTGTCGGCCGTCAGTTCCATTCTTCAGAACGTCCGGCAGGGAAAAGTGCTGTCTGATATTTCCATATTCGGCGAACGCGGGGAATTCATCCAGGCCGTGGCCTTAGAAACTTCCGATATCACCAACCGGCCCCTGAAAGACTTGAATATGCCCAAAGGGGCGTTGCTGGTGTGCATCATCCGCAATGGAGACATCATCATTCCCACGGGGGAAAGTGTGGTGACCCCCGGAGACCAGATCATTGTGTTCACGGTCAAACAGGCCGTGAAAAAAATGGAAAAACTGCTGACCGTGAAACTGGAATTCTTTTAAATGCGGTGGCGGTATATTTCAGGCATTGTCAGTATTTTTCTGCTGGTGCTGGCGCTCATTCTGCTCATCCCTTTGATGGTCAGCCTGTATTTCGGTGACGGGGCTCATTTTTCGCTGCTGGGGTCCATGGCGATCACGGCGACTGCCGGCCTGATCCTCAAACTGCTGTCCCGGCATATGGATGAAGATGCCCCGTTCATCAACCAGAGAGAAGGCATGGCCGTGGTGGCCCTAAGCTGGACGGCCATCGGGTTGTTCGGCGCCCTGCCCTTTTATTTTTCTCCGGATTTTTCTTCACTGACGGATGCTGTGTTTGAATCCATTTCCGGATTCACCACCACGGGTTCCTCCGTCATGACAAATATCGAGGCCGCAACCCCCAGCCTGCTGTTCTGGCGCAGCCTGATCCAGTGGCTGGGAGGCATGGGCATCATTGTGCTGTCTTTGGCCATTCTGCCCTTTTTGGGCGTGGGCGGAATCCAGCTGTATAAAGCGGAAGTGCCGAGCCCTGTGCCGGACAAACTGGCCCCGCGCCTGACCGATTCCGCCAAAATCCTGTGGATGGTGTATGCCGGTCTGACTCTTTTGCTGGTGATGCTTCTGGCCATGGGCGGCATGCCGGTTTTTGAATCCATCTGCCATGCATTGACCACCCTGCCCACGGGGGGATTTTCTCCCAAAAACGCTTCCATTGCCCATTATGACAGCGCGTATATCCATTATGTGATCGTCATTTTCATGGTTCTGGCCGGCATCAATTTTTCCCTGCATTTTCAGATGCTGCGGGGCAAGCCCCTGGTCTTTTTCCGGGACACGGAATGCAAGGTTTTTTTAGGCCTTGTGCTGGTATTCACCGTTGCCATCACCCTGGATATCCACGGCCGGGTGTATGAGTCGTTTGCCGCAGCATTTCAATCGGCATCCTTTCAGGCGGTTTCCATTCTCACCACCACGGGCTATGCCACGGCTGATTATGAATTGTTTCCGGGTCTCAGCCAGGTGATTCTGTTTGTCTGCATGTTTATGGGGGCATCGGCCGGGTCCACGGGCGGCGGCATGAAAATCGCCCGGCTGATTGTGTGCGCCAAGTTTGCCTACCGGGAACTGTTCCGCCTGATCCACCCCAGAAACATCCGGCATGTCAAACTGAACAAACGGGTGGTGTCCGAAGATGTGCTCCGGTCCATTATGGGATTTCTGGCCCTGTACCTGTTTTTGTTTGTGGTGGCCAGCGCGGTTCTGGCAGCCATGGGCCTGGATCTGCTCACTGCTCTGGGCGCGGTGGCCTCCTGCCTTGGCAACATCGGACCCGGATTCGGCACGGTGGGGCCGGCGGAAAATTTCGCCCATCTCCCGGCCATGGCCAAATGGGTTTTGACCTGGTGCATGCTGCTGGGAAGACTGGAAATCTATACGGTCATCATTCTGGTGGTGCCGGAGTTCTGGAAATAACAGCAAACAAACATTTCGTCATGATTTTTTCCCGGCTGTAAAAAATCATGACGAAATGTTTGTTACAACTGTACCAATGGCGTTAATCTTCCTGAAACAAATCCGGGCAAACATATTAAAATTTCTTTAAAAACAGTTAATTATATCAATACAAAATCCCTCTTCATTGTCTGGCATATAAATTGAAACGATAAAATTCGAAACAGGCAAAAAAGGTTTTAAGGTTTTTGCCTAAAACCCGAATAACTCAATGACTTACAATGGAGGAATGATCATGAAAAAATCAATGTTTACATCGTGTGTGATGAGAATCTTGTTTCTGGTATTATCTCTCAACGTGCCCATGAATGCAACAGCCGGGCAGACGCTGCCGTACAGTGCATCTGCCCAGGTATTTGAAGGATTTGACAGTACCCGGCTGAATACGTTTACCCAGGATACCGGCATTGCCATCGACTTGTATGTGGCATCATCCCAGTCCTGTGTCTACCGGCTGCTGCAGGACATGACCGATGTGGCCAGTTCGGTCCGGCCCCTGTCCCAGCGGGAAAAAGATTTCGGGCTGAACGCCATCCCATTTGCCAAAGATCCTTTGGCCGTGATCACACACAAATCCACCCCGGTGGATGCTTTGACCACGGAACAGCTTCAGATGCTTTTTTCAGGTAATATCGCCAACTGGAAAGAGGTGGGCGGACCTGATCTGGCCGTCACCCTGGTGGTGCCCGGCGAACAGACCGGGGCCCACAAAAACTTCAGGCGCCAGGTGATGCGTCACAATGATGTGCAGTATGATTACATGACCCACACCTCCACCCGGGTGCTTGAAGCCATTGAATCCCTGCCGGCAGGCGCATTTATTGAAAAAGCAGGGTCCTTGCGCGCTAAAAACCAGACAGATCCGGCAGCATGGCGCCGGTTTTCATCAGATTTTGGTGCAGTTCATAACACCGGCTCAGGTCATGCGGGATATGCCCGCCATGACTATTATTGTTGATGTAATCGGTCAGAAAGGGTCGATAGGCTGGATGGGCACAGGTGTTGATGATTTTTTTCGCCCGCTCCATGGGCCCTAAGCCCCGCAGGTCCGCCAGCCCATGTTCTGTGACCACGATCTGCACGGAATGTTCATTGTTGTCCACATGGGGGGTCATGGGCACCACCGAAGAAATCTTGCCCCCTTTCGCCACGGACGGGGTCATGAAGATGGACAGATGGCTGTTCCGGGTGAACTCTCCGCTGCCTCCTACTCCGTTCACCACATGGGTGCCGAATACATGGGAGGAGTTGACATTGCCGTATATGTCTATTTCCAGGGCCGTGTTCATGGCAATCACGCCTAAGCGGCGGATAATACCGGGATGGTTGGATATCTCCTGGGGCCTCAGAACAATGCGGCTTCCGAAAAAATCCATGTTGTCCGTGATCCGGGCCAGTTTTTCCGGCACCACAGTCAGGGAGGTAGCGGATGCCCCCAGCAGTTTGCCCTCTGACATCAGGTCCACCATGGCATCCTGGAACACTTCGGAATACATGTAAAACGGCGGAATATCCGGATGATTCCCCAGCCCGGCCAGCACGGCATTGGCCGTATTGCCCACACCGGACTGGAATGGAAAAAACTGTTCAGGGATCCGGCCGGCCTGTTTTTCTGCCAGCAGAAACCGGATCACATGATCCGCGATCTTCCGGCTCACTGCATCTTCTGAGCTGAACGCCGCCACCTGGTCCGGTTCGTTGTTTTCAACGATTCCCACCACCTTTTTGGGATCCACCTGGGCATAAGGCCACCCGATCTTGGTCAAGGGCGTATGCACATTGATCGGGGCGCGCCGGGG
This sequence comes from Desulfotignum sp., assembly GCA_018399285.1. Classification (GTDB taxonomy): domain Bacteria; phylum Desulfobacterota; class Desulfobacteria; order Desulfobacterales; family Desulfobacteraceae; genus Desulfotignum. The sequence continues at coordinate 6,994 of JAGYOW010000042.1, forward strand.
GGGCGGGGGAATGATAAAGATATCTGCCAGCTCCCGCAACCGGTGGGAATGATGATGATTGATTTCGATAATCACTTTATCGGCACAGGCCAGCCACGTGGGGGACGCACCAATGGAAGTGGTCAGGTAAACCCGCCCGTCCGGGGTGATCTCCGTGGCTTCCACCACGGCCACATCCACTTTGCCGAAAAAACCCGCACTCACGGTCTGGGCCAGGTGAGACAGGTGCATGTCCACATACTGGACCTCCTGGCGGTTGATCTGATCCCGCAGTATCCGGCCCCCCTGATAAGGCGCCCGCCACTGAATCGCATTGGCTTTTGCCAGATCATTGTCAATGTAATCCCCGGCCGAAGCCCCGGTCAGGACCCTGATCCGAAAATCTCTGCCCTGACGGTGTTCCGCCACTGCATGTTCCGCCAGCATTCTTGGAACCACCTTGGCACCGCCGGCAGGCGTGAATCCGGAAAATGCCACTGTATCCCCATTTTTGATCAATGACAGCACCCGGTCTTTATCCAGAATTTCATATTTGTTCATCATAATGATTCCATTCTGACTGATTTGGTTAAAACACAGGTTCATCATAATGCGCCGGTTGGATAATACAACAGGTTCTATGGTCTTTTTTTAAAAAATATCATCGCCAGGCAGGTGTTCAAACCAGTCTGATCATCGAAACCGATGATCTGGATATTGATTAAATCCGTGGGCCGGACTATGATTGAAAGAAAAACAACCGCACCGGGATTTTTGTAACTGAAATGGATTTGAACCGATTTGATGTCATATTTTTTGATTCACGGGACCATGAGCTGATTCGGATTGTCAATTCCGTGTATGATGCGGATATCCGGCCGGGGTATGTCCGGAAACTCTACTACCGGTTTTTCCATCCCCTGGGCATCAAGGAACTGGCTGAATCCAAAGGGCTTCATACGGCTTATGCCATTGTCAGCCTGCTGGAATCCATGGAAAGAGGGGGCATTGAAAACCGTCTGGCAGCGCTGAGGGCCTTAAAAGCCGAAGTGCTTGACACGGCAGACGGTCCCATGCCCAAAAACACGGCCCGGGTCCTGCTGCAGATCATGAAAGAGCTGGTCCGGGCCAAAGGCAATGATGCCCGCCAGCTGGCCCTGGCCCATACCTTCCGGCTGGCTGCGTTCGGCAAACCCAGACTGGTCCGAAAACTGCTGGCCCATTACCATCTCCTGGAAATGCCGGAGGAATGGAATCAGGTCACGTTTGACGACCATGTCCACGATGCCAACACCTCGGGGAGAAAATCCCCCACCCATCTGATCATGGATGCCTGGATCAAAGGAATCCGGCGGCTGCGGGTCATCTATTATCACTATATCGAACCCCGGTTTTCCCTGGAACTCATTGAAGCGGCAAAGATCATGGAGATCGACCTGCGCATCGGCATTGAATTCAAGACCCGGTACCGGGACGGGTATGTGTCATTCATCTGGGTGTCCCGGGGGCTGGCCGACGCGGAATCCTTTCTGTGCTTTCTGGCGGAACCCCACGTGGTCCAGTTCATGGCCCAGGGCAAACAGGTGCTGAAATTCCAGGAAAAACAGGTACTCAACCTGTTGCAACGCTTTAATGAGCAGCACCTCAAAGAGATGTGCCGGCACCTTGATATTGATCTGCCGCCTCTGAGCCCGGAGGATTTTTTATGTTTTGCCTTTCCCGGACAGCCCTCCGTGCCCCATCTGGCGGAATTTATCCACGCCACAGCACTGGAAGCCATGAAAACACGGGTGGCGGAACTGCATGAACTCTTTCAACAGGCAGATGAAACCAAACGGGTGCAGATCCGCACCCTGATCCAACAAATGGATCGATTCAGTGTCAAACAGATCCTGGATACCTATTTGACTCCCGGACAGCATCCCGATATTTTTGAGTTCCTTGCAGCAGTGGATGACCCGGATCTGCCGGCCCGGTTGAAACTGACCCATATCCAGTTTCTTGAATCCATCGGCCAGCTGCTGTGTGATTTTCGCATCACCCTCAAGCTGGACAACCTGGCACCGGAAGATGTGCTTGAGATCCTGTATGAATCCAAAGGTCTGGTCACCCGGCTTGAGATCATCAATCTGAAAAATTTTGTTTCCGGAAAAACAGACCATTTGTTTGCCGTCAATGAACTGCAAAAAGCCATCAACGGCGGCAGTCTTCTGAAACTGAAACGCCAGGTCCGCCAGATCATTTTCCGGGTGGAAAAAAGTGACTCCCCGGATCACCGGGAGCAGCTGGTCAAACTGTACCAGATTTTATATGATATCGATGCACTCAAAAACATGTATGCTTCATATCCCGTTAAATCAAGAATCGGCAGTGATTCCACGGGCAAATCTCACCAGACTTACGGCATGGGATTCGGAATCATAAACACCCTGCCTTTCCGGGCCCAAAAACAAATTCATACCCAAAAAAGACCGGTTGATTCTCCCGGCAAACATCAGCGTCAGCCAGCAGATGACGGCCGTATCCACTGAAAAAATGCATCGATTTTTTCAGTGGATACGGAAGTTCTCCAATGGTTGCCCGGCCGATCAGATCCAGTTTGTCAAAAAAGAATGGGTCTTTGATTCTTTTTCCCTGGATATGAAAAAAAAGGCAACGTGGTCACGTTGGGGAGGCACGGAAACAAACACCAACGGTCTTCTGCCTGAAGAAGATCTGTCCGGCACCCCGGAAAACCGCTTTGTTCGAATATGGAAAACCTGAACACCAAATTGAAAAAACTTAGTTTGAAAATCACCAGGGGTTCATCCCGGCATTTGTCTGTTTTTTTCTCACCAAGGACTGGTGGTTTTCTGGCCTGGTTCGGCGCTGCCTGGTTGATTACCGGTTTCAGGGTTATTCTGCAATCCGTCCTCGGGGGCGGGGGGTCTCAAACGGGTCTTCGCTGACCAAGTGGAATAATTATGTGAGCTGGGCTGGCTCACAGGCGCGCTTTCTTTACCGGCTTTTCCGTGCCCCTGCTGGACTGGCTGGTTAAAACAACGCTTCTGGACAACACTTTTGGCATCAATACCCATACCAGCCCGCTGGCCCTGTATGCGGTCATGGGGCTGGTCAACGGACTGTACCTGTCCGCCCACAACGCCTTTCGCGGCCTTCCCAAAGGCATGGTCACGGGTAACTTTTTCAGAAGCATTTTATCCATTCCCGTGGCACTGGCATTTAACACAGCCATCGGTGCCATCCTGTTTTTCTTCAATGTCCCGGCGGTTGACGCTGTGTTACAGAAATGGGCCGCCATCATCTCCAAAGCGGCATCAGACACAGTGGCCGGAGTGATCGAAGGAACTGTGGACCGGTTCCAGAACCTTAAACTGCGAAAACGGGATGTCAAAAAGAAATTCGCGGACCTGTTCGACACTTATGCCAAGCTTGAAATGCTGTTTCCGGAAACCGAAGAGCTCAAAATTCTGGAAAAACCCGAAGCCCTGTTCGCAAGCCGGAATGCGGAAGTCAAGGACCTGGCGGTCATGGTCATCATCCATTCCCTGGATCTGTTTTATTTCTGGATGTACCTGCCCCGGGCCCGGATGACCATTCTGGATAAGGTCTCCCGGCTCACCCCGGAAGAAAGGACCATCTTTTTTCAGTCCCAGCACATCCTGGTCCAGGAGCAGCATATCAGCCGGCTGTTCGTGGACGGAATTTTAGGCAGACATTTTTCACGGCCTCTGTCATTTTATCTGACCACCTATCCCAGGTATCTGGCAGCGATTGAAAAGGAATCTTATGCTTCAGTTGAGTCTTAAGAACAGAATTTACATGGTCAATGCCACACTGGTGAGTATCACAGTCATCGGCGGGCTCTTGATGATCTGATACACCTACAAGACCGAAAAAATATTCCAGACCATCATCGACAAAAACATTGTGGTGTACCAGTCTGCTGAAAGCCTGGCTGCCGCTTTGGTCAAACACAAGGGATTTGTATCCTACTATCTGCTGGACAAAAACCCGGCCTGGATCGACCGGCTGCATCAGGCCCGGGATACGTTCACAAAAAATATGACCAGCGTCAAATCTCTGGTGGAGGAAGACTGGGAAAAAGAAGCCGTGGCCCAGATCGAATCCAAATATGCCGAGTATATTTCCACTAAGGACAGGGTCATTGATCTGTATATGAAAAATGATTTTCAAAAAGGGTATGCCATTCATGAAACCACCCGGGAACATTTTGCCCAAATCCTGGATCTGTGCGAACAGTTCAAGACGTTTCATAAAACCAAAATTTCAGCGGCCATTGAAACCAGCCGGGAAGAATCCAACCGGCTGCGGTATATGGCCCTCATGGCCATCATCATCGTCATTATTCTCTCGCTTCTGATCAATTACATCTTTGCCCGGCACATTCTGGGACCTATCCGCAAAATTGCAGAAGAAGCGTATAATCAGGGAGATTCTCCCAGGCCGGCCAATGAGGTGGCAGCCCTGGAACTGAGCGTTCACGGGCTGATCAAAAACACGGAACAGGTGAACCAGGATCTGAAAAAAAGTCAGGAAACCCTGTTGCAGTCGGAAAAAATGGCGCTTTTGGGAAAGCTGGCCGCCGGCACGGCCCACAGCATCCGGAATCCGCTGACATCCGTCAAGATGCGGTTGTTTTCCCTGAACCGGTCCTGCGAATTCACCGATGCCCAGCAGGAGGATTTCAATGTGATTTCAGGCGAAATTCAGCAGATCAACAAAATCGTGGACAATTTTCTGGAATTCTCCAGACCCCCCCGTCTCAAAACCCGGGACATGAGCCCGTCACTGATTGTTGACAGTGCCCTGAACCTTCTGGAGCAGCGGCTCCAATCCTATCGGGTATCGATCAAACTGGTCCGCAGTGTTCCGCTTTCTTCGACCCGCATCGATCCGGAACAGCTCAAGGAAGTGATTGTCAACATTATCATCAATGCGTGCGAAGCCATCAAACATGACGGCCGGATCATCATCAGCGAAGAGGAACGGTTTGTCCATCCCCTGGAAAAGGTGGCCATCATCCGGATCATGGATGACGGCCCGGGCATTCCCGATAACATTCAATCTGAAATATTCAACCCGTTTTTCACCACCAAGGACCACGGCACGGGCTTGGGACTCAGCATTTCCTACAACATCATTGCCGGACACGGCGGATGGCTGGATGTCTCCAGCAAGGAAGGCCAGGGGGCGGCCTTTGTCATCACTTTGCCGATCCAGGAGGGTTGACAATTCTCAAAATTCCTTGCAAAATTCAATAGTAATAAAGCGGCAATCCGGGGAGTCGAAAAACAGGGATTTGGAATTTCTGTTCGCAATGAGTGTCTGATTCAAAAAATCAGCGTGGTAACAAATTGAACCCTTTTCAAATACCTGTAACCCAAGTGACACTTAAAATGCAGAGGAAAAAATTAAATGGCAGAAAACAAAAGATATGATTCATTCATTTTAGGCGTTTGCCTTGTCATTGGTCTGGGATTGCTCGGTTTTCTTCTCGGCAATGCGCTGATCCAATTTAAACAATCGGATCGCACGGTCACGGTAAAAGGGTTGTCAGAAAGAGAATATGAAGCAGATATTGTGATCTGGCCGATCCAGTTCACGACTGTGGGCAATGAGTTGGAAGATCTGTACAGTGCCATTGACCAAAGTGCCGAAAGCATTCAAACCTTTCTTCAAAATGCCGGCATCAAACAGGAGGAAATCACAGTTTCCACCCCTGCGATTGTTGACAAATCAGCGCAATATGGAAACGAATCAACGCTTTTATTTCGATATACGCATCACAGTCAGTGACCAGGTATTCAGAAAATATCAAGGCCGTCAGAACGGTCATGGGAAAATTATCAGAACTGGGTAAACAGGGAATTGGGCTCTGACGGTGAAAACTATGAATCCCAGACAGAATATATTTTTACACGCTAACGACGTAAAACCGACATGATTGAGGAAGCCACAAAAAAGCCCGGGAAGTGGCGGAAAATTTGCGTTGATTCAAAAAAAAGCAAAACTGGGAAAATCAAATCCTGCATCCCAGGGGCCACAATTCTTCGATCAGTCCGGAGAGATAAAAACAAATCCGCATATTAAACAGATTCGGGTCGTATCAACGATTTCTTATTTTCATCTGATTAGTCGGACAAGAATAAACATGAATGAATATACATACTCATCTGGATTGAGAAAAAGCACCGATTGCCTGGGTATAATTTTAACCGGCCGGACAAAAATGCCATGAACCTCCAGCATGGGAAGAAGCTCCGCTGTTTTCGAATCCCCGGGCAATGATCCGGATATTCGGGCAATTATTGTGGCAGGAAAAGGCGCCGAATTCCTGTGCGGGCATCGATTTAATGAGCATGGTGGGTGATTCCGGAATTGATGGACCCGGCCCAGAAAGGGGGTGCTGTGGCAGCTGCTGCAAAATTTAATTCCCTTCAGGAGACCATTACCCATTGAAAGATGCAGAAAACCGGTGATTGCTGCGGTTCACGGACAATGGGACTGGTGCGGGCCTTGATATGATTACGGCCTGTGATATCCTGGCTGGCCCAAAAGATTTTCGTGTTTTCATTAAGAGAAGCGGCAGTGGGATTTTAGAAGCCGATGTCGGCGTGTCTGTGAGACTGCCCCTATTGTAGCCAGGGCGATCACCAGGGAACTTGCATATACGGCAAAAATATGACTGCGGATCGTGCAAAAACAGGTGCGCTCCTGAACGAAGTGTTTGATCCGCTTTGATGGCCGGTGCCGAGAAAAGTCATTATGGAGATAGCAGGCTGTTCCCCCTTGCTGTCCAGGCATCCAAAGAGGTGCTCAATCAAGGTATCGTGCCAGGAGGTAGATGACGGATTGAAATACGTGGCATCCATGAGCACCATAACATTATCCCGTCCGATGACCTGTTTGAAAGCGGTTGGATTCCAAAAGCAAACTGGGAAAAATCAAATCCGCGTCTCAAGGCCAATTTTCAATTAGTCCGAGGGATAAAAACAACCCACATATTAAACAGATTCGGGTCGTATCAACGATTTCTTATTTTCTATCTGATTAGTCGGACTTCATTCCCATACCATTTGCCGAAAATGGCAGCGTTGCCAAATTCGCCAAATGCCGATTTATCCCGGCGCATCAGTGCCAGAGACGTTTCTGAAATGCAGAAACAATGCATACTGGGCATTCGCGTTTAGGGGACTTTCACCCGCCCTTTCAAGGGTGTACTTGTTTTCATTTTTTTGGTCATCACCCGCCTGTCCATTTTTAATCCTGCCATAAAATCAGCATTTTTCTATCACCTTGTAAAAAAAACCGACACTTCCCGAATAAATCTGTCCATAGGTCATGAACTGATAGCAACGGAAGTATTGCCGTTTAAAATTGGCAATGCTTTATCTGCCATGATGTATAAAATGTTGTTTTATAGATCAAATAATAGTATATATATGATGTATAAAACAAAGGCTTAAATCATGAAATCAAAAAAATGGAACTGGCAGCAAGACAATTGGCCCCTTTTCTCGTATGACGGAAAAAGATTGGAGCCCCTGGAAAACGAATATTCCAAAGAATCCGGCATTTCTCTTGGTGTGTTGCGTCACCTTTCTAAAGAGGATCTGGAAGAATTCAGAATTGAAATCATCTGCAATGAGGCTTTGAAAACATCTGAGATAGAAGGCGAGATCTTAGACAGGGACAGCCTTCAATCGTCTATCTGCAAAGAGTTTGGTGTCGGTGAAAAATATCTGCATGGGAATATAAAACCAGAAGAAGCCGGCATCGCGATGATGATGAAAGATCTGTACACTAATTTCGATTCTCTTTTAACCAATAAAATTCTTTATTCCTGGCATGACAAATTATTGAACGGAAGAACAGATTTGGAAAGGGGCAAGTACCGTACAAGCCACGATGATATGCGGGTAGTATCTGGACGAATCGATAAACCCAAAATTCATTTTATTGCACCCCCGTCCTCTAAAGTCCCTGGAGAAATGGAGCAATTCATAGACTGGTTCAACAGAACCGCCCCAGGTGAAAAAACACCGTTATCGCCAATAGTCAGAGCTGGTATAGCACATCTGTATTTTGTCACCATTCACCCTTTTGAAGATGGTAACGGCCGTATTGGCAGGGCTTTGGCCGAAAAGGCCCTGTCTCAGAGTTTGGGGAAACCGACACTGATCGCTTTGTCTTCGACAATCAGTGATAAGAAAAAAGAGTATTATAATACGTTAGAACTTCAAAATAAAAGCAATCAGATCACGCCCTGGCTTTGTTGCTTTGGTAAAACTATTATTGACGCACAAAAACAGACGATAAAACAGGTCGATTTTATAATAGCCAAGGCAAAATTCTTTCGTGCTTATAAAACGCTACTTAATCCAAGGCAAACAAAGGCAGTATTACGGATTTTTCAAGAAGGCACTAAGGGGTTTTCCGGTGGATTCAGTGCAAGAAATTATATGTCAATTGTCAAAGCCCCGTCAGCAACCGCGACAAGAGATTTACAAGATTTGGTGAATAAAGAAATTTTTACAAAAACAGGAAAACTAAAAAGTACACGTTATCAGCTTAATCTTGCTCCTTTTTACCCTGCCTTATGATTTGAAGCACCCAAGAAAAAATAATTTCGATTTATGGATTGCAGAACAGACATCAACTGAATGGCAAAAAGTCAACCCTTTTCCCAAACATTATCATTTTCTCACCAACAGGCGCTGAATGATTTCTTCCAGAAAAATGAAAAAAAGCGTGCGTGATTTTTCGTATGGTTTGAGATGTGCCGGCTGGGCCGTGCGGGAGAGCCAGAAGATGTTGTCGCACTGGTTGAACAGATCCGTGTTGTATTCCTCAACAAGAATGACCACGGTGGCGCCGTTGCGTTTTGCCCCTTCATAGACCGGCTGAAAGGATTTAAACCGGCCCGTTTCCGTGAGGATCAGCAGCAGGGTGGTGTCGTCCACCAGGTTGTTCAGGGTCACCTCGTCAGAGACGGCCATGGCAGGCTTGTCCGAGCAGTTGTGGAACCGGTACTCAAAATACCGGGCACAGAGCAGCGAAGGGCCGTATCCGAAAAAGATGATTTTGCCGTGCCCGTCAATCAGGGTCAGCAGGTCATCGACCATGCCGTTGTCAAAGGTGTCGATAAAGGACTTAACCCGGCCCAGCTCATCCGACCCCGCAGGAGCAGGGATATCCCTTCCATACAGAAAATCCAGGTACTGCCGGTAGCTGCTGAACCCCAGTTTCTTGACAAACTTGGATATTTTGGACCCGGAGCACTGACACAGTTCAGCCGCCTGGTTGATCTTTATCCCGGGCATGGTCCGGCTGTGCCGGATCATCTGTTTGTGGATCTTTTTTTCCAGCGGGTTCAGCGTGCTTAAGTCCAGATTAATCATCTTTATTAATACCCGTTTCCGTTTAACAATAGCAGACTGTAGCATGCTTTTGCCCCAGCGACAATGGAAAATTTTCCATTTTTCATTACTATTTGGCATTATAATGGAAAAATTTCCATTTTTTATTGACACATTGCCGCCATCCCTTTAGAATTCCCCCATACAACATAAAAAACAGGCAGGATCATGCGATCCTGCACACACCATTCAGACTCAGGAGGTCCGCTTGTGGACAAAGAACAGATCATTCAAACGTTAGGCCAGATGCTTTCGCCGTCCCAGGTGAATACAGACAGCGAAGACCTGTATGATGCCTCGGCAGACCGGTACAAAAAATACGCCAAGGTCCGGCGGGTCCTGGATGTGCCCGTGCCCGCGGCCATTGTGTATCCCAAAACGGCCGAAGAAGTCAGCCGGGTGCTGGCCTTCTGCAATGAGCACAGGGTCAACGTCATCCCCCGGGCCGGCAAAACGGCCACGGAAGGGGGGCTGGAAAACTGGAAGCAAAACACCGTGGTCATCGATGCGCTGCACCTGGACAAAATACTGAAGATCGATACCTGTAACATGCAGGCCACGGCCCAGGCAGGCGTTCCCCTTCAGATGCTGGAGGATGCTGCCAGGGAAAAAGGCCTGACCACGGGCCACTCCCCCCAGTCCAAACCCGTGGCAAAACTGGGCGGGCTGGTGTCCACAAGGAGCATCGGGCAGTTCTCCACCCTGTATGGAGGCATCGAAGACATGGTGGTGGGACTGGAGTGCGTGTTTCCCGACGGCCACATCGCCCGGATCAAGAACGTGGCCCGGCGGTCCGGCGGTCCGGATATCCGGCATATTGCCATCGGCAACGAAGGCACACTCTGCTACATCACTGAAGTGACGGTGAAACTGTTCCGGTTCTATCCGGAAAACAACCGGTTTCACGGGTATCTGATCAAGGATATGGAAACCGGCATCCAGGTGCTGCGGGAGGTGATGGTCAACGGGTTCCGTCCGTCCGTGGCCCGGGCCTATTCTGAAGAGGATGCGGCCCAGCACTTTTATCATTTCCATCAAGGCAAATGCGTTCTCCTTTTCATGAGTGAAGGCCCCAAAGGCATTGTGGATGCCACCTGCGATGCCATTGAAGCGGCCGCGGAAAAATTTAAGCACGGCATCATCGAACCCGTGGATTCAAAGCTGATCCAAGAATGGTTCAACAACCTGAACTGGTCCCAGAAAGACATTGACGACGAACTCGAGGGAATGAAGGAAAATGATGCCCATTCCGGATTCACCACGGAAGTTTCCGCTGACTGGGAAACCATCCCGAAGATCTACAACCGCGTAATGCAGCGGATCCGTGAGGAATACCCCCGGGCCCACGACCTGACCATGCTGGGAGGGCACTCCTCCCACAGCTATATCAACGGCACCAACATGTACTTTGTCTATAACTACCGCATCCTCTGCGCCCCGGAAGACGAGATGCGGGTCTACCACCACCCGTTGCAACGGATCATTGTTGAAGAGACCCTCAGGTTCGGGGGATCCATGTGCCATCACCACGGGATCGGTAAATTCAGAAACGAATGGACCAGAGAGGAACACGGGTCTGCCTATTACATGCTGGAAAAGCTCAAACAGAGCTTTGACCCCAACGGCATCATGAATTTCGGCACCATCTTTCCCCAGGCGGACGGAAAAAAATACCAGCAGTAAGAGGGGATGAAATATCTGACAACCCATGCCCATGAAACTCATCTGCACCGTCAAATTTGTTCCTGACCCGGACAGCCTCACGGCCGGTCCCAATCGGCTGATTCTGAATCCGGACGATGCCTGCGCCCTGGCCTTTGCCCTGGCCGTGAAGTCCGGCGATCCCGGAGTCACGGTGGAGGCGGTGACCCTGGGCCCCCTGTCTGTCCGCCCCCACATGGAGGACCTGCTGAGGCTTGCCGTGGACCGGGGCACGCTGATCTGGGATCCCGGGCTCGAGGACAGTGACGCGTTTGTGACCAGCAAAGTGCTCAGCCGGTATATTGCGGGCCGACCCTGTGACTGTGTGCTCACGGGCAGCTATTCCCTGGACGGGGGTTCGGCCCAGGTGCCCGTGCAGATCGCCGAAAGCCTGGGCCTGGATCAGATGCCGGGGGTCATCCGGATCGATCCGGACCGGTTTGACCCCACAAGGGCCGTGTTCCAGGCCGTGGATGAAACGGGCGTGACCACCTGGGAAATGGCCATGCCGGGCGTGCTGAGCCTGACCCGGGAAAGCGGGTACAAACTGCCCTACCCCGCATTAACCGACCTGCGCCGGGACGTGTCTGAAGACGTAAATATTCTCACAAGCCGGGATCTGGGGTTTTCTGCAGACCAGGTGGGCCGTGCCAGCTCCCTGACCCGTGTGGCTGGGTCAAGCCCCGTGACCTACGGGGAAAAAGACCCGAAGATCGTGGGCACGGATGACGACGGTATCACTCAGGTGGTTGATTTCCTGAAAAAAAAAGGGGTATGCCGATGAAACAAACCTGTATTTTCCAGGACACGGAAACCCCTGAAAAGACCACGGACCTGCTGGCGGCAGCCGTGCGCATGTACGGCCGGGACGGGTTCGAATCCCATGTGGTCCTGGTGAACGCTTCGCCTGAAACATTCACGGGCCGGTTTCACCATGTGATCCAGGTGGCCGAAGGTCTGGTGGCGGATAACGATCCCCGGGCCATCACAGAGATCCTGGAAACCCTGCACCAGACCCACAGGTTTGACAGTATCCTGATTCCCGGAACCACTTTGGGAAAGATGATCGCCCCGCGGCTGGCATGGCGGCTCAAAACCGGGCTGGCAACCGGTGTGACAGACATCACCGTCCGGGACGGGCGGATTGAGATCACCCGGCCGGCAGGCTCAGGAACGATCCTTGAAACCATTCTTCCGGAGGGGCCGGGTCCCGTGATGATGACCATCCGGACCCATGCGTTTGAACATCCCCCTGAAGAAACGGTGCCAACCCGGATCAGTCAGTATTCCCGGCCCGTGACCACCCGCAGCACCCTGACCCGCCTGGGTGTTGAGCAAAACATCATCGAATCCCGGGATATCCGGGATTCCGAGGTGCTGGTGGCCGGCGGCGGCGGTGCGGCCCGCTGCTTTCCGGCACTGAAACCCCTGGCAGATGCCCTGAACGGGGCCGTGGCCGCCAGCCGGAAGCTGGTGGATCAGGGCATTGCCCGGCGACACATCCAGGTGGGCCAGTCCGGAAAAACCGTTTCACCGAAGGTGTACCTGGCTTTGGGCATTCACGGCAGCATGCAGCATCTGGCCGGCCTGCGGGGGGCGGTATCCATCATCGCCGTGAATACATCGCTCCACGCCCCCATCTGCCGGCTGTCAGATATGGTCGTACAGGGGGATGCCTGTGAATTCATTGAAAAGCTCATGGACAAAATGATGTGCAACCCACACAAAAACACATAAGGATTTTGGAACTGATATGGAACTGACGGATTTCAATATGGGCTTTTTTTCCCTGGCAGGAAAGAATGCCGTGGTCACGGGGGGGAACAGCGGATTGGGGCAGGCATTTTCCGTTGCCCTGGCAAAAGGCGGCGCCAACGTGGTGGCCGCAAGCATCATGGCGGATGACGGCACCACCCGGCAATGGGTGGAAGCATGCGGCACGGCCTATCATTATGTGAACGCCGACATCACATCCGAAGGCGAATGCCGGCGGATCGTTGAAGAATGTGTGGATGCCTTCGGCCGCATTGACATCCTGGTCAACTGCGCCGGGATCTGCATCAATGTGGAAGACGTCACTCAGTATACCCGGAAGGAATGGGATCAGATGGTGGCCGTCAACCTGACGGCGGCGTTTGAGATGACCCATGAGGCGTGCAAGCCCATGATCCGGCAGGCCCGGGGAAAGATTGTCAACATCGCCTCCCTGTATTCGTTTCTGGGCGGGCAGTGGTCTCCGGCCTATGCCGCCACCAAGCATGGGATTGTCGGGCTGACCCGATCCATGTGCGACGAACTGGCCCGGTTCAACATACAGGTCAACGCCATTGCACCGGGGTACTTTGCCACGGAACTCACGGCAAAGACCCGGAAGGACCCGAAACGCAATGGCGAGATCCTCGCCCATATCCCGGCCAACCGGTGGGGATGGACTGCGGATCTCATGGGGGCCTGCATTTTTCTGTGTTCAGATGCAGCCAACTATGTGAACGGCACCGTGCTGACCGTGGACGGCGGCTATCTGATGCGGTGATCATCTGAATGCGGTTGGTTACAGGACAGTGTTAAGTTTTAAGTGTTAAGTTTTAAGCCGTGACTGTAGATGGCTTTGATGAGACGGCAGGCAGCTTTCCTCTTTTGTTGTGCCCGGCAGGGCACGGGGTTATTTAAAAAGGAGACTTCATGAAAAAACAATATATTATTGCCATTGACGGCGGTACCCAGAGCACCAAGGTGGCCGTCTTTGATATCCGGGGCCATGAGATCTGTTCCGAATCGGTCCGGCTTCAGCCCATTCATTTCTACGGAAACTCCCGGGCCGAGCATCCGGACGATGACCTGTGGGAAAGCCTGAAAACCGCCTGCCGCCGACTTTTTGAAAAATTTGACGGGGACAGGCATCAGATCATGGGTGTGGGCCTGTGCTCGATCCGATGCTGCCGGGCCCTGCTTCGGGCCGACGGCACCCTGGCATCCCCCGTGCAGAGCTGGATGGACCTGCGGCTTGCCGCCCCTTACCGCCACGAGGACGATGCCGTGCGCTATGTCACCACGGCCACGGGCTACCTGACCCACCGCCTCACCGGAGAAACCAGGGACACCCGGTCCAATTACGTGGGACCCTGGCCCATCGATCCCGATACCCTGGAGTGGTTCGAGGACCAGGCCCGGTTCGACGCATATACCACCCCCCGGGAAATGCTCTTTGACCTGAAGGATCCGTCCAGCGTGCTGGGGACCATCACTGAAAAAGCCAGCCGGGCCACGGGCATCCCCGCGGGCATCCCGGTGGTGTCCACGGCCAATGACAAGGCCGTGGAAGGCCTGGGCGCGGGCTTGAAAGATGACGGCACCGTGCTCGTATCCCTTGGCACCTATATTACCTCCATGATGATGGGAACAAAATCCGGAACGAATGCGGCCCATTACTGGAGCAACCCGGGGGCCGTTCCCGGTGAATACATGTATGAGAGCAGCGGGATCCGCAGGGGAATGGCCACGGTGACCTGGGTCAAGGAACTCATGGGGTCTGACGTAGTCGAAGCGGCACACCGCATGGGGCTTTCTCCGGAAGCGTACCTGAATGCGGCCGGCGCCGACATCCCTGCCGGGTGCGACGGCCTGTACACCGTGCTTAACTGGCTGCCCGACCCTTCCCGTCTCCATGATCGGGGCATGATGATCGGTTTCAACAGCACCCACAAAGGGATCCACATGTTCCGCTCCGTTTTGGAGGGCATTGCCCTGACCATGAAAAACAACGCCCAGGCCATGTGTAATGAAATGGGCGTGAAACTGACTCAGATTATTGTCAGCGGGGGCGGGTCAAACGGGGAACTGTTCATGCAGATCTTTGCCGATGTCTTTGGCGTGCCGGCCCACAGGAACGTGGTCAACGGCTCCGCCAGCATGGGGGCGGCCATCTGCGCCGCGCTGGCCTTAAAGACCTATGAAACCCGGCAGGCAGCCGTCGACCAGATGGTGCGCCGCAGGGACACGTTTACCCCCATCCGGGAGAATGTGGAACTTTACCGCCGGATCAATGAGGAGGTCTATCAGAAGATCGTACCGGAGACCGACGACCTGTTGAAACGTTCCCACGGGATATTTCATCCGCACCCGGCATAATCCCCTCAGGAACCCGTAAGTGGTTTATATGAAACACCACACAAAAAGGACATAGTGCAAACCCTTCAAAAAATGTCCGTTACGTTTTTTGGCCATTGTATCCTTGACCGCAGGCGGAATATTCGGAAAATATTATGACTCATTACGGCTTACTTTGTCCAGCCTATACCGGACACTTGAACACAATATTACCTTTAGGGAAAGAATTACAACAGCGTGGCCATCGTGTTAATCTTATAGGTATTCTTGATGCTCAAACTAATACACAAGTAGCAGGTTTAGAATTTCAAATAATTGGTAAATCAGAATTTCCCTTAGATTCGACAGCGGAAACTGTAGTTAAATTAATTGAATTGTCTGAAAAAAAAGCCTTAGAATACACATTTAAAATATTTAAATAGTGGCTGACCGAAAACTCGAAAACCCCAAATTTTTGTGGGTCTTGAGGGATGAAGGTTGTATGAAAGTTTTACTAAAAATTGAATTACTTGTTGTGTTTTTATGATTACTATTATAACATAAGTCACTAAAATTAATGGATAATTTTAAAAACGAAGCATAGCAAAAGTAATTCGAATTCCAACAAAACTTCGAGGTCGTTTTGCGAAAAATTTTTGAACCACGGATGACATTCGGACAAACCCTTATCGATCAGATTAAAATTGACACGAGAGCCAGGGATGAAATCCCCAAACTGCTTTTGGGCTTCAGCACATCTACTGTGATCAGGCACTTCGGGAAAAAGTGTTTGCGACTCTCCAGAACGTGATCCCGGACGGCATCGACTCCAAAAACGGACGTCCGGGAATGGACCTGTGGAAGATCCTTGTGATGGGCACCATCCCGGAAAATATTTGCTGGATCAGGTTCTCTCTTTTGGAAGGGTTCAAAAACTGTAACGTCAGGTTGATCACCACCACGGACGCATTTGTGATGCGGATATCTTCCATACGGCCACAGACCAGATGAATGCTTCGACCCGGCTCCGGCGGTTCCAGCCGGTT
>JAGYOW010000043.1 GCA_018399285.1 Desulfotignum sp.
TGAAACCATGGTCGTTCATCACATCCTCAATGGGATACACCGCCCTTCTGCAACCATCATGGTGGCGATTCCCCACCTCGAACACCCTGAACGATATGGGGCTGTTCACCGGCCCCGGAACTAGCACCATGGACGCAGTCATGGTTTCAGTATAGTTGCCCTTGTATACCGGCACCACCTTGAATTCCGACTGGGTGGCATTGAAATCATTTGCAATCTTTTCAGTATGCTCTCCCAGCACCCCGCCCATGGCATGCCAGAACTGGATTTCCACCGCAGCAGATGCCTGGCTGGTCATAAGTACTACGGCGGCCATTATCCAGCCCGGCCGATTGCATCAGTTGCGCAGTTTATAGATTCCTCCTTAAAATTTTGTATACTTTTGTCAAAAAATTGTTCTTACTTTTTCTCGAAATCTCTTTACCAGAAAGGATTTCAGTAAATCTTTCCCTCTTTTTTAATCTGAATTTGAAAGTTAAATTGTATGCCGAACCAATCAGGCCAGCGGTTGGATTTCATAATCATAAAATAAATCAAAACCAAAAGGTCCGCATACAATGCATCTCATTCTTTATTTACGTCTCATAAAATGCTTCTGCCGTGGTCGGCCTTCAACGAACTAACTTCGGCTGTGATCATCTTCCATGAGATCCTCAGCAATTCAAGATCTGATATCCCCCTTAAATCGGATGAAAAGCCCCCTCACTACCGACAGTTTCGTGTCGACCAAATCCGCCTTTACCGGCTGATGACGAAATTTCTTATAAACTGGAGTGGAAATTGCTCAAACAGGCCAAGAGAGCCTTTCAGGCAAATCCATCAACCCAGTCTGCCATCGAAATGGAAGAAAACCACCATACGGATGTAAATGTATATGGCCACTGTGAGGCTCCTGCAAAGTATTTATTACTTAAACAATGGAATGCTGCTGCAATCTCAGGTCAAATGTAAAATCTGCGGCAAAACCAGTCCTTCTCTCACGTACCAAGCGCAAACGAAAAACCAGGTATCTATATCCTCACTGCTCAAAAGCTCTTTCCCAATGGAAACAAAGCAAGCAAAGCACCATTTATAAATGCTTTAGCTATACACCACCCTCATTATTTGAATAATAAAACACGGCTTACAAAGAAGAGCAGGATATCCGTGACCGACAAAAATATGATCCCAACTTCAAACTTCATTATCAATACAGGGGAGTATCACATATCCCCAGATGACCTGGTCACACAAAGACCGGTTCTGGATACCAAGACTAATCTGCGGAATATTCACTGCAACAACTACCATACACTGGGACTCGTTCTGACATTCGCTATTAACCTGGTTTAAGTTCCCGGGTAACCCGTGATGCACTGAAGGGTATATTTGATATCAGTCTTTCTCACCAAACCGTTGTGAACTACATCAATTTGGCTGCACAGCATCTATCAAATATATATTGATGAACATGGTCCTGCTTTCCTGGTTTATCTGCAACTGATGAAACTTACATCCTTGTTGATAACAAGTGGACCCTTACACTTGGTTTGTTATTGACTCAAAACCCGCGCCATATGTGGATATAACATTTCCAATCACCGTGAGTATGCAGCCAGCCTTGGCATTGTTGTATAACACCTTTGGTAATCCCAGTGACAAGGCAAAGCATCCGGATCTGATCACAGACGGCAACCCGGCTTATGATTCAGCTGTCATAGCTACAATGATTTGATCAAAAACGATGACAGCAAACTGACAAAACGGACAGTCATCGGTCTCAAAAACCTTGATGACCAAAGCAGGAATACCGAAGTTTCAAACAGTTGGTTGAGCGCCTCAATCGTACTTACAAATATCACACCAGGCCCGGGGCCGGATTTAAAACATTTGACGGCGCTGTGTGGCTCTCACAACGCTTTTTGTGGCTTTTTATAATTTCATGAGGCCTCACAGCTCTTTGAAAAACGCCACACCGGTATCGCTTGATGCACTTAAAGAACACTCTTTAATGCCCGATAAATGGGTCGCCTTACTCGAGCAGGCAGCAGCTTAACTCTCAAAAACGGATTGTCAAAGATCAAACCTATTTTGCAAAACGACGGATACCTATGCTCGTCGTTATGCCGATAAGCAGAAAAGTACCCCGAGATGCTTTGGACCCACAAAAAATCAAGAGGATCTCCGGGAGTACTTTTCTGCGTTGTTGGGAATACTCAATCGTCTTTCATATTTTTCACTTCTTTTCTTAAAGAATTTTTGACACTACCATTTGTATATAATTAATTATAACACGCAATGAATCGTGCAACACAGCCACCATAGCGGACTGTATTTAAAAACATGTTCAAACCGCATTTTATTAAAACCCCTGACTTCATGAATTGCACCGGCAAATCAAAACCCTTTTTCCGGTTCCGTCTGAGACAAATTGCTTGTCTGACGTCAGGCAGGGAAGATATGCCGCAAGAAAGAAAGTATTTTCGCATTAATGCCGCATAACCGCCTAATTATATGTTTTCAATTGCTTTATCACTGGTGGTCTGTTATTTTTATTGTGTATGAGCCTCCTGCCTGTTTTTTCCTGTCACTCTCATTTTATAAAAAACGTTTAGGAATTAAAAATGCCAAAAAAAATCAAAAGAAAAATCAGATGATCTTATAATTCAAAGTCAAAACCGCATTAATTGATATCTCAGAGGAAGAAGAACGACATTCAGATCCGGAAATTCTTACCCCTGCTGTTGAAAAAAAAATTTGATGCGCTGATTAAAACCATACTGGAAGAACATGGATACAAAAAGCTTGCAGGCCTTGGCTTAAAACACCTTCTATAAAAGAAACTTATGACAACCGGTTTGCACTGACCGGCTTTATTGTTTCATTGGGGATCGGCCGCCACACCCGCAGGCATGTTTCCCGCAGGTTCAGAATATTTTGCCCCCTCCCCCGTGAATGTGCAGAACAAAAAACCTGTTTGCACAGGACTTTTTTTTGAATGTATTTTAAATCAAAAAAAAATGGGTTCTAACATGATTGCATTAAATGCCTGATAAATCAGCTGCTGATAAGTAAACATGAGGCGTGAAGCGTACTATTTTGATTTGGAAATTTTGGATTGAATTGGTTCTCTCTATGATTTTGGCTGGTATGGGCTGAAAAAGTGGTTTTGCAGTCGCGGGACTTTTTCTCGCATTATATAGCCGGGTACTGCCTTTGCTGAAGGATTTTGTTTTGGCTTCCTATGGCAGACATCCTGGAAAGTAAAGAGAGTGATCCATCATTTCCGATACATTTCTGCAATCTATTCAGATTATTAAGGATTAATAATAAGGGTAGTCAATGCTGAACGGTATGAAGTTGTGGACCAAAGTGACGATTGGACGTAAATTGACTGGAAGTGTAATTTTATTGCTGATTGCCGTTTCTTCGGCTATCGGCACCCTGTCTATATGTTCAGGCCAGGGGATGCCATGCACGGTCAGGTAGAAGAAAATATTCCCCAGGTCGCTGACAACGGTGCAATGATTGTCAGAAAACAACTTGATTATTTTCTGGCTGAAATGAAGGGTATTGCCCGCAACAAGGAAATTCAGGGGATGGACTGGGAAACCCAGAAACGGGTTCTTGAATCTGAAACACTGGAGGTCCGGATTTTTCTGGGTATGGGCATCTATAGCCTGGACGGCAATGCCCGGTACCCGGATGGAAAGACCATATTCCTGGGAGACCGGGAATATATACAAACGGCAAAGAATGGAAAAAGCAAATTTCTCCAATATCATTATCTCACGGGTGACGGAAATCCGGTAATGATGGTTGCCACCCCAATTAATGGAGATGACGGAAAGCCGAAAGCTGTTCTGTTCGCCGTCTTGACGAAGTGGCTCAACAGAGGCATCGCACCGATAAAATATGGAAAAAGGATATTCCTATATCATTGATGAAACCGGGACGTTAATCGCCCATGAAAAAAGGGAATTTGTATTCAATCAGAGAAATTTTATACAAGAGGCTGAAACAGACTTACAATTTACTCTCTTGGCCGATATGTTCAAAAAAATGATCGGGGAGAAGCCGGATTTGATGAATATCCATTTATGGGATCGGATCGGTGTTTCGGATTTTCCCCCATTTCCGACACAAAATGGTCCATCGCTGTCGGGGCTCATAAGGCAGACGTATTTCAAAAAGCAGGCTATGCGGTTTAATATAGCAGTGACTTCGGTGATCTGCCTTATGGCCGGCATCTTCCTGGCCGATTTTGATGTCCGGAATATTGTGCTCCCTATCAAGGCTTGTGTGCGGTTCACCGGTCTTCTCGCTGAAGGGACTATTCCAATGATGTGCCTGAGAAATTTCTCAAACGGTCCGATGAAATCGGTGATCTGGCCCACATGTTTGACATTCTCATGACCAATACCCGGAAATTGTTGTCTGAAATGACCGGCAGCATCAGACTGTCATCGCTTGATCTTTCCAACGTTTCGAAGCAGATGACGGCCAGTACACGGAAAATACAGCTGAAAACTCCCAGAGCTGTTGCTGCAACGGCAGAGCAGATGAATGGAAACATGGACAACGTATCTTCGGCCCTGGAGGAGACAGCCGCCATTATCCAGACCATTGCCTCTGCAACCGAAATGACAGCCACTATCAGGGGAATAGCCATTTTCAATTCTTCAAGGAAATGACGTCACGCAGACAGCGGTTCAGACAGCCGGAACTGCAACTGAAAAAGTCTACCAGCTGGGAAGCAGCCAAGGATATCAGCAAAGTCACCCGAAGGCTGGACAAATATCAGAACGGATTATCTGGCATTGAATGCCACTATCGAAGAGCGGCCCGGGCAGGCGAAGCAGGCAAGGGATTCGCTGTGGTTGCCGGTGAAATCAAAAACCTCGCCCGGCAGACGGCAGATGCCACCAACGAAATCAGCAGAAAAATAGCTGGGGCTCAGGTGACCACAACTGATTCCGTCAATGCCATAGAAAAAATTGTGGGGGTCATTAACGATATCAATCACATCATGACCCAGGTGGCCTCGGCTATTGAAGAACAGTCGGCAACGACACAGGAAATTTCAGACAATATTGGCAAAGCTGCATCCGGAGTAAATGAGGTAAACGACAACATGTCCCAGATGTCTGCAGTGACCGGTGATGTCACCCGGAAAATAACGGAAGTAAGCCAGGATGCCGAAGCACTCATTACCGGCAGCAGGCAGGTAAATGATCGTGCAGGCGAGTTATCCAGCCTTATGGAAGAGTTGAAACAAGCCCAGGGAAAGTTCCGCATATAACCGGTCACCAAAGAAAAAGGTTGATTCTGCCATGAAAACATCACGTATCACAAATTATTATAATGCAAAAGATGTTGATATCGATAAAATGATCTCTGATGCAGTGGTCCAGAAAGAGAAACTGCTGTTGAAATCACCGAATCTCAAAGCCCTTCAGGACAGTATTGATGCGCATATATCAGAATATGAAAACCTGGCGGACCGGTTTGCCGGCATGGTATCAGCAATCCAGTCGTTTAGAAACGGATAATGCGGTTTTTCAAAAAGCAGTGATCAGTCAATGCCTGGCGGGCGGCACTGCAGGCAAGGTTTCTTCTGGACAGCAGGCGGCTGTATGATGAACAGGATCTGTGCAATCCCACAGATCCAGGGAAACTAAAATGAAAAATGACCGGTCCATGTTCATATGTGATGTGGTGCAGGCCTGGGGCCCGGTATCCGGGGGTGTGAAAAGATATATCCAGCACAAGATGGACTATGTGTCCACCCGTGAAAAACTGGGCCATATGCTTATCGTGCCCGGAGATAAAGAACGCATCAGGCAGGAAAACAGCCGCAGGAAGATTCTCTCCCAGCACGGCCTGGCACCGGATACTTTTTGATCATATATGCCGGACGATTTGCCGGAATGAAAAACATCCCCAATCTTGTGGCCATGATGGAGAAGCTGGCAGAAACACATGCGGGCATCCATCTTATCATAATGGGGGACGGTGAAAAAAAAGCCCGCATTAAAAAGGCTTCAGAAACCCGGAAGGATGTCACGCTGCTGCCCTTTTGTCAAAATCCCGACCGCCTGGCGGACTATTATAGCGCAGCCGATCTGTTTGTGAATCCGGGCACATGGGAAACCTTCGGCCTGGTGTCGGTGGAGGCCCAGGCTTGCGGCACAAGAGTTTTGGCTGTGAAGGACGGCGGCATGGACGAAACAGTGGAAGGCGAAACGCCACTGATAATGGCCTCAAATGAAGATCCGGCACACCTGACCCAGGCCGTCCTGGAAATCATCGGGCTCAAGGAAGGGCCGGATGCCCGGAAAAGACGGCACCAGCGGATGGTGGACCGTTTTTCCATAGAAAAAAACATGGATGACCTGTTTGGATTGTACGGTCGGTTAATTTGATGGGTACTGCTGTTTTTTCTGGATTTGCCAGGGGAAAACTGGCGCGCTTTATCCATCCCTGGGCCGGACTGGCCCTTGTGGGATTTTCCCTCTGGCACCAGCGGATCAACATGAAACGTAAAAGAACAGTATGATCATCAGCATCGTCAACCAGAAGGGAGGAGTGGGTAAGACCACGCTGGCCGTAAATCTGGCCGGAATGATCCAGGGCTTAAAGCCTATCCTTTCAAGGTCTGCAAAACCGAGATTACCCAGAAAATTGCCGCAGTAGAGGCCATGATATCGGGCCAGACTCTGACCGAATTTTCTCCAAACTCCAAGTCTGCCGCGGAATTCAAAGCGCTTGCAAATGAAATTTTGTCCGATTTTACCTGAGAGGTGACCATGTCAGCTGTACGACGAACATTAAAAGATACCATAAAAGATCCTTCTGCAAAGAAACCAATTCCCCGGAAAAAAAAGAAAATGGCAATCCCTGTGGTTAAAATTGCCCTGGCCCTGGTCCTCGGCTTTGCCGGTGGATTCGGCACAGCCCGATTTCTCAGGTTTTAAGTTCGGGTGTCGTGCCCGTACTTTAGAGATCCATGGAAATCGGTATTTGATGCTATTGACAATTTCCATTTTTATGCAAATGTTTTTCAAAAAATCAGTGGGCTGAAAAATTGGAGGGCTGTATGAATCCTAATTCACAATCAAAGAATCCGTAGTCCGTTTGCCGGGAATTACACCCGATTTAACAGAAAGACTTAACCGTCTCCCTGTGAACCTTGAAGCCTTACTTGATGATGTCGGAAGCAAAAGTAGATTTTGATGAAAACAATCTGCTTTGCAACAATTGAAAGTGCCAGGTTATCGTTGGAAGACGTTTTTTTCCGTTGGAAAAATCTGTGAGAAGCCTTAATTTATCCTTTTCAAAGACCTTCCAAAGCGCATTTAATTAACAGGGTGCCTTGGGGTTTTGCACACATGAAAAAAGGAATTATTGAAGCCCCCGTCATTAAGCGGCTGCTGAGAACTCAAGAGTATCTGGGTAAGATCAATGATGCTGAGGCCATGCGGTGGATTGACAATTTGCATGGGTAATTCCATTTGGCCGGGCTGAAAAGGTTTTTTTCGGCTCGGCCATTTCAAAAAGCGTGTAACAAAATCAATGGTTATATCGGTATCCTCAGTTTTCAGTGCCGTGAATACTTACATTTCGGATAATTATGTGCAACTCCACCCCCACCTCTTCCAGTCCTACTTTTTTCAATATGTCGAGAAAGGCAGCATTAATAGACAGATTGTGGGTTCTACTTTTCTTGAAAATTTACTCAAAATCAGATTATTTCTACTCAGGATATTTAATGATCATTACAGGTATTTTTACACATACGTCCCAAGCAAAATTTCTGTAAAGATAATTATACTTAGTTCAACTATGGCACATAAATTAGGCGATGATTCTCCATGTAGATGGAATGGATTACTTGGATATAATTTTTCATATTTTACTTTTGTTAAAGGGCATTCCAATAATTGATCGAACTCTGAAGCTGATAAGCCCAACTGCCTTGCCCATTGAATAATATGTACCTCTTGGAATATTTTTCGACCTTTCGGGATTGTTATCCTTTTGTTTTTATACCGTTAACTGAACCAATAAATGAATTCTTTACCACTCTTAAATTCAATATGAAGTTTCTTTTCCCCGACTTTTTTAACATCTCTTACATTGAATTGGGCATTTTTCATAATCAGGAAGCAATCACAGAATCTTTTGAAATTTCTTAACATAACCACTCTTCAGAAAAATTATCATCTTCCATCAGCTCAAAGTATAAAGATTCAATTCAAACTTAAGGGCATCTATTGCTTCAATCCTATCATCACCATAACAAACAAGGTAAGTCGACGGCTCTTGCGATGAAACCTTCATCATCTTCCTCAATTATCACGCCTAAAGGATTGCGCAACCGCTTTTGTTTCCAACATGTTTAGTTTTTATAACGATAGCTTCATTTTAGGTAGTTTGGGTGAATTAAGCTTTTCGATATAGGTAGCAATATGTGGAAGTAATTTTATCTAATTCTATTGCGGTTGCAACTCTTCTTCAGTAAACACTGGAGCTGATGCGTGTCTACTTCGCTATTATTGGTTTCAGTCCTTTCCAGATAAGCTATATTGGTGGCACTATTTGTTTCCTGTTTCGGTCATATCAATCCCTTTGAGTTTATTCTATCCGTTAATTCTCGGCTTCTCTCTTTGCCTCATCCCATTTGTTGAACAGATCAATAATAGCTTGATAATCATCATTTTGACCAAGGTTTAAATTAAAATTATAAACGAATTGAATCATTTTCTTTTCTGATTCTGCATCGTTACGGTGATAGGTTTCGCGTCAAGTTTAAATCTTGTACCTAAGATATTTCTACTAAAATAAGTACCGAATCGCATCCTTCTCTTCAAGATCCTTGAACAATTTGGATTGTTCATTACAAAATAATGATCGGGTCCAATTTATAAATATCTTTATCAGATGGGGTTACATGATATGTGAAATTTAATCAAACTGCGGTAAATGGTGTGTGAGGGTAAAAGTTCAATAAGTCGACCAATTTTTGATATTATAACTCAAGTTTCACCCCTTCGGGGTGATTGATGGCTAAAAATTTCTTAAAATTTGCTAGTTTTTTAAACAGAAAAGGGCTCCTAATAGTGGTATGTATAAGCTACTGAATTCAAACACAAACTACACAAAGGAGCCCTTAAAATTATGTTTACCAGAAATTGCCAAAATTTTAAAGGAGAAATCAGTTTATCTGAAAAATGGCCAAATGTTTTTGATTCGAAAAATTGATAGCGTCTTTAAGTCTTTGAAAGTGAAAGCCTGTCTCTGTCGCCTGAAACATTAAAAAGCAAGAGGGGTATCCTCTGCGCATCTCCTGTTCATATTGTTTCATGTTGCCGTTACTACAACTCAAGACTGTCCACTCTTATTGCCGGAAACAGTGGCAACGGTGGTCTGTTGCAGAAAAGGACACCTATTATCGGTTCAAAAAGAACACATACTATCGGTGGCGGGCATTCACTCAGACAGCATTAACCATGAAATTTTCCATGAGAGGCTCCATAAACTCCCTCAAAAAGATCTATGCTTTGTGAATTGACGACACCATTCTCAAAAACTGGCAAAAAGATGAAAATGTCACGTATCTCCATGATCATAATCTTGGCAGGTCGGTGTTGGGGTTCCTGCATTGTTACCCTGGGCCTTTTTACAGGCAGCTTTTACCCTCTTGACCATGCCTATTTTTTCAACAACAAACGGCATGCCAAAACACCCGAAAAAATCAGGAGATCCAAGAAGTAGTAGTGGTCTCCGCAGCTATGAAAACCAAGCATCGCACCAAACTGGAATTAGCCTTGTCCATGATAAGCAGGGCCGTGAAAGGCGGCATTTGTCCTGGCTATGTACTATTCGACAGTTGGTACTCTGGCCTTGGGTCATTCAATCCAATTCGAAACATCCATCGAGATATCCATGTTGTCTGTCGGCTTAAAAGCAGCAATGTTCACTATTTATATAATGGCTGATACAAACTTTCCGAACTATATCAGGAAATTCGAAATGATTTCAGAAAAGATGTTCGTACAGGCTTACTGCTAGAAAGGGTCAAAGTAACTCTGCCAGATTGTGATGAGCCGAGGTGGTAATCCTGTTTTCCAAAGGCTATCAAGAGCCTGAATTAGAACCGGTAAATGGTCGGAAAAAGAAAAAAAAGAACCCGCTTGGGTAGCATTCCTTTGTACAAATCCAAATTGCATTCATCTTCAATCATTAAAAATACATCAAACGATGGCCAATCGAAGTATGTTTCAAAGAATGCAAACAGATGCTCGGCCTTGGTAAAGACCAATCCAATGATTTCAACGGCAGGTAAATTCGTCCCACCTTGAGGAGTTTTCTGAGATACAGCATCCTGAACTACCTCAACGTTGCCGAGAACTATTCAACCATGGGCGGCTTTTCGAAAGTTTAGTCGACGACGCTGCCGTAAAGCTACTTAGCTTTGATTGTGGGAGTTTTCCGAGGCCTTTTTCATGTCAGTTTTTCAGATCTTTGACCTCTTCCCAAATATTCAAGAGGATTTTCAGGCCTATCTTGAACTTTGGACCAAGCCCTGTCTGGATTCACACCATTTCAGGGGTGCGAAACTTGAGTTATAAGTTTTGGGATTTTTTACTGTTTGTGTCTATTGAAAATTGTAGCCGGTCAGGAATAATATGCAGTCTAAAATTATCTGATCGTACCTCTACAACCACAGGCAAGCACGTTGCTCCTTGCAATTCTTTTTCAGAAAAAATTGTATTTTTATACATCCAGACTGGGTTCAATATATTTACGTTGAACGTATTAGCAACAATAACGATATTGCAGTCAATAAAGTCTATACTATGATTCATTTTTAAATTCTTCCCAGAACCTTTTTTATAGGCCTGCTATGAAAAGTATAATCACATTTGTTTGCAAATCAAATATCTGAAAATTATGTTAAGCAAATCAATAATCCTCAATTTTCAACAACTTCCTTACCCAAAAATAATTGTAATCTGAACCTCAGAATGCTCATGTATTCGAATGATCATACAAGGGAGAAAGAGTAATGCCAAGGTCAACAATAATGGTGTGATTGTGGGGTATGAAAATAAGAATTTTGGGCCCACATGATTTGGTTTTCCAGTGTTCACTATTAGGAAAGGCTAACTGTTGCAGATATTGCAACAATCATGATTCCATAAAAAAACTCAACCATAGTCTCGATATCATGAAAGCCATATCAATGAAATACCTGTATGTCAATTAGAAAAAATCCTAACCGCCATAGGTGAAAATACCTAAGAAATTCTCCCTGGCTTTATCATTCAGACCATCCAAGCAGACCACGGCCAGACAGTCCCTTTTAATGCATCAAACAGTCCACTGGGTTGACCAAAGGGCAGTGGTACTGTGGTGCCCATGCTGGTATTCTGAGGGTCTTAAATGCTGAATTTATGGCGGTTTCAGGAAGAAGGAATTTGAATGGGGTTTTCTTTGAAGAAGGAAAAAAAAAGATTGACCCGGCTTGAGACCATAACCGGTTTGAAACAATAAAAAATGAACGGCTGCACTCTGCAGCAGTCAGCAGGAGACATGTCCATCATTCTACCCAGGTGGGCTTGTTCAACAACTGAATAAAATAACGGGGCTATGCATACTCCTTCACCTGAACCAGGGCCGGGGTATGGACGGAGGCAATGGTGATATCCCAGTCCATGGATGCGATGGAAGCAAGCCAGTCTTTGTGACCGGGGTTATATTCGATCTCCAGACCGGTTTTTACGGCCATTCTGTCTTCATATGACCGCTTTACCCGTGTGATCTCTTTTTGCGGTATGCAGCCATCTGCGCCATTTTCATGGCATACCGGGTGTAAAGGGCAAAGCACATGGTCCGTGATGGCAATGGTTGTCATCTCTTTTCAAAAGCAGCCTCAGCCATGCGGCGATGGCGTCGGAATAGGTGGAGTGCATGCCATGGGTGTCACTTGTGCAGGTCAACGGACATGCGAGCCGTCCTCATGTGCCGGATGGGTAAGGCTCTGATCCACGGCACTGATCAGCTTCCGGATGTCGACCGGCTTTTGGAAGAACTGTTTGATTCCATATCCATTGCCTGGGTTTCCGTCATGCGTTCGCTGAACCCCGTACACAGAAAATCAGGATATCCGGTTGCAATGCCATGATTTTCCGGGCCAGCTCATCTCAGTGATGCCCGGCATTGTCATGTCTGTGATGATGAGATCATATGCGCGGGGGCTATTTTCAAATGCTGCCAGTGCATCCCGGCCGTTGTGAACAGATGAACCGTATAACCGCATTCTTCAAGCGGTTCTTGAAAAGATTTCGGATGGATTCTTCATCGTCCACTACCATAATGGTTCCGCTGCCGCAGGAGGCGGTTGTGTTTCGTTTTCCTGCTGTATGTCGCTCTTTTTTACCGGGGCAGCCAGCGCAGCAGTGCCTCGGCACCTAGATGGTTTCCCGACCCCGGGACCTGGGGCTGCAAATTTACAGACACAACTCCTCATTGGCCAGGGCTTTTTTTTTTTCAGATCATAGGCCATGGCGGTTTTGCGGTTGACAGCCGCCTGCCGCTTTTACTGAACAGGCAGACGGTTTCCGTCCCAGATCTTTGGCCTCGTACATATGGCGCATCCAGCCCGTTTGAGCAGTTCACTGGCCGTGTGATCGATCCCTTGAAAATTTCGACCCCAATGCTGGCACTGGCATGGCACAGATGTTGTTCATTGCCAGTACAAAGGGACGGTTGAGGAAACCGAATTTTTTCAGCCAGATCCAGGGCCGCTTTAGATTCGCTGGTATCCAGGCTGACAAATCCCAACTTTCCATCCAGCAGTACGACGAATTCATCTCCCCCAGGCGGTCCCCGAGAAGGCGGCGGTTGACCAGTTGCGGTCAGCCCATCATACAGGGCCAGTTTCTGGGCCGCCACCAGGCGTCTCGCGGATTCGGGTCAATGAGGCAACTGCTGGTTTGCAAAGAATCGATGGTCTTTCGGATATGCCTTTCTAACGGATAAAAAATCAATCCCGCCTCCAGCAGCAGCATGAAAGAGTTGGAGATCAGGAGCAGGGTTTTTCCAGACGTTCGATTTTCGTATCATGGCCCGGCCGATCTTCTGGCGTATTCGTCCACCGCTGCATCCAGCATGGGCTCCAGCATGGGGGCCATAGGTGGTGAGATGAATGTAGGAAAAATTTTTGTATTGAGTTCTTCATAATGTGAAAGGTACATCATTGGCATGGGTCAAAAATCTTTCGATGGCACGATCCAGCCCCGCGGACAGATCTTGAAAAATCATTTTCAGGTTGTCATTGGTCACCTGTGGAATACCGTTTTCCGGATCGCCGTCACCTGTCTTTTGTGGGCATCTCTCATTTTGCTGATGGAACGGCCCACCTGGGCCCGGGCCATGTTGAACTCGGTTTCATCGTCAGTGGTCACCAAATCAGGCTGCTACAAGTAGACGTGCGGTTGGCAAGCCCTGCCTGATGATAATGATCACCGAACTGGAAAACCCCGCTGTTTGGATATAACGTTCTGCATGGTAACAAAGGATGCGGTGGCCAGCAGGGCAATGGCGCTCAACCCGACAATATACCGCATCCGCAGATTTCTTACCGCTTTAAAGGGTTCATGCTGTATCCTTAAATAATATAAACCACCCGGTTTCTAAAGGAGTAGAAATGATTTTCACAGCATTTTTCGGTTCAAGCGGACACACCCTTTCAAATTATTTTATCATCTGGATCATCGGATATCCCGATCACCAGTGAACCACCTGCTTGACCGCACCTTAGAGCTGCTAATCCGGCAGGGGCAGGCCCCGGCAGATATCTGTTTTGAACTGCCCCTGATGACGGTAAGCGTGGCCATTCTGGAACTGCCGGCGGGGAGCAAAACCCATCTGACTGTCGAGATACCGCCAACATTCTTGCCCGTCTGAAAAAAAAAAGCCAAACAGTCGATTACCGGTATGGCCAGTGCCACACACTGGACAACAAACAACCAGGACTTTCCTGCCGGTAAGATACTGTTTGGAATCGGCCTGGCCCAAAACCTGTCAGAAAGGGCACTGCATCTTGCAAAATCCCCATGATACAGCTCGGATAAAGCGTATCATCCATTGTTTCCACCACATGGTGTTTTCCTCCAGATAAGCTATATGAAAGAGGACGGGATTTTAAATTGAATTGACATACCATTTTATGGTATGTTTTAATTTTGTTAATGTGGACAGTTTATGAACAGACGTGTTTCAAAACAACTCGATAGCATTCCAAAAGATGTGTTGAAACGGTACGAAAAATGGAAGGATATCGTCACTATTTCCGGTCCCCAGGGGCTTCGTAATATGAAGAAAGAATATTCAAAGGCCACTAAACATGTATTGATGTGTCTGTGGGAGAATCTGTTAAAATCATACGACAGATGCAGGGAACTCAGTCAAAATGAACTTTCCAGAATGACCGGGAATTCCTCCAGTCAGCCCTCTCGGCCATTGAAACGACAGAGTTCAACTGGGTGTGGAAAGAGCAAAGGTTCTGGCACGGGCACTCAGTTGTCACCCAGCTGTGCTGATATTTCCCCGGATGGGATATCGAACAGAATCTGCCGCCTGAGAGACTGCCATTGTCCGCTCCTCAGCAGCGGAATATCTGACCTTTGTTGCATCCACCGGCAAAGTTAACCCTGTCCCAACACAAATGCCGGATAATTTTTCGGAACTGTGACCCTATCATTTTTCAGCCGAAAGGACCGGTGCCATGCACGACATCACCCATCTGGCCGCCAATAATGAACTGACGGAAAAAAAGCTGTTCCCCCATCCGCTGATCCATGAATCATCCACGGTGATCCGCTCCCGGTTCGGAGAATACACGGAAGTGGAGGCCGGGTGCTTCTGCAATGAAATCTCCCTGGGGGACTATTCCTATCTGTCCACCAGTGTCCGGGCCATCTGGTGCGATATCGGCAAATTTTCCTCCATTGCCTCCCATTGCGTGATCAATCCGGGCAACCATCCCTATCAGCGGGTCACCCAGAGCCACTGCACCTACCGGTGCCGGCAGTACGGGTTTGCAGACCAGGATGATGACGCGTTTTTTGCATGGCGCAAACAGGATGCCGTGACCATCGGCCATGATGTCTGGCTGGGGCACGGGGTCTACGTAATGCCCGGGGCTGTCATTGCCGACGGGGCTGTGGTAGCTGCCGGCTCTGTGGTCACCCGCACCCATCCGGTTGGCCCCTATGAGATTGCAGCCGGTTCGCCTGCAAAACCCGTCAAAAAACGGTTTCCCGACGAAATAATCGACCGGCTCCTGGAGATCCGCTTCTGGGACTGGCCCCGTCAAAAACTGGAACAGGGGTTTAAAGACCTGTATGATGTGGAAGCCTTTATCAAAAAATACTGAGTATCCCCCCTTGACAAAACAATCTCAGTTTCATTGACAAAAAAAATCATGCTGCAGCCAATGTTTTGGTTTCAGAGGGAATTCTTTTTTTGCTTTGCACAGGCGGATATGCAACATCGGAAAATCCAAGGCCTGACAGCTGTTCCTGTATTTCAGCCAGCACAAGAGAGAGGTGGTCTGCGATCTGTTCAGAATGCATCTCCACAGCGCCGGCAAACTGGCTGGTGGTCTGTGCAGCTGATTCAACACCGCAGATCCGGGATGAAACATTCTTGATTTCAGAAGTGGTGGCATGGGCATTTCCGGCAATATCTGCAATGCCTGTCCGTTGTTCTTCAACAGCCGAAGAGATCTGGTGGCTGGTTTCTGTGAGGTATCCAACCCTGCTTTCAATGCGCTGGGTATTGGCAATCAAGGCCTGGCAGGCACCCTGGATAGAATCAATTTTCATGCCAATATCCTGATTGGCGGCCTCGGTTTGCAGGGACAGCTCCCTGACTTCCCGGGCCACAACGGCAAAACCTTTACCCGCAGTCCCTGAACGGGCCGCTTCGATCCGGGCATTGAGGGCAAGAAGCTTGGTTTCCCGGGAGATATGTTTTACTATATTGACAATTTCATTAATTTCTTCCGATGCCCGTCGCAGGTGGTCCATATCTTTTCTGGAAGCATGGGTGACCGAAGTGATATCCGTGACCAGACGGGTCTGATTGGAAACCTGTCCACTGATACTTTCCACAGCCGACTGCAGCTGCCTGGCGGCATTGGCCACATCGGCTGTCTGTTCCACCGTACGCAGTGCAGAGGCATGGACACTGCTGGTCTGGTTTTTTGTGTTTTCTGCCACAGCATGTAATTCACCGGCGCTGCCTTTCATTGCATCAGCTTTCTGCCGTATCTCCCCAATCATGCCGGACATGTCTTTCACAAGATCGCCTATGACCCGACGTTCTTTTTTCTTCCGCTGGTCTTCTTTTTTCAACCGGGTAAGCACAGACTGAAATGTGTTTACGGCAGAAGCCAGGACACCGATGCGATCCGTTCGTTTCAGATAGGGAACCGTAATACCCTCGCCGTTATTAATGCGGTCTATGGAAAGGGTCAGTTTTTTAAGCGGCCGTTCCACAATGAACCATACCATAAAATAGAGCAGGACAAGATTGGTCAGGATGGCTGCCAGGGCAATGAATAAAACGGTCTGTTTTTTTTCTTTGTGCAGGGCATTTAAGGCAGCTTTCTTTTTTTCCAATGACTCCACATTGTACAAAATTGCGTTTCTGGTGGTTTCTGCTGCGATGGCCTCATCAGCCAGCCGGCTGTTGAGCTGCAAAACAAGCGTTTGCAATGCATCGGCACTGGATGCCTTCTGAACCACAGCCAAAATATACTCATCAATGGCGGCAGCATCAGCTGCAGGCGTATCCGACAGCAGCCAGAGGTGATGAACCGCATCCATAAACACCTTGTTTTGATCCAGAATGCCTTTGGAGACAAGGATCTGCCCCTTTTTTTCCTGCACAACCACCAGGCCCTTTGAGATATCCCGGCGCTGCCGGCGATTATAGAATTGTCTGTAGTTGTCTCTTCCCGTGATCTTTTCTTCTTTGGCGATGGTAAAATTTTCCTTTATCCAGGCAAGAATCTTCTGTCCGGCATTCACCTCCAGAAGTTTGGGTATTTCCAGATATTTTTCCTGCAGCTCAAAAATATTATTGCGTAAGTCGGCATGCATGCTGTCACTTGCCTGTAAAAGGGCATCGGTTTGTGCAGTAACCTGGGAGAACGCCTGATAATTGACATAGATTAAAAGCACGATGCAGCAGTTTGTGACCAGCCCGACCCCCGCCATTATCTTCATGCCCACGGACACCCATGATTTTTTTTGAGCAGAAACCGATGGAGCAGGTATTTTGCTGTCAAAAAAAGACGGTATTTTTTTAGTGCCATGATTCAGCCTATTCCTTGATTGTAAAAATTTGGTTTCAATGAACGCAAACATATGGTAGCCGTGTTTACATGGCATTAGGAATGCATGAAAATAGTATGAAAGCGTAATTTTCCTAAAGAAGTTTTCACCTTCTTCATGGATCTACAGCAAATTGCAAAAGATCCATGCCCTCGGCAGCTGGCCGAATGAACCCGGTTTAAGAAACTATTGGTCACTCCGCCTTCCTCAGCCAGTTCTTCCAAAGGCCGGGTTTGTCCTGGGCCGCCGAGATCATGCGGACCCTGGTGGGCAGTATCGGCCTGGTGCTGGTGGCACCCATCACCGACATTGTGGGCGGCATCATCATCATCGGCGGTCTTATGGGCCGGTTTCGGCCGGACGAATCGCCGTGAGCCTGGTCACACCTTTCCGGAAAAGGCAGGCACTGTATGATCTGGTATTTCTCCGGAAAAGATTGACGTCATCCCCGCAATATGGTGTACTGTTTTAATTGGTAAAATTCCCAGCATATAAGTAGATTGAAGATATAAATTTGGAAGGAGACATGACAAATGATCTCTCCACATATGACCGCCATTTTATCTGAGCTAAAACAGATTGTCGCTGCAAAAATATACGGTATTGAGCGACATGCGGCTGGCTGGCTCAAATGCGCGGGAGATGTCACTAAAGATTTCCGATATTGACATTTTCTTCAAATCTGACCTCACGAAGGATATTGAGCAGGATGTATACAATATAGTTTATGATTTTGAACTTAAATATGACTGCCTGATTGATATCATCTCTCTCCGATTCCATCGTCAAGACACATGCGGAATACTTGCCAATTTACCGCAATATTCTTCATGAAGGGTTAAGAATATGACGTCTCAGGACATCATCCGATTGTTATTTATCGACTGGAACGGGCAGAAGAATCTTTGCAGGCGGCTCGACTGTTACATTATTGAGAATACCATGCTTATCCCGTCGATGAATCGCATCTATTACGCCATGTTTTATGCTGTTCAGGCATTGTTGGCACGTGATGACGTAGCATTTTCAAAACATGGACAAATCAAGGGAGCCATTTTAATCGTGGTATATCAAAACCGTATTTTTTCCAGTTGAGGCTGGAAAGCTCTACAATATGGTTTTTGAATATCGGCAAGAATTTGATTACGTGGATTTGGTGACACCTGATATCTCCGCAATTGATGAGTACCTTCAAGGTGCCACCACTTTATCCGACAGATTCAGACATATCTTTTTCCATCATCAATAGGGGATAATGTTGAGTGAATTAATCAATACGACAAGCAGTCTTGGTTACTGGGTCAAAAACCGTGCCAGCACCTGACCGGTCTCTGGTGTTTGGGTCGCCTGCTTTTGTACCCGGGCGGATCTTTGCTCGGGGCCTGGATCACCAGCACCAAGGCCGATTCGCGCAAAGATCAGCCGGAAATCGAAGTGGATCTGGATGACTTATAAACTGAAATTCAAAAAACAGGCCCATAAGGAATGGCGGAAACTAGATGACCATCTCCGGTCGCAGTTCAAAAAAATTACTGTCGATGCTTGATTGCCCTTGCCTGCCAACCGCCCGTTTTTTGCGGAAGCGATAACCGGTATAAAATCAAACTGCGAAACGCCGGATACCGGCTGGTGTAAGAAGTCAGGAAAAATGAAATCGTCATCGTCGTGATTGCCATAGGCAGAAGGGATCATGGCGCCATATTCAAAACAGCTGCAAAACGATAACGGCAGTTCATCAAGTGGACTGGATCGAAACCGTCACATGATATCCATAGAACGGTTGCTTCCGGTTTTCTGGGTATTGCATGAAGTTGACCCTTTCAGGTCCGGGATATGGGGACAGCAATGCGTTTCCCGGTTTCCGGATCGAAAAAATGACAATGTTCCCATAAAAATCCCAGTTCCACCCGTTCTCCCCGGAGACAGGCCTGCGTGTTTTCCACTCCGGATAATCAACGGCTGCCGGCGGGGACCGTACTGGATATGGTACAGAGGTATCCTGAACCCAGGCTTTCTTTCAGATCGATCCCGCGGAAAGCCGCACATCCGGTGTCACAGACCCGTCCACGACAAACAGGTGCTCCGGCCGGATACCGCACACACGGGGACCGGTTACAGGCGGTTCAGGAGGGCAGGCCCAGCTGTGCCGTCCTCCGGGCCCGCACCGATCCGACCCCGGTTCTGGTGCGGTTCCTCCAGATCATGGAACAGCAGAGGAGTTCTGGTGAGGTCACATGCCAACAGGTTGATTTCAGGAGATCCGATAAATCGTGCCGTAAACAGGGTCTCGGATGAAAAAAACCTGTTCCGGCGTGCGAAGCTGTTCGATCCGGCCCTGGTTCATGACCAGTATCCAGTCCGCAAGGGTCATGGCTTCCACCTGGTCATGGGTCACATAGATCATGTGTGGTTTTCAGAACCCATGCAGTTTCTTCAGTTCCACCCGCATGGATGACCGGAGTTTGGCATCCAGGTTGGACAAGGGTTCGTCAAACGAAACCTGGAAGGTTGCGCACGATGGCCCGGCCCATGGCTACCCGCTGGCGCTGTCCCCGGACAGTTCCGCAGCTTGCCAGGCAAGCAGTTCATCCAGCTGCAACAGCCGGGCCGCACGGTCCACCTGGTCCCGAATCTGAACCTTGGAGATTTTCCGCAGTTTCAGGCCGTAGGCCATGTTGTTGAACACACTCATGTGGGGATACAGGGCATAGTTCTGGAACACCATGGCGATATCCCGGTCTTTGGGTTCGATGTTGTTGACAGTATGACCGTTGATGCGGATTTTTCCGCCGGATACCTGCTCAAGGCCCGCGATCATCCGCAGCAGGGTGGATTTGCCGCAGCCGGACGGGCCCACCACCACCAGAAATTCGCCGTCCTGGATATGGATGTCCATGGCATGAATCACCTGGGTGCTGCCAAATTTCTTTGTGATTTGTGTCAGGGTCAGTTCCGCCATATTATTTCTCCGTTTCGGTCAATCCTTTGACAAACAAATGCTGCATCCCTACCACCAGCACCGGCGGCAGCTGGGCCAGCAAGGGTGGTGGCGGTGATCAGATGCCATTCCGGGGCTTCTTCCACCGCCTCCAGCATCTGCTTGATGCCCATGACAATGGTGTACATCCTTGTCCGTGGTGATGAGCAGCGGCCACAGATACTGGTTTCAGCCGTAGATGAACAGAATCACAAACAGGGCTGCAATATTGGTGCGGGACAAAGGAAGCAGAATATCTTTGAAAAAACCGCAACGGCCCTGCACCGTCCATGCGGGCCGCCTCAAGCAGTTCATCCGGCACAGTTAAAAACACCTGACGGAACCATCAGAGGTGGCTGTGGCCGAGGCAATAAGGGCACACTCAGTCCCAGGCGGGTGTTGAGCATCCCCAAGGTTGGCCACCACTTCAAGGTCGGGAAGAATCACTTCCACCGGCAGCATCAGGGTAATGAAGATCATCCAGAAAAAAAACATCCGGAACCGAAAATCAAAATACACAATGGCAAACGCGGATAAAACGGAGATATGAATTTTCCGAATGCAATGGACAGGGGCCATAATCAGGCTGTTGAACAGCATTATCCATACCGGCTGTTCCCGGGCATTTCCTACGCCCTGGAACAGGGCCTGGGCCATGTTTTCAAACCGGTCCCCCGGGCCACGGGGCAGCGGGGCCTGGGCCATGCGGACCATGTCGTGGCTGGCCGCCACAAAGGTGATCCACAAAGGAAAGCCGATGACCAGGATGCCGATAATATTGATCAGGTGGTTCAGGTAATAGGAAAAGATTTTTCTTCAACCATATCCGATGCCTCAGTAAATCACGCGGCGTTCAATATACTTGAACTGGATGACGGTGAACCCGATGACAATGGCCATGAGAATCACGGACTGGGCAGCCGATCCCCAGGTCAGGCCGATGAATCCATCATTGTAAACCTTGTACACCAGAATCTGGGTGGCCTGGGACGGCGCTCAGCACGTCACGGCATGAACAATGCCGAGGTGTCGAAAAACGCATATACCATGTTCACCACCAGCAAAAAAGGTGGTGGGGGACAGCAAAGAGACACAATGGTCCAGAACCTTCGGAACAGGCCTGCCCGTCCATGGCTGCCGCTTCTATCAGGGACCGGGAATGGCCTTGCACTGCACTACCGGCAATGAAAAACAAAAATTATAGGAGATCTGTTTCTGAGGCGGCCAGGATGATGAGCATCATGGCGTGGTTGCAGACTGTACGGTGGTTCCAGTCAACGCCTGCAAACTGTAAAAAATAAGCCACTATCCCCAGGGTGGGATCAAACATGAACATCCACAGGGCTCCGGCCACCACCGGTGCCACAGCATAGGGCCAGATCAGAAGGTCCGGTACACCGTGCGGAATTTGATGACCCGGTCCACCCGTGCCGCCAGAATCAAGGCTGATCCCATGGATAAAGTGTGGTGAAAAGGAAAACACCATGGTTCTAAAAAAACTGGCCCCGGTAATCCGGGTCCTGGAACAATCATGGTAATTTTCCAGAAACACGAACTCGGTTTTTCAAACCAAAGGGATCTTCCTGTAAAAAGACTGGAACACTGCCTGGGATGCCGGCCAGATAAAAAACACCAGGTGATGAGTACCTGGGGCAGCACCAGCATATACGGAAGAAAAGAAGCAGAAAAATGGACCCGTTTGATCATGGAAACCTGTTGTAACTTGTGCAGGAAGCCGCTGTTTCCTGCACAAGTCTGATCTAAACCCTTTTATTTGTGAGCTTTTTCAAATTTTTCCAGCAGCTTGTCACCCTTTTCCACCGCATCATCCATGGCACCGGCAGCGCAGTTTTGCCGCCGTTCCAGATAGCTTCCAGCTCATCATTGATGATGTCCCAGATCCTGGACAAAGTTGCCGAACCGCACCCCTCTGGAATTGGGGGTGGGGTGTTGAGTTCAACTGCTGGATGGCGGTGTCGGTACCGGGGTTTCCTTGTAAAATCCCTGTTGTTTTGACAATTCCCAGGCTGCCTTGGTAATGGGTACATACCCGGTTTCCTGGTGCCACCACGCCTGGACCCACCCGGGAGGCCAGGTAGTTCATGGGCTATGGCCACGCCCTGTAGTCTTTTTGTCACGGCCTTTGAGGTCCCGCAGGGTGGCCCCGCCGATGATGAGTTCTGGGGAGAATCTATCAGTTCGGGATCATAGGGCGGCATGGCCTGGCCGAATGCAGAACTTTGCCCTGTTTTTGATGCCCCCGTAATAGGCGGATGAGTTCAGCCACATGGCGCATTTTTCATTGATAAACAGGGGCAAGCTGTCTCCCCTCCGACCGCCGTACTGAAAGAGCTTGTCCTGATGCCATCCGGCAATGCGGGCCAACATGTTTTCACTGCGGAGTTGTTGAAAGTGAACCGGGTGTCAGGCCGGCAAATCCGTTTTCGGGTCCCCATGGCAAGGTTGTGCCAGGCACTGAAATTTTCAATCATCACCCAGGACTGCCGAAAGCCAAAGGAAAGACCGCTGTCATAACCGGCTGCCACCAGTTTTCAGCTGCTGTTTCCACTTCATCCCAGGTTTTGGGCACATTGGTAATACCGGCTTTGGCAAACGCATCCTTATTATACCACATCACCGGTGTGGAGGAGTTGAAGGGCATGGACAGCAGCTTACCCTCCGGGGTCTGGTAATAGGAGATCACCGCCGGCAGAAACCCCTGTTTATCAAGGG
>JAGYOW010000044.1 GCA_018399285.1 Desulfotignum sp.
CAGGGTGACATTTTCCAGGACCGTCAACACGGGAATCAGGTTGAAAAACTGGTAAATGAACCCGATGTGCCGTCGTCTGAACAAAGTCCTGTTTGTGTCGGTCATGGTGTTGATGCACTGGTTGCCCACCAGAATTTTTCCTTTGTCCGGCAGGTCGATACCGGATATCAGATTCAAAAGCGAGCTTTTGCCCACCCCGCTTTTTCCCATGATCATACAGACGCTGCCCGAGACAAACCGGGCCGATGTCCGGGAAAAGATGGTTCTGCGGGTGCCGCTGTCATCAAAGGATTTATCAATTTCCAGCAGTTGGACGTCCACAAACCCTCCCTTAAGAAAACAGGTGTTTGATTCAAACCCTTAAAAAAAAAGGGCTGTGCCGTTATGACCGGCACTGCCTGCAATCATAAGCTGATTCAGCTTTATACGTCAATGCCCCGGGATTAAAATCCGCCTTAAACAAATATCCATGGCCTTGCATTGATTGGGTGGATAAGATATCTAAAAAAAACGATTAAAAAAGGGGTATAAGACAATGACAGATGACATCTGCATTGAATGGCAGGTCTGCGGTTTTGAGGAACTGACACCCGGGTTGCTTTATGAACTGCTCAAACTTCGGGTGGATGTGTTTGTGGTGGAGCAGGTCTGTGCCTATCCGGAACTGGACGGCAAAGACCTGCTGGCAGACACCCGGCATCTCATCGGCCGGGTACAGGACGGCAGCCTGGCGGCGTATGCCCGGATACTGGCACCGGGAGTCCGGTTTTCTGACATCAGTTTCGGCCGGGTGGTGGTGGCCCCTTTGTACCGGAAAAAAGGGCTGGGACACCTGTTGATGAAACAGATTCTGGCAGCGGCCGGTCAGCTCTGGCCGGGGTGTCACATCACCATTTCCGCCCAGACATATCTGACGGCATTTTACCGGTCCCACGGATTTGTTCCCGTGTCGGATTCCTATCCGGAAGATGGTATCGATCACATTGACATGACACACAATCCGGTTTAGATTGATGGAACCGACTGAATGATAACTTCATGCAGGGAGGATCCAAACAATGACATCTCAGTTATTTTCACCGTTCACGATCAAAAATAAAACATTTAAAAACCGCATCGGCGTGGCACCCATGACAAGGATGTCTGCGGCCGGGGACAGCATTCCCAGGGAAGATGTGCTGGCATTTTTAAAAACCCGGGCCGAAAACGGGGCCGGTATGGTGTATACCGAAGCCATTGTCACTGATTATGAAAGCGCCCAGGGATATCCCGGCCAGGCCCGGATTCTGAATCAGGTCCAGGTGGATGCCTGGAAAAATGTAACGGATGCGATCCGGAGCCACGGGGCCATGTCCATCTGTCAGGTGTTTCACTGCGGGCGGATGGCCTATGAAGGAATCAATCCGGCCAACCGGGTGATTGCCCCGAGTCCTGTGGCGCCGATGCAGGAAAATCCCATGACGGGCATGGCTTATCCCGTGCCTGAACCCATGTCCCGGTTTGACATGGATCATGTGCTCAACGGGTTTGTGGAAACGGCCAAAGGGGTGGTGGCCGCCGGATTTGACGGCCTGGAACTGCATTGTGCCCATGGCTATCTGCTCAGTCAGTTTCTGTCTTCTTATTCCAACCGGCGAACGGATGCATACGGCGGATCCATGGAAAACCGGTATCGTTTCATCCATGAGGTGATTCAGGCGGTCAAACCGGTCATCCCCGAAGATTGTCTTCTGCTGGTGCGTATTTCCAACTGGGGCATTGCCGATATGGATGTGTCCCTGTTTTCAGACGTATCCGAGTGGCAGACCATGGTCCAGTTGTTTTCCCGGGAACCCATTGATGCCATTTCCGTTTCAACCTATGATTTTTCTGCGCCCGCCTTTGATACGGACCGGAATATGGCTCAGATCACCCGGGATGTCACGGATCTGCCGTTACTGATCTGCGGAAAGATTCATGATCGTAAAACTGCGGAAGATGCGCTGAAAGATGCGGATTTTGTCCTGTCCGGCAAATCCATGCTGCTGAATCCCGACTGGGTGGCGGATATTGAAGCAGATCGAGAACTGCCTTTGTATAAATCTGACGAAGCCGGCGTGGCATACACGACCACCCCGCTTCCCTGACATCAATTCACAGAAAACAAAATGACAATACCAAGGAGGGGTTTATGGAGATTGAACAGTACCGCAACGTGATTGAAAAAGCGATACAAAGTGAGATCGATGCCAGACGGTTTTATGAACAGGTATCTGATCGCATCAAAGACGATTATCTCAAAAAAGTGTTTGCTGAATTTGCCGCAGAAGAAGCCAGACATGAACAGATTCTGACCGATATTTTAAATCAGAAAAAAGTGGATGCCGCTTATTTTGACTGTGACAAAGATTTTCATGTGTCGGAAACCGTTGACATGCCCAAAGTATCAGAAAATATGGATCTCAAGAATGCCATCGGCCTGGCCATGAAAAATGAGGAGATCGCCATGAAAAAATATACCGGCCTGGCGGAAAACTGCACGGATGCCGGGTTGAAAACAATTTTTCTGGATCTGGCGGCCATGGAAAGGGGACACAAACATACCATGGAGGAGAAATTTGTGGACGTGGCCTATCCGGAAGTGTGGTAGGCCTGTCTGGTGAGAATGGATTGTATCCGGTTTTCAAACACATTTTATAAACAGACAAGGAGTTGAGTGGTGGAAAATTATATGGAGCAGATGGTGTTGTTTTTAACCAAATATGGGCTGAATATTATCGGTGCCATAATTATTCTGATTCTGGGCCGGATTGCCGCAGGTATCGGCAGAAGGCTCATTGAGAAGCTCATGGGCCGGTCCAAAGTGGATCCATCCGTGACCTCTTTTTGCGGCAGCCTGGTTTATTTCGGTATTCTGGCATTTACTGTCCTGGCGGCGTTGGCAAAATTCGGCATACAGACGGCCTCGTTCATTGCCGTGATCGGTGCCGCCGGTCTGGCCGTGGGTCTGGCGCTCCAGGGATCTTTGGCCAATTTTGCCGCAGGGGTTCTTATCCTGATCCTGCATCCGTTCAAGACCGGGCATTATATTGAAGCCGGCGGGGTCGCCGGCACGGTCAAGGACATTCAGATGTTTACCACCACGCTGGCCACACCGGACAATATCAAGATCCTGGTGCCCAATGGTAAAATATTAAATGATGTCATTAAAAACATTTCCGGGTATGATACCCGCCGGATCGATCTGGTGATCGGCATCGGGTACGGGTCGGATATTGAAAAAGCCTGGCAGATTCTGGAAACGATTATTCAATCCGATGATCGTATTTTAAAAGAGCCTGCCTACACCATTGCCGTGTCCGAACTGGCGGATTCCAGCGTGAATTTTGTGGTACGTCCATGGGTGAACAGCGCTGATTACTGGGCCACCCGATTTGATCTGATCAAAACCATCAAACAGTCGTTTGACGAAAACGACATCGAAATTCCGTTCCCCCAGGTCACCGTGCACAAAGGGTAGACAAAATAAGGGACAGAGAAAAAAAGACAGCTGTGATTGATGTGAAAACATGGGTTACAGCTGTCTTTGGTTATATCTCAGGCGGAGTGGTCTTCCGTGCAACCCGAAGTTTTCTGGACAAATTTATTTTCGGGGAAGTTCAAGCATCGTTGTCTGATCACCTCATGTCAGGTATGGGACAATCCCAGAAACGTATTGCGGATCCGTTCCACATGGTCTAAAAGCTGGGTTTTTCTGGCCTTGCCCACGGCGTCCGGAGACGCTTCTGCCAGAAGGTCGGTCAATGCCAGCAGATCCGATTCCAGGCAAAGGCTTTCCGTATGCCACCCATGGGCGTCCATCTTCATCAGATTGAAATACCACAGACGAAATGTCAGCACATAGAAGCGGTCCGACATCTCCGTTAAAAACGGATTTCCTGCGGCATCGTGGAACAGATGTTTCAGATCCATATCCAGTCGGGCCAGCTTTTCCGGATCATGATGGGCCACCAGATCCCGGCACCTGTGGGTCAGTTGTTCCAGCCGGTTGAAGTGTGCCTTGTTAAACCGTTCTGCTGCCATGACCCCGATGACGGATTCCAGTTCCAGCCGGGCCTGGAACAGGTGGGTGATGGTATTGAGTTCCAGCTCGGATACCTGGATACCGGTTCGGGGCAGTATTTTAAGCAGGTGTTCCCATTCCAGACGAAACAGCACTGTTCGCAACGGGGTTCTGCTGACGCCGAATTCTTCTGCCAGGGCCTGTTCCTTGAGAATCTGACCCGGGTTGTATGCCAGGAAAATGATTCGTTCCCGCAGGGTATGATAAATTTTTTGATTCATTTTTTGTCAGTTTTAAATGAATAATCCATTAATTTTTAGAGAGCATATCACATATAAATAGTAAAAATAATATATTGACAATAGAAATTTTTTTGGTATACCATAAAAATATTAAAAAGTCACGCCATGCGTGTAATGGCAGAATTTAAATCAATTTCAGGGAGAGAAGCTATGGAAACATATGATGTGGTAATTATCGGCGGGGCCGTCATGGGAAGTGCAACCGCCTATTTTCTTGCCGCCAATCCGGATTTCAACGGAAAAGTGCTGGTGATTGAAAAAGATCCCACCTATGCCAAATCATCCACATGCCTGTCTGCCGGCGGTATCCGGCAGCAGTTTTCCAACACGGAAAATATTCAGTTGTCCAAATTCGGTGCTGAATTCATCAAAAATATCAATTCCTATCTGCAAGTGGAAAACGATGATCCCGTGAATGTGGATTTTACGGAAAACGGGTATCTGATTTTAGCGACGGACGCAGGCATGCCCGTACTGATGCAGAATCACAAAACACAGATTGCGGCCGGGGCCAATGTCAAAATTCTGGAAAAAGACCAGTTAAAACAAACGTTTGAATGGCTCAACGTGGATGATATTGTTGCCGGCTCCTACAACATCCCGGATTCGGGATGGTTTGATCCCCATTGCTTTACCATGGGGTTCAAAAACAAAGCCAAGAGTCTCGGGGTCACCTATCTGAACGATGAGGTGGTGGGTATCGAGCGGTCCGGTGATCAAATCACGGCCGTTCAGCTGAGTTCCGGAAAAAAGATCAACGGCGGCATGTTTGTCAATGCAGCCGGGCCCAAAGCCGCACATGTGGCTGAAATGGCCGGTATTGACGATCTGCCGGTCCGTTCCCGGAAACGGTTTGTCTTTTTGTACAAATGCAATTCCCAGCTGCCCAACTGCCCCCTGGTGGTGGATCCGACCGGGGCTTATTTCCGGCCTGAAGGACAGCATTTCATCTGC
The DNA here is from genome assembly GCA_018399285.1 of Desulfotignum sp. Classification (GTDB taxonomy): domain Bacteria; phylum Desulfobacterota; class Desulfobacteria; order Desulfobacterales; family Desulfobacteraceae; genus Desulfotignum. The sequence goes on from JAGYOW010000044.1 coordinate 5,299, forward strand.
GGGATCTCTCCGGAAGCGGACAATGATCCGGACTGTGATGATTTTGACATGGATTATTCCGTGTTTGAAGAAACCTTGTGGCCGATTCTGGCGGAACGGGTGCCTGCGTTTGATGCCATCAAGCGGATTTCATCCTGGGCCGGTCATTATGAATACAACATAAAGGATCAGAATGCCATTATCGGACCCCATCCGACAGTGAAAAATTTCATGTTCATCAACGGGTTCAGCGGTCATGGACTTCAGCAGGGTCCGGGCGCGGGCAGAGGGATTTCAGAACTGATCACCTACGGAAAATACAAGACCCTGGATTTAAGGTGTTTTGAGTTTGAACGGTTTGCCAAAAATCAGCTGTACATTGAGCTGAATATCGTTTGACAGTCAGAAAAACAAACAATGCGCCAGCCGCAGGTCCTTTGAATTCACTGCCCGGCAGACAACACAGGTATGTGAATTAACATTGATACGGGTTCCCTCTTTGTGATATATTCGTTTCATTTTAAATTGTGCAACGAAAAAGAATCTTGAGTGAAAAACAAGGACAAGCTGATATATCGATGCAGAACCTGCGGCAGCCAGACATTCAAATGGATGGGGCGGTGCCCGGACTGCGGGGACTGGGATTCCCTGGTACAGAGCGCAGGTTTCAAAATCAGCCGGAATTCCGGATCTTTGCTGACGGCGGAACCGTTCACCGATTCCAATAAGATGTCGGTCTTTGCGGATCTGTACATCGGCTTGAATAGTCTCCGACCGGGTCCTGGGCGGCGGGGTTGTAGATGATCCTCTGTGCTCATCGGCGGTAGATCCGGCAGATCGGCAAATCCACGCCTATGCTCCAGGTATTGTCCGCTCTATGCAATCCGGTAAAACCTGCTCAGGTATATCCGGGCGAAGAATCCATTCGCCAGCTTTTCATGCGGGGGCAGCGCCTTGAAAAAAGGGTGCTGCCCCTTTCCTTTATTGATCGTTTCGAAACCAATCTGGACGCTATTGCCGCCATGATGGCGAAACTGGTTTGCGATGCCGTGTCATCGATTCCCATTCAACCGTGTTCCATGACGTCAATTCCACCCCGGCAGCGTCAATTCCAGATCCGGAAGGCCATGCGGTTCATGCATCTGGCCAAATCCAGCGGTACCCCGATTTTTTCTGGTGGGGCATGTGACCAAGGTCGGGGCCATTGCCGGTCCCCGGATCATGGAGCATATGCGGACACGGTGTTGTATTTTAAAGGCGATAAAAAGCCATGTGTTCAGAATATTGTAAGCCGAAAACTGTTCAATCCACCAGCGAATCGGTGTTTTGAAATGCGGGAAAAGGGCTGGTGGAAGTGCCCAATCCATCGGCCGTGTTTCTGGCTGAACGGACCTCCGTGGCGCCGGGATCCGTGTCATGGCCGCGGGAGGGAACCTGTCCCATTCTGTGGAAACTAGGACTGGTCTCCACCTCCAGCCTCGCAATCCCCGGCGCACCGTGCTCGGGCTGGCATCCAGCGGGTGGCATTGATCGTGGCGGTCATGGAAAAACGTCTGGGAACAACCTGTCCGGGCTGGATTCCGAACATGAACGTCACCGGGCGGGGGTCCGATTGTGGAACCGTCTGCGACTCCGGCCATTGCAGCGCCCTGGCAGCCAGTTTTCTGGACAAACCCGTTCCCGGAAACACCACTTTGATCGAGAAATCGGCCTGACCGGGGTAGAAACCGGGCGGTGAGTCATGCCCAGGCCCGATCAAGGAAGCCGCAAAATGGGATTTACCACCTATCTGCGCCGCCTTATTAAAGGCAATTGCTAAAAGTTCGCGTATGACCATCGAAAGTGTCCGGTTTTAAAGAAGCCATGGAGGTATTGTTTGGCAGCTAAAAACGCGGGGGCAAAATCAGGGAACCGGGTCCGGGGGTGCCGGTAGGTTCAAAATGGGAAGATCAATTACCCGGCAGGCCCGGGCGGAAAATTATCCGGCCCGGTCCGTGTACAAACCTTTCAAAGAGATTCAGCAGAAATTTCATGTGATCAAAAAAAAAAGTATGTGGTTCTGGGATCTGGGATGCGCGCCCGACGGGCTAATGTGCGTAATTAAACACGAAGATAAGAGCCCGAACGGCCGCGTTTTCGGTATTGATATTCAAGCCGTCACCATTGATCTGCCGGCAAATGTGCTCAGATAAATAAGACATCTCTTTGACATGACTGATGCGTCGGTTTTTTGATCCGGTGTCCGGATGCGGTGTGGTGCTGTCGGATTATGGCACCGGGCCACCACGGGCAGAAGATGTGGATGCCTTTCGTTCTTTGAACTGTGCCGCATGGTACTGAAACAGCGGATCGTTTTCTGATGGAAAAGGCCATTTTTGTGAAAAGATTTTCAAGGCAATGACTTTGCCCGGTTTGAAAACAGTGAAAAACGGTTTGAATGCCGGGTTTTTAAACCGGAAAGTTGCAGAAAACAGAGCAAAGAAATATATATTATCGCAAAACAAAAACGAGCAACATAATGTAAGGAGTGGATTCATGTCAGGACACAGCAAATGGTCGACCATCAAACACAAAAGCGGCCGGGACAAAAAACGGGGCGATTTTCACTGCTTGATCAAGAGATCACGGTGGCAAAGACGCGCGGCGGCGGAGATCCGAAGCCAACCCCGGTTGCGCCAGGCCCTTTGCCGCAGCCAAGTTTCCAGAACATGCCCAAGGATAATTTTGAACGGGCCAATAAAAAGGCACGGGCGAACTGGAAGGGGTGAAACTACGAGGAAATCATCTATGAAGGATACGGCCCGGGCGTGGGGTGGCCGATGGTGGAATGCCCACGGACAACCGGAACCGGACCATCGCCGATGTCAGATACATGTTCCAGCAGTTGCGCGCAGTGTGGGAACGGACGGGGTGTGTGGGCTGGATGTTCGATAAAAAGGACTGATCGCCGCCAACAGCGAGGTGATGATGAGGATAATTCTGATGGAAGCCGCTTAGATGCCGGTGCCGAGGACATTAAAGATGAGGGGGACGTGTATGAGGTGATCACGGAACCCGCAGAGTTCGATGCCGTGAAGAACGCTCTGGACAAAGCACAAATCGCCTGTGAGATGGCGGAAATCACCATGATTCCCCAGACCATGACAGCGGTCACGGGCAAGGAGGCCGAGCAGATGGTCCGGTTCATGGAGGCCTTAGATGATTGTGATGATGTTCAGAATTTTTATACCAATGCCGATATCCCGGACGAAGTTTACGAAAACATGTGATCGCTTTTGTCGATTTTTTGCTGCAACCATGAATCAAAGGCCGGCATGACCCCATGCCGGCCTTTTGAGTGTCAGACCAGATGGATCATTTTCTGTACCGCGCCCAGGGCTTTTTTTCGGATATCTTCCGGGACCCTGATTTCTCCTGACAGGGTTTCCAGACTGTTTTTGATATCTTCCAGACTGATTTTTTTCATATCCGTGCATCGCATTTTTTCGGATGCCGGAAAAAACTGCTTGTCCGGGTTGGCTTTTGAGATGGGATACAGCAGGCCGACTTCCGTACCGATGATGAACTGGCGGTGAGCGCTGTTTTTTGCGTACCGGATCATACCGGAGGTTGACTGGATGGTGTCGGCCAAAGCCAGGATTTCGGGCGGACATTCCGGATGGGCCATGAACAGTGCATCCGGGTGCTTCTGTCTTGCGTCTGCCACATCTTTCAGGGTCAGGTTGTTGTGAAACGGGCAGAACCCGTCCCATAAATGGATTGTTTTGTCCGTGTGACCGGCCGCATATTGTGCCAGGTTTTTGTCCGGTGTCATGAGCACCTCATCTGCGGACTGGGCATTGACCACATCGATCACATTGGCCGAGGTGCAGCAGATATCAGATACGGCCTTGACCGCGGCAGACGAGTTGACATAGGTGATGACCGGGATGTTTCCCAACGCCTTTTTTCTGGCGCTCAACGCCTCGGGTGTCACCATATCCGCCATGGGGCATCCGGCTTCCGGATTGGGCAGAAGCACGGTTTTTTCCGGGCACAGAATGGCGGCTGTCTCCGCCATGAAATGGACCCCGCAGAAAACGATGATATCTGCACGGGTTTTTGCGGCCTTGATACTCAGCTCCAGAGAATCACCGCACAGATCCGCGATGTCCTGGATCTCCGGGGGTTGGTAGTTATGGGCCAGAATGATGGCGTTTTTTTTGCGGGCCAGATCCCGGATCAGTTGTTTCATGGATATTTTCCTTTAATCTTGCGTTTTAATTCATGTCAATGATGTGGGTTCCCGAAGGAATCTCAAACTCAAACCAGTGATCGGGCATGTCCTGAAATTGGATATCACTGAGTTCAAACCGGGTGATATCTTTGGCAGTGTTCACCGTGGTGACGGTCTGAATCTGAAAATCGGTTCTGTTCACCTGGATGCGGATAGATTGGATATCCGTATTTTCAGGGGGGGCATCCAGCTGCAGTTCCACCCACTGGTCCGTGGTTTCAGTGACGGACACAGAAAAATTGTCTCTGATTTTTGAAATATCCGATAAGAACGCCCCGCCGGCACCGGATGCGAAGAACTGTGACGCATCCCCCTGCATCACCTGGTTTTCATCGGGTCTGTAAATCCACAGGGTATTGCCGTTGGTGATGATGTCATGACGCTCGGGTGCCAGATACTGCCATTTCATTTTTCCGGGGTGACTGAACCAGGCTTTGCCTGAAGCGGTTTCACTGATGTCCAGGGCGGTCAGAATTGAAGTTTGTTCGAATTCAGCGGAGAAACTGCGGCCGGCATACTGATCTTCAAGCCCGTCCAGGACGGTCTGTTCCAGGGTACGGGAATCTGAAGCGGTTGCCCCATGGATCCATCCGGAACACAACAGGACAATATAAAGAATCCGGAATAATTTCATAATGAATTTCCTTGTTTTAATGCATCAGTTTTTGCGGGTCTTTTCGTTTGTCTTCCGCATACAGGCGCCGAAGCTTGGGTTTTTCAATCTTACCAGTGGGATTTCGGGGCACATCGCCAAAAAATATTTTTCTTAACCGTTTGTACCGGGGCAATGCCTGCTGAAAATCCAGTATGTCCTGTTCGCAGATCATGCAATGGGGTTTGACACTGATGATACCGGCGGGAATTTCCCCGAGCCGTTCGTCCGGCACCCCGATGACGGCAATGTCTTTGATCTTTTCATGGGTGAGAAAAAAATTTTCGATTTCATTGGGAAAAATGTTTTCCCCCCCGTAAATGATCATGTCTTTTCTCCGGTCCACCAGCCAGATGAATCCGTCTTTGTCATACCTGGCAATGTCACCGGTGTAAAGCCATCCATCCTTGAGTGCTTCTTTTGTGGCAAGATCATTTTTATAATAGGCTCTCATGACGCCGGGTCCCCGGACGATCAGTTCTCCGGTTTCATTGGCAAACAGATGGTTGCCCTGCTTGTCCACGATTCTGGCTTCCCACCCATGTCCGGCCTTACCGATGGGTCCGACGTGGTGGCTGTTTTCAATGCCCAAGTGAATACACCCGGGTCCCGTGGATTCCGTCAGACCATAGTTGGTGTCATATGCCTGACAAGGAAAATACTGTTTCCAGCGCTCCACGAGGCTGGGCGGAACGGGCTGGGCCCCGGAGTGCATGAGCCGCCATTGTTCCAGGCGATATTTAGATAAATCAATGGTGCTGTTTTCAATGGCAATGAGAATATCATGGGCCCAGGGAACCAGCAGCCAGGCAATGGTACACTGTTCTTCGGAAATCGCCTCCAGGATCCATTCCGGTTTCACCCCATTGAGCAGAATACATTTGCCCCCCATCAGTAAACTGCCCATCCAGTGCATTTTGGCACCCGTGTGATACAGCGGCGGAATACAGAGAAACACGTCATCATGGGTCTGGCCGTGGTGCCTGTTTTCCACTTCACAGGCATGGGTCAGATTCCCGTGCGTGATCAGCACGGCTTTGGGTGCGCCTGTGGTGCCGGAGGTAAAATACAGGGCTGCGTCATCATCCGGACCGGCATCGATCTCCGGGGGATGATCCTTTTTTTGGCCGGCAATGAATGTATCAAAACAAACCGCCCAGTCCGGGCAGGTTTCTTCAGGCCCTGCAAAGATCCAGAGGGTGACACAATCGGTCAGCTCCTGCCGGATGCCGTCAATGCGCTCAATAAATTCCGGCCCGAAAACAAAGGCTTTGGGTTCTGCCGTTCTGGCACACATCAGAATTTTGTCTGATTCAAACCGGAAATTCAACGGCACGGCCCAGGCACCGGTATAAAGAATCCCGAAATAAATGGGCAGCCATTCCAGATTGTTGGTCATCAGTTGAACCACGGTATCTGATTTTTTAATGCCGTGCTGCCAAAGCCCGTTGGCCAGTTGGCAGGACATGGTATAAAATTGATGCCAGGTGAGCTCTTTTCGAGCGGACCGGGCGGGAATCCGTTCCACCAGTGCGGTTTTATCCCTGTAAAGCCGGCTGTTCTGGGTCAGTATGTCTGTAATTCTCATCACCCGTATGTTACCTTTTGTCCTTGGGTCGGGGTAAAAAAAATCCTGCCGGATCAATATAGACCACGGCAGGATTATGTTCAACCCGATGGGTTTAAAAAAGGGCGTTATTTGTCTTTTTCCACCTCTTCAAAGTCCGCATCCACCACATCGTCATCTGCCTGGGCAGTGGATCCACCGGCATTGCCGCTGTCATCGCCGTCCTGGGAGGAGGCAGCCTGCTGGTACATCACTTCAGCCAGTTTGTGAGAGGCCTGGGAAAGGGTTTCGATTTTCTGTTTGATGTCTTCGACATTATCGGAATCTTTGGCCTGTTTCAACGCTTCCACAGCAGATTCAATATTTTTTCTGGTATCTTCATCCACTTTTGAGCCGTGTTCCTTTAATGTTTTTTCCGTCTGGTCCACCAGGGCTTCGGCCTGGTTTCGGGTATCCACCAGAACCCGTTTCTTTTTGTCGTCTTCTGCATGCATTTCCGCATCTTTGACCATTTTCTCTATTTCTTCATCCGACAGACCGGAGGCGGCAGTGATGCGGATGGACTGTTCTTTGGCCGTGGCCTTGTCTTTGGCAGACACCTGGACAATACCGTTGGCATCGATATCAAAGGACACCTCGATCTGGGGAACCCCTCGGGGTGCCGGCGGAATATCGGCCAGTTCAAACCGGCCCAGGGTTTTGTTGTCCGCAGCCATTTCCCGTTCACCCTGAAGCACATGGATGGACACGGCCGGCTGATTGTCCGCCGCCGTGGAGAACACCTGGCTTTTCTTGGTGGGGATGGTGGTGTTCTTTTCAATGAGTTTGGTCATGACACCGCCCAGGGTTTCAATACCTAAGGAAAGCGGGGTGACATCCAGCAACAGCACATCGTTGACATCCCCTTGCAGGACACCGGCCTGGACGGCCGCACCCATGGCCACCACTTCATCCGGGTTCACCCCTTTGTGGGGTTTTTTACCGAATATTTTTTCCACCCGCTCCTGAACGGCGGGCATACGGGTCATACCGCCCACCAGAACCACTTCATCCACACCGCCGGAACCCAGTCCGGCTTCTTTTAATGCCTTTTTGCAGGGGCCTTCCAGATTGTCCAGCAGATCCGCCACCAGAGACTCCAGTTTGGCCCGGGTCAGTCTGACGTCCAGATGTTTGGGGCCGGAAGCATCTGCCGTGATAAACGGCAGGTTGATATTGGTTTCCGTTGAGCTGGACAGTTCCATTTTGGCTTTTTCCGCCGCTTCTTTGAGCCGCTGAAGTGCCATTTTATCGTTGCGGACATCAATGCCCTGATCTTTTTTGAATTCATTGGCAATGTATTCGATGATTCGCAGATCAAAATCTTCACCGCCCAGGTGGGTGTCTCCGGAGGTGGATTTCACCTCAAACACCCCATCCCCGATTTCAAGGATGGACACATCAAAGGTCCCGCCGCCTAAATCAAAGACCGCAATTTTTTCTTCCCCTTTTTTGTCCAGTCCATAGGCCAGAGAAGCGGCCGTGGGTTCGTTGATGATCCGTTTGACTTCCAGACCGGCAATTTTGCCGGCATCTTTGGTGGCCTGACGCTGGCTGTCATTAAAGTAGGCCGGCACTGTGATGACGGCTTCTTTGACCTCTTCACCCAGATAATCTTCAGCCGTTTTTTTGATATTGGCCAGGATGAATGAAGAAATTTCAGCCGGGCTGTACTGCTTGCCCCTCAAGTTGATCCGGGTGTCCCCGTTGGACGCCGCTTCAATCTTGTATGGCAGGTTGGGGATGTCGGTTTGAATCTCTTTTGAGTTGAATTTCCGGCCGATCAGGCGTTTGACGCCAAATACGGTATTCTCAGGATTGGTGATGGCCTGCCGTTTTGCCGTCTGACCCACAATCCGTTCTCCGCCTTCAGTAATTGCGACTATAGAGGGCGTTGTCCGACCGCCTTCCGCATTGGTAATAATTTTTGCTTCTCCGCCGGTTTCCATGATTGCGACGCAGGAGTTGGTGGTTCCCAAGTCTATTCCGATTATTTTTCCCATAACATTTCCTCCAATATATCTTTATTTTTCTTCGGGTTTTTCTGTATCATTGCCTGTTGATTTTGAAACGACAACCATGGCGGGCCGGATCAATCTGTCATGAAGCAGGTATCCCGTCTGAAGTACATCGGTTACCGTATTTTCAGGGACCGCATTGGTTTCCTTCTGGGTGACCGCCTGATGGAAATTCGGATCAAACAACTGGTTTTCAGCCTGAACCGGTTTGACATTGTAATCCTGAAATACTTTCAGAATTTCCTTGTGGGTCAGTTTGACCCCTTTTAACAGGGTTTCGATATCCTGGTTGTTTTCAGCAGAGGCCATGGCCCGTTCCAGGTTGTCCACAACCGGCAGAAATTGTTTGAAAACCATTTCATTGGCGAATTTTTTGAATTCGTCAATTTCTCTTTGCTTTCTTTTTCGATAATTGTCGAATTCTGCAGAAAGTCTGATGAATCGATCCTTTTCAGCTTCAAGCGCTGCTTCCAGCGAAGCGATATCTGTTTCCCGGGAAGTGGAATCAAGACCGTCAGTCTCTTTTTTATCGACAGCCGCTTCCGTCTCCTTTAAGGGAGAAGGGTCTTTCTTGTTGGTTTCTCCCCTGGACTTTTCTTTCAGTACCAATTTATTCTCCTGATCCAAAATATTTTAAATTCATTGGCAAGTGATATTACTTTTTAAAATTATGGCTGAAAAGTAAGTCTGTTTGATTGCATGTCAAGACATAAAAAACGGCGGGAAAAAATAAACCGGCCGGCAGGAGATGCAGAGAAATTGCATGACCGGGATCGATCCTTGACACAGAAGAGATCACTTATCGCTGCTTCCTTCCGGACCTGACGAGGTTCATGTCCTGCTGTTACAAGGCGACCGATCAGAATCGATCTGTATCCGGTCTGCCGGCCGGAATTTTTATTTATATAAGGTTTGAATTGTTTTTTCAAGATGTATGTAAAATTTTTAAACAGGACAGGCAGGAAAAGAAGGTTGCAATTCGATTGTCTGAAATCATTGGTCGGGGCGGAGAGATTTGAACTCCCGACATCCTGCTCCCAAAGCAGGCGCGCTACCAGACTGCGCTACGCCCCGATTCAATAGACATAACCAGAATCAATATCATTTTCAGAGCTGAAGTGCAAGTCGTTTTTTTGGGCAATTTTCTTGACACTGAAGGGTATAAGCGTTATTTTAGTAAACTTTATTATTTGGGTGTGTCATATGGTGTTAATCTTGAATATGCATCAATAAATTCTATAAATGGTTTGCATTTGGCCCGTGATATATGGTTCATAACTAAATGGAATGCAACAGGACAAGAAAATGCAGGTAAAAATCGAAGACAAGAGAGCTGTCAAAGGTACTCTTTGAAAATTTCAAGAAACAGGGCAAAAGAGCTTGACAATATATAACGAACTGAAGAAAAAAAAGCGGACATCAAGGATTCAGAAAGCAAAATTCCCGCAGAGCCCTTAAAAACTGTTTTTCCAAGATGTCCATGCTGATGTCGCCCCCGTTTGATCCAGGACTCATTTGTTGAAGCTATCCAAACACAATCTGAACATTGTGGGCGGACCCCAGCTGGATCCGCCGGAATTGAATCCGGATTCAGATTATGTGTTTGATATCACCGTTGAAGTGAAACCGGAACTGCCTGAGATCGATTACAAGGACATGGCGCTTGAAAAAAATCGATACGCGGTTTCTGATGCTGAGATCGATGCCCAGGTTCATATGATTCAGAAAACCATGGCAAAAAAACAGAAAGTGAGCGAAAGCCGGGCTGTCAAAGCGTCTGATTTTGTTTTGATCGATTATCAGGGATTTTTGAACGATGAGCCGTTTGAGCCCACGCCCAAAATCGAAAATTTTCTTTACAAGATCGGGCAAAGCAGTTTGCCTGAAGCGTTTGCCGAAAAATTGACCGGGTGTGTGCCGGTTCAGGACATTGAGGTTGAAGTGGCCTATCCTGAAGACCATCCGGATGAGAATCTGAAGGGAAAAACGATCTTATATAAGGTGACGCTTAAAGAAATTCAGGAAGAAATTCTTCCTGAGATCAATGACGATCTGGTTAAAGGCTTAGGCAAATTTGAGACCCTGGATCAGGTCAAGGATTCCATCCGGGAAAACCTGGAAAAAGGAAACGCGCAGCGTGTGAAACACGAGCTCAGCGAACAGATTTTTCAGCACCTGCTGGAAAAATATGAATTCGAAGTGCCTGAAGCCATGGTCGAAGGAGAACTCAACGGGATCATCAGTGAGACAGAGCAGGCGTATTCAGCCAACAACACCAGTCTGGAAGAACATGGACTCAGCCGTGAGAAACTGTCTGAACAATACCGGGATGTGGCTGAAAAGCAGGCCCGGCGTCATTTGATCCTGGATAAAATCATCACCCAGGAAAAACTGGATCTCACCGAAGAAGAGATGGACAAAAGCCTGGAAGAAATGGCCCGGGGCATGAATGCCACGGTGGATGCCATAAAGAATTTTTTCAGTATGGATCCCAAGCAGATGGAATACTACAAACATACCCAGCTTGAAAAAAAGGCGATCGATCTTATCATTGAAACCAGTCAGGTGACGGAAAAAGATCCGGAGACCGATGTTCAGGAAACATCGACGTCAGACCCGGAAACTGACGCTTGACCGAATTTGTAAAAACAGGTTCATCAGCCGCCTTGCTCCGAACTGTTTTCGGATCAGGGTTCAGCAAGAACAGATAACCAAGGAGTTTTATTGTGCCATTAGTTCCAATGGTGGTTGAACAAAGCAATCGGGGCGAGCGGGCCTATGATATTTATTCGCGTCTGTTAAAGGACCGGATCATATTCCTGGGTTCTGCTATTGACAGTGAAATTGCCAACCTCATTGTGGCCCAGTTGCTTTTTCTGGAATCGGAAGATCCGGAAAAAGATATCAGTTTTTATATCAACTCTCCCGGTGGTGTGGTCACTGCCGGACTGGCCGTGTATGATACCATACAGTACATCAAGCCGGATGTGTCGACGGTTTGTATCGGACAGGCCGCCAGCATGGGGGCATTGCTGCTGGCTGCGGGGGCTCCCAAAAAACGGTTCGCCCTGCCCAACGCCAGAATTATGATCCATCAGCCTTTAGGGGGTGCCCAGGGCCAGGCAGCGGATATCAAAATTCAGGCCACGGAAATTCTTCGTATGAAAGATACGTTAAACGAGATTCTGGCCCATCATACCGGCCAGAAAATCGAAAAAATTGCCAAGGACACGGATCGCGATTTTTTCATGTCCGGGGAGGAAGCAAAAACCTATGGTCTTGTTGACCGGGTGGTTGCCGACAGAAGCCAATTGGAAGTGGAAGCCTGATTCCGGCTTCAAAGGAGTGCTATTAATATGGCCAAAAAAGATGACACCAATGATCAATTCTTCTGCTCTTTCTGCGGGAAAAACCAGAAAGAAGTCCAGAAACTGATAGCCGGTCCCAGTGTCTATATCTGCAATGAATGCATCAAACTGTGTGGTGAAATCATTGAGGATGAAGAAAAGGAAAAAGCGGCTGAAATTGAAAGTGCCAGGGAGTTTTATGTGCCCAAGCAGATCAAGGCAATGCTTGATTCCTATGTGATCGAGCAGGATGCAGCCAAAAAAGTGCTTTCTGTGGCAGTGTACAACCATTATAAACGCTTGACCTCCCGCATTGAAAAACCGGCGGATGATATTGAAATTCAGAAAAGCAATATTCTGTTGATCGGTCCGACGGGATGCGGGAAAACGCTTCTGGCCCAGACCCTTGCCAGATTTCTGGATGTGCCTTTTGCCATTGCCGATGCCACGGCTTTGACCGAAGCCGGTTACGTGGGCGAGGATGTGGAAAATATTGTTTTGTCTCTGGTTCAGAACGCGGACTATGATATTGAACGCGCCCAGAAGGGCATTATTTATATTGATGAGATCGATAAAATTTCCCAGCGGGGAGACAACCCTTCCATTACCCGGGATGTGTCCGGAGAAGGGGTCCAGCAGGCATTGTTGAAAATCATCGAAGGCACGGTGGCCAGCATTCCCCCCAAGGGCGGCAGAAAACATCCCCAGCAGGATTACGTCAAGGTGGATACCTCCAATATTCTTTTTATCTGCGGGGGCACGTTCACGGGACTGGAAAAAATCGTTGAGCGACGTATCTTGCAGAAAACCATGGGATTCGGTGCCAAGATTGCCGACAGAAAACAGGTGAATATCGGCACATTGCTGGAGCAGCTCAAGCCGGAAGATCTGATCAAGTTCGGACTGATCCCGGAATTTCTGGGACGGCTGCCCGTTGTCACCACCATCGGAGAACTTTCAGAAGCATCCCTGGTCAAGATTTTGACGGAACCCAAAAATGCATTGGTGAAACAATACCAGGAACTGTTCAGAATCGAAGGGGTGGATCTCCAGTTTACGGATGAGGCCCTGGAAGCCATGGCCAAGGAAGCGGTGATCCGAAAATCGGGTGCCAGAGGATTGCGGGCCATTATGGAAAAGACCATGCTGGACATCATGTATGAACTGCCTTCCAAGGAAGATGTGAAAGAGTGCGTGGTGGGAGAAGAAGTGGTATTGAAAAACGAGCCGCCGATTCTTTTGTATGAACAACCCAAAAAACAGGCCTGACAAAAGAAATCGAGATTGAATCAATGATCAATATTTCCAGATTGTTCAACCAGGACGGCTCCGAATATATCAAAAAAACATTGCCTCTGGTTCCGTTGCGGGACATGGTGCTGTTTCCTTTTGTCACCACCTCTGTTTTTGTGGGAAGAGAAAAATCCATCAAGTCTCTGTCCGAAGCCATGGCCGGAGAAAAAAAGATATTTCTCACCACCCAGAAAGATCCGGAAGTGCTTAAACCCACGATTCAGGATATTTTTCAGGTGGGAACCGAAGCCAAGATCACCCAGTTGCTTCGCCTGCCGGACGGAACAGTCAAAGCGCTGGTGGAAGGCGCCTGCCGGGGCAAAATTATTAAGTTGAGCGATGAACGCGGTTTTCTGACGGTGGATTTTATCCCTGTGCAGGAAATACCCATGTCTGACGCCATAGCCAAAGCTGCATTGAGAACGGTTCTGGAAGCGTTTGAGAATTATGCCACCCTGTCCGGCGCCGTGTCCAAAAGTTTTTTTAAAAATCTGGAAATTCTGGAAGCCGATCCGTCCCGGTATGCGGATGCCATTGCCGCCCAGTTGCCGTTCAAAGTGACTGACAAGCAGCAGTTACTGGAATGCACGGATATCGAAAAGCGGTTTTATCTGCTGCTCCAGCTGATTCAGCAGGAAACCGAAGTGTTTGCCATGTCCCAGAAGATCAAGGGACGGGTGAAAGAACAGATGGAAAAACTCCAGAAACGCCATTATCTCAACGAGCAGATGCGGGCCATCAAAAAAGAGATGGGAGAAGACAGCGAGTCTGGAGAATATGCCGAACTTGAAACCCGGATACGAAAAAAACGTCTGCCCAAAGAAGCGGCCGGGGTTGTCAGGCGGGAGCTGGAAAAGCTCAAGATGATGGCGCCTATGTCTTCGGAAGCCACGGTGATCAGAAATTATATCGACTGGATGATTTCCCTGCCGTGGTTTCGGAAAAACCGTCCGAAAAATGACCTGGCCACCGCAGAACGCATTCTGGATCAAGACCATTACGGCTTGAAAAAACCCAAAGAAAGAATTCTGGAATATCTGGCCGTACAGATGCTGATCAAGAAAATCAAAGGACCGATCCTTTGCCTGGTGGGGCCTCCCGGTGTCGGAAAAACGTCTCTGGCAAGATCCGTGGCATCCGCCACCGGTCGATCGTTTGCCAGAATATCGCTGGGCGGGGTTCGGGATGAGGCGGAAATCAGGGGCCACCGCCGGACCTATGTGGGGGCCATGCCCGGCAAACTGATTCAGACCATCAAAAAAGTCGGATACAGCAACCCGGTTTTGTGTCTGGATGAAATCGACAAGATGACCGCTGATTTCAGAGGCGATCCTTCTTCCGCGCTGCTTGAGGCTCTGGATCCGGAGCAGAACCGGCATTTCAATGACCATTATATGGAAGTGGATTACGATCTGTCGGAAATCCTGTTCATTACCACTGCCAACACCCTGTTTGATATTCCGGCACCGCTGCGGGACAGAATGGAGATCATTCAGATTCCCGGATATACGGAATATGAAAAAGCACAGATAGCCAAAGGATTTCTGATTCCCAAGCAGATCAGAGAAAACGGGCTTGAACAAGCCGATGTGACCTTTTCGGAGAATGCCGTTCAAACCATTATCCAGCGGTATACCCGTGAAGCAGGGGTTCGGAATCTGGAACGGGAAATATCATCGGTCATCAGAAAAATTGCCACCCGGATCGTTCGCACCAAAGAACGTAAAAATTATTCCGTGAGTACGGTCAGTGTGATGAAATATCTGGGACAGCCCAAATTTCGCAACAAACCCCTGGAAGTGGAAGATAAAACCGGGATTGTGACCGGGCTTGCCTGGACCCAGGCCGGCGGCGAACTGCTGACCATCGAGGCGGTGACCATGCCGGGAAAAGGGCGCATCATGGTGACCGGAAAACTGGGAGATGTCATGAAAGAGTCGGCCCAGGCCGCTGTCAGCTATGTTCGCTCCAGAAGCAAAGCCCTGGGGATCCATGAGGATTTTTACAAGGACCTGGACATTCATATCCATGTGCCTGAAGGTGCGATCCCCAAGGACGGTCCGTCTGCCGGTATCGCCATGTGCACGGCTGTGGTCTCAATTTTAACGGGCCGTCCGGTTTACAGAAATTTGGCCATGACCGGTGAAATTACCCTCAGAGGCAGGGTGCTGCCCATCGGCGGGGTCAAGGAAAAACTACTGGCTGCCCACACCCACGGGATTCGGAAAGTGGTGATGTCGGCGGAAAATGAGAAAGATATTCAGGAAATCCCCAGATCCATTCAAAAACAGCTGGATATCGTTTTTGTGGATGACATGAGCCAGGTCCTGGAACATGCCCTGATTCAAACTGACGCTGATTCCCGTTAAAAATCTAAATCTTCCAGAAGAGAAATGAATGAGGTCATGGCGGACACTTCGTCCATGGGGGCCACTTTTCTGCGAATATCTACAATTTTTTCATAGGCGGCCGAATCCATGAGCAGGTCTTCTTTTCTTGTGCCGCTCTGATTGATGTTGATGGCCGGCCAGATTCGTCGTTCGGCGCATTCCCGGGACAGAAACAGGTCCATGTTGCCGGTGCCCTTGAATTCCTGAAATATCACTTCATCCATGCGGCTGCCCGTATCCACCAGGATGGTGGCGATGATGGTCAACGAGCCCCCGTTTTCCAGTTTCCGGGCCGCACCGAATATTTTTCTGGGAAATTCCATGGCATTGGCGCCCAGCCCTCCGGACAAAGTTTTCCCGAAACTGTCCGTATCTGCATTGAATGCCCGTGTCATACGGGTCAAAGAATCGATGAACACCACGGCATCCTGGCCGATTTCCGCACACCGGATGGCGGTATGCATGGCCAGGCGTGTCATCCTCATGTGCTGGCCGATTTGCTGATCTGCGGATGAATACAGTACATGGGCATTGACCAGTCCCCGCTGAAAGTCGGTGACCTCTTCGGGCCGTTCATCCACCAGCAGGATGAACACATTGGCATCCGGGTGATTGGTGACCACTGAATTGGCCATATGCCGCAAAATAAAGGTTTTTCCGGATTTGGGCGGCGCAATGATCAATCCCCGCTGTCCCATGCCGATGGGAACAATGATGTCCAAAGCTTTCCCCACCGTATCTTCGTCATTCTGAGTCAAAATATATCGTTCATAGGGATTGATGCTCACCTGATCCTGAAGCATGGGAATGGCGGCAAATTCGTCAAAAGGAAGTCCATTGATAGTTTCAACCCGCACCAGCGCCAGGTTCGGGTTTCTCGGATCTTTTTTCTCACCCAGGCCCTGAATAAAGCTGCCTTCCCGCAAATTCAATTTGCGGATCAAGCTGTTGGGTACATAAGGGTTTTCCGGGCGGGGCTGAAAATTCTCGTCAATTTCCCGCAAAAATCCAAACCCTTTATCCATTATTTCCAGATATCCTGACACAGGTTCCATAATTTACACATACTCCTTGATAAACGTGTGCTGCTGCTGATAAGGACAGGGTGAGGATTCAACTTGCAAATGACTGTGCATCACAAGGTCAATAAACCCGGCATCACATTTTTATCGGATTGAGATTATTCGACTTAACTTTTATTGCATAGAGGGTTATATACCATTAAAAACCGGGACTTGCAAGACACTAACGCAACAAAAAGGATGGATTTTCTATCTTGTCCGAGGAAAAGCAAAAATTTGTTAAAATTTGCTTGACACCCATTTTCAATATTGATATAAGTGCTCTGTTTTTCGGGCGATTAACTCAGTTGGGAGAGTGCAACCCTTACAAGGTTGAAGTCGCAGGTTCAAGCCCTGCATCGCCCACCAGGAGACATAAGTGATTACGGGGGTGTAGTTCAGTTGGTTAGAACGCTTGCCTGTCACGCAAGAGGCCGCGAGTTCGAGTCTCGTCACTCCCGCCACCATATAAAAAGAGGGTTTCAGTTAATGGCTGAAACCCTTTTTTGTTTGCCCTGGATTTTCACCAATTACCTGTCGATTGACAGTTCTTTCATAATGGCATCTCCCATTCCTCTGGTGTTGACCGGGGTTCCTTTACCCGCCATATCCGCAGTAAATATCTGACGGGCCAGGACCCGGTCAATGGCGGATTCAATGGCATCTGCGGCCTGGGCCTGGCCACAGGAATACCTGAGCATCATGGCACCGGATAAAATTTGTGCAATGGGATTGGCAATTCCCTGGCCTGCGATATCCGGGGCAGATCCTCCGGCGGGTTCATACAGACCGAACTTTTTTTCATTCAGGCTGGCAGAAGCCAGTAATCCCATGGATCCGGTAATCATGGCGCATTCGTCTGATATAATGTCGCCAAACATATTGCTGCACAAAATGACA
>JAGYOW010000045.1 GCA_018399285.1 Desulfotignum sp.
CAAACCCATACCCGTTGGTGAGCAGGTCCCAGCCGAATGCAATGGCTTTTTCCTTGAAATAATCCCCAAAGGAAAAATTACCCAGCATTTCAAAAAACGTGTGGTGCCGGGCCGTATATCCCACATTTTCCAGATCATTGTGCTTGCCGCCGGCCCGGACACATTTCTGGGCGGTTACCGCCCGCTGATAATCGCGTTTTTCATCCCCGGTGAACACCCGTTTGAACTGAACCATGCCGGCATTGACAAACAGCAGGGTCGGGTCATCCTGGGGTACCAGAGATGAAGATCTCACCACCTGGTGATTCTGTTTCTTAAAATAATCCAGAAAAATTTTCCGGGCTTCATTGCCTGTCATATATGTGCTCCGAATTGGTGTTGGGTTTCAGGGTTTGTGGTTACTTGGGCTTTTGAGGCGTATCCTCGACTTTTTTCACATCCGCGATGCCAAGTTCGTCTCTGACCTTGGTTTCGATTTTAGCAAAAATTTCCGGGTTTTCGATGAGAAACGCTTTTACGTTTTCTCTTCCCTGCCCGATGCGTTCACCTTCAAATGAATACCAGGACCCGCTTTTATCCACAATATTCAAGGTCACTCCCATATCCAGCAGATCTCCGGTACGGGAAATACCCTCTCCGTACATCAGATCGAATTCAATATCTTTGAACGGGGGTGCCAGCTTGTTTTTCACCACTTTGACCCGGGTCCGGTTCCCGATAATATCCTGACCTTCTTTAATGGGAGATACCCGCCGGATTTCCAGGCGCATGGATGCATAAAATTTCAATGCATTACCGCCGGTGGTGGTCTCGGGGTTGCCGTACACCACCCCGATTTTCATGCGGATCTGGTTGATGAATATAATGGTGGTATGGGTTTTACCCAGGGTACCGGCCAGTTTGCGCAATGCCTGGGACATAAGCCTTGCCTGGAGCCCCATGTGGGAATCCCCCATCTCGCCTTCAATCTCGGACCGGGGCACCAGGGCCGCCACTGAATCCACAATCAAAATGTCAATGCCGCCGCTGCGGATCAGCATGTCCGCGATTTCCAATGCCTGCTCACCCGTATCGGGCTGGGACACCAGCAACTCATCACAGTCCACCCCCAGTTTTTTGGCATATCCCACGTCCAGGGCATGTTCCGCATCGATAAATGCGGCAATCCCGCCTTTTTTCTGGGCCTGGGCCACGGCATGCAGGGCCAGGGTGGTCTTTCCGGATGATTCAGGGCCATAGATTTCCACCACGCGTCCCCGGGGATAACCGCCTACACCTAAGGCCTTGTCCAGGGCCAGGGAACCGGACCGGATCACCGGCACCGCTTCCACCACCCGGCCCCCCAGTTTCATGATGGAGCCTTTGCCGAACTGACGTTCAATCTGCCCCATGGCTGTCTGTACTGCTTTGTCCTTGTCTGCGTTTTTTTCCATACAATCTCCTAATGTGCCCCCAAAAGATATAAACATTTCACAACGAGTGCCGCCAGCACCCCTGCCATGATATCATCCAAAACCACCCCGGCTCCGCCGGAAAATTTTTTTTCAAAATACCTCACCGGCAGGCATTTGAATATGTCAAAACATCGAAATGCCACAAATCCGATCCCCAGGGTAACCCAGGTCACCGGTACCAGACACATGGTTACCCAATATCCGGCCATTTCATCGATGACAATGGCGCCGGGATCCTTTTGATCCAGAATTTTTTCCGCCTGATCCGCCACAAACACAGCGGCCAGAATAAAACATATCAAAAGAAACATGCCGGTAGCCGGAGGCAAAAAAATCGTACCCCAGATCAAAGGCAGCGCTGCCAGGGTACCGAAGGTGCCCGGCGCTTTCGGACTCAGCCCCAGGCCGCATCCGGTGGCGGCCAGCAGAACCAGTCTGTTTTTCCATGGGCCTGTCATGAATGAATGGCTTTTCATGGTTCTATAATCTGCTTATTTTCGTGTCAAGACAATTTCCAGTCATCCGGAGCGCCTGAAAATACCTGAGCGTAGACATCCTTCAATGGAATTTCCCGCTGCCGGGCAACCCTGGCCAGGGCCTCGAATTCCGGTACCAGCCGATTCATACCATTTGGTCCTTTGATTTTTTTGGCATCCAGATAACCGAAAACCGTTTTCATCCTGGCAGGCTCCCGGTCCAGCACCGCCCGGTCACAGAAATGATAGCGCACCCCGATGGTTGAGGTCTGGGCAAAAATCTCCTGGATCATCAATTCCAGATCTTTGGGCCTGCACAATACTTCCATCCGAATACCCGGGCGGTTCTTTTTCATGTGCACCGGCGCAAAAGACACATCCAAAGCCCCTTTTTCCAGCAAATGATCCATGACAAATCCAGAAATTTGCGGGTTCATGTCGTCGATCAGGGTAGTGATCACCGCAATCCGGTCCCGGGATATCGGCGGTTGAAACAAATTCATCCCCAATTTTTCATCACCAAAACCGATATCCGGTGCCACTGTTTTTTCCGGAAAGTGCCCCAGAATCAGGCGCAATATATTGGGTGTTCTGGATTTGGTCTCTCTTTTTCCGGCCCCGTAACCGATCTTTGCAGGGACCATGGAAGGCACCGGCCCGAATTTTTCAACCAGGGTCGCCACCAGGGCGGCCCCCGTGGGCGTGACAATTTCAGTGGCCGCATCGGACCCAATGACCGGAATCCCTTCCAGAATTGCCAGGGTGGCGGGTACCGGCACAGGAATCCGGCCATGGGCGCAATCCACGAACCCGGATCCCAAGGGGACCTCAGAGGCAGTCACCTGTGTGACCCCCAGATGATCGATCGCCAGAAATGTGCCCAGAATATCCACCAGAGAATCAATGCCGCCGACCTCATGAAAGTGCACGGATTCCATATCCCGGCCATGGATCCCGGCTTCGGCCCGGGCGATTTTTTCAAACGCGGCCAGGCTGTTATTTTTGACATCGGACGGCAGATCCGATTTCTGGATCAATGAACGGATCTCCGGATATGTGCGGGAGGTTTTGTGATCCGTCACCGTCACCGTGAGATCAACTGCCCGCAAACCATTGCAAAACACCGGGGCGGTGTGGATGGAAAACCCTTTGAACAAAGGTGTCAACCGTTCCTGCAGCCACGCGGGATCCACCCCGAGATCCACCAGAGCGCCCAGGCACATGTCACCGCTGATCCCCGAGATCAGATCCAGGTGCAGGATCATCTTAGTTTTGTTCCTCTGCCGCATGCACCTGAAGAATCTCCAGCACCAGGCGGGCGGTGTTTTCCATATCTTTTAAGGCAATGGATTCATTGACCGTATGCACATCAGTCATACCCGTACCCAGAACCCCTGCGGAAAGACCTTTACCAAAAAAAACATTGGCATCCGCCCCGCCGCCGATGGTTTTGCTCTCCAGGGTTCTGCCCAGGTTGGCCGCAGCTTTCCGGGCCAGCACTACCACTTCATGATCTTCAGGAATACGGGTGTTGGGGAAATCATGTTCCACCGTCACTGTTACCCGGGGAACCGTGTCCCCGTTTTGCAGGTTTCTGGCCGTGTCTTCAAACGCGGAAACCATTTTTTTGGTGATGCGGCCCAGTTTTTCCGGATCATGGGACCGGGCTTCGCCTCTGATTTCCACTTTTTCCGGAATAATATTGGTGGCCATTCCCCCTGCAATGATTCCCAGATTGCAGGTGGTTTCACTGTCGATACGCCCCAGTTCCAGCCCGGATATGGCTTTAGCCGCTGCAAAAATAGCGCTGACGCCTTTTTCCGGCGCAGCCCCGGCATGGGCGGCCCGCCCTGTGACCTCGATGAAGAGTTTATTGGCGGCCGGAGCCCGGGTCACAATCCCTTCGGTATCAGTGGAATCCAGAATATAACCGAACTTGGAATCGATCAGGGACAAATCAAAATATTTGGCCCCCAGCAGTCCGATCTCTTCACATACCGTAAAGATCAGTTCAACGGGCGGACAAGGCAGGTTGTTCTCCTGGATCACCGCCATCACCTCCAGGATAATGGCAATGGCGGATTTGTCATCTGATCCCAGAATGGTGGTGCCGTCACTGGTGAACACACCGTTTTCAAATACCACCCGGACCCCTTTGCCCGGCACCACCGTATCCATGTGTCCGGACAAAAACAGGGGGGGGACGTTTCTGTTGCCGGGGAATTTAGCCACAAGATTGGAGCAGTCACCGCCGGTTTTTTCCCCGGCACGGTCAAAACACACAGTGGCACCCATGGAAGTCAGCATTTTTTCTATTTCTGACGCCACCTGTGCTTCATGCCGGGATTCGGAATCGATCTGGGCCAGCTGAATAAAGCGCCGGGACAATCTTTGTGAATTTATCATGGGTATTCTCCATATCTGCTTGCATTGGTTATATTGTGCGTGGAGTTATACTAGAATCTATCGATTATTACCATACCCATTTCTCCGGTTTACCCTCAAAAACAAGGACCAGGAAACGGTTTGTTCCTTTTCGAT
The DNA here is from genome assembly GCA_018399285.1 of Desulfotignum sp. GTDB lineage: Bacteria > Desulfobacterota > Desulfobacteria > Desulfobacterales > Desulfobacteraceae > Desulfotignum. The sequence continues at coordinate 4,472 of JAGYOW010000045.1, forward strand.
CTCACATCACATGAAAAAGACATTGACAAAAACAAGGATGCGGTATAGGTAAGCAACAATCAAATCGTGATTGCGGAAGTGCGCGGCTCACTGGTGGGGCCCTCGGACTTCAAATCCGATGTGGGGCGTTAATACCGTCCCGGGTGGGTTCGATTCCCATGCACTTCCGCCAGTATTTCCGGTTAGAACAATGACAAAACAGAGTTGCGACAGAATCCCTTTTCCTTTGAATCGCTATTTTATTCCACGATTTCCAAAATAACCCGTTTCTGCTCTTTGGCAGAAGCACATGAAAGAATGGTACGCATGGCCTGGGCGGTTCTGCCTTTTTTACCGATCACTTTTCCCAAATCCTCTTTTGCCACCCGGAGTTCCAGAACAAGCGTCTGCTGCGCCTTTATTTCCTGGACATCCACCTGATCCGGATCATCGACCAAAGACTGTGCAATGTACTTGATTAACTCTTTCATGACGGGATCTCCTTGTTTCTGTGTACCAAAATGACAATCAACGCTATATATCGCCCGGTCAACCCTTGTCGGGATATCGGCTTTGTGTGGTCCGTCAGTAGTGAAAAAATCTTTTTTACCATATCATAACTGTTTCAATTCACAAGTATTATTTTCCACTGTTTTTCCACTGCCCGGCATTTTCCTTGACATCAACCAGAATTCCATTATTTTATGTCCCGTAACTTGAACACGCTCAGGTTTGACGTGCGAATGAATTTACCGGACAGTCGGTAATCCATTCATTGTTTTCTTGAGCCCGAAACCTGTAAGGAAACACCAGTGACAACGGAAATCGACACCATCAACTCCCAGCGAAAAATGCTGTCTGAGGCCGGATATGCGGAACCAGCCATCAGTTATTTTATTGAAAAAAAATATATGGGTCATCTTCAGGACGCCAGCCAGATATCTGAAAAAGTCGGCTCCTGCGGAGATATCATGAAAATTTATCTCAAGGTGGATGATCAGGACATCATTAAAGATGTCCGGTACGAGATCACCGGATGTGCCGGTGCCATATCCGCTGCCATGGCAGTCGTGGATCTGATCAAGGGACAGCCCCTTGACAAGGCATTGACTATTAATGATGGAGATGTGTTTAAACGGCTTGAAAATATTCCGGAAAAAAAACACCATTGCATCCAGCTGGCTGTTAAAACCATGCATCAGGGCGTTGAAGAGTACCAGGCTGCCAGGGCGCATTGAATCAACAGTCAGTTTCCTTTTTGTTCTGGGTGTCTGTCTGATTGCAGCCATTGTGAATTCTGGATGCAGCGCAACTTCTGATTACAGGTTCCAAAACCTTGCCAAAACCGATATGGATATGGTGGGCGATATCCATTTGAATCAGTCGGTGTCTCTGCTGAAAACCCTGACGGAAAAACTGTACCACATGAATTCCAATGAACTTTTGAAAACACAGGGTGCTACGATCAACAGTCGTATTCAGCAGATCTTTCAATGCCCACCACCGCCATTCCTTGAACAATCTGACGCCATCGGATGGACGGACATGATCCATCTGGGTTTTGATCCCGATTTTTCCGGTGACCGGGTGTATGCCGTAATGCTGGGCCTGTACACCATGATTCATGAATCCTACTCAGGCAATTGCGAATTGTTTATCATGGATTTTCTGGATACCCAGGGTCTTTACAACAGTGCCCGAAATATTGAAACGTTTGTCTGGCGACTCTCCAACAAAAGAGACACAAACGGAAAACTGTTCCTGGAAACCAACCAGTGCGGCAGTCCAATACCCAATCTGAGCTTTGAACGCCTTTTCGGAAAACTGATTTCTTTGCAGGACACCATGGCCCGCTTAGAGGCAACCAGAAACGGCCGAATGTTTACCCGCACTGTTCACCAGACCGCCGGCATGATATTTTTACCTATTGGTTTTTAGAGATATTCCTGAAACCGCAAAACCTGATTCTGATAGTAATCCTGCCGGTGCCGGGCCAGCTCAAGGGCTTTTCGAGCGGCTGACACCGCTTCGGCCACTCGATGGTTGGCAAACAAAGCTTCCGCATAGGTGTCCTGCACAAACGGCAACTGCGGTGCCAGGACCACAGCCCGGCCGGCCAGATTCAGCGCACGGCCCGGGTCCTGAATTTCCGTTACCGGGCATGTCGCCAAAAGCCAGGCCAGATTATTGAGGGCATGCACATGATTCGGGTTGATACCAATGGCGGATTCGTAAGCGGTGATTGCCTGGATGAAATGCTGTGACGCATAGTGAAAATCTCCGCAACCACATGCAGATCGGCATTTCAGGATCCATCTTCAATTGTTCAAGCACCAGCCGACCGGTAACAAACTGTCGAACCCGGGCTTGAATTGACCATAAGACAGATGATATCCAAACCCGAATACACTGGATCAACCCGATCACGGTGCAACACCGATCATGCGCTGACCCGGCGATGATGATGCGCGATCAACGCTGCTCCGGCATTTTTCCAGAAACCGGATGCGCTGTCCAATGCTGAAATGATGCCAGTTGGGCCGTTCGCATCTCCTGCCGGCTGATGGCGGCAATTTTATAAAATGTCCGGACTAAGGGAAAGGCATTTGAAAGAACCGGTACAGATAAAGATCGGCCTGGCGTTCAAAGTTCCGCATGAAAATCCAAACACGAACTGGAATATACGATGAAAACAGATAAGAATCGTACCTATCAGCACCGAATGAACTGAGATATGTCTATTCCTGAAAAAAGCCTTCGGAAAAAGCGTACTTCCCGGCCAGAACCAGTAGCATCAATGGGTCATACAACACCGCGTCATAGGCGATGAAACCGGCAAAATACCAGATAATACAGCACGCACGGTGCTTGACATGACCGATTCGTGAAGGATGACCGCGGCCAGTTCCTCATCATCCAGAGAGGCAAGCAGGGCCGGCGTCATTCAGGATATATCTGAATTTTCCCACCAGACCCATGACGCCGGCCGTGATCATGGTGCTGCAACAGATCCCATATCAAAATATCGGCATACCGCAATCTGGGCTTATGACATCGCCTCGATCCGGGATCTGACAGGTCCTTTTTCCATGGGCCGGCACTGCCAAATTGTTTTGATGAACACCGGGCCGAACACCGCAATCCCGGCTATGAACACCATAATGATGATCATTTCACCAGCCGGACCTGTCATCAGATCATCCAGCGGGGGATACGCAATGAACCGGATCAGATCCATAAACAAAGACAGGCAAAGCCAGGGAAGCAATGTCGGCAAAGCAAACGTCAACTGGGAAAAAAGGTATTGTTTACAGGAAACCGGCCGGGAAAACAAATGTTTTTGAACCGGATAGGCCGCATACCAGACCATGACCAGGTATGAAACAAACAATCCTAAAAACAGCAACGCTTCCAGCGTGGGAATCTTCTGAAACAATCGAACATGAGAAAACGCCGTATTGAGGCGAAACACATAGATATTGACGGCAAATACCAGTAAAGCCAGCACAGATAACCGGGATATGGTGCTGGAAATCGCCCGGTCTTCCTGAAAGGTGACAGATTTTTTAGCAGCGTTCAATATACGCCGGAAACTCAACCGGCAGATCAGAAAAAAACCGATACCCAGCACCAGGCTCTGCAGCCATCCGGCCGATGTCCCTGGATCATTGACACCAAACAGTTCCGATGTCGCATAAATGATCAACGCCACCAGAAAATATATGATTGTGGAAAACACGATGGGATCTCTTAAATGATTCCGTGGGCCGCAAACTGTTTCAGCACCACCCAGGTTTTCACGTCAAACCGGATGTCAGGGGTATTCAACAGCTGTTCAGCCGACTGCGGTGTAAGCAGAATCACCTGAATATCTTCAGAATCCTCCATATGATCGCTGGAAGGAACCCCCTCGCATTCCGCGTACAACAGGCTGACGGATTCATCCGTCATGCCTGAGGAGGAAAAAACCGCAGGACTCTGATCCAGCACTTTTGTCAAGCGCAGGCCGGTTTCTTCGAACAATTCCCGCCGGCCGGCCGTAACCACGCTTTCCCCCGGATCCAGCAAACCGGCGGGAAACCCGTATTGATATCCCCCCAGCACCACCCGGAATTCCTTGATGATCACCAGGCGCTGTTCTCTGACATGATAGGGCACGATCACCACGGCATCCGGTCGATCCAGGGTTGTTTCTTCAGAATTTTTCGGGTCGGAACGGGAAGCGAATGTCCAGATTTTGTCTTTGCCCACCCGGTCCTGATATGTCAGGGAGAACAGATTCAAATGATGCAAATCGGTTAATTTCTGAATCTGATGAATCTTCATGAAACACTCCTCATTAACCTGTACCATGTGATGATTTGATTGTCCGGGAACAGACAGATCACAGATATGTCAGATAACCGAAAACCAGCCAGAAATGACAGGCACTGCCCAGCAGAACAAAGATGTGCCAGATTTCATGGAATCCGAACACATTTGGAAACGGATCCGGTTTTTTGAAGATATACACCAGGGCCCCGAGACTGTAAAACAAACCACCCAGGGCCAGCCATAACAGCGGGGCCGGTTCCAGAATTTGTACCAGCGGATAGATGGCCACCATGCACAGCCACCCCATACCCAGGTAGATCAACGTGGAGATCCAGCGGGGAAGATTCATCCAGAACAGTTTCAGCACAATTCCCACTGCGGCAAATCCCCAGATGATGCCGAACAGCGACCATCCCCAGGGTCCCCGCAGCGGAACCAGGCACAAAGGCGTATATGATCCGGCAATGACCATGAAAATCATGATGTGGTCGATGCGGCGAAATATGGCCAGCGTTTTTGCTGACAATTGCAGACCATGGTAAAGAAAGCTGGCTGTATACATGAATACCAGCGTGGTCCCGAAAATGGCAAAAGACACGACATGCCAGGCATCGGCCTTGACAGCGGCCATGACCACCATCAAGGTCAGGCCGGCAATGGATGCCAGACTGCCCGCCATATGGGACAGTGCATTGACCGGCTCTCTGAACAGTTTCAATGGATTTTTCATGCAGGTACTTTACGCTTTTTTTGCTCTGTCTTCAATACAAATGCGGTGTTGTACCTAAATTTTTACCCGGACCGACCCGGTTACAACCAGAAATAACCGAAAAAAATCTTGATAATTTGCCGGGGTGTGCTAATACATGGAATGGTACTTTCGTATTCACCCCCACGTTAATGCAGTAACCTTTTAACCACAGGAGGAAAGGATTCATGAAACCACTTAAAATGGTCGTCGCATGTATCAGCGTTCTCGCCATGTCTGCCATGGCCATGGCCGGTACCCTGGATGATGTCAAAGCCAAGGGCTATGTTGATGTCGGCATCAACGGCAGCTTGTTCGGATTCGGCATGCCCGATGAAAAGGGCGAAATGAAAGGTCTGGATGTTGACACGGCCAAAGCCATTGCCGCAGCGGTATTCGGCGATGCGTCCAAAGTCAAATTCACGGCCCTGACAGCGGTTCAGCGGCTGCCTGCCCTTCAGTCCAAAGAGATTGATGTGCTGTGCAGGAACACCACCCAGACCCTGTCCAGGGAAACCCAGTCCGGCTTGAATTTTGTTCAGCCCAACTACTATGACGGCCAGGGATTTCTGGTCCCCAAAGCATTGGGTATCAAAAGCGCCAAAGAACTGGACGGCGCCACCGTCTGTGTCCTTCCCGGCACTACCACGGAAATGAATGCCGCAGATTTTTTCCGGACCAACGGCATGAAATGGTCTCCCGTGGTCATTGAAAATACCGCTGAGCTGAACAAAGCTTTTTTTGCCGGTCGTTGCGATGCATTGACGTCTGACATGTCCCAGCTGGCAGGCAACCGGTCCGTGGCACCCAATCCCGAAGATTACATGCTCCTGCCGGAAGTCATTTCCAAAGAACCGCTGGCCCCGGTGGTCCGGCATGGAGATGATCAGTGGTTCGATATTGTCAACTGGACCATGATGGCGTTGATCGAGGCGGAAGAACTGGGTATCACCTCCCAGAATGTGGATGACATGCTCAAATCGGAAAACCCGGGAATCAAACGCTTTTTGGGTGTTACTCCGGGTATGGGTGAGATGCTGGGCCTGGACAATAAATGGGCCTACAACATTGTCAAACAGGTGGGCAACTACGGGGAAATATTTGAAAGGAATGTCGGTCCTGATACCCCCCTGGGCATCCCCAGAGGCCTGAACGCCCTGTGGACTGATGGTGGACAGATGTACGCGTCTCCAATCAGGTAGACTTTTTTCCGACCCGAACCCTAAAAGATACCTTAAGTATCGGGCGCTCCGGATTTAATGATCCGGGGCGTCTGATATCAGATCTCCCTAAAATTGAAAAAAACATCTGAGCCATGACACCTTCTGAATCAGAACAAAAAGTGCCTTTCTGGCTGGATCCCGGAAAACGGGCCATCGGATTTCAAATTATCACCTGCCTGATGGTGGGCCTGCTGGCCTGGTATTTGGTGAACAACACCCTGGTCAACATGGAAAAACAGTCCATCGCCTCTGGGTTCGGTTTTCTGGAAAGAGAAGCCGCCTTTGAAATCGGTGAAAGCCTGATTGAGTATTCTGCGTCGGACACCTATGCCAAAGCCTTGTTCGTGGGTGTGCTCAATACGTTGAAAGTTTCGTTCATCGGTATTGTTCTTTGTTTGATCATCGGGCTGTTCATCGGTGTGGCCAGACTGTCCACCAACTGGCTGGTCAAAAAACTGGCCATGATTTACATCGAGGTGATGCAGAACATTCCGGTTCTGCTGCAGCTGTTTTTCTGGTACGCCCTTTTTTATGAAATGTTCCCAGGTCCCCGACAGGCATTGAACCCCATGGCCGGACTGTTTCTGTGCAACCGGGGCGTGGCCCTGGCCGTGCCAGCCTCCCATCCCGCTTATTTTCAAATGGTTATTGCACTGATTATAGGCCTTGCTTTGGGATTCGGTCTCAAACGCTGGGTCAAAAAACGCAAATTTACCACCGGCCGGGATTTTCCGTTGCTGTGGCCCTTTCTGGGCCTGTCATTAGGGCTGCCGTTGCTGGTCTGGGTCCTGCACGGTGCACCCATGCAGATGGATGTGCCGGAACTGAAAGGATTCAATTTTCAGGGCGGCATTATGCTGTCTCCGGAATTTTTTGCGTTGCTTTTAGGCCTGGTGATCTACACCTCCGCTTTTGTGGCTGAAGCCGTCAGAGCCGGTATTCAGGCCGTGAGCCGGGGTCAGACCGAGGCTGCCATGTCCATCGGGCTGAAGAAAAAACATATCCTGAATCTGGTGATTCTGCCCCAGGCATTGCGCGTCATTATCCCCCCTTTGACCAGTCAGATGCTCAATTTGACCAAAAACTCCTCTCTGGCCATTGCCATCGGATACCCGGATTTTGTGTCCGTGGCCAATACCACCATCAATCAGACCGGGCAGTCCATTGAAGGCGTGGCCATGATCATGGCATGCTACCTGATGTTCAGTGTTTCCACCTCCATTTTCATGAACTGGTACAATAAAAAATCCAAACTGGTTGAAAGATAATTGCCATGGGTATTATTGCCATAGACAAGGATGCCATCCATAAAATGAAGCCCCCTGTCGTCCATCGGGGAGCGATCGGGTGGCTCAAGGACAATCTGTTCAACGGGGTCTTCAACTCGATTCTGACCCTTGTTTTTTTAGCCTTTCTGCTCAAATTTGTGCCGCCGTTCATTAAATGGGCGTTTATTGATTCGGTCTGGTTCACCACGGGAGCGCAATGCAAAGAATGCCCCGGGGCCTGCTGGTCCGTGGTGTTGAAAAACCTGCGGTTCATCATTTTTGGATTTTATCCCCATGACCTTCACTGGCGGCCGTTTGGCGCCATGCTTCTGTTGTTCACGCTGCTGTTTTTTTCCTATCACAAACGGTTCTGGTCCAAAAAACTGGGGTATGCCTGGATGATCGGCCTGGTGGCCATGGGCATTTTGATGAAAGGCGGAATTTTCTGGCTGACCCCGGTGGACAGCATGAAATGGGGCGGTCTGCCGCTTACACTGCTTTTATCGGTGTTCGGACTGGCAGCTGCCTATCCTTTGGGCGTAATTCTGGCTTTGGGCAGAGATTCCCATATGCCCATGATCCGGTATCTGTCCATCGGGTATATCGAGCTGATCAGAGGCGTGCCGCTCATCAGCCTGCTGTTCATGTCCTCCATCATCTTCCCTTTGTTTTTGCCCGAAGGGGTGACCATCAACAAAATTTTGCGGGCACAGGTGGCCATTATTCTGTTTACCGCCGCTTATGTGGCGGAAGTAGTAAGAGGCGGGCTCCAGGGCATGTCCCAGGGCCAGTACGAAGCTGCCGACGCATTGGGCCTGAACTACTATCAGACCATGCGGCTGGTCATTTTGCCCCAGGCACTGAAAATTGTCATCCCCCCGACCTTGAGTGTGTTGATCTCCGCGTTCAAGGATACGTCTCTGGTGGTAATCATTGCTTTATACGACTTTTTGCTCACATCCAAAACCGTGATCCAGCACCCGGAATGGAACGGATTCTCCACAGAGATGTATCTGTTTGTGGCGCTGATGTATTTCTTAGGATGTTTTTCCATGTCCAATTTTTCCAGAAAGCTGGAACAGGAACTGGACACGGACAAACGCAGTTAACCAACGTTTTAGGAACCTGATATGACCGACGCAACCGACCCCATCATTCAAGTGCAAAATCTTAATAAATGGTATGGTGATTTTCATGTGTTGAAAAACATCAACCTGGAAGTCAAACGACAGGAAAAAATTGTCATCTGCGGGCCTTCGGGTTCCGGAAAATCCACGCTGATCCGGTGCATCAACCGACTGGAAGAACACCAGAAAGGCAAAATCATCGTGGACGGCATTGAGCTGACCAACAATCTGAAAAACATTGAAACCATCCGCACGGAAGTGGGCATGGTGTTTCAGCATTTCAACCTGTTTCCCCATCTCACCATCTTAGACAACCTGACTTTAGGCCCCATCTGGGTCCGCAAGACCCCTAAAAGACAGGCGGAAGAAACCGCCATGTTTTATCTGGAAAAAGTCAAAATCGCGGAACAGGCCAACAAGTTTCCGGGTCAGTTGTCCGGGGGTCAGCAGCAGCGGGTGGCCATTGCCAGAAGCCTGTGCATGAAACCCAAGGTGATGCTGTTTGACGAACCCACCTCGGCCCTGGATCCGGAAATGGTCAAAGAGGTGCTGGATGTGATGGTGCAGCTGTCGGAAGAAGGCATGACCATGATTGTGGTGTCCCATGAAATGGGGTTTGCCAAAACCGTGGCCCAGCGGGTCATGCTCATGGATGACGGCATGATTTTAGAAGAAAACAACCCCATCGATTTTTTTGAAACCCGCAGCATGAACGGACCCAACTTTTAAGTTCAGATTCTTCATTGAACATCACCCAATGAAGCCACCGGTCTGATACCTGATTTTTATTACGGTACCAGACCGTTTACAGACGACTCTCACTCTTTTTTTCACAAATGATTTAAATCATTTTTTATTTTTCCATTTTATTTTTAAAATGAATGATTATATGTTTAACCATAACAACAAAACCAGACGGTTCACATTAACATGCAGGTAAAATTATAAATGATACTCAATTTTTTCACCAAGGTCTTTGGTTCCAGCAATGATCGGATTTTAAAAAAAATGGCACCGCTTGTCCAGCGCATCAACGAACTGGAACCGGAGATGAAACGGTTGTCCGATACGGATATGGCCCAAAAAACCCATGAATTCAAACAACGGGCTGCAAACAAAGAATCACTGGATGATCTGCTGCCTGAAGCGTTTGCCCTGGTCAGGGAAGCATCGATACGCACATTGGGTATGCGGCATTTTGATGTGCAGCTCATCGGCGGCATTGCGTTGCACCAGGGAATGATCGCGGAAATGAAGACCGGTGAAGGTAAAACTTTGATGTCCACGCTGGCGGCCTATTTGAATGCATTGTCCGGCAAGGGTGTGCACATTGTCACGGTCAACGATTATCTGGCCGACCGGGATGCGCAATGGATGGATGAAATATACCGGTTTCTGGATCTGAGTACCGGTGTCATTCTTCACGACATGAATGACCAGGAACGAAAACAGGCCTATGCCGCAGATATTACCTACGGGACCAATAATGAGTTCGGGTTCGACTATCTGCGGGACAACATGAAATTCGACAAAGAAGGCCTGGCCCAGAAGCAACTCAATTTTGCCATTGTGGATGAAGTGGACTCCATTCTCATTGACGAGGCCAGGACCCCGTTGATTATTTCCGGCCCGGCTGAAAAATCCACCCATTTGTACACCCAGGTGAATGCCATTTTACCCGGATTCAAGAAAGACGAGGATTATACCCTGGACGAGGAGGCCAAAACCGCCACTTTGACCGAAACCGGGATTGCCAAAGGGGAAAAACTGCTCAATGTGGACAATTTATACGATCCCGCCAACATCGAAGTCCTGCATCACCTGAACCAGGCGTTGAAGGCCCATACCCTGTTCAAACGGGACACGGATTATATTGTCAAAAACAATCAGGTGGTGATCGTGGATGAATTCACCGGACGACTCATGTCGGGCCGGCGATACAGTGAAGGCCTTCACCAGGCCCTGGAAGCCAAAGAAGGCGTAAAAATCGAAAATGAGAACCAGACCCTGGCATCCATCACGTTTCAGAACTATTTCAGGATGTACGACAAACTGTCAGGCATGACCGGTACTGCGGAAACCGAAGCACCGGAGTTCAAAAAAATATATGACCTGAACGTACTGGTGATCCCCACACATAAACCCATGGTCCGGAAAGACTTTCCCGACCTGATCTACAAAACCCGTAAAGAAAAATATGATGCCGCTATAAAAGAGATCATGGATCTGCACAAAAAAGGGCAGCCCGTGCTGGTGGGTACCATTTCCATTGATGTGTCTGAAGATTTGAGCAAAACCCTCAAAAAAAAGGGAATTCCCCACAATGTATTGAACGCCAAGCATCACAAGGCAGAAGCGGAAATTATTGCCAATGCGGGCCAGAAAAACGCAGTCACCATTTCCACCAATATGGCCGGCCGGGGAACAGATATCAAACTCGGAGAAGGGGTGGTGGAACTGGGGGGGCTGCATATTTTAGGTACGTCCCGCCATGAATCCCGGCGTATCGACAACCAGCTCCGGGGCCGGGCCGGACGTCAGGGAGACCCGGGTTCTTCCCGGTTCTATCTGTCTCTGGAAGATGACCTGCTCCGAATCTTCGGCGGCGACCGGATTCACAAGGTCATGGACCGGCTGGGCATCGAAGACGGTGAACACATTGAACATTCTTTCATCTCCAAGGCCATAGAAAATGCCCAGTCCAAGGTGGAAGGTCATAACTTTGAAATCAGAAAACATCTGCTGGAATTTGATGATGTCATGAACCAGCAGCGGGAAGTGATCTACCGGCAGCGCCGTCAGGCACTGCTGGAAAAAGATCTGAAATCCGTGGTCCTGGAAATGATGGAAGACAAGGCATGGGATGTGGTGAACGGATTTGTTTCCGATAAAACCCCTGCCAAAGACTGGGATCTTAAAGGCCTTGAAAAAGAGATCAAACAGGTGTTCAATTTTGATCTGGATTTGACGTCCCGGCCTTTGTCCCATACCAGTCCGGATGATCTGGCCGACCATGTGTTTGACCAGGCCAAAACATATTATGAAACCAAAGAAGCCATGATCGGAGCGGACCAGGCTCGTTCTCTGGAACGGTTTGTGGTGCTTCAGACCGTGGACACGCGATGGAAGGAACATTTGCTGGCCATGGATCATCTTAAAGAGGGAATCGGCTTGAGAGGCTATGCCCAGCAGGATCCGCTGAGGATTTACAAAAAAGAAGGCTTTGACATGTTCCAGGATCTCATGGCCCGGATCAAGGACGAAATTGTAGATATCCTGTTTAAAATCCAGATTACAGCGGCTGTGCCGGCGGAAGAACTTCAGCCCAAGCCCCGACAGGAACTGACCTTTTCCCATGCGTCAGAGGACACGGTTAAAAAACCGGTGAAACGATCAACAGAAAAAGTGCAGCGCAATGACCCCTGCCCCTGCGGCAGCGGAAAAAAATATAAAAAATGCTGTATGAAATGAGGCCCGGCAATGGCGAGTACTGATTTTCAAACCCGGACGGACATCTTTTCAAAAACACGGAAAGAATTGCCGCCGCAATATAAAGTCATTCTTCACAATGACGATTACACCACCATGGAATTTGTGGTGGAAATTCTGATCACGGTTTTTGGAAAACCACTTGAAAAAGCGACGCAAACTATGCTTAATATACATCATAAAGGAAACGCAGTGTGTGGCATATATACCAGAGAAATCGCAGAAACCAAAGTCGAGACGGTGCATCACCTGGCCAGCAGCCGGGGATTTCCTTTAAAAAGTACCATGGAAAAGGAGTAAGGCAAATATGATTAGCAAGGAACTGAGCACTGCCCTCGGGTTTGCCGTAAGGGAAGCCAAAAAAAGACGGCATGAATATGTCTGTGTAGAACATGTTCTTTATGCGATCCTGAACCATGAATCCGGTTCCGATACCATAGAAAAGTGCGGGGGAAACCCTGAACAGATCAAACAGGAACTGGAAAAATTTTTTGATGAAAAACTCACCAAAATCGATTCCCAGGAAGAATATGTGCTTCAGCAGACCATCGGGTTTCAGCGCATGATCCAGCGGGCCATCAACCATGCCCGGTCCGCTGAAAAAAGCGAGGTCAACCTGGGAGATATCCTGGCATCCATTTTTCAGGAAAAAGATTCCCATGCCGCATTTTACCTGGAATCAGAAGGAATTACCCGTCTGGATGTGCTGCGGCATATTTCCCATGCCACGGCAACGGAAAAAAAATCCAAACAGATACCGGACCCGGCCCAGAAAATGTTTAAAATGGATGACCGCAGAACCCAGCGGCAAAAGAAAAAAGATCCCTTGGAGCTGTTTACCACCAATCTGCTGACCAAAGCGGCAAACAACCGGATTGATCCGATCATCGGCCGGGGAAATGAACTGGACCGGGTGATGCAGGTGTTGTGCCGCCGCCGAAAAAACAATCCCATTTTAGTGGGAGATCCCGGAGTGGGGAAAACCGCCATTGCTGAAGGTCTGGCTTTAAAAATCCATCAGCATGAAGTGCCGGCCCTGCTCGAAGACAGTGAATTGTTTTCCCTGGATATGGGGGCGTTGCTGGCCGGTACCAAATACAGAGGTGATTTTGAACAGCGGCTCAAAGATGTGATCACTGCTCTGGAAGAAAAAGAAAACGCCCTGCTGGTCATCGACGAAATCCATACCGTGGTGGGAGCCGGTGCCACCAGTTCCGGTTCCATGGATGCCTCCAATATCCTGAAACCGGCCCTTTCTTCCGGAGATATCAAGTGTATCGGTACCACCACCTATGAGGAATACAAAAACCATTTTGAAAAAGACCGGGCCTTTTCCCGGCGGTTTGAAAAAATAGAGGTGTCCGAACCCAGTGTGGAAGATACCCGCATGATTCTCATGGGACTGCGGCCCTATTACGAAGAACACCATGGCCTGAACTATTCAGATCAGACCATTGAAGCGGCCGCGTATCTGTCTGATAAATATATCAATGACCGGTTTCTGCCGGACAAGGCCATTGATGTGATGGATGAGACCGGGGCATATCTGCGACTCAAAGGGGCTGCCAACCGCAAAAATGTCACACCCAAAGACATTGAAACCATTGTGGCCAAAATTGCCAAAGTGCCGGTGACATCTGTGACCGCCACAGACAAGGCCAATCTGGAATCATTGCCGGAACGGCTCTCCAATGTGATTTTCGGACAAGACGATGCCATTCAGATCCTGACCACCGCCATCAAGCGGTCCCGGGCAGGACTGGCTGCACCGGACCGGCCCGTGGGTTCGTTTTTGTTCACAGGACCTACAGGCGTGGGCAAAACCGAAGTGGCCAAACAGCTGGCCGCCAACATGGGGATCGAATTTTTACGGTTTGACATGAGTGAGTACATGGAAAAACATGCCGTGTCCCGGTTGATCGGTGCCCCACCGGGGTATGTGGGATTTGATCAGGGCGGCATTCTCACCGACGGCATCCGCAAACATCCCTATTGTGTCCTGCTGCTGGATGAAATCGAAAAAGCCCATATGGATCTGTACAATATCCTGCTTCAGGTGATGGATTATGCCACGCTGACGGACAATAACGGCAAAGCGGCGGATTTTCGCAACGTGATCATTATCATGACTTCCAACGCCGGGGCCAGGGAGATGAGTGCCAACAGCATCGGGTTCGGTGCTCAGGAGCTCATCGGTGACACCCGGGGGTTGAAGGCCGTGGAACAGACGTTCAGTCCTGAATTCCGCAACCGGCTGGACGGCATTGTTCAGTTCAACCATCTGTCCACAACCACCATGGAAAAAATTGTTGACAAAGACATGGATGAGCTTAAACAGATGCTCAAAATGCGGCAGATCCGCGTGAGCTATTCTGCGTCTGTGCGGTCTTACCTGGCCAAAAAAGGATATGATCCCAAATTCGGTGCACGGCCCCTGGCCCGGCTGATCCAGGTGCAGATCAAAGACCGGCTCACGGATGAAATTCTGTTCGGCAAACTGACAAAAGGCGGTAAAATTCTGATTGGACTGAAAAATGATCAATTGACATTTCAGTTTAAAGACTGAATGCCTCTGTTTCGATTGTCCTCCCGCCTGGAATTCCCGCCGCCATGGCTGGCCCGGTCTGACGGGCTGCTGTGCATCGGCGGGGATCTTTCCTGTGACCGGATTTTACTGGCATATCAGAACGGTATCTTTCCATGGTTTTCAGACAATGAGCCTGTTTTATGGTGGTCTCCGGACCCTCGTCTGGTACTCTACCCTTCCCGGATCCGGATTTCCCGGAGCCTGGGTAAAAAAATTAAAAAAAAATTTTTTACCCTAACGGTTAATCAGGCGTTTGAGCAGACGATTCAGGCCTGTGCCCAACCCAGAAAAGATCCGGATGAAGGCACCTGGCTGGTCAAAGAGATGCAGGAAGCATATATTGAACTTCACCACAAAGGATATGCCCATTCCGTGGAAGCCTGGCACCAGGACCGTCTGGTGGGAGGGTTGTACGGCGTGGGAATCGGGTGCATGTTTTTCGGAGAATCCATGTTCAGTTTTCAGTCCGATGCATCCAAAGCAGCGCTGGTGGCCCTGGCCCGTCATCTGGAAACGCATGGGTTTGACCTCATTGACTGCCAGGTGACCACAGACCATCTGTGCCGGATGGGAGCGGTTGAAATCCCCCGATACCGGTTTCTGGACATCCTGGGTCGTTCCATTATCCGGCAGCCTGTTCCCGGGGTCTGGGACTGCACATCCATTCCATCTTTCTGAACGGCTTTCGTTGTCTTGACAAACCAGAATTCACTCCCATAATTTAAAGCATATATTTTTTTGGAGGATGCATTATGCTGCTCAAACTTTTTTTGTGTTTCACCCTGATTCCCATGGTGGAATTGTATCTGCTTATCAAACTGGGAACAGTGATCGGGGGATTCAATACAATTTTGCTGGTGATCCTCACTGGGTTTGCTGGTGCCTGGCTGGCCCGAATGCAGGGCATGGTGACCATGCTCAAAGTCCGTATGAATCTGCAACAGGGCATCATGCCGGCAGAAGATCTGATGGATGGATTGATCATCCTGATTGCCGGTATGGTTTTGATCACCCCGGGACTGATCACGGATGTTGCAGGACTGCTGCTGCTGTGGCCGGTGACCCGGAACCGTTTCAAACGGTTTCTGCGAAAAAAATTCGATGAACTCCAGGCCGGCGGCAACATCAATATTACCCGGTATCCTTGAAACAAATCAGGAGAAAACATGTTTTTCAAACAGATTCAGACCCGCAGAAGTATCAGAAAATTTACAGACCGGTCCGTTGATAAAGAAACAATTGACGTTTGATCGAAGCGGCTTTAAGATCCCCTTCTTCCCGGGATTTCAGACCATGGCGGTTTATCCTGGTGGATCAGCCGGACCTGCTGGAAAAGCTGGCGGATGCCAAACCACATGGTGCGTCTTTTTTGAAAAACGCGCCCCTGGGGATTGTGGTCTGCGGCGAACCTGATGCCAGTGACGTGTGGGTGGAAGACTGCGCCATTGCATCCACTTTCATACACCTGGCAGCCCATGATCTAGGCCTGGGATCCTGCTGGATACAGATCCGCAAACGGGACCGATCACCGGATAGAACCGCAGATGCTTATATCAAAGATCTGCTTGATATACCGGATCACATGGCGGTGGAATCCATTATTGCCGTGGGATACCCGGATGAAATCAAATCCGGACATTCAAAAGCCTCTCTGGCATATGACAAGGTATTTTTCAACCATTTCGGGAAAGCCACACTTTAAGCCGTCTCAACCCTTCTTGGGTCGATATTTCCGGAAAATATCCCAGATCCTTTTTGGCCCGGGCAATGTTAAACCAGTGGGATGTGGCCAGCTCTTTTGCCACAAACCGGGTCATGGGCGGCTCTGAGGTGATATTCAGCAGGCCATAAATTTTTTCAAAACACCATCCTGCCGCGTATGCGGTCCGGGCGGAAACATGGCCTTTGATGGGCGGCAAACCGGCTGCGTCCAGAAATGCATTGGCCAAGTCCCATTTGGACACCGGCTCATCCTGGCTGATGAAATAGGTATTTCCGGACAATGTGGGATTTTCTTTCAGTTTCCGGGCCGCCAGCACATGGGCCAGGGCTGCATTGTCCACATAAATGGTATCCACCAGATCATCGATACGTCCCACGATTTTCAGCCGTCCCGCGCGTTTCAAAATGCCCGGCACCAGATGGTTGTCTTCAGGGCCCCAGATCAAGTGAGGTCTGAGAATGATGACATCCAGTCCCTGTGTTGCTGCCTGGCGCACTTTTTTTTCCGCAATTGCCTTGGTTTCCGGATAAGGTGCCAGATATGTTTCCGGATAGGGAACCGACTCATCCACGTTTTCCATGTCGGATTCATCAAATATTACACTGGGAGAGCTCGTGTAAATCAGGCGTTTCACCCCCTGGGCCCGACAGGCTTTTATCACATGGGCCGTGCCGGTCACATTCACGGCATAATAGGTGTCATAGGATCCCCACACACCGGGTTTAGCTGCCACATGAAACACGGTCTCCATCCCTGTGACTGCCTTTTTGACCGCATCTGCATCAGTGAGATCCCCCTGAATCTGAGGCACCCCCATCCGGGCCAGAGACGGGTGATGCCGCCGGGAAAACGAGGTGACCGCATAATTGTTCACCCGCAGTTTTTTGACCAGGGCTTTGCCTAAAAACCCACCCCCGCCTGTTACCAGAACCGGTTCCATTGTCCTCCTGCGTTATATTTATTTTTAGGATTTTTAAACGTTTTTTTCAACGATCCACTTGACAACACCCGTGTTTTAACGTAGATAATTTTTCGTTTTTTGCTGAGCGGGAATAACTCAGTGGTAG
>JAGYOW010000046.1 GCA_018399285.1 Desulfotignum sp.
GACCAGGGATTTGGGATTTACAGACCGCCATTGAACCAGACTGCCCTGAGGGTCGGTATCCACCAGCAGCAATTTTCTGCCTGCTGCCTGGATCATTCCGCCCAGATTTACGGCCAGAGTGGTCTTACCCACCCCTCCCTTCTGGTTGACGATGCTGATGATCATACGGTTCTTTTACTCAAGTTGATCTGCTGGTGCCAGATGGCAAATCCCACAAGGGCCAGTCCGGCCCAGGGATGAATAAAGCGCACCAGTTTTCCCCCGGCAAATCCAGAATAAACCGCAGTCCCCATGGTTGCAAGCATGCCTGCCTTTGCCAGGCTTCCCGTATTATTCCGGAATATTTTTCTTTGTTT
The DNA here is from genome assembly GCA_018399285.1 of Desulfotignum sp. Classification (GTDB taxonomy): domain Bacteria; phylum Desulfobacterota; class Desulfobacteria; order Desulfobacterales; family Desulfobacteraceae; genus Desulfotignum. The sequence continues at coordinate 357 of JAGYOW010000046.1, forward strand.
GTCACCCATGACAGCTCCTTGGAAAACGGTTGATATACTCTATATAAAGGCCTACCATATCCCGATCAATCTTGCAATCAGCGGCCACATAAAAAAAGGGCCTAAGTTACAGCCTTGTGATTAAAATTATCCCATGGCTGAATATTCAAGGTATGAAAAATACTATAATACTAACACAATCCTAAATCTGATATGGTCTGTTTGTTGAGAACGGATAGTTGCACTTATTAGCGATTTATAAACAAAACATGGTGCATCATGATTGATTATTTGATGAGTTGGCAGAAACAATTCTCGGGGTGCTGAATGAAACGACAAGCAGCAATCAAGAATATTTTTCCGAGGGCTTGTAATGAATGATATACAGATCCACACGTTGATTTGGTTTTGATGAAAAACAGATAATGAGAGAGCCACTTTTCTATAGCTTTATTATTGGTTTTCTTGCGGCTTCCCCCTTGGACCGATAGGATTGCTTTGCATGCGCAGGGTATTGTTTCAAGGCTTCATTTCTGGCATAATTTCGGCATTTGGAATTTCATGTGCATATGTGTTCTGGGCATATGTTACAATTCATGGATTGGCTAATTTTTCAAAATGGATCGAACAAGAGCATCAACCTCTCGAAATTGTAATATGATCATTCTTTTTCCTTTATGGCTTACATAAGGAAATTATTTTAAAAAAATATCGCGCATATCAGCATTTGGAATAATGGCTTTTGGTGTTACAATTCTTCTAAATGCCATAATGAGTGTTCCCTAACCAAACCTTCACCAACAGTACTTTCAATGGCCCCACCGTCTTTTGGATATCCTGAAAACAACCGGGTATGCCATTGATTGGCAAAAACAGTGCCGTCAACCGGAAACTGCGTCAGGCCCATGAGGAACTGGCCATGAAAGTCAGCAAGGCCGCGGTCTCCTGGCTGGCGGGGCGGGTTCTGGAGGAAGCCAACGGGCTGTCCATGGTGACCCGGCTGATCTAATCGTTGCCGGCTTCCTTTTTTTTCTTCAGTCTCCTGATCCGTCCTTCAAATCCTGTTCTGGTACCGTCTTCGATGCCATGGGCCTGGGCCTGCCGGCAGATATCCACTGCCTGATCATAGGCCCGGGCCTCTTCCAGCATGATGGCAAGCATCCTGAATACCGGAACGATTCTGTCAGCTTCTTCCATGGTGTCCAACACAGCCGGCTTCAGGGAATCAAACTCTTCCACATACTTTAGAGACAACGTCATGGCGGTGTCGAGATCTTCTTCACTGTTCCGCCGGTTCCGGTAGGCGGTTTCGATCTGTCTTGTATACAGCCGGTGTCTTTCTTCAGGATCGGTCACCGTGTCCAGGGAAGGGTCTTCCTGTTGCCGCGACGTCGAATCCGGCTCTGTGCCCGGTTGGGTCTGCATGGAACTGCCTTTCTTGAAAAAATAATGTGCCATCCCCAGCATGGTAAACGTTATCCAGTGCATAAATGAAACCCTCCTTTATAATCCGTCGCGGAATGTTGTCCATACGCCATCGCTGTGAGAGATGGCTCAGGCCGTCATCCCGAGATAGCTTGAAAACAGAACCACTGCGTAAATCCCCAGAAGCATGATACTGAATGATTTTTTAAATACGCTGCCGGACAGGTGCATGCCCAGTCCGAAAATGATCAGGGTGGTGATCATGGCCGGGAACAGGATCCTGGAAAAATGCTCCGGCCCTGCCAGCCCGTCGCGGGTCAGGCTGGCGGCCATCCCCGTCACAAACAGGACATTCAGAATGTTTGCACCGATGACATTGCCCAGGGCCAGTTCGCCATGGCCTTTTTTAACCGCTTTTAACGATGTCACCAGTTCCGGCAGAGACGTTCCGAATGCCACCATGGTGGCACTGATGACCGCCTGGGGCAGGTTCATCCGGACTGCTGCGATCTGGACCGCAGGAATCAGACAATGGGATGCGGCAACCACCAGACCGCATCCAAGCAGGAGTTTGAACACCATCATACCGCCATGAAGATTTTCTGACATGGTATCCGAATTTGCAATGGCTGCTTTCAGTTCGTTTTTCGACCAGTGAAAAGCCCCCCAGAGGTAGCACAAAAGAAGCATCAGAAAGACGATGCCCATATGGCGGGGCAGCAGCACACGGGTTTCAAACACATGATCCAGGGTAAAAGGGATACATGACACCACCAGTAAAATTCCCGCTGCAAACTGAAACCACCCCTGCCGCTTGATGCTGAGACTGTTCGTGGCAATGGGGGAAACCAGGGTGACCAGGCCCATGATCAGGCCGGTGTTGCAGATGATGGAGCCCACTGCGTTACCCAGTGCCAGTTCCGGATGGCCGTTCACTGCGGCGAAGATGGATACTGCGGCTTCAGGCAGGGTAGTGCCGATGCTGATGACAAACAAGCCCACCATAAGTGGGGATATCCGGAATTGTCGGGACAGAGAGACCGCTTCATCCACCAGGATATCAGACCCTTTGCTCAGACAGCAGATCAGGACCAGGATCACCAGAAAAAATATCGGTCCGGGAAAGGATGCCATCCAGGTGATTAAATGCATATTCCCCCTTTCCTTTAATCGCAGAATTGACGGATGTCGGTGTCCGCAAGGTTCCATGCCGGATCCTCCGTGTCCATTGCACTGGTGTCCGGTGAGGCGGAAGCAAATTGCCGGGGAATATCCCCCCGGTCATTTGCCTGCGGTTCACTGTCAGACCCGCTGGTTTCTCTGGCGGCTTTGGTCACTTCATTGATCAGCAGCGGTGCCGTGGCGCCGGCAGCAATCACCAGCCCGTCCACAAGGCGGATGCGTGACAGTCCCAGCAGGGACCGCAGCCGCGGGAACACCAGGGTCAAAGCTTGGGCCGCCAGGGAACACCCGATGGCCCAGTTCAGCGGCCGGTTGGGGATCAGTTTTTTCCGGGTGAACAGACCGGCGGTTTCTGATCGGCAGGTGAGGGAGTGCAGCAGCTGGCCCACGGCAAGGGATTGAAACGCCAGGCCCCCGGCCAGGGTCGGGGAGCCGTACCGGGTCAACCCGTATAACAGACTGCCCAGTGCCCCGCCGGTAATGGTGGTGGATTCCCGCAGCATGGCGCTGAAATCCCTGGAATTGAACAGGGGATCATCCCCGTTTCTGGGGACCGTTTCCATGACATCTCCTTCCGGTTTTTCCAGGGACAAGGCCAGTCCCGGCAGGATATCGGAAATCATGTTGATCCACAGCAGCTGCATCACATTCAAAGGTGACCCCAGACCCAGGGCAATGGCAGAGGCCATGAGCTGGATTTCACTGATATTGGTGGACAGGGAGTAATGGACCGATTTCCGGATGTTCTGGTAGATGCACCGGCCGTCCGCCAGTGAGGTGGCCAGCAAAGCCAGGCTGTCTTTGGTCAGCACCACATCCGCCACATCCCGGGCCAGGTCCGTGCCGGAACCGCCCATGGCAATACCGATGTCCGCCGCCTTGAGGGCCGGCCCGTCATTGATGCCGTCTCCGGTCATGGCCACGGTCTGTCCGGCCGCTTGAATGGCTTTGACGATTTTCAGCTTCTGGGACGGGGTCACCCGGGCATACACATGCACGGTGCCGGCTTTTCGGATCAGGGCCTCATCGTCCAAAGCGGCCAGCTCCTTGGCATCCATGATTTCCAGGGGCGCTCCCCGGGAGAGGTCCAGTTGTTCGGCCACGGCCCGGGCGCTGAGGGGCTGGTCTCCGGTGATCATCACGGTCCGGATCCCGGCCCGGTGAAACTGGGCGATCAGCGACTTGATGCCCTTTCTGGGGGGGTCGGCCAGACCGATGAGGCCCAGCCATGTCAAGTCGGTTTCCAGGTCCTGGGGGTGTGATTCGGTACCGGTTCTGATGGTGCGGCAGGCAAATCCCAGGACCCTGAGGGCTTTGTCGGCCATGGCTCTGTTGGCGGCCTCGATGCGGAAACGGGCTGTATCCGACAGCGGAATGGTCTGCCCGTCTATCATCCGGGAGGTACATCGGGACAGGATTTCCAGGGGGCTCCCCTTGACCAGCAGCCGTTGTTCCCCTTCAAGATCCGTGCGGTGCAGGGTGCTCATGAACAGCTGGGTTTCAGACCGGTGGGTGATCCGGATCAACGGCGCGGATTTCCGGAGGGTCTTGACATCGATTCCAGCCATGTCCACCAGTTCCGTTAGCGCGCTTTCCGTGGCAGACCCGGAAATGTCCAGCCGTCCGTCTGAAAACCGGCCGTTGATCCGGGTTTCACAGCACAGCGCGCAGACTTGATACAGTTTTTTCAGTTCAGGCAGTTCAGTCGGGACATCGTCCTTTCCGGGCCGTGTCAATCGGCCGTCGGTCACGGAAATCCATGTGTCATCCGTGTAAATGGACACGGCTTTCATCCGGTTCAGGGTGATGGTGCCGGTCTTGTCCAGGCAGATGGTCTGGATGGCCCCCAGGGTTTCGGCCGCGGGCAGGCGCCGCACCAGGACGTCATTTTTTTCCATGCGGCTGATGCCCAGAGCAAAATTGACCGTGGCAATGGACGGCAGCCCTTCAGGCACGGCTGCCGCCGCCAGGGAGATGGACATCCGCAGCATGTTGAGCACTCCGAATCCCATGACCAGGCCCATGGCAAACACCCCGCCGCACACGGCCAGACACCCGTAAATGAGCTGATCCCCGATGGTATCCAGCTGGCGTTCGATGGGAGACGGCATGGATCGGGTGTCATTGAGCAGGGCTTTGAGCTGTCCGATTTCCGTGCGGCCGCCCGTTGCCACCACCACGGCCAGGCCCTGGCCCCCAGTGATGCAGGTTCCCATGTAAGCCATGTTTTTCCGGTCCCCGATGGGCAGATCCGCTGGATAAACAGGATCTGCCTGTTTTTCCACGGGCAGGCTTTCGCCGGTGAGCAGGGATTCATCAATAGTCAGCCGGGAGGCCTGGATGATCCGGCTGTCCGCCGGAACAAAGGTCCCGGGTTTGAGAACCAGAAGATCTCCGGGCACCACGGCTTCAGCCGGAACGAACAGGGACCGCCCGTCCCGGATCACTTCAGCCATGTGATGGACCAGGTCGTTCAGCGCATCGATGTTTTTTTCAGCCCGGTGTTCGGTTACATATCCGATGGCGGCATTGGCTACCACCACCCCGGCCACAATGACCGCGTCCAGCAGACCTCCCATGACAATGGAGATGCCTGCCACCCCTCCCAGCAGGTAGACGGGCAGGGAATTCATCTGGCCCAGAAAAATCTGGATGCTGGATCGGGACCGGGTTTTCGGAAGGGAATTGTCGCCATATTGCGCCATCAGGCCGGGGATGCGGTCCCGGCTCAGGCCCTGGTGAATATCGGTTTTCAGCCGGTGGGCGGTCTCTGCCGCGGATTGGGTGTGCCAGATGATGTCTGCCGCGCGGGACCGGGCTTTGCGGCCTATTTCCTGAACGGAATTAACGAACCGCCGGGTCCGGGATGGTATCTGATCCCCATTCAAAGGGGAGAGGTCAGACTTCAAATGAAATGTCTCAGCGGGTCCGGACCAGGGGTCCGGCCCGGTGCTTTCAATGACCGTTTTCAGGGTTTGGCTCAGCCTGCCCAGTGCCAGACACGGGTCGTAAAACACCAGGATTCTCCCGGTGAGGGCGCTGACGTTACAGCCGGTGATGCCGGGGGTTTGCGCTAGCTGCTGTTCCAGCCGGTCCTTGAACGCAGGGGAACGTTTGAGGCCGGAGACGGCAAACCGGGCCCGGCCGGTCACCTGGGTGTGGACAGGGGTCAGAACGGACATGGCGGTCGATCCTTTCCCGGCTTGAATGGATATGGAAAATGGTCAGTGTGCATCGGTATCTCCATGGTCAATCCAGGGCCCTCCGTCACTGCCCGGCCCCCACCATTCCCGGTTGTAAAGGGTGGTGGCAAACCACAGGGCAGTGAACCAGGAGGGCAGCACCAGCCGGCCCTGGATGATTTCATTCATGGCATGTCCGATCAGGACAAGAAACACGGAGCCGGACAGGTTCAGGCTGTTGCCGGTCAGGCGGCGGATACCGGTATCGATTCGTTTCACCTGTCTGCGGGCATGCCGGCTCACCAGGGTCGGGGATGCGGCATCAGGCAGAACCAGGCGGAACAGGTTTTGGGAACGGCCGGCCCCGGCAATGGCTTCCAGAGTCAGGTTCGTCCCCTGTAAAAGAATGCTGCCGGTGGCTGGATTGGCCTGGATTCGGTCACATGACAAGGTGTGTTCCAGATGTTCCCTGATCTCCCCGACAGTAGAGGATGGCAGGGCCGGTGATATCCGGACCCGGACCCGGCCCGGCATGCAGTGGACTACCCGGACGACAGGCAGTTGTTCCATGGCGGCCTGGTGCATGGGTTATTCTTTGGCCGCCGTGTCACCGCCCACCTCGGCTTTGGCTTCAGCCGTGATGTCTTCCAGTGATTCTCTGGCTTCGGCAATGGTGACTTTTGCCCCTTCATAGGTAATCAGAGCACCTTTGATGACGGATTTGATCAACGGTTTGGTGATGGTGCCGATGACGGGGATGACAACCGGAGCCAGAAGCACCACCCCGGCGCCGATGGCCAGATTTCCTGCGGTCAGTCCTTTGGGCAAGAATTTCATGATAACGCCTCCTTGAAAAAAATTAGGTAACTGCATTCTCATGTTTTCAGGAATTCAAACGATAATGCAGAGGTTGTAGTGGGTGAAAATATCACCTTATCGCAATTTGGATCACTGTTTTCCAGTTAAGAAAAATTTTTTGTCATTGTCAAGATAAAATTAAAATTTAGTTAGAATTTTGTTAAAAATTGGGGGGATACAATAAATCTGCCAGAGTAAAATTGTTAAAACATGTTTTCGTTTGAACATAAAATGAAAATTATTTTCGTCAAATAATTGCGAATAATCGCTGAAATATCGTGCTTTCCAGTTGCGAAACGCTCCCTGTAGCGAAGCAGATTCAAATGAACATTTCGGATGACAGGTCTGGTGTCCTGATTCGCAGCAAGGTCTGACTGGTGTTTTATTATCATAACCGTAACACGCTCATCATAAGGATTGAGTGTTGTCTGTCTATGGTGATGCTGTTAATGTGGTCACCCAAAGCACACCCACAACCAAAACGATGGTCACACAAAAGGAGAGATCGATGAAACAGTGCAAACTGATTCACTGGACCGGCTTGATAACGGCGGCCGTTGTATTGTTCACCAGCCCGGCATCCGCTGCCGTGGAAATCCTGTTCTGGCACACCATGGGCGGAGATCTGGGGGAACAGACCGAAAAGATTGCCAATGATTTCAATGCCACCCAGTCGGAATTCAAGGTAGTGCCGGTGTACAAGGGCAACTATACCGAAACCATGACCGCTGCCATTGCAGCTTTCCGGGCCGAGCAGCAGCCCCATATCGTCCAGGTGTCGCTACCATGATGGCGGCAGAAGGTGCGGTGTATCCCATCGAGGATGTGATGACCGATCGGTGCACCCTGGATAAAAATGCGTTTCTGCCGGCGGTGATCTCCTATTATCAGACCCCGGAGGGCAAGCTGCTGTGCATGCCTTTCAATTTCTCCACCCCGGTGATGTGGTACAACAAGGATGCCTTTGCCAAGGCCGGTATCACCCAGGTGCCGGAAACCTGGGATGACGTGGAGGCAGCAGCCAGAAAACTGGGGGCCGCCGGGGGGACAGCCTGCCCCTGTCCCGCACCAATATCGCGGCCCTTGAGCAGGTATCCGCTGGAAAAATCCGCATCAACGGTCAGACGGTCAACAACATCGAACCCAAAGATCGGGATATCGCCATGGTGTTCCAGAACTATGCCCTGTATCCCCACATGTGTGTGTTCAAAAACATGGCCTACGGCCTGAAACTGCGGAAAATCTCCAAGGTGCAGATTCGGGACCGGGTGGCCATGGGCCGGGCCATCGTGCGCAACCCTTCCGTGTTTCTGTTTGACGAACCCTTGTCCAACCTGGATGCCAAACTCCGGTCATCCATGCGGGTGGAACTGAAGAAACTGCATGCGGCCCTGAAAACCACCATGATCTATGTGACCCATGACCAGGTGGAAGCCATGACCCTGGCGGACCGGATCCTGGTCATGAACCAGGGCCGGGGTTTCCCGCAGTGTCGGGTGACAGGCAGGATGACAACGGAGGATGTTCTTCAAAAAGATCAGATTATATGATCACTGCCGGTCTTGGTTTCCATAGCTCCCGGCACGATGACGGAAATCAGATCTCCCATTGTCATGCAGTCCACCCGTTTGATTCCAGAAAACGGTTTCGATCCAGTCCATCATTTCCTGTTCATGGGATCATCGGCGATTGCTCTGGACTGACGGACGGCGGCATTCTTCGGCAAACCCTTTGATGTTCAACCAGCGGACAGGGCGGCCATGGCCGGTGCCAGGCGGCGGGGGCTCGGTTTCCTGACCGGCGTGACCATCGAAGTGGAGGTCATGGACTCATTGAGCTCTGTATCGGCGCCGTAAATGTCTTTGACCACTGCCGGGGTCAGTTTTGCCGGCACATCGTCAAACACGATTTTTCCCTGGAGCATGCCGATCACTCGGTCACAGAAGGTCCTGGCCGTATCCGGGGGTGTACCCAGGTTGCAGATCACGGTGAGATGATCCCGGTCCCGGATCTCTCCTGAGCGCGGTCATGACTTTTCCGCGCTCAACAGGTCGAGGAGGCGATGGGTTCATCCGCCAGCACCATTTTGGGGGTCTGCATCAACGCCCTGGCAATGACACCGCTGCTGCTGACCCCGGACAGGGTTTCGGCCCGCTGGAGGGCACGGCCGGCAATCCCCAGTCGGTCGGGGCAGTCCAGCGCTTCATCCACCATCTGCTTGCCGAAAATACTGAACAGGCTTTTTAGGGTGGAATATCCGTTGAGCCGGCCCAGCAGGACATTTGTCACCACATCCGGGCAGGGCACCAGGTTGAACTGCTGGAAGATCATGGCGCAATCCCGCTGCCACTTCCGTTTTCTTTACCTTTCAGGGCAGAATGTCCCGGCCGTTCATCTCGATGCTGCCGCCGGGGTATCGGTGAAGCCGGTTGATCATGCGCAACGTGTGGATTTACCAGCTCCGGAGGGCGTCACGCCACCATCTGGGGGCTGGTCAATGGGAAAAGGACACGGCATCCACAGCGGTTATTTGCCGAAAGTCTTGGTCCAAATCTGCTATTTCATGGCATCCTCAATGGGTTTGGATAAAAAGGTTTATCTGCAACGATCATGTTCCGGACCGGCCGTGGATCAAGCGGCTCCGCAATTTTCCGGAGACCGTGTCCATGACCATGACCAGAGAAATGGTCAGCAGAATGAGATAAAATACATTTTCCCAGTGGCGCTGGGTGTTCATGGCCTCCACCAGCATCAAACCGATGCCCCCGGCACCCAGGGCACCGATGATAGTGGCGGACCGGACATTGGCCTCCAGGTAGTACAGGGTCTGGGAAACAAACACCGGAATGATCTGGGGAATGACACCGAACCGGTAAAACTGCCAGCGGTTGGCCCCGGTGGCATGGACCCCTTCCATCTGTTTTCTGTTGACGCCTTCCAGGGCCTCGGAAAACAGTTTGCCAAGAGAACCGGTGTCGGTAAAGGCGATGGCCAGGGCGCCGGTCAGGGGTCCCAGTCCGAAAGCCCGGATAAAGATCAGTGACCAGATGAGCATGTCAATGCCCCGTAAAAAGTCAAACAGCCGGCGGACGGCAAACCGCAGGGCCTGGGCCGGTGTGAAGTTGGCTGCCGCCAGTACGGCCAGGGGCAGCCCCACCAAAGCTGCGGTAAGCGTGCCCAGCACGGCCATCAGAAAGGTTTCCAGCAGGGCCACAAACACCTGTTTGTGCTGCCAGCCCGGATTGTTCCAGAAGGTGGTGGCCATCAGGCGCCAGTTGGGCATGTCAGGATCGAGCCGCTGGTCAGATAATGCCAGCGAAAACAGCTGACCCGGGGAATACACGGCAAGTTCCGATCGGAAAGGAAAGAAAAAATTTTCCCAGCCCATAAAATACCGGTGCACCTCGATCCGTGCTTTGGACACCTGGACCGCCGCCCAAAGGTGGGCCGGGCGTCGAATTTGGCCGGTGTGGCCCGGAGCCAGTCCGGCGGGTCCACGCCCCGGGGCAGGGTTGTCTCGATGCCCGCATCCGTTATCCGGACGTGGACCGGACCTATGTCCGGTATCTGAAATACCACATGGGTATCGTAAATATCCACCTGGTATCCCCGGGCCAGATCCACCCGGGTCAGGTCATCGGCCACGGTCACCCACCCGGGGGGGTTTTCATAGGTGGCGGTGCGCTCGCCTTCCACTGCAATGGAAAGACCGCCGGCCCCTCTGATGGTTTTGGTGACATGGACCTTGTGGGCCACGGCATCGGTGGCCAGCAGCACCGCCCGCTGGGGCTGGGACCTGCTGATCAGTTCCCAGATATCAAAAGAGATGAAGGTGTACAGCAAATACAGGACTGTCAGCCCAATCCCTGCCATGACCATCAGGCTGTTGCGGCGGATTCTGGAAAACACGGCCGAAGATCCGGCGGCCGGGGCCGGCGGCTGTATGGCCAGGGTGGATGATGTCATGGGGTTCCTTTCTATTCTGAATCCCTGCCGGTCACCAGGCGCCGGCGGATAAAAGAGGACATTTGGTCGATAACAAAAATGGACAGAATCAGCAGCATGAACAGGGCCGCGGTCTCATGGCCGGCCCCTTTGCCCCAGCCGATGGTGCGCCGCAGTTCCATGCCGATGCCCCCTGCCCCGACAAACCCCAGAATGGCCGATGCCCGCACATTGATTTCAAACCGCAGCATAAAATAGCTCAGATAATTGGGCAGTACCTGGGGGAGGACCCCGTACCGCATGCGCTGCAGCCAGGTGGCACCGCAGGATGCCAGCCCTTCCACAGGATCTGCATCGGCATTTTCATTTACCTCTGAGAACAGTTTCCTAAGGCCCCGGCCGTGTGGAACGCACCGCGATCATGGCCGGCACCGGACTGGACCCCAGAATAAAAATCAGAAACAGGGGCGATGATCAGCTCCGGAAACGCCCGCATGATATCCATGATCCGCCGGACAATGGTGACCTGCCGGGGTTTGACCCCAGGTTAGCGGATCCCAGAAACGCCAGCACCACAGCCAGGGTACCGCCCACGATGGAGGCGGCCCCGGCAATGTTCCAGAGGTTTCCACCAGGGCCGGAACAAACGGCCCATGACCGGGAAAAATGAAAATCCGGCAGCCAGGCCTCTTTGACAATCTCGGCAGGATGGTCGAAAAACTGGTTCATTCCGGTGAAATCCGCCGGAATTCAAGTCATTTATAATCCGTATCCGGAGATCAGGACCGCTGCAATAACAATGCCTGCCATGTGGAATAGGGAACGGCGTTTTTCCATGGGCATGATTTCTCAGTCTGGATGGCGTGCAGAGACATGCCGGAATCCTTTAGTTATGTTCTTCAGAGGCTAAAAAAGGGGTGGCTGATGAACCCATCAGCCACCAAAGTTGAACCTAACGGTGCCGGTTAATTGGACTTGGCTTTTCTGGCCTCGATGATGCTCACATAGGCATCATGATCCACCGGGGCGATGCCCTTGACCTCACCGGCCATGAACCCGTAGGCGCATTCCATCCATGGAGGGCATGTGCTGGCCAACAGACCGGTCACTTTGAGTTTCACTTTTTCCGGCAGGGCCTTGCGCAAAACAATGAGGCCTTCGGGAATCAGTTTGGACCGCCAGATCTCTTTGATCTGAGTCATGTCACCAGACCGGCATCGGCCGCTTTTCGCAACGCACCGCTGTTGTAGCCGTCCACCCATTCTCCCAGGCCGTCAGCCCAGGTCACGCCGGCATCGATATCCCCGTTGAACACCGCCACAATGGTCTGCTCGTGGCCGCCTGTAAATACCACATCCTTGAAGTATTCACCGGGTTTCATGGAATACCCGGACTGGGGGATTTCAATGGAGGGGATCAGATACCCGGAGGTGGAGTTGGGGTCTCCGAATCCGAACATTTTGCCTTTCATGTCATCCAGGCTGTCAATACCGGAATCCACCCGGGCAAACCCCACGGAATAATATCCGAAAGATCCGTCATTGTTGATTTTCACCAGCACCGGTTCCACGATGTCCGGGTTGGTCAAATAGACCTTGGCATACCCTGAGGCACCCAGCCAGGCCATGTCCAGGTTTCCGCCCAGCAGTCCTTCAATCACCCCGTTGTAATCAGCCGGGGCATAAATTTTGGTGGGAACCCCCAGCAGGGCTTCAATCTGGGCCCGCACACACTCATTGGACCGCAGCCGGTCCGAGGCGTTTTCACCCCCCAGAACACCGATGCGGAATTCCGTGATGGTGTCTTCGGCCATGGAAGTGGTGGTAAATGCCATCATGACGGCCATGGCGATGAAAACTGATGTGATCCATTTTTTCATTACGTGTCTCCTTAAATGATTTGGTCGTTTTATCCTGAGTTTTCTGTAACACTGTCTGACATTGCCGATCATCAAACCATTTGCATGTTTATTCCCTGTTAGATTGAAGTTATGTTTTGATTTAAAAAAATGAAAACCGGTCCTTACCAAAAATCAATGCAATTCACATACAATATTATTGAATTCCTGATAAGGTCCAGCGCGATCCGACAGGGACAGGGGGATTTTCAACAAAACCCCGGCAAGTCATCCGGCCGGAGTCAAAAACAAGCGTAACAAGCGTCAAAAAAAGGAGCGCAAATACCATGTCAGATTCCGGACAGTTTCAGCAGCAGATTCAACAGACATTTCAGCAGCGCCTGGACGAACATCAGTCACAGTTTCCGGAAAAAGAATGCCTTCGAATCGACCTGCACTGCCATGACTGTAACTCCGATGTCACGGACGAGCTTCTGGGCAGAATCCTGCGGTTTCCGGAAACCTGGCTGAAGACAGACGAGCTGTCAGCATGTCTGAAAGAACACGGGTGTGACCTGATCACCATTACCAATCACAACAATGCCCGGTCCTGCTGGGAGTTGATGGAAACCGGCAGGGATGTGCTTTCAGGGGCAGAATTTACCTGCCTTTTCAAGACGTTCAATACCCGTCTGCATGTGCTGGCCTATGGGTTCACCCCGGCCCAGGAGGAGATCCTCAACCGGTTGAGAAATGATCTGCCGGCCTTTCTCACCTATGCGGCGGATCATGATATCCCCACGGTCCTGCCCCACCCCCTGTATGTGGAGGCAGGTGCCAAGGGTCCGGACCCGGTCATGTACGAGCACCTGGCCCTGATGTTCGACCGGTTTGAGGTGCTCAACGGCCAGCGGGATGTGTGGCAGAACCTGTTGACCTGGGAATGGCTGGACAGCCTGACCGAAGAGCGGATCGATCACTGGCAGAAAAAACACGGTATCCGGTCGGAAAATTTCTGCAGATTTGTCTATGACAAGCGGGTCACGGGAGGATCGGATGATCACATGGGTTTGTTTGCCGGTACCTGCGGCACGGGCCTGCATGTGCCGGATCTGGAGAAGAAACAAAAGCAAACGCCCCTGTCTCTGCTGGCACTGGAAGCAATCCAAAGCGGCACCATGCATCCCTATGGTGAGGTGTTCATCCATGAAAAGCTCAATGTCGCGTTCATGGATTACCTGTCCCAGATCGCTTTGAACATGAAAGAGCCCGGGCTGATCCGAATGTTTCTCCATAAGGGAAGCCTTCGGGACAAGCTGATCTGTTTAGGGTTCAGCAATGCCATGCAGGAGCTTCGGCGGCACCGGTTCACCCTGTTTTTTTTCAGATCGTTTCACGAGGCCCTGCACGGCAGACGGCCCGGCCTGATCAGCCGGTTCAAGGTGACCCCGGATTTCCGGCCCCTGATCCGTGCCATCGATGAGATCGCACGGGCCAGATCCCGGGACCGGAAACGCTATATGGAACTGCTGAAAACCGGGTCTTCCCGGATATTTTCCTGCCTGAATCAGATTATTGCAAAGCGTATCGCCTCCCGGGCCGGTCACTGTGAGCATCTGGACAGGCTCCGGAACAAAAACCTGGCGGACCTGATTCAACAGCTCGAACTCCCGTCCCATGTCAGGGCGTTGTTTGAAGAAGATCCGGAACCGACACTGGATCACGGTTCCCGGATCAATCTGTCCGATTTTTTCGATGCCCTGACCTTTCCCATTCTGGCATGGGGGGTCATTGCCGGGGCTTCTTTGCTCTCCACCCGGGTGCTGATGGGCCAGCGGGAGTTTGTCAACGGCTTTGCCCGGTCCCTGGGACGTCATGTCCATCCCCGGCGGGTCCTGTGGCTCACGGATACCCTGTGTGACAACAACGGCGTGTCCACATCCCTGTCCAGAAAGCTGTCCTTTATCCAGGAGCGGGATCTGCCCATTGATTTTCTGGTCTGCCATGACCGGATTCAGGAAGCTCCCCATTTAAAGGTGGTGCCGCCCGTGGGAAGTTTTACCGTTCCCGGTTACCCGGATCATGTGTTTCAGGTCCCGGATCTGCTGGCCGTCCAGGCCCTGTTCATCCAGGGGGGATATGACCGGATCATCTGCTCCACGGAACTGCTGATGGGACTGGCGGCCCTGTTTCTCAAACAGTCCATGGCCGTGCCTGTCTATTTTTTCATGCACACGGACTGGCTGACATTTTTCCGGCATACCATGGAACTGCCGCCCCCGGTGATGGACCGGATCCGCCGGATGCTCAGGGCGTTTTACCATCAGTTTGACGGCATTTTTGTATTGAACCGGGATCACCGGGACTGGCTCACGGGGCCGGCCATTGCCTATGATGGCTCCCGGGTTTACAACACGGCCCACTGGGTGGATGAGATGTTCCGTCCTTTACCCGGGGAACGGCGGGCGGTGTTCGGGGAACAAATTTCAGAAAGCGATATCGTTTTGCTGTATGCCGGGCGGCTCAGCGAGGAAAAAGGGGTGTTTGATCTGCCCGAAATCATGGCATCCCTGGATCAGCCCGGGGTGAGGGTCCGGCTGGTGATCGCCGGCACGGGTCCGGCCGAGGACCGGTTGAAAGTCCTGCTGCCTGAGGCGCTGTTCCTGGGCTGGGTGGACCGGTCCCGTATGCCGGCCCTGTATTCCCGGACGGATGTGCTGGTGCTGCCTTCCCGGTTCGACACCTTCGGGAATGTCATCCTGGAGGCCATGAGTTGCGGGGCTGCGGTGGCGGCCTATGCGGAAAAAGGACCTCTTGAAATCATTCAGACCCGGGAAAACGGGATTCTGGCCGAAGATCCGGCAGGGCTCGCCGAAGGCATCGCCCGGTTCGTCAGGGATGAAACGTTTCGGCACACCTTGAAAAAGAACAGTTTGAGGCGGGCCAGGTCGTTTTCCAGGGACACCATTTTTGAGGCATTTTTAACCCATCTGGGACTGGGAGAGGCCATGCATCCGGAAGAAACGGATCCCCTGTCTGAAAGGATCGTAAAAACCGAAACCCTGAAGCCCGCTATCGGTTATTGAAGCGGTATCATAGAATCGGTACTCTGGTATTCAAGAATTATCAGAGCGTTTCAAATACCAGGTCCGGCTTCACCGGGGATCGGTCCGCCATTTCCCGGGTGGTGACCCCGGTAAGCACCAGGGCGGCCCGGTATCCAAAATTCAGGGCTCCCTGTATGTCTGACCGGAGATAATCCCCTGTCAGAAGGACCCGGTTTCGGGGGATGGTTCGGCCGTATTCAGCTTCCAGCCGGGAATGGGTCAGCTGAAATATGGGAGCAAAGGGTTTGCCCAGATATATGGGGGTCAGCTCAATGCCATAGGCGTTGAGGACCTGGACCATAAACCGGGCCACCCCGCCGGCACCGATACAGATCCGGCCGCCGGTTCCGGGGTAATATTCATCCGGATTGGGCACGATCAGAGGGGCGTGTGGATTCCGGATGAAGAAATTGACAGCCCCATTGATGGCGACTTCCCAGTCATACCCGCGCTCGCCCACAATGATGCCCTGGCATTGATCTATTTTTGACAGATCCCGGGTGGTGTTCAGGCCGGCGGTTTCAGCATAACAGGGAGTCCCCAGGTTGCCCATGATAAAAAAGGGAACGGAAGAAAACGGTTTTTCATCAGCCAGGGTCAGGAGTCCGTCGGCACAGGAAACAATCTCACGGGCGTGAATTTCCAGATGGGCAGATCGGAGCATCCGGGCTTTTTCTTCGGTAGAATGGTCCCCGTCATTGGTGAGTAGAAAAAAAGGAATTTTTTCTCTTCGCAACCGGGCCAGCAGTTGCCGGCTGCCCCGTGCCGGTCCGCCGTTGACCAGCAGGACACCGTCAATATCAAATACCAGGGCGTCCAGTTCGTCCAGGCGTGTGTCCACCCAGTCTGACAGGGCAGGAAAGATCGGGGTTGTCAGTGCCGCATCGGTCAGGGTCATGTCCGGGGGTGTATCATTAAAACCGGCGGCTGTCATGTTTTTTTTCAATATCCTCCAGGGCTTTGATGGACAGGGTGGCCCAGGGCTGCACTTGCAGACGTCGGACATCGATGGGTTCTCCGGTGAGTTCGCAGTACCCGAATTCTCCGTTTTCAATTCTTTCCAGCGCTTTTTCGATCTGTGCGATGAGGTCGTCACAACGTTGGGAATGAAGGATTTCATTGTCGATGCAACCCATGAGGATGCTTTGATCCACCAGATCCGCATGTTTCATTTTCAGGCTCCGGATCTTTGTTTTGATCTCGGATCGTTTTCTGACCAGTTCCCCCTGTTTTGCCAGCAGTTGTTTTCTGAACCAGTCCAGTTGGTCATTGTCCAGAAATGGAGGGATAGACGGGCCGAAGTTGGTGAAAGACGGCAGTAAGGTATTCATGGCAGACTCCTGAATATAATTGATCATACCCGGTATTAAACGCTGGTGTCGTTATTCCGGTATTATGACCCTATTAAAAAATGGTTAAATATGGTCTTTTCCCACATGAAAAAAGATGCGGGACCCGGTGACCACGCTTTTTCCGGTGTGAAGAAAGGCCGCAGTCCAAACTACCTGGAAAAAAAGCACCATCCAGGGGGTCCACAGAGCGGATACTGCCTCGTGGAGCCGTGGCAGGGGCAGGCTGTTGTCCACGGGCAGCCCAAGGGCCAGGGCACTCGCAAATCCGAGGGTGACCAGGGCCATGATCTGGTAGGCGGTGATGCGCCTCCCGCCTCTGAAATCCGCCCGGAGAAATTCGGAAACAAATCGCCATATCTGGGTGACGGCCAGGGTGACCAGAAAAGCCGTGCGATAAAATCCGTTCAAAAACAGGAGGGTGCCGGCCAGCCCGGTTCCGGTATACAGGGCAGCTGTGATGATCTGAACGGGTACCACCTTTTGCCCGTCATACCCGGAGGCATAGGTGATTTTTTTCAAGGGGCCGTTAAATACGAGATAAAATCGGGAAAACAGCTTTTGAATGGCCTGCGGGCACTGGTCCAGGGGTTTGCCGTAGCAGCATCCGAAACTGATGCAGGCCAGCCGGCCCAGCCCTTCGCCGAAGGTATAGGCAATGGATACCGCAGATAAGAGAATCAAAGGGTGTAACGGAGTTGCCATGATCGGTTCAAAGACCCGATTGATGAGCAGCACCAGGGGAGGGGAAACCAGGATGCCTGCAAACACGGCCCCGCCGACAGTAAGCGTGCCTTTTTTCTTTTCCACCACCCGGGCGATGATCCGGGACGCCGGCAGGCAGACAGCCAGAACACCTGTAATGAAAACACACAGGCCGAACAGAGATATCCGGGCCGAGGTGGCCAGTATCAAAAACAGCACCACGGCAACGGTATAGGCATTGGCACACAACACCCCATAATAGGTGAGATTGAGTCCCTGCCACCCTTCCCCGGTTTTTTGCCGGGGCACCACCGCCATGATCTGCCATTTTTCCCGGGGCAGATGTCGAAACCCCCACCACAAAACTCCGGCTGTCAACATGCCCATGCCAGTGATAAAAAACAATTCAGTCATCAGACCGCCTTTCCAATGGTTTCCCTGACGTTTAAATCCGTTTCCACCAGCGGCACGCCGAACCGGCTTGAAAACCGGGATTTCACATCAAACCGCCGGGTGTTTGCCAGCAGATCCGGGCTGAACCGGACCCGGTTTTTTTCAAACAGCAGCACCACGGTGGAGCTGCCGGGCCGGAACAGGCTTTTGGGCTGCCCCTTTTGAATGAACATGCCCGGCTGCAACTGCTGGACCTGTTCATACCGGACCGGGCTGTAACACGCAACGATCCGGCCGATCATCAACGCCACAATCTCCACCATGGCCACCAGTCCCACCCCCGTGCCGTCCGGCACATCCGTGTCAATGACCGTCACTACCCGCCGGTTCTTGGAAAACGGGGTGATGGTTTGCACCACGGCCCCGGGGTTGCAGGAATGGAAACAGCCGTTGATTTCGTAGATATCCTTTACCCTGCCGGACACGGGGGCATGGGTGTAGTGATACTTGTCCGGGGTCAGGCGGAAAACGGCATACTCCCCGTCCCGGAACGTGCGGTGCCACGGCCGGTCCATACCGGTCAGTTCCTCATACTGAAACAGTTTGTCCTTGATGCACAGGTGCCGGTTGTCTGTAAAGGAACCGGGCAGGATTCGGGCATCGGCCGCTGATACCACGGCCCCGGGGTCGCCGGTCATGGGACGCCATTCCCAGAACCGGATTTGGCGTTCAAAAAACCGCCGAAAGGTATGGAGTTGATTTACCGGCCCGAAAATCTCATTGAAAGGAATTCCCCTTTGTCTCAAAAATCGGCCGGGATCTAGAATACGGGTGTTCAAGGGCAGGTCAAAGCAAAAAAATCCCAGAAGGGCCGACACTCTGGCGGAGATCAGGAGTTCGAACATGGCCGGGGCATTTTCCCGGATACGGTTGTAGAGAAAGGCGATGGTTCGATCCGCCACAAGGGTTTCCGTGTGAACCCGGCCCGTTTGCCGGTCAATATACTGGTGTGTTCCCGGGGTCATTCACCCCTCCTGGCGGATGGGTGGCTGGGTGCGGCATGACCGGCCTCCATGTGGACATACAGCATGATCAGAAACAGCAGCTTTTTAATCTGTTCCGCAGGCAGATCGTTGGCCATCAGCGGGTTTTTCACCTGTGTGAGAAAATGGCCCAGGTCCATCTCCGGGAGAATGGTATGGATGATATCCTTGAAAACCGGTTCCCTGAATCCTGCCCACAGATCCATGCCGGAAAATTCGCTGATCAGGATTTTGAACCCTTCGGCCATATGCTGTTTTCGCAGCGTTTCCTGGTAATATTGTTCCGCCTCCCGGTTGAACAAGTCTCCGGGAAAAGCCATGGGATCCTGTTTTTTCCGGGTGTCCAGAATGCCTTTGACCAGGCGGCCGCATGCAGAACGGGTGTCCGGAGACTGAATCCGGCCCTGCAGGTCGGCCAGGACCGCATGCAGCCTGAGATCTTCAATCAGGGTGCTGCCGTCTTTTTTCAGCGTGCTGACAAGGGCCTGTTTGTAATCTTTGACCTTGATTCGGGTATATCCCGGGTACCGCCGGCTTTTCCGGGCATGGGTAATTCGGGACACGATCTGTTTCAGAAACCGGTTCCGGGTGTCGGTCTTTACATAACAGAAGGGCAGGTTCACGGCCGCACAGAAAAAAATCTGGCGCCGTTCGCTTTCCACGTCCGGATTGTCGGGAATCATGGCATGGGTCACCTCCCCCTTGAGAACGTATTGATAGGCCAGTGCCGTGATCAGGGTCTGCATGTCTGCCGCGTTGCCCATGTCCGCAAGAACATGCTCAAAAATGCTGTAATACCGGTGTTCGAACCCGCTGTACCCCATGCGGGCGAATTCCCTAAGACGGATCAGCTGGTACAGGGGCATCCGGGTGTCGAAAATGCCCATCTGGGACAGATCCTGGCCCAGCCGGGCACTGTTGCCAGGACTACCGTCCAGGCCGGGGCTCTGGTCGGTACACATTAGCGAGACCAGGTAGTCCACCAGCCGGAAGTCCGGGACAAAATCTCCTTTGAGACAAAATACCTTGCTGATGAAACGATCCAGCCAGACCGGGCCGAAAGGGGTGACCGGACGGCCCAGAATCCGGTTGGCCCCCTTTTTTTTCCACTGCCGCCACAGCATTCGCAGATGGGTATAGTCCAGCTCATGGGGAAGAAACCCCAGGATCTTTTCCGGGTGAAAGTCTTCAAAGTTGAGGCGCCAGGGAGAGGCGGTGTAAATGCCGGGAAACAGGCACAGGAAGTGTTCCGCGATCTTGATGACCAGGTCTCCCAGAAGTTTTTCATGCCCCGGGGTGAAATCGGATCCCGGATCGGACAGAAGCCTTGCCAGCTTTTCGGAACCGATGCTGATATGGGTCCCGTTGTTGGCCAGGCTGATGTTGGAGCTGTTGGGAAGGATCACCAGGTTGGATTGTATGATGCCGGCTTCCCTGAGTTTGGCGATCCCGTTGATCTGGCTTCGAGACAGCACCTCGTGGCACAGCTTCATATAGGCGTGTTTTTCTTCACCCCGGTCCCAGCCCGACAGACAGGGACTCATGAACAGAAAACGGTAAAATGCATCAGACAGGCATTCATTGAGCCGGTGCTGCATGACCGGCGGAGAGGCGGAAAAAAACACCCGCACTTCCTGTCCGGCATCCTTCAGTCCCAGTTTTTGTTCCGCATACTGGACCAGTAGCTGGGTGAACAGAAACCGGATCAGGGTTTCCGTGGCAAGGGTCCGGCCGATCCCCCGGGACCCGGCACCGGACCGCACCGGATGAAAGGAGAAAATTTCAGGAGAGGTGTTGTCGTTGAGAAAATGGGCCATCATCTGCTTACCGGTCTGTTTGATGCGCGGATGAATCAGGGGGGCCGACCCGATGACATCCGCCAGGGACAGTTTGAGCAGATAGGAGACCGGCACCCGGATCATGGATTCGCCCCCCCGGGTGAACCTGAACTGCCCGGCATCCGACCGGAGACCCGCACCAGGGTTTGTCTTGTCAGCGTGCAGGTCTGCGGCAAGCACCTCCCGGGCATAATTGTTGAGGCATTGTTCAGGAAACCGGACCCAGGAATTTTCCCAGACCTCGTTTTTCTGTTCCAGATACCGTTCCAGGGCGGTGAGGGTTTTAGGGGAGGTGTCC
>JAGYOW010000047.1 GCA_018399285.1 Desulfotignum sp.
TTTTTTCCCGGTGCACCCAGTGCAACCAGCCGCTTGAACCTGTTGCCAAAACCGATATCCTGCACCGGCTGGAACCCAAAACCAGAAAATATTTTTTTGATTTTTTCCAATGCCCGACGTGTGGGAAAGTGTTCTGGAAAGGCTCCCATTATGAAGCCATGAAAAAAACATTCACCTCTCATGGCCTGAAAGACCCCGACAAATGATAAAAGCGCAAGCAGACCGGTCTCCGCTTAAAACTGAAAACTTAACACTTAACACTTTTATCTAAAGGAGAGACACAACCCGCCCATGTTCCTCCCCACATTTACCACGGTTTTCTCCGCTGTTTTCCAGTTGTTTATCATTTCGGCTGCCGCCGGGGTCCTGGTGCGCACAAAGATTGTGTCCCAGACCCATATTCAGGCCCTGTCCGCTGTGACTGTCAATATTTTTCTGCCCTGTCTGATCGTGGTCAAGACCGTGAGCCAGTTTGATCCGTCCGGATTTGCCCAATGGTGGATTCTGCCGCTGTCCGGGGTCCTGATCAGTCTGGCCGGGCTGGGGATGGCATTTGCGCTGTTCGGCCGCAGACCGGAAAAACGGGCGTATATCTCCATGGCCAGTTTTCAGAACGCCATCTATATTGTACTGCCCATCGGCCAGCTGGTGTTTCCGGATCAGTTCGACCGGCTGGCCCTGTATTGTTTTCTGCTGATCCTGGGCCTGTCTCCCATCATGTGGAGCGTGGGCAAGGTGCTGATCAGCGGGGACAAGGATGCCGCCATCCGGTGGCAGGATTTTGTCACTCCGCCCCTGGTGGCGACCCTGGCCGCCATCTTTCTGGTGGTATCCGGCACATCCGCGGCCATACCTGACACCCTGTTGTCTGCCATGGACCTGCTGGGCCAGGCCACCGTGCCCCTGGCCGTGTTTATCCTGGGCGCCACCCTGGGCAGCATCTCTTTGAAAGACATGCCGCCGTTTGCCGATGTGATCCGGGTCACAGGGGTTAAATTCATCCTGGTGCCGGCAGCCGCCTTTGCCGTGATGTATGGGCTGGGGCTTTATCAGAGCATGCCGCTGTTCTGCAGCGTCATCATCCTCCAGACATCGTCCCCGCCGGCCACCAACCTGATTCTCATGGTGAGAAACTATGGGGGCGATGCCCGGTCCGTTGCCAGCATGATGCTGCTCCAGTACCTGGTGTGCATCCTGGCCATGCCGCTGTGGCTGTCTTTGTGGCAGACATTCACCCGCTGATGCCGGCGGGTTTTCTTTTGCATTACACCCGGTTTTGCCGTATCATGAATTTGTCACGTATACAGAAAATAAATCAAAGGATCTGTTCATCATGAAAAATCTTATGATCTGTTTTTCAGCCGGGTGTATCGGCGGTCTGGCCAACAGCCTTGTGGTATG
The DNA here is from genome assembly GCA_018399285.1 of Desulfotignum sp. Taxonomy (GTDB): domain Bacteria; phylum Desulfobacterota; class Desulfobacteria; order Desulfobacterales; family Desulfobacteraceae; genus Desulfotignum. Next base: position 1,402 of record JAGYOW010000047.1, read on the forward strand.
GCAGTTTGGAGAAAACGGGGTTGCCCAGTGGCTGGGCGTATCCATTGCACCGGCCCTGACACCTTCGTGGCTGTATCCGAGAATCGTGTGGGGCGGCATCTGGGGATTGGTGTTCATACTTCCGTTTTTAAAATCCCGTTTTATGCTCAAAGGCAGTCTGCTGAGTCTTTTTCCCACAGCGGTTCAGCTTTTTTATATTTTTCCTTATGTGAGCGGCAAAGGATTTGCCGGCATGGATCTGGGCATGTGGACTCCCGGTCTGGTGATTGTTTACAACTGGGTCTGGGGGATTGTCACGGCCTTATCTATCCGGTTTTCAAGATAATTACCCAAAAGAGGAGTATTACATGAAACAGGAAGACAAAGGGGCATGGAGCCCCTATCTGGCCGGAAACCCTTGCCGGTGTGGTAGTTTTTATCTGTCGTGATTGCCGGGAAGTATTTGGCCTTCCCGCCTCATTGTCCGGACCGCCGGAATGATTGAACAGTTTTTCGGACCGGACCGGGTGGCACAGATGGATTATTTTATCCCGGGTATTTAAAATAAACTAACTTAGTGGATGTTCGCCAGTCGGTATCATTGCGGGCGCTTTTATTGCCGCCATCACTTCGAGATCGTTCGCTGACTGTACCGGACATCAGACCGACAAGTTCGGCGCCAGAAGCATCGGCAGGCGGGCGATCATCTTCGCCTTTTCCGGCAGGGCCGTTGCCATGTTCGGTGCCCGGCTGGCAAGCAGCTGACCCAGCGGTCACGGGTTGAGCGGTTCGCTTCAACTGGCGGTCAGCGGGTTTTATTGCTTTGGCCTGTTTCTTTGTCGGGGGCATCATTGTGCATCCGGCTGATTTACAAATAAGGAGACGATCAATGATGATGCTGATATGATTTGATCCTGGGCCTGTTGTTCAGTTTTCTGCTTCGAAGGACGGGTCCTGCGCGCAATAACAGCCGATTCGTTCGAGGTGACCATTATCCAAATTCATGCTTTCAGTGTGCTGGTGGGCATGGTGGGGTATTTATCTGCTCAAGGATCTGGGCGTGAGTGTCTTTTTGTACCCGTCAAGCCACGATTGAGACCCGTCATCATCGGCGGGCTGATATTCGGCCTTGGCTGGGGGCTTCTGAAATTATTGTCCCGGAACATCCATGGGAGCCTGGGTGACCGGTGGGACGCGGTGTGGGGGATTCTTGGAATGACGGTGGGAGCCGATGTTTGCGAAGTCTGTCCCCATATCAGAAAACCATCTACACCTGGGAATTTCGGCAAAGTCACCTGCCGCGTTTTGAGTTACCACTGGATTATCTATTTCCGATCCTTGTGGTTGCAGGACTCCTGCTGTTCAAATGGCTGGAAAAAAAAGGGTTATGATCGGTCAGGTTTCATGGACTTTTCCGGCAATGTCCTGTATGGAAAACGTTTCTGGATGAACGTCGCCTGTTCGCTCACCCCCGCCCTGGCGGGCAATGTCATTGGCGGTGTAACCGGACATGAACAACAACCGGATTTCAGGATAAAGCGCAGCCATTGCCGGGCCAGTTCCCGGCCGTTCATTCCGGCATGATCCAGATCCGTATTGAGAGCGGTGAATCTTGCCGTTTCGGGCTTCAGCCAGATCAGGGCCGCCCTGGGGGATGTTTCAATCCAATACCGGTATATTTCAGTTTTCGAGCATGGTTTGAACCAGTTCAATATTGAGGTCTCATCCTCCACCACCACCAGTATGGTCTCCCCGTTGCCTAAAGGAATGTTCTCGTTTGCGCCGCCCTGGACCGCAGCGGCATCTTTATAACGGGGCAGGAAAATATCGAATGTGGCGCCTTTTTCCGGCCGGGATTTCACTTGAATAAATCCTGATTCTGTTGACAATAAAGCAAACGTGGACGTGCTAGCCGTGCCTTTTCCCTTTCGCTGAGTGGTAAGGATCAACGGTTATCAGGAGTATGCTGATCCATGCCGCACCGTCATCGGTCACGCGCAGCACAAATTCCCCGGGATGATGCCCGGAAGAAATCTGCGTCTCTGTTCATAAAACACTTTTTATTCCTGTTTTTATGGTATAATCTTCCCATCATGATGGCGTCACGAGCATTCTGTACTGGGTTGGCCAGGATCTGGTGAATCTGGGATGGATCTATTTTCCTAGCGGGATTATCCAGCAGGTTTTCCACACCAGATCGATGTCTTCACCGATGAGCCGGCGCAGCATGTTCAGCATACTTTCCACGGTATCGTTCAAATCCAGCTGTCTGGGAGAAATGGTCTGTTTTCTGGCAAAGGCCAGCAGCTGCCGGGTGATGTCCGCCGAATGCGTGGCCGCATGCCGGATCTGCTGCAGATGGTTGTACAAGGGTGCGGAGGAATCGATTTTGTCCAGTGCCAGGTCCGCATGCCCGAGAATCACATTGAGCATGTTGTTGAAATCATGGGCCACCCCGCCTGCCAGCCGCCCGATGGACTCCATTTTCTGCGTCTGCAAAAGCTGCATTTCAAGCTGGTGTTTTTCCGTTACATCCAGCAGAAAGCCCCGGATATGATCCAGGCGGCCGTTTTCATCAAACACGGCGGCCGCGTTTTCAATAAGATGAATCAGGCTGCCGTCGGTTTTCCTGAATTTGGTTTCATAGGCAGACACTTTCCTTTTTTCAACCAGAGTATCCAGAAATTGCCTGCGTTCCTCACGACGACTGTATATGTCAGTGATGGGGGTGTTCAATGCCTGATATTTATTTTCAAACCCGAAAATATCCAGATATTTCCGGTTACAGTCAATCAGACGACCCAAAGGGGTTGAAATATAAGCCCCGGCGATATTTTCTTCAAAATAGGCCCGGTATCGCTCCTCGCTTTTTTCCAGGGCCTGTTTTGCCGCTTTGTGTTCTTCAATCTCTTTTTGCAGATGTTTGTTCAGTTCCGACAGTTCTCCCGTGCGGTGAGTCACCCGGTTTTCCAGCATTTTTTTCTCATTCACCACCCGCGTGTACAGCAGAAAAATAACAAACACCATGACCAGAATCACCAGAAGCATGGCATCAAAGTAAATCGTGTCGCAGACCCAGACCGCCTGGAGGGTGCCGATGATTTTGTCATCATATCGAACCGGTGAAACCAGGGTTTGCCGCGGGACCAGTTTCAGGGGCGAAAAAAACCGATCCAGGATGCCGGCAGAGGTGCCAGACACTTTTTGAAACACATTCCCCCGGGTATCCATCACCATGACCGAGGCATAGTTTTCCAGTTTTGCAGCAAGCATCAGATACTGGGAAACCCCTTCCTTGTTATGGTTCCACAGGGCATTGGCCACAATACCGGCATGGACGGCAATGCCCTGATGGGCTTTTTCCCGGACCCGGACCTCATGGATGAACACCAGGGTGCCGAACAGGACCACAAGCAGAATCGCTGCAACGGCCGTATCATTTTTTCGGATCAAAGCAGGCCTCTTTTCATATCACTCATATTTTGCCGGGTCTGCCGGGTCGGCAGCACGCTGTTCAATAATAGCGGCATTGACTCGGTCAATAATGGCCGTATCCGTTGTCTGGCTGAACAACAGATACCGTTGGTTTCCCCCGGGCATATCTGAAAACCGGACGAATTTGAAGTTTTCGGTCAACAGGCCGGAGGTCTGGACCAGTTCGACGGCTTCTTCTTCGGAAATAAAAAAATAATCCGCCAGCCCGTCATGAACAAGTTTGAGCATACCGATATTTTCCGCGGCCGTGATCTTTTGACGGGGGCCGTGTTTTAAAATCATTTCATCGATGAACCGGCCATAGGAATACCCGTCCTTGCACAAAAGTATCATCTCCGGATCCCCCAGCGTCTGTGCCAGAAGCCGGCCGGATACAAGCCGGGGGTTATCGGCCCGGGCCAGGGCGATCATGGGTTTGTCCCGGTATATGGCCGAAGAATATACGGCATATTTTTCCCGGTCCGGATTTTTGAACCAGCCGACGGCACCGGTATTTTTCACCTTGAACCTTACCATTTCCAGCTGTCTGGCCGCAGGCATTTTAACCCAGTCGGCCCGGACATTTGCCGCCAGAAGCGCTTTTTTCACGGGATCCACACACAGCCCGTATATGCCCAGAGGGCCGGTGACATAATAAGGCGGCCGTTCATGGTATAAAATGGTGATATCTGAATCAGAACGGGTGTCGGAAATCACGGGCATGGGATCCGGATGAAATATCCGGTCGGCCAGAAACGGTTTGGCATACACCAGGACCACGGCAAGACACAGACAAAATACAGGAATCTTCCACGCACTGGGTCCGGTTTTGGGTGCCATCTCTTTTAAAGTCATGAATTATCCCTGAATTCCTGTCACACGCGTTTCACGGGCAGCACGAGCGTTTTCCCGGTCCTTACCCGTCTTGAACCGGTCCTTGTCAATTCCCAGTTTCTTCATTTTTCCATACAGACCCCTGGGATGGATGCCCGCTATCCGGGCCGCCTCCCCCACCCGGCCCCGGGTTTTTTCAAGCACCATCTCAATATATTTTTTCTCCACCCGGGCCATGACCCGGGATTTGACCTGATCCAGGGTCCGGCCTTCCCAGGCCGTTTCAGGATCGGTTTCATCCGTATGGATCCAGGTTCCGGAATTTTCTTTTGCCGACTGAAACCCGGAAGGCAGATCCGTCAGTGTAATCCGATCCGACCGGCAAAGCAATACAGCCCGTTCAATGACATTCATCAGCTCCCGGACGTTACCGGGCCAGGCATATTCGCACAGGGCATGCACGGCATCCTCTGAAAACCCGTCAATATCCCGCCCCATCCGCTGGACCTGCTGAATCAGAAACTGTTCGGCCATGACGGGAATGTCTTCTTTGCGCTGCCGCAGGGGCGGCAATGTCAGGGTGATCACCCCCAGCCGGTAATACAGATCCTGGCGGAATCTTTTTTTTTCAACCTCCCGGGTCAGATCCTTGTTGGTGGCGGCGATGACCCGGACATCCACCCAAACCGGGGCTTCCCCGCCAATGGGAATAAACTCGAAATCCTGGAGCACCCGGAGCAGCTTGGACTGGGTCTTCAACGGCATCTCTCCGATCTCGTCCAGGAAAAGGGTGCCCCCGTGGGCCAGCTCAAACGCCCCTCTCCGGGACCGGATCGCGCCGGTGAATGCGCCCTGTTCATGACCGAACAGTTCACTTTCCATCAATTGATCCGGAATGGCCGCCATGTTCAAGGCAATGAACGGCCCTGAGGACCGGTGGCTTTCCGCGTGGATGGCTTTGGACAGATGCTCTTTTCCCACGCCGGTCTCCCCCTGGAGCAGCAGGCTGGCGTCCGTGGCCACCACCTGGTGCACTTCTTCCAGAAACATCTGCATGTCCCGGCTGCTGGAAGTAAAATCATGGAGCCGGGGCTGGGACCGGCCCCGGTGATCGAACCGGTTCAAATCATAGAACTGCTGCCGGGACGTCAGGGTGGTTTCAATGGCTTCCACCAGCCGGTCCGGGGGCAGTCCCGCATACAGCACCATATCCGCACCCGCGCCCAGAAGATTGGCATGGGCGTTGGAGGATTCCCTGTCATCCAGAATAATGGTGATGGGTTTTTCAGGCAGATTGTTCAAGATAGCGACACTGGCATCCACGGGCCGGGGAATCAGGGTCCGGCTGACCACAAACACATCGGCACAGCTTCTCACCAGGTCCTGCCAGGTGTTATGGGGATGATGAAACACAGTGAGCCGGATATCCGCCTGGGCCAGCCGTTTTTCAATGGCACCAGCCAGTTTTTTTTCTTTGACGGCACACACAAGCCGGGTCAGCACAGAAAAAATCTCCTCAGCACTTATATTGTGGTAAATGAATACCGAATTTCATATCCATTGTTTTATACCGATTTCGGGAAAAATACAGCACTTCACAAAAAAAATCCAGAAAAACCGGGGGTTCGACCCTGAAACAATGATCTTTCAATGATATGTCCACACCTGGATCTGCAAACTTTTCAGTATCAAACAGCCGAAATCGCAGTTGTGGTAAAATAATACCGAAATTTGATCCTGTGCTGAAAAATTAAATTTTATAACCCGCTGATTTTTAAGAAAATAAAAATAATATGCCTGTGGCACAATTTCTGCTTTGCCCCAGGTGTTCCAATTGATCCAGATGTTTTAAATGATCCAAAACAGAACAAGCCGGATTCCGGAAAACCTTCGGACCGGAAAAATGAAAGAAAAAAAACAACCAGGAAGGGTTAGACATGATTCAAAGAGAAAGCAACCGACGATCTAAACACAAAGCCCCGAAGTTCAAGGAAACCCAGGAAGAGGATCTGTGCTGGGAAGACCGTCAGGAACGCCACAATCATCGGAAAGAATCAGAAAAAAAACCGTACCAGAAAAATCGAACCAAACCCGAATGGTAGCTGTGCGCTACCTTAAAAAAAAGGAAATCTTCAATGAACGTATCTCCCTGCATCAAATCAAACGTCACCCTGGAAACCATGCCCCAGGCCTGGGGCATTGCATCTGCCATTGATATTTATGAATGTGATCCCAAAAAAATCCGGGATGCCGAATACATTAAATCATTTGTGGTACAGCTGTGCGATCTGATCGAAATGAAGCGCTTTGGTGACACCCAGGTGGTGCATTTCGGGGAAGATGAAAAAGTGGCGGGGTTTTCCATGGTGCAGTTGATTGAAACCTCTCTGATATCCGCGCATTTCGCCAACCTGACCAATACTGTTTACCTGGATGTGTTCAGCTGTAAAGCCTATGATCCGGAAGTGGTCCGTGCATTTTCCCAAACCAGTTTCGGCGGGTCTTTTTCCAGAATCTCCGTCACCCACCGTCTGTAAATGAGCGGCATACAACATGTCCTGTACCAGGACCCGGCCCATTGCAGGAAATTGTGGGAAAGCCTGTGGCCCGGACGGGTCCTGTTCGATCTGTGGCCGGTCAGGTGGTGCTTTCACAAAGCATTTGACCGGCCCCTGGCGTTTCATGCGGCTGAACAGGCCGGCCGGCCCGTGGGTCTGCTGGCTTTGTGCAGAAATGAGGATGCCGGCACGTTTGTCCAGTTTCCCGGAGAAACCTGGCAGGGCCGAACCTGGCTTGAGCAGAACCGGATTATCGCGCAATCTCCGGAAATCCTGGAAACGCTTCTGGATGCCGTGCCGGGGCCCGTGGATCTGCGGTACATCAAATACCGGACCGGTATGAATCCGACGGGCCTGCTGGCTCCGGACGAAACCCGGTATCTGTTTTTTCCCGCTTCTTTCGGATTTGACTTTCATACCTACTGGCAGTCCATACCCGGTAAAACCCGGAAAAAACTGAATGCAGATATCCGCAAACTGGAAGCCAGGGATGTCTGCATCTCCCAGGGCACCCTGTCGGATATGGCCCATCTGTTTCAAATGAATGTGGCGGCATTCGGGCAGGATGCCTATTTTCACGATCCCCGGTTTCTTCGTTCATTTGAACTGCTGGCGGAATTTTTCAACAAAATGGGACTGCTTCGCATGACCTGTGTGCACATCGCAGGCAAACTGGCAGCCGTGGACATGGGGGCCGTGTGGAAAGACACCTATACGCTTTTGGCCGGCGGCACCCATCCGGAATTTCCCGGTGTTGCCAAGCTCATCAACCGGCATCATCTGCAATGGGCGTGCACCCGACACCTGAAATACGTGGATTTTCTGTGCGGGGATTTCAACTGGAAACAGCGGTTCCGGCTGACGCCTGTTCCCCTGTACCAGCTGACCACCCATACCATGCTTCAGGAGTCCGGCATTCATGCAGACCACGGACACATCCGCTGTGCATAAGACACCCACCGTGCTGGTGGTGGGCACCACGGCCGACTATATTGAGTGGATCCGGACCCGGTATCCCCATGAGGCCCTTTTCATCACGGCCCCGCATGTCCGGCAGACAGCCCGGGAACCCGAGCCGGAGCCATCCGAAGAACTGGTATGGGACCTGTCGGACACGGCTTCTCTGATTCAGGCGTTGACCGCTCACATGGACACCCATGCTCAGGTACCTGATGGGATCGCCTGTTTTGACTGTGAATCCATGGTCACGGCGGTCCGGCTGGCCAGGGCCTTGACGCTTTCATATCCTGACGAATCCGCTATTTTGAACTGCCGGGACAAACGGATGGCCAAGCAGATATGGCAGGCCAGTGACATTCCCTGCCCCCGGGTGTGGCCGGTTCACCATATCGATGATGTGATGCCCATTTTTAAAAATGTCACGGCCGGGCTGGTGTTGAAACCGGCCCGGGGCAGCGGCAGCGAACTGGTGTTTCAATGCCGGAACCCCAAAGAAGCGGAAACCGCGTTTCACACGATGGTTTCCGGCCTGGAAAAAAGAAAAGAAAACCCCTTGTTTGCGCATCCGGATCATTTGATTCTGGCCGAAGAACGGATATGCGGGCCGGAATACAGCGCAGATTTCATTCTCACCAAAACCGGGCTGACCCTGATCCGGGTGGCCCGGAAAATCATTCCCGCAAACATGCCGTTCGGCACGGCGGCCGGATATGAAATTCCCGGGAAACTGCCGTTGCAGGTGCCCGTGGAAATGGTGACCCATATTCTTGAAAAAGCGGCCCGGGCCCTGGGTCTTGACACGGGTATCTGCATGGTTGATTTTGTGATCAAAAACAACCGGCCCTATCTTATAGAAATGACCCCCCGTCCCGGTGGAGACTGCCTGCCCTGGCTGCTGGATATCTCCGGGAACCTGGATATTCTGAAACTGGCTCTGGATGTGGCCCGGAACCGGCCATGGAACCCTTGTGATTACCAGTTCTCCCCCCACATGGCCATCCGGATTCATGCCAAAAAAAGCGGGATTCTTCAGTCGATCGATGCCCGGCAACTGGCATCAGAACCCCGGGTCAAACAGATTCATCTGACCCGACAACCCGGCCACGAGATTGTCCTGCCGCCGGATGATTATGATTCCTGGTTTTTGGGACATGTCATCTTTGACACCTATGGATGGCATTTTCCTGAAACCCGGTGTTCGCTGCTGGCCCGGCGCCTGGAAATAGAGATCCGATGACCTTGCAGACCCATGTTTCTTATCCTGAAATGACATCTGACTTTCTCACAAGCCAGGTGGGGCCGCTGTTTGATCAATCTCAGCGCTATCTTGACTGTGTTAAAACCCATGGATCACCTCTGTATCTGGTGGAATGACCCATGCTGATCCGCCAGGCCGCCCGGTTTCGGACCGTTGCGCGTCCCTCCTGGCTCCTGGTTTACTATGCCATGAAAAGCAATTCCATGCCTGTGAATCTCCCGCATTCTGCTTGGGAAAAGGATTCGGCCTGGATGTCGTCGGGTATGGAGCTGAAAGCAGCATTCTGGACCTGAACGCCCCGGACGTATTTTCAGCGGTCCGGGCAAAACAGACGGGCTGAAAATGGCGACAAATATCCGGACCGGGTCTTCCTGCTTATGGACAGTATGGGCGAATGCCGGCGATTGATGGCGATTCTGGCAGGCGGCTTTATCCGCCGCGGATCGGCGAACTGCCAGCCTGCGGGGTTGTGGCGAAATTCAGGTATCATGCCGGACCAGCTGCGTCCCCTGATACATTGACGCCCACCCGTTTTGACTTCACGGGGATCCAATTTCATTCGCCCTCCTGGAATATGACCCCGGACCGGCAGGTTGAGATCATTCCAGCGAGCGATCTGCTGTCGCCATGCCCCCTGAATTTCTGGCCCACTGCAAATTCATGGACATCGGCGGCAGGTACTGGCCGGAAAAGGGGAATGGCTGGTGTCGGATGATCCGTTGCGCCATTTTTCATGTACCGGCCGCCCCCGTGGAAACCTTTGCCAGAGATCTGTCCGGCGCTGATCTCACCGTATTGCTGCCCCATAAATTTCTGTATCTGCTTTGAACCCGGAGAATGGATCTGCCATGATACCATGCACATCATATTCAGGTCATTGACAAAAAAATGCCGGACATGGTGATCACGGATGCCGGCACCAATGCCGTGGGCTGGGGCGGTTTGAAACCGATTATTTTCCCGTGTCCAACCTGACCCGGCTGGCCTGACCCACAAGCCACCACCGCGGTACCCAGGATCCTTGTGCACCCCCATGATGTCTGGGGATATTCTTTTTTCGGCACGGACATTCAGGAAGGGGATATTCTGATGATCCCGTTCCAGGGCGCCTACACCTACAGTCTCAGGCAGTCATTTATCAAACCGTTGCCAGAAACAATCATCATGTAATTAATCGGCATCTGCCGGACATCCCGGTTGATTTTGCCGGGGAATGCATTATTCTTATGACTGTTGCCGGGCAGAATCGTCCGGCATATCACCAATTTATAAACGGAGGGACCCATGAAAATTGCATTCCCGGTCATGGAAGATAAAGGACTGGACAGCCTGGTCAACGATCATTTCGGCGTGGCAGAGCTGTTTCTGGTGGTGGATCTGGAAACCGGAGAGATCCGGACCCGGACCAACCAGAAAATTGAAAATCCCAATGCCGGATGTAAAACCGGGATATTTGACAAAGCGGAATCCGTGGATGCCGTGGTCACCAAGTGTATCGGAGACGGGGGGCAGCGAAACATGCACGGCGCGGACATCCGTGTCTATGCCGCACAAAAAGACACGGTGGGCGAAAATTTAGAACTGATGAAATCCGGAGATCTTCAGCTGTTTCACATGTTTGACCTGTGCCAGGGCAAGAAAAACAAAAAAGAAGGTGGTTGCGGACATCATCATTGACACCTTGTTTCCGACCCTTAAAAAAAACAGCACTTAAAGGATATTATGGATAATCCGGAAGACCATGCATATTTGAACCAGCTCTACACCATGACCCGGGGGGATACGGATGCCCAGGCATCCATGTATGACATCGGTGCGGCCCTGGGCGTGGAAAAAACCGAGGCCGCCTCCCTGGCCGAATCATTGTTCATTCAGGAACTGGCGGAACTCAAAACCCTGTCCGGCGGCATCCGCATCACAGCCAAGGGGGTAAAAGCCCTGGGCAAGGCGTCTCCATCTTCTTCTCAACCCCAGGCCCTGTCTTTGGGCCGGGACCCGGTTCTCTCCGCTGAAACCAAAAAGAGGGTCACCGGCGTGCTGGCTGATATCAAAACCGTTCTGGAAAAAGAAAAATCTTCTTATCCATGGATCGAAGAGATGGTGCTGGATATTAAAACCATGGAAATCCAGCTGCTGTCTCCGAACCCTAAAACCGGTATTATCCGGGAGATTTTCAAATCCATGCACGGCAATCTGAAACAAAGTGATGCCAACACATTGAATCAAACCCTGACTGCCATTATTTCAGCATAAAGGTGATATATCATGACCCGATCATTGACCATTCATCCCATTGTCTTAGGAACCAAAGTATTTGATAAAAGCATGATGACGTATCAGCACGGCCAGGGCCGGACTTATACCATTCCCATCTATGCCTGGCTTATCAAAGGCGGTGATCAGACCATCCTGGTGGACACGGGCGAGATGCACCCCATCCAGTCCCAAGACCGGGAAGCGGCCATCAACGGCAAAATATACACCTTTGAAGACGGGCTGGCCCGCCACGGGCTCACGCCCAAAGACATCGACATCGTGATCCACACCCATCTGCACACGGACCACTGCGAAAATGATTACAAATGCGAAAACGCCCGGTTCTTTGTTCATGAAAAAGAACTGGAAGCGGTTCACAATCCCCATCCCCTGGATTACCGGTATCTGGAGGACTATATCGAGGATGTTGAAGACAACGGCCAGATACAGGTGTTGACCGCGGACACGGACATTGTCCCGGGCATCCGCATGATCCACACCCCGGCCCACACCTCGGGCGGCATGACCGTGATGGTGGATACGCCCAAAGGCAAAGCCGCCATCACGGGATTCTGTATTATTGACGAAAACCTGGATCCTCCGCCGGAAATCTTAGGAATGGAAATGGCCGTGATCCCGCCCGGCACCCATGTGGATGTATACGAGGCATATAATATTCTGGAAACCGTGAAAAAACAGGCGGACATTCTCATTCCCCTGCACGAACCGCGGTTTGCAGGCATTGATGTGATCGGCGCGTAATTTTTCTGATTTTTTGATATAAATCAAGGAATAAATCTTTCCCCTTGTGTATCTTAGGTTTCACAAGGGGGAAGATAAACCGGCAATCGGGCGACCGATTGTCTCTTCCAAAGATATCGTAAAAAAATTTGTTCATAAACTGATTTTCAAGGAGATGATTATGCCCAAGGATACCCCTGTCACCAAACAGGTGCCTGCATCGGATTTGACCACTTGTGAAGCCACCCGCCAGATGCTGGAAAAAGCCAGAAAAGACGGCGTTGTTCTCAACCTGGACCGGGCCGTGGACATGAAAGCCTGTCCCATCGGTGTGGAATCGGCCTGCTGCAAACATTGCTTTATGGGGCCCTGCCGCATCAACCCCAGGGACCCGTACAAAAAAGTCGGCATCTGCGGTGCCACCATCGACACCATCACGGCCCGGAACCTGGCCCGGAATGTGGCCACGGGATCGGCTTCCCATAATGATCACGGCCAGCACATCCTTCATCTGTTCAAAGGCATTATCGAAAAAAGCGTGACTGATTTTTCCATTGCCGATACCCTGAAACTGCAAAACCTGGCAAACGAGCTGGGCATTGATACTGAAGACCGGTCTGTGGCAGATGTGGCAAAAGATCTGTGCGATGAGCTGGAAAAAACCTTTTCCAATGTGGACGGGGAAATGCCGTTCATGAAACGGGTGCCCCCGGCCACCCTGGAACTGTGGCGCAAGGACGGCATTGTGCCCAGAGGCGCCATGAAAGAGATCATGGAACTCATGAGCCGGACCCATATCGGGTGTGACCAGGATTACAACCACCTGATGAAACAGATCAGCCGAACGGCCCTGGCCGACGGCTGGGGCGGCTCCATGGTGGCCACGGAACTGTCCGACATCATGTTCGGCACGCCGTCTCCCATTGTGGCGGAAGTGAACATGGGTGTGCTCAAGGAAGACCATGTGAACGTGATTGTCCACGGACACGAACCCGCCATGTTTGAAGGCATGCTGGCGGGGGTGAATGATCCGTTCTTCATCCAGGCCGCCAAAGACAAGGGGGCCGCCGGCATCAACCTGGTGGGCATGTGCTGTTCGGGCGCGGAAATGATGTCCCGCCACGGGATTCCCCATGCCGGCAATTTCTCGTCCACGGAAGCGGTCCTGGTCACGGGTGCTGTGGATGCCATGGTGGTGGATATCCAGTGCATCAAGCAGGGACTGGCCCAGGTGGCAAAATGCTATGACACCCATCTGATCACCACCAGTGACCGGGCCCATATCGAAGGGGCCACCCACATTCAATTTGACGAAACCGATCCCCGGACCTGCACGGATGAAGTCCTGATCAAAGCCATCTCCCGGTTCGGTTCCCGGAGCAAACCGATCCAGATTCCCAACCAGATCCAGAAAGGGATCCAGGGATTTTCCCATGAATACATCGAATACATGCTGGGCGGCACGTTCAGAGGGTCCTATTCTCCGTTGAACGACAACATCATCAACGGCCGGATCCGGGGCGTGGCCGGGGTGGTGGGCTGCACCAACCCCAAGGTCAAGCAGGATTACGTGCATGTGGAACTGGTCAGGGAACTGATTAAAAACGATGTGCTGGTGCTCCAGACCGGATGTTCCCAGATCGCCCTGTCCAAAGCCGGTTTTCTCACGCCTGAAGCCGCGGCCCTGGCCGGACCGGGACTGTCCGAGGTGTGCGAAACCGTGGGGATGCCGCCCGTGCTGGGCTTAGGATCGTGCGTGGACAACACCCGGATTCTGATTGCGGCCTCCGCCATGGTCAAGGCCGGGGGGTTGGGCAACAGCATTGCCGACCTGCCCGCAGCCGGGTGTGCGCCGGAATGGATGAGTGAAAAAGCCCTGGCCATCGGTCAGTATTTTGTGTCTTCCGGGGTTTACACGGTATTTGGTGTGGGATTTCCCGCTCTGGCCGGCACCCGGTTCCATGATCTTCTGTTCAACGGACTGGAACAGCAGGGATACGGCAAATGGGGCATGGCCAAGGACCCCATTGAAATTGCCAGACTCATGATCGATCACATTGACAAAAAACGCAGACAGCTGGGCATTGACAAGGCCCGGGAAAGAGTGCTGGTGGACATGAACGACCGCCGGGCCCTGGCCTGATACCCTTTGCACAGCCAGGCCCCGGGTAAGGGGTGTCTTGCTGGCGGACTGTCGGAGCCACCCCGTGGATTCCAGGCCGACGGCAAGACACCCCACCCGGGGCAGCACTTTTTTCGGAAACGGTCTTTTGCCGCTTCCCCACACGCGCATCATCCAGCCATCCGGGGCAACCGGTGCCTGCCGGCCGGTGAAAAAAAATTGACATCCCGCACAGGCCCTTATATAAATAAGCGGACAGACAATCAAAAACAAGGATCCTGTGCATGGGCCGAAAAAGCATCTCCCATATCCGAAAGCCTGAAATCCTTCACCATACCTATAAAGTGGTGGAAGATGAAGGCTTCATGGGTATGACCATCGGTAAAGTCGCCACCCGCATGGGGGTCAACTCCGGACTGTTGATCCATTATTTCAAAAGCAAGGAAGGCCTGATCATGGAAATGGTGGATTATCTGTTCAAAATTTCCATGAAATCCTATCACGCGGAACTGGAAAAACTCACGGCCCCCAAAGACCGATTTCAGTGCCTGATGCGCATTTTATTCACCACCAGCGGTAAAGGGCCCCAGCGGGATGCCGTGTTCTGGTCCTGTTATGCCATGGGGTTCAGAAATGCCGATATCCGGGACCGGATCCAGGCCATGCAGAAAAAATTCATTGCTTTCGGCATCAGAGAAATCACGGCCTGGGAAAAGGCCGGTCTGGTCAACGTTCCGGACAAGGAAAAGGCCGCGGCCACGATTCTTGCGCTTTCCGAAGGGTTCGGCATTCTTCGCAATTCATTGAAACACCTGGATTCGCTGGAAGAAATCGCCCGGACCATGCGGCAAAGTGCTTTGGATGCGTTGGGTGCCGGTGCCGTGGACCCGGGCAATGACGGTCCGGTTTCAGAACCTGAAGCCATCAGATCAGCAAAGACAGCGTCAGGGGAATAAAAGACAGCAGCGTGGAAACCATGATGGCACCGGATGCCAGATCCGTATCTGAATTCAACTGACCCGACAGCACATAGATCGCTGTGGACGTGGGCAGGGAAAAAAAGATCATGCCCACGGTAAATGCCGTGCCCGTCACCTGAAATCCCTTGAGCAGCAAAAACCCTGACAGCGGCAGAAAAAGCAGCTTGATTCCGGCGGCCAGCAGCGATACCCCGGCATGATCGGCCAGGCCCTTGAACCGCAAAGACCCGCCGATGGAAATCAGTGCCAGAGGCAGGGTCACAGAGGTCATCAGAGAAAACGTATTCCGGACAAACACGGGAAACACCAGGTCTGACCGGGAAAACAAAAATCCGGCCACACATCCGATAATCAAGGGATTGGATACCAGTGCCCGGACAAAATATTTCAGGTTTTCCCGGATGGAGGGGTTGCCGCCGGAATACCAAACCAGCACGGACACGGACAGCACATTGATCACGGGAATGACCACCCCGGCCAGAATCCCGAAATGACGCACCCCGTCTTCACCCAGCACGGTCAACACCAGGGCCATGCCGATATAGGTGTTGAATCGAAAACAGGCCTGGCAGAACGATCCTGCCTGAAACGCGGAAATCCTGAAATACCGAATCGCTGCAAGGCTTGCGGCAAATGCCAGGAACACCCCGGAAAGTCCTGCCAGGCAAAGGCCGGCACTCACGCCCTGATCCGGGGTACTGGTCCCGATTTTCCAGAACAGCATGACCGGAAAAAACACATAATATACCAGCCGGTCCGACATGGCCAGAAACCGGGCGTCGGTCATGCCGGACGATTTTAAAATCCGGCCGAGCAGCAGCAGGATAAATAAGGGAAACAGGGTATTGAGGATCAGCATGTCAGAGAACGAATATCCGATTTTCTGTGACGCTCAGAAACCGGGCACCGGTTTCGGTCACCTGGATAACGCTTTCAATGCCTGCGGCAAACCGATCCTGAAAAATGAATTTGGGTTCCACGGCAAACACCATGCCGGGCAGCAGTTCCTGGGGATTGCCTTGGGACAGAACCGGGGCCTCCACCAGCTCCAGGCCCACGCCATGCCCGATAAACCGGGATTTAAGGTCCGGCAGTCCCAGAAACACCTCAGCCAGGCCCAGTTTTTCCGCCCGGTTCACGGCCGCAGTGAACACCTCGCCGGCTAAGATACCCGGTTGCATCATCTCCAGGACGTGGTGCAGGATATCAATGGCTGCCTGTCCGGCCTGTTCGGCCTGGGAAGGCAGAGTTCCGATCACCAGCATCCGGGTTTCGTCCATGTGGTATCCGTTGACCATGGTGCCTAAGTCCAGGAGGATGGGTTCGTTTCTCTGAATCAATTTATGGCCGGCCCCGTATGGATAGGCACTGCATGTGCCCGTGCCGCACACGGGACTGTCCAGAGCCCCGCCCTGACCGCCGGAAACCCCGCTCATGAGATGATGGGCAAATCCTTCGGCCCGGTAATGCCGCACCAGAAGCTTGCCGGAATGGCCATGGGCCCGGGCAAAGCCTTCCACCCGGCCGCAAAAAGCGATCTCTGATTCTTCAGGGCGCATGTTTTCACAGACAAATGAAAAGGTCTGCCGGGACAGGTCGGCCACGGCCTGCATCTGTTCAATCTCCCAGTCGGATTTGATCATGCGGCAATCCATGATCAACGAGGCGGCATCCGTGAGAACGGCTGGATTAAACAATGTGTCCAAAAACTGAAAATCACGCACCGGGACCACATCAAAAGCCAGGCCTAAAGACCGGGGCAATCCCCCCTGACATGACTGGATCAGCCCGGGGATGCGGGTGATGGATTCCACGGGAATCACTGAATCGATCCCGGTTTCCGCCAGAGCCCGGGGCAGATACCGTTTGACAAACAGCAGAGGGTCATGATTCAGAGGCACATACAGATAGGCATCCTGGGCCGTGCCGGAAAAATAATAGATATCGGGTTTATGGGTCAGAAACACCGCCCCGGTGCCCGTATTTTCCATGCGGGTTTTCAGGGCCTGAATCCGTCGGGATATTTCAGAACCCGGGACCGGTTTCAACAAATCTTCAGTTTTCATCCAGAATTTTCCGGATGATCTGAAGAAGGTTTCGGGGACTGACCGGTTTTTGAATGTATTCTTTGATCCCCATCCCAATGGCCGTATCTTCGGAAATATCTTCACTGAAACCGCACCACAGAATAATCGGCATATCCGGCCGGACTTTCAGAATCTTTTCAGACAGCTTATCGCCTGTCAGTTCCGGCATGGTCATGTCCGTGATGACCAGATCCACCCCGCTGGGGTCTGCTTCAAACGCATTCAAAGCAGCCACACCGTTTTCAAACAGTTTTACCCCATATCCCTGACCCGTCAGAAATTCCTCAAAAATCTGGCAGATCGCTTTTTCATCATCCACCAGCATGATGGTTTTTCTCGTGCTTTGCCCTCTATTCTCCGATACCGCCGGTGCCGGTTCCTTTGAAACCGGATTTTTTCCGATCCCGGCCATCGGGAAAAAGATCTCCACAGTGGTCCCTTTGTCCGGTCGGGTGTGAACGACCAGTACACCGTCATGATCCTCCACGATCATCTGAACGGCATCCAGGTCTATGCCGTCTGTCAATTTTCCGGTCGTTCCGGCACTATTCTCCGGATGGACCGGAATGCCAGCCGTTTTTCCACTTCTGTCGTGTCCGGTATCGGTAACAGACAGTTTCAGATATTCTCCGGCAGGAATTTTCATACCCTGAACCTGTTTCGGCTGACTGATTTTTTCATCTGTCAGTGACACTGTCAGTAAGCCCCCGTTTTTTTTCATGGCCTGGTATGCATTCAGGCACAGGCCCATGAACATCTGATGAATTTTCACAGGATCCGCCGATATCATCTGTTTTGAATCCAGTCGGGTTTCAATTTCAATGAATGCCGGGAAAAAAGATTGGAGCAACTTTATGGATTCTTTTACAATCAGATACACCCGTAACGGTTTTTTCTGATCCCCGGTCCCGCTACTGAAGGACAATACCTGCTGCACCAGTTCGGCAGCACGCTGGGACGCCGTTAAAATCTGATCGATTTGTTCCGAGACTTTCCGGGGATTGTCCAGACTGATTTTAGCCAGTTGAGCATAACCGAATATGCCGGAAAGGATGTTATTGAAATCATGGGAAATGCTGGAAACCATCATGCCGATGGTTTCCAGCTTTCGGGACTGCTGCACCCAGGACTCAAATATTTTTTGCTCCGTGACATCTGTGACAATTCCATGAAATCCCTTGGGTTGTCCATCTTCCTTAGATTCAGCAATGGTTTTAAATTTTTTACCGTTCCCTGGCATACATCCCCTTTTGTTCTTCATCTCTTGATTTTGTTCATGTTTGAAATCTGTTTATATCAGAGTATTGAAGTGCTGCGCAATGCAAAAAAACAGGGTGTTAATTGACAATTAAGACCCAGGCCTTATGATAAAGCAACTTTATAATTTATTTAAGGAGAAACAGATGCCTGATTTAACCGCTGTCATGGAAACCAGCAAAGGAACCATCCGCCTGAAACTGTTTGCCGATCAAACCCCTGTCACCTGCGGCAATTTTGCCAACCTGGCCAAACGGCAATATTACAACGGACTCAAATTCCACCGGGTGATCAATGATTTCATGATCCAGGGCGGCTGCCCTTACGGCAACGGCATGGGCGGTCCGGGATATGAGTTTGAAAACGAATGTAAAAAAGACATCAAACATGACAAACCGGGAATTCTGTCCATGGCCAATGCCGGACCCGGAACCAATGGATCCCAGTTTTTCATCACCCATGGCCCCACCCCCCATCTGGACGGCATGCACACGGTCTTTGGTGTGGTTGAAAGTGATGCCGACCAGAAGGTGGTGGACACCATCGTCCAGGGGGATACCATTGAAAGTGTCGAAATCCTGGGAAATGTGGGTTCTTTATTCAAAAAGATCACGCCCCGTCTGGATGAATGGAACAAGACATTGAACAAAAATTTTCCCAAACTGCCCAAAGCATAAAACGACAAAAAGCCGGACAATTCTTTTTGTCCGGCTTTTTGCTTTTCTGCTCTGTTTTTTAACGATCAGGGCGTTGCCATTTCGATATATAAAGGGATCACATGCAGGGTCTTGTCTTTTTCGTTGGTATGGCCTAAGCGCCAGCCTTTGACCGGCACCCCGGCGTCTTTGATTTTTTGGATCATGCCCTTGATATCGATGAGCGGATGCCGGGCAAACACTTTGGGCAACCCATGTGTCAGGCTGCACACCAGACATTTGCCGGGCCGCTGAATCAAATGAAATCCCAGCTCCACGGTTTCCGGCTTGACTGACATGCATTCCAGACGGATATCATAGGCCCCTTCGGACACATCGCCATACAAGGCCTCAAAAAACCGGTCACTGGTATGGGGCGGCAACAGGGTATCACAGAAATCCCGGGTAAAAATACTTTTCAGCGCATTCTGTTTCATCAGATTCACCAATCCTTGACTTCCTCAAATGGTTTATGAATTAAGCCCTTTCTTTACAATAACCTGATCAAAAAAATCAAGATCAAAAAATGCCGGTTCATGGATACGCTAATACAAAA
>JAGYOW010000048.1 GCA_018399285.1 Desulfotignum sp.
CTTTTTAAGGATGCAAAAATACGCCCCCATCATATGGATCTTAAGTATTGCCGCCATTGGATTGCTGGTTTCAGGCTGCGGCACCAAAACCATTTCCCGGGCCCCGGAGATCAATTACGGCAACCCGGACTACGAACATGTGCGGGACCTGCCTCAATACCGGTATAACCCGGATGCAGACCAGACAGACAAGGCCGCACAAAAAGACGCAAACCTGACCGCAGATGAGTATGAGACCCTGGGGGACGCGTTTTTAAACCGGGGCAATTTTTTCATGGCATACACCCAGTATGGCAAATCCCTGGAAAAAAAACCGGAAAACCCCACCATCATCTACAAACAGGGGCTGGCCCTGCTCCAGGACAAAAACCCCGGGGAAGCGGTGACGCTGTTCCAGCAGGCCCTGGACATGCAGCCCGGATTTGCGCCGGCGTTTGAAGGTCTGGGCCGGGCGTATTTTGCCACGGGAAATGTCAAAGCCGCTGAATTCAATTTCAAGAAAGCCATCTCCCATGATCCGTTGTTGTGGCGATCCTATCATCACCTGGGCATGATCCATGACAGAAACAGGAATTATGACGCCGCCATTGCCGACTACACCGCCGCATTGACCCTGAATCCGGGCGCGGGGTTTATTCACAACAACCTGGGTGTGGCCCTGTCTGCGGCCGGCCGCAGGCAGGAGGCGGTTGAGGCATTCAACCAGGCCCTTTCCACCGGACACACCGTAAAAACCGTTTTCAACAACCTGGGATGGGTGCTTTGCGACCTGGAACGGTATGATGAAGCGTTTCAGGCGTTTGACCGGGCCGGGGGAATGGCTGTGGCCTACAACAACACCGGGGTGGGATATCTGAACAACGGACACCGGGACAAGGCAGCCGAATATTTCAGAAAAGCCATCGAGGAAAGCCCCCGGTTTTACGTCACGGCCCATGAAAATCTGCAAAAAGCCTTAAAGGAGGATTGACCCATGACCCAGCACCGCATGCATTTCTTTGTAATCGGGATATCTGTGTTGTTTCTGTTTTCCGGTTGTACGGCATCCAGGAACATGCTGGCCGGTCTTTTCAAAGACTCGGCCGATTCATCATCCTCTGCGTTGGATTCCGCCACATCTGCTTTGGATTCCGCCACCCATGAGAACCGATCCGTCACTTCCCCTGATGCCGCGTATCAGCTGGCCCGGCATTTCCAGAAACAGGGCCGGCACGGCCTGGCCGTTGAAGAACTGCTCAAAGTGGTCCGGGCTGCGCCGGATCATGCCAATGCCTACAATGCGTTAGGGGTGTCCTATGATCAGCTGCGGGAGTTTGATCTGGCAGCGGCATCTTACAAAGAAGCCCTGAAAATCAATCCGGACCTGGCATATGTACACAACAATATCGGGTATTCCCATCTGCTCCAGGGAAACGTGAAACTGGCTGCCGATGCCTTTGAAACCGCCGTGGCCCTGGACCGGGAAAAATTGCAGTATCACAACAACCTGACCCTGGCCAATGCCCGGCTGGGGAAAAATCAGCCGGCCCCGGCCCAGCCGGACCTGTCTCAACCGGCCCCGCCGGCCACAGTAGCATCCGTGCCTGCCCAGGATCCCGTCAAAATAGCCAGAGACACCATCACCATGGATGATCTGCCTGAAAACGACTCTCATACCCCGGCTCTGGATAATGTCTGTTACACCATTCAGCTGGGGGTTTTCTATGATCTGGACAAGGCCATGGCCGCTTTGAGAAAGGCACAGAATAAAAACCTGGACAGCCCCTACATCACCAAGGTCGACCGGGGCGGGCCGTACGAACCGTATTACCGGGTGCGGGCCGGAAAATACCAGGACCGGGCTGTGGCGGAACAGCGGGCCGCCGGCATCGGGACCGATACCCCCATGCCGGCGTATGTCACCCAGGAAACCGGGCGTGCCGCCGACATCTATGCCGCTGCACAGCCCCGCCGGATTTCCAGCGCGCACACCAAACCGGTCATCATCAAATCCAATGCAGATATCGAAATTTTAAACGGCAATGGTGTCCGGCATATGGCCCGGGGTGTTCAGCAGTATCTGGCCGCCCAGGGCGTGGCTGTAGACCGCATTGCCAATGCCGCTCATTTTTTTCATCCCAAAACCATTATCTATTATACGCCCGGTTATTACGGCCGGGCAAAACAGATCCTGGACCGGTTCCATGACATCGACGCCACCGGGAAAATGGTCAAATCCAGCGCACTGAAGAACGCCGGCATCCGGATCGTGCTGGGAAGAGATGTGGCCCCGGTTGCCAATCAATTGGGACACCTTATGAAGAAAGAAAAACCCTCGGTTTAACACTGCTGCATTTACGCCCAGAATGACTGAAACCCGGCCACGGCCCGGTCGATATCTGCTGTTTCAATGTCCAGATGTGTGACCAGACGCACGGGATTGCCCGGGCTCATGCGGATGCCCTGACCGGCCAGGTGCCGCATCAAAGCGGTCATGTCCGCATCGATACGGGCGTGGACCATGTTGGTCTGCACCGCATCCATATCCACATGAATGGCCTCGATGCCGGACAATCCTTCTGCCAGCCGGGCCGCATTGGCATGGTCGTCCGCCAGCCGGTCAATGTTGTGGGACAGGGCATACAGACCGGCCGCCGCCAGGATTCCGGCCTGGCGCATGCCGCCCCCCACCATTTTCCGCCACCGCCGGGCCTGGTTGATAAATTCCCTGGAACCGCACAACACCGATCCCACCGGCGTTCCCAGCCCTTTGGACAGACAGCAGGACACGGAATCAAACAAGGTGGTGATGGCTGTGACATTCACGCCCAGCTTGACTGCGGCATTGAACACCCGGGCCCCGTCCAGGTGAAAGCCCAAGCCGTGGCGGTCCGCCAGTTTCCGGGCATCCTTGAGATAATCCATGGGCAGGACCTTGCCGGCCTGGGTATTTTCCAGGCAGAACAGCCGGGTTCGGGCAAAATAGAAAATCATCCGGCTTGATGAATCGTTCCACTTTGGCCAGGTCCAGGGTGCCGTCTGCTTCAAAATCCAGGGGCTGAGGAGCTGGATGCTGCCCAGCACCACACCGCCGCCGGCCTCGTATTTATAGGTATGGGCAGTCTGGCCACGATATATTCCTCCCCGCGCTGACAATGGCTCAACAGGGCCTGGGGTTGGTCTGGGTGCCGGACGCTGGGAACAGGCCGTCTTCCATGCCCGTAACCGCCGCCATGAAAGATGCTGCTCAGCCGGATCCACCGTGGGATCTTCGCCATACACATCATCTCCCACCTGGGCGGTGATCATGGCCTCCAGCATCTGCTGGGTGGGCCCATGTCACGGTGTCGCTTCTCAAATCGATCTGTTTCATGATATCATTTCCTCCGGGCGTGCAATCGCTTATAAAAGCAACAGACAATTCATTGACTTTTTGACAGCAATCATTACACTTTTTAATAAAATTTAACCCTGCTGATATAGTAGATTGTATTCATAAATGCCAACAATTTTTGAAAAAATCAGGAGATAAAATGGATACTTCAAAAAACCGAATGGGTTTGAGGATTCAGATGAACTTCAGCAGATTTTGGAACCATTAATCCGAAAAATTATTCACGTGAAGAACTATTGAATATCGCCAGACAGAATAAAAATATTTTTTAGTTTGGATCAAGACATGCCCTAACTACAAGATTTACAAAGAAATATCTGAACGCGGAAAAAACAACAGAATTGAACTTTTTTTTTTTTCCACGAGAGGTATGGGATGACTGATGTGCGAGAATATCTTGCAAAATACGAAAAACAGTTCATCAAAAACCTCCGACGATATTCATCATTAAAAATCAAATCAAGCGTTGCACCGAACGTATCATTTCCGATCCTTACTTCAACACAGAATTTCTTTCAGACAAAGTGGAAAGCTGAATTTAAAAAGGTTGTCAGAGTATCCGCTTAGACAGAAACTTTCGGATCGTGTTTGTGATCTGCGAAGAATGCATCAAATTCCCCGATGCGAATATTGTTTTTGTGACAAATCTTCCTGACAATGCCATAATATTTTTTTTAACTGTCAGGCCTCATGACAAAGCCTATTCAATGAAATAGCAAGGCCAAAAATATGATCCATTCTCGTACCTGTCTTTTCATTGGCGTGCTTCTCACGGGGTGATGTTTGCCATGTCTCAGTTTTACCGGTCGTCGGTGGCGGTGATCTCTCCCAATCTCATGCAGGAGATGGGAATGAACGCCCTGGATTTGAAGCCAATATCGGCCGCGCGTTTTTCTATGCGTTTGCGCTTATGCAGATACCGGTGGGCATTTTCTGGACACGGTGGGCGCAAGACCGCCATGGTGGGGCTGACGCTGGTGTCGGTGGCCGGTGCTGTGATCTTTGCCCTGGGCACCAGCCAGCCTAGCTGACCTTTGGCCGGGTGCTTTTAGGCATCGGTATGGCCTGCAATTTCATGGGGGTCCCTGAAGCTGCTCACCTGTGGTTTAAACCCCGGCAGTTTGCCACGCTTTTTCGGCCATGGTGATCTCCTTTGGGGACCATGGGAAACATTGCAGCAGCCACGCCCCTGGTGCTTCTGGTGGGGCTGGTGGGATGGCAACCTAGTTTTTTGATCATTGCCAGGTCACCTGGTTCTGGCGCTGGTGTTCCTGGCGGTGATCCGGGAGCGGACCGGAAACAGCACTGCGGGAAACCCCGGACCCGGAAGATGTGCGGCCCCGGGTGTCTGAAACCCTGACCCGGGCCTGGGATCTGTTTCACCGGAAAGACTACTGGATCATCTCTTTGGCCACGTTCTGCCGGTACGGGATTATGCGGCGGTTCAGGCGTTGTGGGCCGGACCGTTTCTCATCCATGTGCTGGATTTGCCCGCGGTCACGGCCGGCAATATCCTGTTTCTCATGAGCATCGGCCTGATTTGTGGGATCGTCCTTTGTGCGGGTGGCTGTCTGATTCCGTGGTGAGGCGGAAAACCATCATTCCGGCATGGTCTGCATGGTGGGCCTGCTGCTGGGCATGAACCGGCTGACACCGGTTCCGGGGTGTGGATCGTGTATCTGGTATTTTTTCATTCGGCCTGACCTCCGGCTCCGGCCGGAGTCATGTACGCGCACATCAAGGAACAGGTGCCCCGGGCCAATGCCGGCCTGGCCATGACCGGCATCAATTTTTTCACCATGGCCGGGGTGGCGGGGGTGTTTCTCAGGGCATGGGCCATGTGACTGACCCGGTTTTTTCCCGGGGCATCCGCCCGGCCCTGCCCCGCATTTCATCTGGCATTCGGCGTGTGCGCCGCCTGTCCTGACCGGCATTGCCCTGCTGTACTGTCTGACCCGGGAGACGCTGAAAAAAACGGTCCGTTAACTGCCGTTCCCATCCAGAATGGTCCGGATCTTGCCGGGCACCTTCTCATTGGAGGAGAATCGTTTTCCGCAAAGGTGCCGACTGAAATACCCTTTACAGTCAAGTGGAAAACCCTTATAAAGAAATCATATCAATTTCAACATCGGTATGACAAGGAGAGAGAAATGCAGATTTCACCCGAAAAAACACGGATCCGGATTCATCGGTCTGGGTGTTATGGGCCACGAGTATGGCCGGCCATATCCTGGACAGCGGGTATGCCCTTCACGTTCATACCCGGACCCGGGCCAGGCCGAGGACTTGTGGAAAAAGGCGCGAAGTGGATGGATTCCGTCAGGGAACTGGCAGCACACTCAGACGTGATCATATCCATTGTGGGGTATCCCCGGGATGTGGCACAGATTTATCTGGATGCGGACGGGATTCTGGAAAGTGCGGCAACCGGGTCGGTGGCCATTGACGCCTGACCACGTCGGATCCGGCACTGGCCCGGACTCTGGCAGACCGGGGCCGGGAAAAAGGAATCCAGGTGCTGGATGCCGGTGTCCGGCGGGGACCTGGGTGCCGAAACGCCACCACCTTGTCCATCATGGGTGGGCGGAGAAAGAAGCTGTATTCACCGACGTCTTCCGCTGTTTCAGGTCATGGGAAAAAACATCGTGTACCAGAGGCGGCGGATCAGGCCAGCACACCAAAATGGCCAATCAGATCGCCATTGCCGCCGGCATGATCCGGGGTGTGTGAAGCCCTGGCCTATGCCAAAACCGGCCTGGATCCGGACACGGTTCTGGCTTCCATCGGCCAGGGGGCTGCCGGGTCCTGGTCTTTGAACAACCTGGGCCCCCGGATGCTCAAGGGCGATTTTGCCCCGGGATTCTATGTCAAGCATTTTATCAAGGACATGACCATTGCCGAGGATTCAGCCCGGGACCTGGGCCTGGAAACCCCGGGACTGACCCTGGCAAAAACCCTGTACGAACGCCTGGTGGACAACGGCTGCGAAAACGACGGCACCCAGGCCCTGTTCAAACTTTTCTAACTTCCAGCCCCGTCCAACCCGGGGTCAGGCCTCCCCACACCTATTTGAGGAAAAAGGTCAACGCGGCGCCGCAGGCGGTGAGGAATGCACACAGGAAAAACGCCGGGGAAAAACTGCCGAACGCGTCGGCCAGCATGCCTGCCAGCATAGGGCCGATAATTTGTCCAGCCCCGAAGAACAGGGTGATGAACCCGAACGCCCGGACAGCCAGTCGGGGGCCCATGTAATCGCCCACAGCTGCGGACATGATGGTGGGAATGCTCCACACGGCCAGCCCGAAAATACCGATGGAAACATAGAGAAACGGCAGGGACAGATTGGCCCCGGCCAGGGCATAGGAAATCGTGAACAAAAGATACACCCCGATGATGGTGATTTTCCGTCCCATCCGGTCGGACAGCCACCCGAACAACGGACCGGAAAAAATGGACAATGCCCCCACCGCAGCCCAGAACGTGCCGGCCGTGCCTTCGCCGAATCCCCGCTCATCCACCAGCGAAGTGACGATAAACGTGGCATACACCACATAGGTGGCACCGAAAAACAGATAAATACACCCCAGATGCACCATGGTCCACCGATGCGGGGCTTTGGAAGCAGAGGAAGTGCCGGCCGGGGCATCATTTTCCGTCGCCGGGACCGGATCGGGCCGCCCCACCGGGTCCAGGCCCATGTCTGCCGGATCATTTCTCAACAGCATGGCACTGATGACGGCCACACCCAGAGAGATCACTCCGATCACCAGCCATCCGGTGCGCCACCCTTCAGGTCCCAGGTCCGCGTTGATCCAGGGAACCATCAGTCCGGAAAACACGATGGCCAGACCATTGCCAGTGAGCATGAGCCCGGCGGCCCGGCCCCGGGTATCTTTTTTAAACCAGTGGGAAACCAGGCCCATCAACGGCACATTGGCCAGGCCCGACCCCACACCGGTCACGACATACAGCACCATGAGCGGCACAAACCCGCCGGCCCGGCTCATTCCCAGAATCGATCCGCCCACCAGAACCAGCCCGAATGCAATGGTGCTCCGGGCCCCGATGATCCGGGCCACCACACCGGCCAGGATCACGGAGGCCATGTATCCGGCAAAATTACCCGTGCCGATCAGACCCATCTGGGAATAGGACAACTCCAGGGAAATCCCCATGGAGGGCAGCAGCATGCCCAGGGCGAACCGGCCCAGTCCCAGGCAGGAAAACAGGACCATGGTGCCGGTGAAAACAATCATCCACCCGTAGTGCAACGGTTTTGTCATGCAACGCTCCAATGGGGTCAGGCCTGCTTTATTGTCGTTATTGGGGCCAATAACGACAATAAAGCAGGCCTGACCCCGTTCTCGTTTCTACTTTCGGGGCTGGGGCAGTACCAGGTTAAGGAACACCCCCAGGATGCCGGCCAGGCCGATGCCCTGGAGCTGAAACTGGCCGGCGGAAAAACTCATGCCGCCGATACCGAAAATCAGGATCAGGGCCACAATGGCCAGGTTCCGGGCTTCCATGAGATCATCCCCGGATCTCACCAGGGTATTGAGACCCACCACCATAATTGCACCGAACAACAGCAGCATGATCCCGCCCATGACCGGGGTGGGAATGGTCTGGAGCAACGCCCCCAGCTTGCCCACAAACGCCAGCAGGATGGCGGCGATGGCGGCCCAGGTCATGATGGCCGGGTTGAACACTTTGGTCAGTGCCACGGCCCCGGTGACTTCGGAATACGTGGTGTTGGGGGGGCCGCCCAGCACCGAGGCGATACTGGTGGCCACGCCATCCCCGAGCATGGTGTTTTTGATGCCCGGGTCCTTGAGATAATCTTTGCCCGTCACCCCGGATACGGCCACCACATCCCCGAAATGTTCAATGGCCGGAGCAATGGCAATGGGCACGATATAAAACACGGCGGCCAGATTCCATTCCGGAAACGTGAACGCCGGCATGGAAAACCAGGCCGCCGTGAACAGCGGTGAAAAATCCACAAACCCGAAAAACAGCGACAGCACATACCCCACGGCAATGCCGCACAGAATCGGGATCAGCCGCAGGATCCCCCTGCCCAGAATGGATACCAGAATCGTGGTGGCCAGGGCCGCCAGGCCCACGATCATAGCGGAAGTCTGGGGAAACAGCACCATGGCGCCGTCCCCGGTTTTACCCATGGTCATGTGCACGGCCACCGGTGCCAGGATCAGCCCGATCACCATGATGACCGGTCCTGTGACCACGGCCGGCAGCACCCGGCGGATGGCATCCCCGCCCTGCCACCGCACCAGGAGACTCAAAATGATGTACACCACCCCGGCCGCTGCCAGGCCGCACATGGTTCCCGGGATTCCCCAGGTCTGGACACCGTAGATGATGGGCGCGATAAACGCAAAGGATGAGGCCAGAAACACCGGCACTTTTCCTTTGGTGATCACCTGGAACACCAGGGTGCCCAGCCCGGCCGTGAACAACGCCACATTGGGGTCCAGGCCCGTGAGCAGCGGTACCAGGACCAGGGCTCCGAACGCCACAAACAGCATCTGGGCCCCTAAAAAACAATCTTTAACCTGAAAATGATATTCCGTGGATGATGAACTGGATACAGACATAGGTTGCTTCTCTTTCATAGTTTTATAATGCGTTGGGAATCAGTTTTAATGTTACAGGGTTTCAGGACATAATTTATTTGGTGCCGAAAATCTTGTCTCCGGCATCGCCCAGGCCCGGCAGAATATAGCCCACCTCATTGAGACGCTCGTCCACGGAAGCCGTGTAGATGTCCACATCCGGATGTTTTTCTTCCAGCCGGGCAATGCCTTCCGGGGCCGCCACCAGAAACAACCCCATGATTTTGGTGCACCCGGCCTGTTTGAGCAGGTCAATGGTGGCGATCAGGGTGCCGCCCGTGGCCAGCATGGGGTCCAGGATCAATGCGATACGCTCTTCCATGGCGGATGCGGTCTTGACGTAATACTGCACCGGGGTCAGGGTCTGTTCATCCCGGTAAAACCCCACCACGCTCACCTTGGCCGAGGGGATCAGGTCCAGGACCCCGTCCATCATGCCCAGTCCGGCCCGCAGAATCGGCACAATGGTGATTTTCTTCCCCTTGATCCCTTCGATCTCCACCGGACCGGCCCACCCTTCCACGGTTTTCTTTTCAGTGGCCAGGTGTTTGGTGGCCTCATAGGTCAACAGCCTTGCCACCTCGGAGGACAACTCCCTGAAATCCTTGGTGGAAACATCTTTTTTGCGCATGAGTCCCAGTTTATGCTTGATGAGGGGGTGGTCCCCCACAAAAACAGCCATAATATCTCCTTTATCAAATATGGTTGGGTATGGATGAAGACAAGTTCTGCTTTAATTATTAAAATCCGGGAATCGAGTCAAGACCATTGGATGAGATATTGCAATAATTGTTTTTTTGTGCACAATAAGGCCCATGACCCAATGGCCTTTCATGGATGTGGCAGTGACCCTGCCGATGCCCCACAGTTTTGTGTATGCCGTGCCGGATTATCTGTCCGACACCTGCCGGCCGGGCATGCGGGTGCTGGTGCCTTTTGGAAAACGCCGGATCACGGGATATATTCTGAAAGGCCGCAAAGACAGTGGAGACTATACCGCCAAAAAAATCCTGGATGTCCTGGATGACCATCCGTTGTTTCCGGAAAATGAAATCCCTTTTTTCAGGTGGGTGGCAAATTATTATATGCATCCTCTGGGCGAGACCATCAAAACGGCCCTGCCCACGGGGCTGGACCGCCGGGATGTGGCCCATGTCCGGACCACGGAACAGGGCCGGATGGCACTGGACACCCCGGGCCTGTCCCCGGTGGAATCCCGCATCCTGACCCTGGCGGACACCCGGCAGGGCATCAGCCGAAAGCAGTTGTTCAATACCATGGATTCCCCGTCTCTGCGGTCTCTGCTCAAAAAAATGCAGGACAGCGGATGGCTGTCAATCACTGCCGTGCTGAAAAAAGAAGCCGCGTCCGCGCGCCTGGAAAAATTCATTTCCCCGGGAGAAAAACTGCCGGACCCGGCCAGAAAACTGTCGTTGAAACGGCAGCAGATCCTGTCCATTGTGGCAGAAAAAAAAGAGATCTCCCTGACGGCCCTGCGAAGCCAGGTGCCCACGGCCCCGAGGCTGATCAAACTGCTGGCACAGGACGGCCGGGTCACCATCACCCAGCGCCGGGTGTGCCGGGATCCTTTCGGGGACCCCGTGGAACCGGACATCCCGCCGGAACTGACTTCGGAACAGGCGGACGCGGTAAAAACGGTCCTCAATCACCTGGACCAGGGGTTTGTGCCCTATCTGCTGGCCGGGGTAACCGGGTCCGGCAAAACCGAAATCTACCTGCGCCTGGCCGCCGATGCCGTGGCCAGGGGAAAATCCGCCATTGTGCTGGTGCCGGAGATCGCGTTGATCTCCCAGACCGAACGAAGGTTCCGGGCCCGGTTCGGGGAACAGATTGCCGTGATCCATTCCATGCTCTCCCAGGGAGAGCGCCTGGACCAGTGGCACAACATCGCCACGGGCAACGTGTCCATTGTCATCGGGGCCAGGTCTGCCATTTTTGCGCCGTTTGACAACATCGGCATCATCATTGTGGATGAGGAGCACGACGGATCCTACAAACAGGAAAACGGGTTGCGGTACAATGCCAGGGACCTGGCCGTGGTCAGGGCCCGCATGTGCGATTGTCCGGTGGTGCTGGGATCGGCCACCCCGTCGGTACAGACATCTCACAATGTCCGGACCGGGCGGTTTCATCAGCTGGATCTTCTTCACCGGGTCAATGACCGGCCCCTGCCGCAGATCACCCTGGTGGACCTGAAAAAATACAGTGATGCCCCGCCCATGGACCGGATCATCACCCCGGAGCTGGCCAGAGCCATCCGTTCCTGCCTGGAGGCGGGCAACCAGGCATTGATCTTTCTGAACCGCCGGGGATTTGCCTCGTTTCCCGCATGCAGCGCCTGCCACCAGCCGCTCCAGTGCCGGCACTGCGATATCACCATGACCCTGCACTTGAGTGCGCACGTGTATAAATGCCATTTGTGCGGGTTCTGTCTGCCGGAATCCGCGGCGTGTCCTTCCTGCGGCAAAAAAGCCGTGAAAAATTTCGGGTTCGGCACTGAAAAAATCGAAACCCTGCTTAAAACCATGTTTCCCGATGCCCGGCTGGCGCGGATGGACCAGGATTCCACGGCCAGAAAAGGCAGTGCTCTGGCGCTGCTCAAAAGCATCCGGAACCGCACCGTGGACCTGATCGTGGGTACCCAGATGCTGGCCAAAGGACATGATTTTCCCGCCATCACCCTGGTGGGCGTGATCTGTGCGGACCTGTCCATGAACCTGCCGGATTTCCGGGCCGGGGAGCGGACCTTTCAGCTGCTGGCCCAGGTATCGGGCCGGGCCGGCCGGGGAGATGTGCCCGGCACCGTGATCATGCAGACCTACAACCCGGATCATTTCACCATCGAGGCGGCCCGGCGCCAGGATGTCACCGCATTTTACAACCGGGAAATCCCGTTCCGCAAAGCCTTGAAATACCCGCCCTTCACCCGCATGATCCTGGTGAAGCTGTCCGGTCCCAAAAAAGACGCCGTGGCACAGGCGGCCATGGACGCTGCCGCCATCCTGACGCAGATCAAAGATGCATCCCCGGAAACTGCTGCCGAAGTTGACATCTTAGGCCCCATCGAAGCCCCGATTCCGCGCATCTCCTCCCGGTTCCGGTGGCAGCTGGTGATCAAAAGCCCGTCGTTCCGCCAGATCAGCGCCCTGGTCCGGGCGTTGCAGCATCATCCGGATATGAACCGCAACCGCGCGATCTCTTTAGGCATTGACGTGGACCCGTATTCTTTAATGTGATCCGATCATTTGCCGACCCCCAGGCCTGTCAGATTATTTTACCACGCAGCGCACGAAGAACACGAAAAGTGTATTCATTTCAGAAAATGAATTTCCCGGCATTGAAATCAGTTGAACATTGAGTGGTTCTCTGCTATGAAAAAGCGGTAAAAACAGACCCAAACCCAAATTATACCAATAAAAGGAGACGTAACCCATGAAACGCTGCTTCAGGTCGATATCCCTGCTGGTCTTTCTGACCATGGCTCTGGTTTATGCCCCGGTGGTCCAGGCGGAAACAGCTGATTCTCCGGAAGAGGTGGTCAAAACCTTTACCCACAAATTTTTCATGCTGGATGAGGACATGGCTGATTACCTGACCCGGGAAGCCCTGTACAATGAAAATGAGGTCAACCGCGTGGCCATGTACTTCCGGCTGCAGGAACAGGACGCGGCCCGGCGGGGGCTGGAAATGGATTACCTGAAAATGCGCCCGTTGCTCATGAAAACCCGGGTGGTGGAACAGGATGAAGATACCGCCGTCATCGAGTTGTCAGCCGTCATGGTCCGTAGTATCAATCCTCTTTACCGGATT
The DNA here is from genome assembly GCA_018399285.1 of Desulfotignum sp. Lineage (GTDB taxonomy): Bacteria > Desulfobacterota > Desulfobacteria > Desulfobacterales > Desulfobacteraceae > Desulfotignum. Next base: position 12,841 of record JAGYOW010000048.1, read on the forward strand.
GTGGGATATATATTCGGTCTGATCGAAGAACATGAATTTGAGACCACGGTCACGGCAGTCAAAGAGGACGGCACCTGGAAAGTCGGCCCCGGCGGATTTCCTCTGCCGGCCTGATCAGATCGCTGCATGCCGCCGCCGATCATGGTGCCTCTGCGGGTTGCCGGTTCACAATAACGACAATAAAGCAGGCCTGACCCCGTCCTGACCCCGTCGCGGGCGACTCATTTTAGGAGGGTGACATCGGCAAGGAATTTTGTGATCACCTTTTCCAGGCAAAGGTTCCAGGCCCGGACCAGGGTATCGGAACGATTTTCAGATGCCGGTTCAACGGCGCTGTAGACCTGATTGATCACCGGCATGAACCCGGTGTCGGTCTGTTTTTCAAGCAGCAGCCGCAGCGTCATGACAGCCCGGGGATGTTCCGGGTCCTGGATATCGGCATACAGGTGCGTGATTTTTCCGACAGACGAAATGCGATCCGGATCCGGCTCACTGGCCGGTACCTGCCGGAAAACCGAGCCGTCCAGCGCGTCCCGGACCGCATCAGAAATCATCCGGGCCGGAGAAACCATGAATTTATTGTAATAATCATTGCTGAATCGGTTGTCGGACAATTTGTAGACAAAAAAACTGCTCTCAAATTCAGCAGAAATATCAAACTGACGGATCAACAGGCCGTGACCGGTTTCAAAACCCTCGGCAGAGGCATTGATTTCAGGGGATTCAATCACAAACAGATGGGTTTGCGGGAAATCCCGGATGATCCCTGAACACCCTGACAAAAGCATTCCTGCCAGAACAACCACCCCGGCAGCAACAGCCCCGCATATCCAGAACGGTTTCATCTTCCCCCCTCAGAAAGTTCTTCCTGCGGTTTCGGCGGCCGCTCCAGCAGCAGGCGGCCGGGATATCGCCGGATTTCCAGACTCATCTGTTTCAGATTTTCAGATGTATGTTCAAAATTACTGATGGTCCGGTTGATGGTGTCGCTGTTGAGCCAGACCAGGTTCTCCAGCATGGCGATCGTGGTGTTCAGGCTTTCCATGAGCCCGTCCACCTGTTGAGACAGCGCCGTGAGCCGGGTGTCGGTGCGTTCTTCCAGATTTTGGGTCAATGTTCTAGCGCTGGTTGCGGCATGGCCCAGATCTTCCAGGGTCTGATTCACAGGGTCCCGGACATCGGTCACCAGCGTCCGAAAGCCGCTGAAAGATCCTTTGGCGTCCTGGATCATGTCACGGAAATCCGAAGAATCAATGGTTTCAGACAGGATGCGGCTGGTGTTTTGAATCTCTTCCATCATGGCCGTGGTCCGGGCCGAAATGCCGGCCATATCCAATGCCGCGGTTTTCTGATTCAATGTTTCCAGCAGTTCCTCCAGGTTGCGGGTCATTCCCATGACATTGATCTCGGTCAGGTTTTCCAGAATCAGGTTCACGGCATCGCTCAACCGCTTGATACTGCTTTTCCGGGACGGGATATACAGGTTGTCCGGGGTCCAGGTAATGTCAACCGGATCATCTATATTTGGCAGATAATCGGTTTCCAGAAATGCGGCCCCGGTAATGCCCTTGAAGCTCAGATACACGGTGAGCCCGTTATCCACGGCTGCCTTGACCGCGTCTACCGGATCCTGGTCTCCGTTGGCGGGAAATGCGTCCAGATCCAGGGCAAACACCACCAGCACACACCGGGACTGAGCCTGATAGACTTTGACCGGGGTGGTGATGGCTTTGACCGTACCGATGCGCACGCCCTTGTATTTGACTTCAGATCCCACATCCAGCCCCTGGACCGACTCGTTAAAACAGGTTTCAGCCAGGATCTCTTTTTTCAGAAATTCCCCGGCCCCGAACATGAGGAGAAACCCGACGCCCAGACAGAAAGCCGCGATCACGAACAGGCCGAGTTTAAAATAATTGGCATTTTGGGTCATGATTTTTTCTCTTTTTCAGGGTCCCGGTTGAAAAACCGGTACGCGTATTCATTGGCGGAGTCCGCTTTCAGGTCTTTGGGACGGCCTGTGGCAATGATCCCTTTTAATTCTTTTTCCAGCATGATGGTATTGTCGGCAATGGTCAGAATGCTCTCCAGTTCATGGGTGACGATCACAAACGTAATGCCCAGGGTCTGGGCCAGATCCTTGATAAGCAGATCCAGTTCTGCGGAGGTCAGCGGATCCAGGCCGGCGGACGGTTCATCCAGAAACAGGACCCCGGGATCCAGGGCCATGGCCCGGGCAATGGCGGCCCGTTTTCTCATTCCCCCGCTCAATTCACCCGGCAGCAGATGGCTGTGCCGGATCAGATCCACCAGGCCGAGTTTGGCCAGGGCAAGGGTTCTGGCGGCTGACTCGGGCAGGGCCGTGAACGCAGTCAGAGGCAGCATGATGTTCTCCAGCACGGTCATGGAGCCAAACAATGCCCCGTTCTGGAATGCCACACCGATCTGCCGCAGGAGCCGGGTCCGTTCTTTTCCCCGGGCCGCCACCATGTCCTGACCATGAATCAGCACCTGGCCGGACACGGGCGGCACCAGCCCGATCATGTGCTTGAGCACGGTGCTCTTGCCGCATCCGGACCCGCCCAGGATCACAAAAATCTCTCCTTTGTTGATATCAAAGGTCAGATCCTCCATGATGGCCTGGCCGTCATACCCGGCAAACAGGTGCTTCACTTGTATAATCGGTTCTTTCACACATCCAACACATAGTAAATAATTGAAAAAATCCCGTCAAACACGGCAATGAGAATAATGGACGACACCACGGCCCTTGTGGCGGCCTCACCCACAGCCGAAGGCCCCTGACGGGTCTGGTATCCCCGGATGCATCCCGTGGCGGCAATGAGCACCCCGAACACAAAACATTTGATCATCCCGCCCACAAAATCCCCCCAGGACACAAATCCCACCACCTGGTTGTAATAGGCGGAAAACGGATGCCCCATGGACAGAATCACCACAGCCCCTCCCAGGATTCCCACCAGGATGGCAAACACGGTGAGCAAAGGCGTCATCACCGTGGAAGCGATCACCCGGGGCAGGATCAGAAACCGCACCGGTTCCAGGCCCATGATGGTCAGGGCATCGATCTCTTCATTGATTTTCATGGTACCGATTTCCGCGGCAAACGCGGACGCGGACCGCCCGGCCAGGACAATGGCCGTCATCAACGGCCCCAGTTCCCGCACCATGGCCAGGCCGATAAGGTTGGCCACATAGATTTCCGCACCGAACATTTTCATGGGAATGGCGGACTGAAACGCCATGACCAGGCCCACGATAAAGCTGATCAGGGCCACGATGGGCAATGCGTTCACCCCGGCCTGTTCCGCCACCCGCCACGTTTCCCCCCACCGGATCCGGTTCGGGCGCACCAGGCTGGTACCGAAAAACCAGCAGATCTCCCCGAAAAACGCAATATAGTTTTTAACATCCTCCCAAAATTCGGCCAGGCCTTGGCCCTGGTTTGCCACAAACATCCGGATGCGGCCGGCAGGCGGTGCCGGGGCCGGTTCGGTAAGCTCATTCCGGGAAATCCGTTCCACCAGGGTGGCAGCAGCCGGGTCCAGTCCGGTGGTGCGGATGGATTTCAGGTTCTGTTCCCGGGCCGTCCGGTCCAGGTGGACCACAAACGCGGCACCGGCCATATCAAAATAGGTGACCCCGGACAAATCCAGGGTCAGGTCTGTCCCGGCCTGGGTACCGATGCCGTCGCAGGCCTTTTCCCATATCTTTGCAATGCCGTCGGCGTCCATGCGCCCGGAAAAAACAAGGGTCCGGCCGGCATCGGTGTGATTGATGTTCAGCTCAGTCACAGGATTCCCGTCCCACCGTGATTGTGACCCACTCTGCATCCGTGTCCCGGGTCAGTATGGTCAGCCCCTGCTGTTCCAGGGCTGTTTCCACATCCGGCAGCCGCTCCAGGATGATCCCGGAAAGAACGGCTCTGCCATCCGGGGCCAGGCGTAGACGGATATCCGCCATAATGGCCACCAGGGTCTGGGCAATGATATTGGCGGCAATCAGGTCATATGGTGTGGGATCCATCTGATCCAGGGTGCCGGTACACAGGTGATACTGATCAGCAGACACCTCATTTTTCTCCAGGTTTTCTTTGGCCACGGCCACGGCCGCCGGGTCTGTGTCAATTCCCGCCATCCGGGATGCCCCCAGTCCGGCGGCCGCGATCATCAGAATCCCCGACCCGCACCCCACATCCAGAAATGTCTGTCCAGGGGTAAGCCCGGCCTGAATCTGCTTTAAGCACATGCAGGTGGAAGGATGGGTGCCGGTCCCGAACGCCATGCCCGGATCCAGGTGGATCACCAGATCGTCCGGTTCCGGATCAAACAGTTTCCATGCCGGTTTCACCACGATGCGGTCTGTGATGCGCATCACATGAAAGTGTTCTTTCCAGGCATGAGCCCAGTCCTGATCCGCCACGGTTTCTGTCTGGATCGTCACATGGATGCCGTCCTGCACCAGTGCTTCGGCCCGGCGAATAAGCTGTGCCAGAATTTTATCGACATCCGGGGTTTCCGGCAGATACCCTTCAATGCGGTTGCCGTCGGGCACCATCGGCGTCGGCATACCGAACCCTTCGTCCGGTTCCGCCAAGGGCAGATGACACACCACACCGTTGACACCGGATGAAAAAAACATGTCACAGATCAATTCTTCGGCCAGGGCCGGATTGTCTGATTCAAACCCGGCAATGATTTTTCGGTATTCCATGTGACTGCCCTGAGGATGTTTTTGAATCGGTTCTTGAATTTTTCATATAAAAAGATTATTTTTCATATTTTTGGCAAAGTCAAATTGTATTTTATACAAAACCATTTCCGGCCCTATGAAAAATCCGTATCAAAACCTGGTGATCCACTATTTTGAAGGCATGCTTTCCCTGGACACGGACATCTCATCTGATCCGCGGTTTCTGGGTCTCTGGCAGGAACAGGGCACGTCCTTCGTGTTTTTTTCCCAACCGGTGCCGGATCTGGCTGACCGGATAAAAACAGACAATGCCGGTGTCGAGTTCAAAGATGTGTATGAAATGACCTGGGAGCAGTGGCACGGAGATGCCGTTCACCCCTATGATGTGGCGGATTTCTGTATCTTTCCGCCCTGGGAGATCCCTGAACACATCCATGGAAAACACCCGGTCATGATGGATCCGGGCGTGGTGTTCGGCACGGGGCAACACCCCACCACCCATGACTGCCTGGATCTTATTTGCCGGGTGTGTGCATGTGAACCCGTCCACACGGTGCTGGATATCGGCACCGGTACGGGGCTTCTGGCCTTAGGGGCCGCGGCCATGGGATGTGACCGGGTGTTGGCCTGTGATTTCAATCTTCTGGCAGTGAAAACCACCCAAAAAAACATCGCCCTCAACCACTGGGACGACCGGATACTGGCGTTTCAGGCCCGAGGCGAAACCATTTTGGATTTGCCCTGTGATCTGCTGGTGGCCAATATTCATTATGATATCATGCGGCAGTTGCTGGACAGCCCGGAATTTGTTAAAAAACCCCGGGTCATTCTGTCCGGGCTGTTGCGGTCCGAGGCCCGGGACGTGGCTGCGGCCCTGGAAAAAAAACAGATGACCATTCTGGAGCACCGAAGCCCGGACGGGATCTGGCACACGTTTCTGGCCCGGCCCCGGGCAGACCGTCCCCAACACGCCCCGGTCCGCAGTACCGGCTCAATCCCTGGAACCGCAAAGGAATGATGCCCTCCCATGTCCCATGATCCTGCATTTGTTTTCCGCCAGGCCCTGACCCGGACCACCCTGGGCGCTGTGATGATCAGTTTTTCCGCGGTATTTGTCAAAATCGCCCAGGTGACCCCCACGGGGTCTGCATTTTACCGGGTGTTTTTCGGCGGATGTTTTTTGCTGATCATCCTGCTGGTCCGCCGGCAGATGCAATGGTACGGGTGGCGGTTTCTGAAGCTGGCGTTGATCACAGGCCTGTTCTTTGCCCTGGACCTGTACGCCTGGCACCGGAGCATCCAGTATGTGGGGCCGGGACTGGCAACGATCCTGGGCAATTTCGAGGTGTTCATGGTGCCGGCCGTGGCGTTTGTGATTTATGGTGAAAAACCCTCGGTCCGGCTGCTGATTTCCATCCCCCCGGCCATGATCGGGCTGTTCATGATCGTGGGCACCCCCTGGGGCCAGCTGACACCGGATTTCCGTCTGGGCATTTACTACGGCATTGCCACGGCCGTGTTCTACACGGGTTTTCTCATGGTGTTCCGGCGGATGCAGTCCGAGGCCGACAGCCCGCCCGTGGTGTACACCCTCATGGTGGTGTCCTTTGCCACAGCCCTGTTTCTGGGGCTGGAAATGGTGCGCAACGCAGAATCGTTTGCCATCCCGGACATGCCCTCTCTGGGGGCCCTGGTGGGGCTGGGCCTGATGTGCCAGACTCTGGGCTGGTTACTCATCGGCCATTCTCTGCCCAGAATTCCGGCGGCCATTGCCGGGCTGGCCCTGCTGCTCCAGCCCTCATTGTCCTTTGTATGGGATGTGCTGTTTTTCAACCGGGAGACCTCGGCCATGGCCTGGACCGGGGTGGTGCTGGCCCTTTGCGCCATTTATATCGGTACCACCAGCAGCCGGACATGAAAAACGGCCTGACTGCGGGCGGACAACGCTGAAAAAGCGCCTTGCCCCACGGGCACGCCGGGTGTTGACACCGGCCAAAACCCGGTCTATAAGAACCCATGGCCCAGTTCACCCAAAGTGAAAAAGACGTTTTCCGCACGGCCCCGTTTTTCAAGGGTGTTCCGGCAGATGTGGTGTTCCGGCTGTTTGACATCGGAGATGCCGTCCATTTCCCCAAAAACACCCATGTGTCGGCGATCGGGGACACGGTGGATCCGGTTTTTTTTGTCATGTCCGGGCTGCTGCGGATCAGTGCGTGTTCCGAAAGCGGCCGCCGGATCACATTTCTGCTGGTCAAACGGGGAGAACCCTACAACCTGCTGGGCCCTTATCTGGACTGCGGGCGGTTCCTGGAAGCCGAGGCGGCCCGGCCCACCCGGTGCCTGCGCATCCAGGGCAACCAATTCATGACTTTTGTGACTGACCATCCGGTCATCGTTCCCAATATTCTTCGATGGATCGGCATCGGTCTGGACAGCGCCAACTCCCGGATTTTGGATCTGATGGAAAAAAAAGTGGAAAACCGGGTGATGCGGGTGCTCAGCACTTTGTACGAAAAATTCGGGACCCCGCTGCTGTTCACCAGCCAGGAAATATCGGAAATCGCCGGCACCACGCCGGAATCCACCCTTCGAACCATGGGCCAGCTCCGGGACATGGGCATCATCACCACCCAGCGGGGACAGATCCGGATTCATGATCCCGCGGCCCTTAAAAATATCGAATTCGGCAGCCTGAAAATCTAAATCCCTCTTTTTTCCCCTTTTTTTGATAAAAAAGCCGTCAACATGACGGCCGTCATGGATGTGGTTGTAAAAATCCTGTTTTATGGAGGACAAAAGAATTGTAACCCGTAAAAAAGGAAAATACACCATGACCCCCTATGATATCGTTATTATCGGTGCCGGCCCTGCCGGCCTGACTGCCGCCATCTATGCCGTCCGGGCCAACATGTCCGTGCTGATCGTGGATCAGCTGGCCCCGGGCGGTCAGATGGTGAATACCAATGAAATTGAAAACTACACCGGCACGGGCCGCATCAACGGGGCCGAGCTGAGCATGAAAATGTACGAACACACCCAGGAACTGGGAGTGGCGTTTGACTACAAAACCATCACCGGCATCACGGACAACGGCCCTTTCAAAATTCTGACCAGTGAAGAAGATGACACAAAAATTGTCACCCATGCCGTGATTATCGCCACCGGCACCATCCCCAGAAAACTGGGCATCTCCGGTGAGGACCGGTTTGCCGGGGCCGGGATCAGCTGGTGCGCCATCTGTGACGGGGCCCAGTACCGGGACAAGGATGTGGTGGTGATCGGCGGGGGCAACTCCGCCGTGGAAGAATCTTTGTACCTGGCCGGCATCACCCATTCTTTGACCATTGTCACCATGTTCGATCTCACGGCCGATCCCAAGGTATGCGGACAGCTCCGGGCCCTGCCCAACGTCACCATCTATCCATATCAGGAAGTGCTTGAATTCACCGGGCAAGATGCGCTGGACGGGGTGCGGTTCAAATCCACGAAAGCGGATGCCAAAGAGCGCCTTG
>JAGYOW010000049.1 GCA_018399285.1 Desulfotignum sp.
CCAGCGCCATGCGGTCTTTGCTGCCGAACACAAACATATCCGCCCGGTTGGTATTGTTGCATGCCTGCACATCAAAAAATCCATTGTCCAGATTATTGGCATCGTCAAAGGGAAACACGCGGATAAACGGCTCATCCTGGTAATATCGGGCAAGCAGTTGCCGGATGTCTGCCGGGGACACTTTTTGGGTCAAAAGACGCGTGTGAACAAACGTGGTCACGGCCAGGCCTTTGTAAAAATCAGCCACCACGGGCGTGAAGACAGGTGCCGCAGTCAGTCCGGTTCTCACCTTCATTTCCGGCAGATGCTTGTGAACCAGGCCCAGGGCATAATGCCGCGGACTGTCCAAAGAAGGGGTATGAAATTGTTCATAGGCCGTGATCAGTTTTTTGCCCCCACCGCTGTAACCCGTGATGGAGTAGCAGCAGGCCGGGTAGTCCGGCGGCATGATGCCGGCTTTGATCAAGGGATGCACCCCGAGCACAAACGCGGTGGCATGGCACCCCGGGTTGGCGATTTTTTTGGATTTTCTCAAAAGATCCCGCTGTTCAGGCGCGATTTCCGGCAGTCCATACACCCAGTCCGGGTGGGTTCTGAATGCCGTGCTGGCGTCGATGATGCAGGTGTCTGCATTTGTGACCAAAGACGCCGATTCTCTGGAAGCCGCATCCGGCAGGCATAGAAATGTCACATCCGACTGGTTGATTAATTTTTGTCTTTCCCGGGTGTCTTTGCGAAGATCAGCATCGATTTCAAGCAGTTCAACATCTTTGCGCGATGACAGATAATCAATGATCTGCAATCCCGTGGTTCCTTCCCGGCCGTCGACAAACACCTTAAAAGCCATGACCCTTCCTTTTTTATGTAAAATTTAACTTATACGTATTTCAGGATAAAAAATAAACCCTTGTTCCGGAGAAAGGAGGGATAAGACACATTTGAAATGATTGAAATCGCGGCCATGATCCTGTATACCTTATTTCAGGCGGGTTACAAACAAAAGATGTGATTCAGACCGTTCCTGTTTTGATCATATTTTTTTCAATGTGCATAAAGGAACATCTCCATGAAAAAAGTGTTTTTGCTGACTTTATCCGGGCTGGGAATATTGATTCTGGTGGCAGTGGCTGGGGCGGTCATTGTTTTGAACCTGGATCCGAACCGGTATAAGGACTATGTCGCAAAAAAGGTGAGTCAGCAGGTGGGCCGGACCTTTGAGATCCAGGGGGACTTGCGTGTGAAGTATTATCCCTGGCTGCATCTGGAGATGTCCGGAATTTTTCTGGAAAACGCGCCGGGATTCGGGGATGGGCCCATGTTGACGGCTGATTATGCCATGGTCCGGGTCAAGACATTGCCGTTGCTGAAAAAACAGATCGAAATGGACACCCTGGTGCTTGAAGGGGCCCATGTCCATCTGGCCAGAAACCAGGCCGGCATGGCCAATTGGGAAACTCAGGGCGGTTCACCCGATAAAACAAAGCCGCACAAACCGTCCGCTGCATCGTCGAAAAAAAAATTTGACCTGAAAAATCTGGCCGTGCTGCTGAACGGTGGGGTGCGCATTCAAGATGCCGGTTTCAGTTTTGACGACCGGTCCACAGGGAAAAAATATACCCTCACCGATCTGAATCTGACAACAGGCAAAGTGGTGCCGGGCGCTCCCGTGGACTGGCAGCTGACGTTCAACGGTACGGGCACGTCCCCAAAGATTTCCGGAAACGCCGGACTTGAGGGAACCCTTGTTTTTGATATGGGTTCCGGTCAGTACCAGATCGATCCCATGATATTCCAGGCCCGGCTTGCCGGACCGATTTTAGGAAAAAAACCGGCAGACCTGGATCTGGCCTGCCGGGTGGAAATGGATCTGCAACAAGACACCGTGTCCGTCAAAAATCTGACAGCATCCGGACTGGGAACGGATGTCACGGGGACCATTGTGCTGGGCAATATGGAGGCTGTCATCCCCCGGATCGACCTGGCCCTGGATATTGCCGGAAAAGACCTGGCCCTGCTGATGCAGATTATTGAAGGCGGGCCATTGGCCGCACACCTGGCCCGGACCGGTGAAAAGGCATTTCATGTGAACATGGACGTGGATATGGATTTAAGCCGGGGCCGGGTCCTGGTACCGGCTCTGGATATTGCGGCACTGGGCATTACCCTCAAGGGCAATGTCGCAGCCCGGGATCTGGGCACCCGCCGCGCGGAAATGGAAGGAGCGATGGTTCTGGAAGGCAGGCATCTGAACCGGTTGCTCCATGCCCTGGATCAACCCGTGCCGGGTGATTTTCTGGACACCGTGGCAGGACAGGTGCGGTTCAGTGGAAAACAGGGAAACCTGACATTGGATCGGTTGCAGATCCGCCTGGGCCTTGACGGAAAAAAAATTTCCAACGGGCCGTTTTCCGTGACCCTGGATGCACCCGTGCACTGGCAGATGAATCAGCAGCGACTGGAAGTGCCGGCTTTTTCCCTCTCAGGCATGGATCTGGCCGTGTCCGGTGGTATCACTGTTGAAAAAATCCAGACCGATCCCGTGTACACCGGAACCTTGTCTGCGGCCCCATTCAATTTGCGGCAACTCATGAAAACACTGGGCTTGTCTTTGCCGGCCACGGCAGATGCCCGGGTGTTTGAAAAAGTGGGCCTGGAAACCCGGTTTGCCGGTTCGACAAATGATATCCAATTGACCGGCCTGTCCGGGGTTGTGGATGATTCACACCTGAAGGGAAGTTTTGGGATAACAGATTTTTCAGATCCGGACATCACAATGGATCTGGCTGTTGACCGGATCAATGTGGACCCGTATCTGCCCAAGGCGCCCAAGCAGGCAAAAGGAAAAAAACGCAGATCTGTACCCGTGACACCGGAAACGGTGGCTGCCGGAGCCGCTACCCGAATGCCTGTGGCCCAGCTTCGAAACTTGAAAATCAACGCGGCCCTGGCCATAGAGAATCTGGTTGTTTCCGGGGCTTCTTTGTCCGGGGTTCAGGCAAAACTGACGGCCAAAGACGGGGTCATTCATGCCGCACCGTTGTCTGCAGCCCTTTACAATGGGGTGTATCATGGAAGCATGATACTGGATGCCGCTGAAGATATTCCTTTGATCACCATAAATTCGTCCCTGAAAGGGATTGAGTTGGCCCCTTTGCTGGATGATATGACTGAAAAAGCCATGATCCGGGGAACCGGAGACATCACTGCGGCCTTGACCACCCGCGGAGCAACCGTGAGTGCCATGAAACAGCATTTGAACGGGAATCTGTCTTTTTTGTTCAAAAACGGGGCCGTGATCGGGTTTAATGTGGGTAAATTTCTGCGCAGCCTCAAATCCCTGCGGGATACCCGGACCTTTTCCGTGTCAGAAGCGGAAGAAACCGATTTTACCGAACTTGCCGGAAATCCCGTGGTGACAAACGGGGTGGTCGTTCTGGACGATCTGTCGGGAAAATCCCCGGCCCTGCGGGTATCCGGGACCGGAACCGTGGTGGATATCGTCAAGGAAACCATTGATTACAGGGCAATGGTCACGGTGGTGGAAACCTCCAAGGGCCAGGCAGGCAGCGAACTGGCCGAGCTTGCCGGAATTCCCGTTCCCATATATATCCGGGGGCCGCTGGCAGATCCGGCCATCCAGCCGGATATCAAGGGCGTGATCACTTCGATTTTAAGCGGCACCTCACCGGAGGCTGTGGAGCAGTTGAAACAGAGTGTGGAAAAGGAACTGGGACGGTTTCTGAAAAAACTGACCAATTGACCGGACATGACAATGAAAAGGATATGAATATGAAATACGGGGCATCGGGTTTTCCGATCAAGCCGGTATGTGAAGAAATTCAAAGAGTGGCGGATCTGGGGTTTGATTATTTTGAACTGTCCATGGATCCACCCGAAGGGCACTGGACAAAGATTTGTGAGCTGAAAAATCAGATTATGGCAACCCTGGAAGGCACAGGCATGCCCGTGATCTGCCATCTGCCCTGTTTTGTGTACACACCGGACCTGACACCGGCCATCCGCCGGGCGTCTTTAGATGAAATGAAACATTCCCTGGATGCCGCAGCCGGAATCAACGCGCACAAAGCCGTGCTGCATCCCGGATATATCACTGGCATGGGGATGTTTGCCATGGATGCGGCCAAAAAATATGCCCATGACGCTTTGACCACCATTGTGGCCCATGCCCGGGACCTGAACATTCAGCTGTGTTTTGAGAACATGTTTCCCTCATATCATCTGAATTTTGAGCCGGAGTCGTTCGAGGATCTGTTCAAGGAATTTCCCGGGCTGAAGATGACCCTGGATACCGGACACGCCAATATCGGAGATCCGGAACAGACAAGGCTGAAACAGTTTGTCACCCGGCTGGCCCGGCATATCGGTCATGTGCATATCAGTGACAATTTCGGGAAAAAAGATGATCACATGGCCGTGGGAAAAGGAAATATTGATTTTGAATCATTGGTTTCGTCCCTTAAACAGGCCGGGTATGATGATACCATCACCTTTGAAGTGTTTTCAGCCAATACGGATGATCTGGTGAACAGCCGGGAACGAATCGAATTTCTTTTTTCAAACGCCTGAGAATCGGCATCGATTTTTTTCTTGAAATTTTTTGGTGTCACGATTGTTTTTTCAACATCCGGATCAAGGGCAGGCACAGGAACGTGACCCCGCCAAGAACGGCAAATCCGATGTTGAACCGCCCGGTTTCCGCCAGAATGCCGATGCCGAACGGCACCAGCCCGGATCCCAGGAAATGCGCCAGGGGCACCACCACGGAAACCGCCACCGGGCGGATTTGAGGCGTGGTGACCATGGCCATGATGGCAAAACACAAAGGAAACACACACACCCCGGCCCCTGCCTGAAGGATCAGGGCCAGCCAGACCCATGTCCCGGGCAGCCACCCCATAAAAAACGTTCCCAAAGCACTTAAAAACAACGCAGACAAAATGATTGGCCGGGGGCCGAACCGGTCGGCCAGCCATCCCCCGGCCAGGGGCATGCCAAATGCCACAACCCTGGAGACCGCCAGCATGATATTGGTGGTTTCCGGATCGATTCCCCGCTCAAACACCAGATAAAGGGGCAAAATGACAAATACCCCTTGATTCAATCCCATTCCCAGGATGAAAAGCACGGCAATGATCGGGATTGCCGGGGTATGGAGCAGGGTGGCGAATATTTTGAGCCCGGGCGGGTCTGTCCGGTCCGTGATCCCTTTTCCCCGGGCCGCATAGGTGATCGCCAGAATCAGGGAAGCGGTGCCGTAAACCACCAGCACCATGCGCCAGGAATGGTGCCATGCCGCAAACAAAGACACGGCCAAAGGAGCGATGATATACGCCAGGTTCGGCGCCAGCTGGTGCACGCCCAGCACTTTGCCCCAATGGTGCCGGGAAACCAGTCCCGTCAGGCTGGCCACACCCGAAGGCAGGTAAAAGCCGCCGGCCAGGCCTAAGCAGACCATGCCCGCCTGGAGCATCACCACACCCTGGCTGGCTGCGGCCGCCAGCAGGCTGATTCCCACGGCAAGGCCGGAAGCGATAATCAGATGCCGGTGGGAGAACCGGGGCGTTAAAAATATGGAACCAAAAAGACTGATGCAATATCCGGATGAAATCAGAAAAAATAACCCTCCTGCCTGGCTGTGGCTTAACGCCAGATCTATTTTGATATCCGGCAGTAACGGGGCCATCCCCAGCCGGGAAAGCATGTTGAAAAAGAAAATACCCGTTAAAAAAACAATGGGATTGAGCTGTTCCCGGGACAATGTGTCCGGTTCCGGTTTTTTCATCAATTTTTGTTCAGTCTGACTGGGCATGGTTCAAATGCTTTTGTTTCAGGTTGTGTCTGGGACATAGTATTCCAAATTGGTGGAATGTAAACAGCCAAAAACAAAAATCTGGAGATGGAAGTGATAAATAGGTTGACAATAAAAACCGGATTTTTCAAAATAATAAGTCTTTCAATCCAACACAAATTTTCCAGAGCGGAGAAAAAAATATGAGAGTCATTGTTATCGGTGGCGGCTGGGCCGGATGTGCCGCAGCCGTCAGCGCGAAAAAACAGGGAGCGGACGTGGTCCTGGTGGAAAGAACGGATATGCTTTTAGGCACAGGCCTTGTGGGCGGCATCATGCGGAACAACGGCCGGCTCACTGCCACGGAAGAACTCAAAGCCTTGGGGGGCGGTGATCTGTTTACAGTCATTGAATCCAACTTTATCCACAAAGACATCACGTTTCCGGGACATCTTCATGCCTCATTATACGATGTTTCCACCATGGAACCCAAGATCCGGCGGTTTCTGGAAGCATCCGGCATCTGCATTGAAACCGGGTGCCGGATCACGGATGTGGAAATGGATAAAAACCGGATCACCACGGTGTTGGGAAAACAGGCCGGCAAAACCGTCCGGTTCCAGGGGGACGGGTTTATAGAAACCACGGGCACGGCAGGCCCCCCTGCCAATTGCGCCAAACACGGCAATGGGTGTGCCATGTGCATTCTCCGGTGCCATTCATTCGGGGGCCGGGTCAGCATTGCCGCCAAAGCCGGCGTTGCAGAGGTCAACGGGAAAAAAGGGGATCAGACCGGTGCCGTGAGCGGATCCTGCAAGCTTCACAAAGAATCGTTGTCTCCGGACCTGCGCAAACAGCTCAATGATACGGGGGTGGCGGTGATTCCTTTGGATGAAAATCTTCGCATGACCGGGAAGCTGTCTTTGAAAGCCTGCCAGCAGTATGCCATTGCTGATTTTGAGCAAAACGTGATTCTGCTGGACACGGGCCATGCCAAGCTCATGACCCCGTTTTTCCCGCTGGATGGGCTCAGAAAAATCCCCGGGCTGGAAAACGCCCGGTTCGAGGACCCTTATGCCGGCGGCATGGGCAATTCCGTGCGGTATATGGGCATGTCACCCAGGGATGATGCGCTGAAAGTGGATGGGGTGGACAATCTGTTTTGTGCCGGCGAAAAAGCCGGGCTCATGGTGGGCCATACCGAAGCCATCTGCACCGGGACTCTGGCCGGGGTAAATGCCGTGCGCCAGGTGCAGGGGAAAACCGCACGGGTGCTCCCGGAAGCGTCCGTGATCGGGGATGCCGTCACGTTTGTGCGGGAGCAGATGCAGACCCCGGAAGGCCTGGGACTCAAATTTACCTTTTCCGGTTCAGTGCTGTTTGATCGAATGAAACAAAAAGGACGGTACCACACGGACCCGGCGGTAATTGACAGGCAAATGCAAAAAGCCGGGTTGAAAAATATTCTGGCATCTGTTCAGGACCGGTAGATTTTTTGTGACACGCCGGTTCCAGAGGATGAAAAAAATAAAAAAACCAATTATGTCTGACATTGAGGAGGGGCCATGAAAAAAAAGGGATGTTTATTTCTGGCAGCAGTCTGGATGGGTATTTTTTTAACAGGTCCAGGATGGGCACAGACACGGCAAATAACCATTGCGCTGGGTTCCGAGCCCACCACCCTGGATCCCCAGATCCGGGAGGACGGGGGGGAAAGGGCCGTGAACGACAATATTTATGACACCGTGCTCACCCGGACCCCGGAAGGGGATTTGATTCCGTCTCTGGCCGCTCAGATGCCCGAACTGGTGGCGCCTGACACCTGGGAGGTGACATTGCGGTCCGGCATCACGTTTCACAACGGGGAACCGTTGAACGCGGATGCCGTGGTCTACAGTATCCAGCGGGTGATCGATCCGGACTTTAATTCCGAGCAGATCTCGTTTTTTTCCACCATCAAGGCGGCCCGGACCACGGGTGACCTGACCCTGCATGTGATCACAGACGGACCCGATCCCATTTTGCCCTCCCGGCTGTACTGGCTCAAGGTGGTGCCGCCCGTGCATTCCAAAGATCCCGGATTTGCCGAGAATCCTGTGGGAACCGGCCCATACCGGTTTGTGACCTGGCAGCGGGGCCAGCACATCGACCTGGTCCGCAATGACGATTACTGGGGGGATGCCCCCCAGATCATGGCCGTCAGATACCGGTTCATTGAAGAACCCGGCACCCGGCTGGCCGGTCTCATGGCAGGGGAGTTCGATCTGATCACCAATCTGCTGCCCGAGTTCACCAGCCATGTGCCCAAATCAGTGAATGTGCTGGGGCTGGAACATCCCATTGTCATTCTTAACGCTAACAGCGGCATCACAAAAGATCCGCAAGTCAGACAGGCCTTGAATCTGGCAGTGAACAAAATGGCCCTGGCCAACGGTCTGTTCGAGGGATATGCCCAGGTGGCCCAGGGCCAGCTGTTAAGCCCTTCGTTTTTTGGCTACAATGATCAGGTCAAAGCGTATCCTTATGACCCGGACCGGGCCAAAAAGCTGATCGAGGCGGCCGGGGTCAAGGGACAGACCATTGAATTGATCGGTACCAGCGGCCGGTGGCTCAAGGACCGGGATCTTGTGGAAGCCGTGGCCGGGTACTGGGAGCAGGCCGGTTTAAAAGTCAATGTGCGGATTTTTGAATTCAATGAATACCTCAACCGGTTGTTCGACCGCAAGACAAGGGCGGATGCCATTTTTGTGGTTTCCTCCAATGAACTTTTGGATGCGGACAAAAGCTTTTCCGCGTATTACAAATCCGGCGGCGTGGGCGCTTCCAACACGGATGCAACCCTGGCATCGCTCATTGATGCGGCCCGGTCTGAAACGGATGAGCAAAAAAGGGAAAGTTTGTATCATCAGGCTGTCAAACGGGCCTATGACCAGGCGTATTTTGTGTGGCTGTTGAATATCGAGGACATTTACGGCCTGAGCCAGCGCCTGGATTGGCCGGGCCGGGTGGACGCACGGCTGCTGGTTCAGGAAATGACATGTCAATGATCCGTATCATCCGTTTCTTTCCAGGGGTGCGGCAACAGGCCGGGGGGCCGGAAAACAAAGGCCGGACCGCATAATGGGCCGGTTTATTTACAGGCGCCTGATTCACGGGCTGATTGTGATCTTGGGGGTGACGGTCATCGTGTTTGTAGTGACCCGCATGGTGGGAGACCCGGTCCAGGTGATGCTGCCTTTGGAGTCCACGCCGGAACAGCGGGCTGCGTTTGAAAAAAAACTGGGACTGGACCGCCCCATTCCCATCCAGTTTTTGGAATTTATGGGCAACATGGCCCGGCTGGATTTCGGTGATTCCCTGTGGCAGAAACGGCCGGCCATGGATATCGTGTTTGAAAAACTGCCCATGACCATTCTTTTGACCGCTGTGGGCATCGGGTTTGCCTGTGTTCTGGCGATTCCATTAGGGATCATTGCGGCGTTGCGGCCCGGCGGGGCGGTGGACCGGGTCACGGTGTTCGGCAGTCTTTTGGGATTGTCCGTGCCCCAGTTCTGGCTGGGGCTTTTGTTCATCGTGGTGTTTGCCGTGCAGTTCAAGATCCTGCCCACCTCCGGGGCCGGTACCCCGTCCCATATTCTGCTGCCGGCCCTGACCATGGGGCTGCCCACCCTGGCCCGGCTGGTGATGCTGGTGAGATCCTCCATGATCGACGAACTCAACCGCCAGTATGTCAAGACCAGTTTTGCCAAGGGCCTGCCTTTTGTCCGGGTGGTGGGGCTCCATGCGCTTCGCAATGCCGGCCTGCCCATCATGACCCTGGTGGGGTGGGAAGTGATCCGGTCTCTGGCCGGGTATTCCGTGGTGGTGGAAACCGTGTTTGCCTGGCCGGGCATCGGATTGACCGCGATTCAGGCCATTGAAAGAGAAGACCTGATTCTGATTCAGGCCATTGTGTTCACGGCAGCCGTGTGTGTGGTGGTCATCAACATTGCCATGGATTTTATCTATAAACTCATTGATCCGAGACTGAAACTGACATGACACCGCCCCGGACCGATACCCTGGAACAGGCCCTGGCTGAGAATCGTTTTGAATGGTGGAACAGCGTATGTGAGCTGGGCCGGGAACTCAAACGCGACAAGCCCGGATTGATCGGTGTGATCCTGATCACCTCCCTGGTGCTCATGGCCGTGTTTGCCCCTTATATTGCGCCCCATGATCCGGCGGCCCAGGACCTGACGGCCCGGCTGGCCCCGCCGGTGTGGTATGACAAAGGCACCTGGGACCATATGCTGGGCACGGATCATCTGGGCAGAGACGTGCTGTCCCGCTCCATTCACGGAGCCCGGGTGTCCTTGTGGGTGGGAGCGGCCGTGGTGCTGTGCGCCGGCGGTTTCGGTGTGGTCATGGGATTGATGGCCGGATATCTGGGTGGCCGGACGGATGCGTTTATCATGCGGTGGATCGACACCCAGGTGGCGTTTCCCGGACTCCTGCTGGCCTTGATCATTTTAGCGGTGATCGGCCCCAGTCTGACCACGGTGGTGGTGGTGCTGGCCCTGAACGGATGGATGGTGTATGGCCGGATGACCCGCAGTGCCGTGCTGTCCATCCGGCAGTCGCCTTATGTGGAAGCCGCGGAAGTGGTGGGATGCCGGTGGCCCAGAATCCTGTTCCGCCATATTTTGCCCAACCTGACTTCTCCGCTGCTGACCCTGGGCATCCTGGAATTTGCCAGAATCGTTCTGGCGGAAGCGGCATTGTCGTTTCTGGGACTGGGGATTCAGCCGCCGGCCACGTCCTGGGGCCTGGATGTGGCCATGGGAAAAAATTACATGTTCATGGCCTGGTGGCTGGTGACCATTCCCGGATGTGCCATTGCCGTCACTGTGCTGGCCATCAACCTGGTGGCTTCCTGGCTGCGGCTCATCTCCGATCCCCAGGAACGGGAAAAACAGTTTGCCCGGCACATGGCCAAGGGGATGCGCAAAAACATGCAGGCAGAAATTGACAAAGAACGGCAACCGGAGACGTCATGAATACATCCCCAAAAGCCCCGTTGCTGGAAGTGCGGGACCTGGTGGTTAATTTTTACACCCGGGGCGGCGTGGTCCAGGCATCCCGGGGCGTCAGTTTCCAGGTGGACTATGGTCAGACCTTAGGGATCGTGGGAGAATCCGGTTCCGGAAAAAGTGTGGCAGTCCAGGCGGTCATGGGGTTGATTTTCAATCCCGGACGGATCGAGGGGGGAGATATTTTTTTCAAGGGCCGGTCTCTGCTGGACCCGGCCGGCAAAAAAAGGGTACGTCAGGTTCGGGGCAAAGAGATTGCCATGATATTTCAGGATCCCATGACCTCATTGAATCCCGTATTCACCATCGGCACCCAGATCACTGAAGTACTGCGTCACCATCTGGGTATGACAAAAGATCAGGCCAGAAAGCGGGCCATGGATCTGCTGGACATGGTGGACATCAACGCTCCGGAAAAGCGGTTGAAACAATATCCCCATGAAATGTCCGGGGGCATGCGCCAGCGGGTGATGATCGCCATGGCCCTGGCCTGTGAACCCCAGCTGATTATCGCGGATGAACCCACCACGGCGCTGGATGTGACCATTCAGGCTCAGATTCTGGAATTGCTGACCGACCTGCAGCAGCGGTTGAATGTGTCCGTGATTCTGATCACCCATGATCTGGGAGTGGTGGCCCAGCTCTGCCACCGGGTGGCCGTGATGTATGCCGGCCGGGTCGTGGAGGTGGGGGATGCAGACCAGGTGTTTGCCGCACCTGTGCATCCTTATACCAGAGGTTTGATCCGGGCCACTCCCCGCCTGGATATGGTGACCGAGCGCATGGTGTCCATTGACGGGGTGCCTCCGGATCTGATTTCCCCGCCCAAAGGATGCGCATTTTTTCCCCGGTGTGACCAGGCCGGAAAAGCGTGTTTGCGAATGCAGGCCTTGATCGCTCTGGGCGATGACCGCCATGTGTCCTGCTGGTGTGCCGCAAAGGAAGTTACCAGATGACGGGCCAGACATTGGAAGGGCGTTCTGATCTGCCGCTGGTCGATGTCAGGAACCTGAGCGTGCTGTTTGATGCAGGCCGGGCCGGGTTCTGGGGCAGAAAACGGCTGACCGTGCATGCCGTGGAAAATGTGAGTCTGGACATCCGTCCCGGTGAAACCTTAGGCTTGGTGGGGGAATCCGGCTCCGGCAAAAGCACGACCGGAAGGGCTATTCTGGGCCGGGTCCCGGTGAGCAAAGGTCACATCTATTTTCAGGGCAAAGAGATCACCCATGCCGGGAAAAACCGGGTGCGGGAATTGAGCCGGGACATGCAGCTGGTGTTTCAGGACCCCTACGCCAGTTTGAATCCCCGCATGAAAATCATCGATATTGTGGCAGAACCGCTGCGGGTCCATGGTATGGTGAAAGATACAAAGGCGGCGGCCAAAGAAGTGGCCCGGCTCCTGGAACTGGTGGGCCTGCCCCCGGATGCCGGCGCCCGGTATCCTCATGCCTTCAGCGGGGGTCAGCGCCAGCGGGTGGGCATTGCCAGAGCCCTGGCTTTGAAGCCCCGGTTCATTGTGGCGGATGAGCCGGTGAGCGCCCTGGATGTATCCATCCGGGCCCAGGTGGTGAACCTGATGCAGGATCTCCAGGCCCGGTTCGGCCTGTCCTATTTGTTTATCGCCCATGATCTGGCCGTGGTGAGACATATTTCCCATCGCATCGCTATCATGTATGCCGGCAATATCGTGGAGCTGGCGGAACGCCATCTGATATATGATTCGCCGGTCCATCCCTATACCCGGGCATTGCTGTCCGCCGTGCCCGTGCCGGATCCCCCGGTGCAGCGGGCCCGTAAACGCATCACCTGTCCGGGAGAACCCCCCAATCCCCTGAACCCCCCGTCCGGATGCCGGTTTCAGTCCCGATGTCCATATGTGACCGGGACCTGCCGGGAAAAAGCCCCGGATTTGACCCGGCGCCGGCCGGGTCAAATGGCGGCCTGCTGGAATTGTTGATGACTTAAGATATTTGGTGATCCAGGAATCGTTGTGCAGATGAATGCGGCGTTTGATTTATCGGAGCATGGCCTCTTTCAGGCGGAAGAATCCGGTCATATTTTTGAGCCAGAACACCTCGAATACCAGATTGTCACTGTGAAAAGAGATCACCTGACGGCGTTTTTCTGATACGTAAATCAGGTGAAGTCGACCGCTGTCCTCGATATCGAATACCATGGCTGCCAGCTGGTTGTTCAATACCATGAGATCGCCTTTTTGAACCTGGTTTTCGTCGATCTGCCTGACGTTTTTCAACAGACGTGCCATGGGCAGATATCCATGATAGGTCAGGCCGGCCCGTTGGGCTGCTGTGGCATAGATGGCGAAAAAAAGATAGGAATTATCTGATGTACCGGAAGTCATAGGATTGCCGCCATATTCATAAGGCGTGCCGATGAACTGCCGGGCCGCTGCCGGAATATTCTGCCGAAACACTTCCCGGGCCGTGATCGCGGACGAGCCCACTTCCGGTTTGTCTGCGGACGGGTTTTTATCAAATTGAACGCCCCATGCACAGACGGTATTCATAAACAACCATATGGCGGCAAAGACATATTTTTTCATGATTTTTCCTTGTATTCATGACCCTTAATTCATATAAAGATAAGAGATTGTAATAAAAAAAACAAGCTGTATTCTGAATGATTTCAATGTACAGCCCGGTTTTATGGCATCAACTAATAAGGAAAAAGAAATATATTATGAAAATTGTGACCACCCACTAAAGGAACTGATTTCGATGCCCTGGCCAGTCTGGTGGCGGCAACTCTCATCTATCCGGACGCCCGTCCCGTGATTCCCGGTGAAGTGAATGAAAATCTGAAACCGTTCCTGGCCATTCACAAAGATGTGTTCGAACTTGCAACCCCCAATGATGTCAACCTGGACCAGGTGGATACCCTGATTGTGGTGACACCCATTCCTGGGGCGGCTGGACCCCGGGCTGGCCGTTCTCAAGGAAAAGCCGGATCTTGAGGTCATTGCCTGGGATCATCATCTGCACGGGGATATCCAGGTGACACAGCCGCATATCAAAAGAAACCGGTGCCTGCATCACCCTGATTCTCGATGAGATTCAGAAAAAAAGAACATTGATCACCCCCATACAGGCCACCTTGTTTCTCATCGGTCTGTATGAAGATACCGGAAACCTGACATTTCCTTCCACTTTGGGAGAAGATGCCCATGCCGCCGGGTTTCTTCTGGACCGGAAAGCGGATCTGGTGATTCTGGCCTCTTTTCTGAAGCAGGCTTATGCCAGACAGCACAGGGATATCCTTTACGAGATGATCCGAAAAAGCGAGACCATCAAACAGTCCGGTTTTACTGTGGGGTTTTCAAAACTGGATCTGGAGGGACGGGTTCAGAACCTGGCCATGGTGGTGCAGATGTACCGAGAAATCATCAATGCAGATGCGGCTTTCTGTATTTTTCGGGACCTGCTCCAGGACAAATGCATGGTGATCGGTCGAAGTGGTGTGGATGAAATCGATATCAGCCTGATTATGCGAAGCCTGGGGGGCGGCGGCCATCCCGGTGCCGGATCCGCCCTGATCAAAGCGGCCAATCCCGAGGTGATCCAGGAAATGATCGTGGAATTGATCAGCGGGAATCAGCAGACATCGGTGATGCTCTCTGATATCATGTCCTATCCCGTGGTCAAGGTCCATGAGGATACCACCGTGCAAGAAGTGATCATGATCATTCGGGAACTGGGATGTACGGGCATGCCCGTGGTGGATGATCAGGACGATCTGGTGGGCATCGTCTCCCGGCGGGATCTGAAAAAGGTCCGTCAATCCAAACAGATGTCTGCGCCCATCAAAGCGTTCATGTCCCGGAACGTGGTCACCATTTCCCATGAAAGAAGTGCCGTGGAAGTGGCCCGGCTCATGATCAAGCATGACATCGGACGGGTCCCCGTGGTCAAGGAAGGCAAAATGATCGGTATTGTCACCCGGTCCGATGTGATGATGTATTTTTATGACATGCTGCCGGATTGAGCATTATTTTTTGAGTCTGGCAGCGGCCTTGATTGCCAGTTTTTCCCTGAATATTTTGGCATTGTGCCGGATGTCCACTGGAAAGTTTTTCTCAATGAAAATATGGTGGATGTCTTGGGTCAGCGGATTGGCTTGGGCCAGAGCTATCAATTCGGCAATCAGATCGTTTTGATTGTCAAACGATTCATACGGCTCCACAAAGATCACCGGTGTCTGGCTGTTTGTGGGCCCCGTCCCGGTCAATGCACTGCGGTAAACCCCCGGATGATTGTTGAAGATCGATTCCACGGGAATGGTGAACAATGTGCCTTTTTCCGTGATGACCCGGTGACTTTTTCTTCCGCAGAACCAGATCCGTCCTTTGGAATCCATCCATCCCAAGTCTCCCATGCGGTGCCAGATCCGGCCGTCCGAGTCGGGAATTTTGGCCGTCAGATCAGCTTCCCGGTTGTTGAAATAATGTTCTGTGACCAGATCCGCCTTGACGATGATTTCACCCACCTGTTTTTCCGGGACCAGCAGGGAATCCCGGATCTGGGTGATGGGTGTATCCGTGATTTTGATCAGCCGGACCTGGGTGTTTTCAATGGGCCGCCCAATGCACAGACCAAATCCTTTTTCAGAGAAATGCCTTGTTTCAGACAGAATTTCATTAGAGGCAATCGAGATGACCGGTACGGCTTCCGTGGCCCCATAGGGGGTGTGGATCTGCGCATGTTTGGACAGCAGCCCGGCAAACTGCTCGATGTTGTCCGGTGACACCGGAGCCCCGGCAGACACCACCCGGCGCAGGGACGGCAGGGTGATGTCGTTTTCCCGGCCGTATTTTCCCACCCGGTTCAGCAGGGCCGGGGAAGCGAACATGTTGGTGATCCCGTGATTTTCAATGGCTTCGATGATTTTTTCCGGATTGGCTTTGGCCGGCCGGGTGGGGTCCATGTCCGGTATGACCGCAGTCATGCCCAACGCCGGATCAAACAGGGCGAACAAAGGAAATGTGGGCAGATCGATTTCGTCGGGTCCGATATTGAAATGGGCCTGGATCTGTTTGATCTGGGCGTCAAAATTGCCGTGGGTATAGACCACCCCCTTGGCCGGGCCGGTGGAGCCCGTGGTGAACACGATGGCCGCAGTTTCGTCCCGGGCGGTCTGGGCCGGGGTAAAGGATTGGTGTTCATTGGTCAGCAGTTGCCTGAACGTGTGCCCGCCCCAGAACCATTTGCGGCCCACAGTGACCCAGTGCCGGACCTGTTTGAAATATCCGGGTTTCACCAGCCGGAGGAGATGGGCTTTTTCAATGCCGATAAATGCTTTGGGCCGTCCCTGATGCAGGCACTGCACCATCCGGTCGATGCCCATGCCCGGATCCACCACCACGGGCACGGCCCCGATTTTGAACATGGCAAACACAATAATGAAAAATTCCATGCCCGGCGGGACCATGAGAATGGTTCTTGTTCCCCGGCTGATACCGATATTTTCCAGTCCAATGGCCAGACGATCGGAAAGCGCATCCAGCTGTTTAAAGGTCAGGTGGCTGTATAGCACATGATTGTTTTTGTCCCGGCCGGCAGGATACACCACGGCCCGTTTGTAAGGCATTGTCTGCGCGGTTTTTTTCAGGCTTTCGGCGATATTGGCATAAGCGGTCATAGCAACCTTATCTTTAACATATAAAGTGGAATCCAACCGCGCTGGTGCCCCAGCCCGGTAAACTCATTCAAATTGTCTCATTGACGTTTACCACGAAGGACACGAAGTGAACGAAGAGTAAAAAAAGCAGTTTCTTCGTGATCTTCGTGTTCTTTGTGGTGTAAAAAACAAATCAAAGCAGCGCCATCCCATCAGAGCCCAGAAACCGGTGAATCATTTCAGCGGTTTGTTTCGGTTTGTCTTCAAACAGATAATGACCGGCATCTGAAAACACATGAGATTGTGCGCCGGGCAGTCTTTTCAGAAATTCATCCAGAAAACAGGTGTCAAACACAAAGTCTTTTGCGCCCCATAAAAACAGCACCTGGTCGGGATTCAGGCGGTGAATTCTTTTATCCACCCGGGCAACGACCTCCCAGGCAGGATCTGCCGGGGTTAAGGGAATGTCCTGGACGAACTTCAACGTGGCGATGCGGTTTGAGGGGCTGTTGTAAGGGGCGGTAAGTCCTTTTTTCACCCGGGCGGACAGACGGGTGCAGGCCCCCAGATAAAGGGCGCCTTTGGCAAACAGGTTCAGTCCCAACACTGCGGGCACTGAAAACCAGTTCAGGTATTTTACCAGCCACAGCATCCAGGGAAACCGTTTGGTTTCCGGCAGAAAAAATCCGGATGTATTGGTGATCACCACCCGGTTGATCCGGTCCGGATGATCCAGGGCCCAGGCCAGGCCGATCATGCCGCCCCAGTCATGGACGATGAGATCCAGTTTGCCTTGTGGCACGGTATGTGCCACAAATGCATCCAGATCCGACACCCGGGAGGCCAGGGTGTAGTCGTAAGTTTTCGGGTCCGGCTTGTCTGAAAAACCGCACCCCATATGATCGGGCACCAGGGTTCTGAATTCCTTGGACAGCCGGTTCACCAGGTGACGAAAATAAAACGACCAGGTGGGATTGCCGTGAACCATGAGCACGGGGGGACCTGCGCCTTCATCCAGGTAATGAAGCAGATGGCCGTTGATATCCAGATAATGGGGGGCAAACGGGTATTCACTTTCAAATTCCCGGGTGGAAGTGACCCGGCCGTTGATGCGTCGGCAGGTTACCATTCCACCCCCAGCACATAACAATTGAGTCCGGAGCCCACCCCGATGAAAGCCACAAAATCTCCGGGCTGCAAAAAATCCCGCTCATCGGCAATGGCCGCGGTGATGGGCAATGACACCGTGCCCACATTGCCTAACAAAGGGAACGTGGAAAAATCTTTGGCCATGTCCAGGCCTAAGGCGGCATAGAACCGCTGGTGGTGAATGGCGCCCACCTGATGACCGATGACCTTGTCGGGCTTGTCGTCCGGCAGGCCCAGCAGCTGTTTCATGGCCTGGAATGTCCGGGTGGCCAGAACCACCCCGTTTTCCAGAACCTCGTTGGCCCGGGTCCGCATGATCACTTTGGCATGGGTGGGCATGCCTTTTTCATCAAACCGCCAAAAGCACAAGTCATGGTGCTGGATGGCGTTTTTGACCACCCCGCCTTTCAGGGCATGGTGGCGGATGTCGTCATCTCCCAGGGTCCCGTCCGTGAGAAGCACGGCCGCCGCACCGGACCCACCGGTCAGGGTGGCCACGGTGTCTTTGTAGAAATCAACGCTTTTGTGCAAATTGATCTCCTGGATGGTGCTGTCCACGATCTGCCGGGCGGTTTCACACGAGACCACCAGACCGGCTTTGATGTTGCCCAGCTCGATTTCATTGGCCACCTGGACCATGCCCGTGATCATGCCCAGACAGGCGGATTTGACATCATACACATGGGCTTCGGGTCCGATGTTGAGCTGATGGGCGATATGGCACGAGGTGGCAGGCTCAAACCCGTCCTGGCAGACCCCGCAGAATACCAGCGCCCCGATGTCGGACGGATGAATGCCTGCCTGTTCCAAGGCCCGTTGCCCGGCCACGGCCGCGTGATCGGCCAGGGTGTGATCCTCATCCCAGTATCTTCGCTCCCGGATCCCGGTCAACGCTTCCAGCTGGCCGGGTTGGAATCCCACGGCATCCAGGAACGGTTTGATCCTTGCTTCGATCTGGGCCGTGGTGACGATGTGAGGCGGCAGTTCATATCCGAATGAAGTGATAAAAACCTTGCTGTATTTCATTTGTGTCTCCACACGTGTCTGAGAGTGTCCCGGGAGACCCCGGTCAGGGTCATTCCCATATCTTTGTATAAAACAATGCGCAGGTCATCGGCAAACATATGCGCATCCGCAATGACAAACGGCTGTCCATCCGCTGCTGTATACCCCATCTCTTTGATTTCGATCTCATACCGGGCTTTTTTTGTGTCCGGCGTTACCGGGCCCCGGCATTTGAGATCGCTTTCATTGTTTGGCAGCACATTGAACCGGGCCACAGGATCCGGACTGACCCAACCCATGCGCTGGACAAAAATTCGCAGGGCATGGGCGCAGCACTCATACATCAACGTGCCGGGCATGACCGGGTCATCAATGAAATGACAGGTGAGAAACCAGGCATCCGGCCGGATATCCGCTTCCGCCACAATGGTTCCCAGGCCGTATCTGCCTCCGTTGGGATCAAAGGATAATACCCGGTCGATGAGATGCATGGGCCCGCCGGGCAGGCGCTGGGCCGCTCCCAGGGTCATGCCGGAAAAATCATTGCCAAATGCGCCTGCCAGATTGCCGGAGCGCAAATGAGCGATCCGGCTCTCATCAAAGGCCGCCGGCCATACCCGTACCAGAGGGTCGAACCCGTGTTCGGGCAGAACCGGGATCTGGTCCTGTTTTTTAAGTACAATGCCGCCCGATTTTTCGACCTCGGCTTCCGTGAAAAATCCGGCACAACCGTCCCGCATGGAGATGAACAACTGCCGGTTGATATAGCCTTTGTAATGGAAAAAGAACAGAAACACATCTCCTTGTTTCAGAAACCGGTCAATGCAGATGTGGTATTCAATGGTTTCTCCGGGTTCGGGCAATGGCCGGTGAAAGGTGACTCTGGCATCCAACAGCCGGTATTTGCGCGTGCCTTTGACCTGGTGGTCAATACCCAGAAAAGCACATAAAAACAGATCTGCCTGGCCCGCCTCAATGGAAATGGACACCGGGGCCACGCCCCCGTCCAGATACCAGGCATCTGGCCGCACATCATGCTGGGTGATGATTTTTCCCGGCCCCAGCGAACAGGGGGTCC
>JAGYOW010000005.1 GCA_018399285.1 Desulfotignum sp.
AGTTTTTCCTTGAACGCACCAAAGACATCAAACCCCGTGGAAAGGGCCAGGATTGCCTGCTGGTCCGGATGTTCCGGAATATCGTGGGTTTGCAGGTCCTGGTATTCCTGAAGACGGTTTTCCACGGTGCGCAGAAACCGGTAGGAGTGGATCAAATCATCCCGGGTGTTTGTATCGATACAGTCGTGACCGGCCAGCAGGTGCAGGACCTGTAAAATCCCCGGAGCCTGCAAAGAGGGTTCCACCCCGCCCCGGATGAGCTGGAACAGCTGGCCGAAAAACTCGATCTCCCGGATACCGCCGGCCCCCAGCTTGATGTTGTTTTTCAATCGGGCGTTTTTCACCTGCAAGGTGATACGCTGTTTCATGTCTCGAAACGAGTCAAAAGACCCATAATCAAAATACCGGCGGTAAATAAACCCGTTGAGATTGTGGAGCAACAGACGCCCAGCAGCCAGATCCCCGGCCACGGGGGCGGCCTTTATCATGGCATACCGCTCCCATTCCCGACCCTGGGTCTGAAAATACTCCACAAACGTATCCGCACTCATGACCAGGGGCCCGCTGTCCCCGAATGGCCGCAACCGGGTGTCCACCCGGTAAAAATGCTGTCCACTGTCTGAAGCAAAAAACTTGAGAAACTGCTTGCACAACCGGGTGAAAAAATCCAGGTTCGATGTCTTGATCTGACCGTCCTGATAAGTGTTGCCTTCTTTGGGATATACAAAAATCAGATCGATGTCCGAGGAAAAATTAAGCTCTTTGGCCCCCAGTTTTCCCATGCCAAGAATCACCATCTGCTGGGGATGACCGTGCTGATCCATGGGCGTGCCATGGGTAGTGCATAATTTGTCATGAAGCACATCCAGTGCCTGGCTGACACAGGCACTGGCCAGTTCCGACAGATCGGACAGGGTGTCGGTCAGCCCGGCTTTCCCGGTCAAATCCCGCCAGGCGATACGGATGATCTCCCGGCACTTGAACGCTTTGAGCACGGCTCTTGCCTGTTCCGTATCTGCTTCTGCTGTCTTCTGCAGAGCCTGATTCTGATACCATCCCGGATTTCTCACTCGTTCCAGGTCCCCGGAATCCGACAGATCCTGAATGATGTTCGGCTGTGTTGCCAGAGTGTCCGCCACAAAATCGCTGAATAGAAACACCCGGATCAGATCCGCCGGATCCACACTCAAGTCTTCATACGCCATGCCCCTGGTTTCAAGACCGGCATTAAATCGCTCCAGCCGGGTACTCAACAGATTTTTCAATGAAACCGGCAGCAAGGGAAATACCGTTTCAATTATCAAAATACTATTTTTTTCATCCATAACACCGCCAAAGAATTATGATCAAATGCATCATTTTCTGAACAGGATATCCTTGCCCACAGCATCGGCCCGGGCCGTGCCCGTGAGCACCATAGCCTGGATCAATTCTTCTTTGACCTGATCCAGATAGGCAACGACCCCGTCCTTGCGTCCGCCCACAGCCGCCACGGAAACAGGCCGGCCAATCATGACGGCATCTGCACCCAGGGCGAGCATCTTGAGAACGTCCGTGCCGGTGCGTACCCCGCCATCCGCCAGAACCGCCATATCGCCCTTGACCGCCGCCGCCACGTCGGTAAGAACCCGGGCGGTTCCCGGGGTATGGTCCAGAACTCGACCGCCATGGTTGGAGATCACAATACCCGCAGCTCCGGCATCCCGGGCTCTCTTGGCATCATCCGGCGTCATGATTCCCTTGACAAGGAATCCGGCCGGACAGCGTTTGATGATCTCGGCCAGCTTGGCAATCGGTTTGGGGCTGACAGGACGGCCCATTTTTTTCAAAGTAATCAGCCCGGCCGCATCAATATCCATACCGATGATCGATGCACCACTGGCCCCGGCTTTGTCCATTTTTTCAAACAGTTCTTTATCTTCCCACGGTTTGATGAACGGAATGCCTTCTCCGCCCAGGCGGGTGATGGCAGAAAACCCGGTCTCGGAGATAAACGGTGGCACGCCGTCTCCGGTGCATCCCAGGGTGCCGTGCACCTGGCAGCCTTCCAGCACACCCGTGACATACGCCTCTTCAGAGATCTGCCCCCCCATGTTAAAAGAAACACCGCCGATGGGCGCGGCCAGCACAGGAATCTTCATGGTCCTGCCCAAGATCTGAACCGACGTGTCCGGCTCGGTCACACCATGCACCAAACGCATGTTAAATTTGTATTCCGCAAGAGCCATGACGTTGTCCTTGAAAGAAGCGGCCGTACCCAGCCCGCCCATGCCCGGCACCTCACCGGCACAGGCCCGCCCGTCACATATCGGACATACCCTGCAATAGCCCTTCATTTGCTCTCTAGCGTTTTTTCGCACATCCTGTAAATCCATTAAGTCTCTCCTGCATTTGAGTTTTAAGGATTCATTCTTGATAATACCCGGTGTTTTATGCTATTTATTGAGGCTTCGTGTACAAGGCAAAAAGATTAACATATCAACTCAGATGTGAACAGGGAAAAACAACATGAAAGCATTACTCGCCCTGGAAGACGGCAGGACCTTTGCCTGCAGGAGTTTCACCGGACCCGGAGAAGCATGCGGTGAAGCGGTGTTCAACACCAGCATGACCGGATACCAGGAGATTCTCACCGATCCGTCCTATTACGGCCAGATGGTGACCATGACCTATCCGCTCATCGGAAACTACGGCATCAGCCCTGAAGATGTGGAATCCAACCGGATCCAGGTGGCGGCATTCATTGTCAAGGAATACCAGGATTTTCCTTCCAATTTCAGATCCAGAGGGACTTTGGCGGATTACCTGATCAAAAGCCATATATTAGGTGTGGAAGATCTGGATACCCGGGCGTTGACCCGGCATATCAGAAAATCCGGTGCCATGCGGGCTGTGATCTCCACCTCGGACCTGAACCCGGATTCTCTGGTGGCAAAGGCCCGGCAGGTGCCTTCCATGACCGGCAGCGATCTGGTGCAGTATGTCACCACAAAGAAACCCTATTTCTGGAAATACAATCAGCCTGATTATGTACCGGCAGATTCTTTATCCAATGCCTTTGTCTGGCGGCACCGGGGGAAAAAACATTCGGTGGTGGCCCTGGATTTCGGCATCAAGTACAACATCATCCGATGCCTGGAGAATGCCGGGTGCGAAGTACTTACCGTGCCGGCAAAGACATCTCCGGATGTCATCAAAGCGCTCCAGCCCGACGGCATTTTTCTGTCCAACGGCCCGGGAGATCCGGAGCCGTTGACCGATGCCGTGGACACCATCCGGCAGTTGCTGGGATCGGTGCCGGTTTTCGGCATCTGTCTGGGCATGCAGCTTTTGGGACTGGCCATGGGCGGAAAAACCCATAAAATCAAATTCGGTCACCGGGGCGCCAACCAGCCGGTGAAAAACATGGCCACGGGCAAGGTGGAGATCACCTCCCAGAACCATGGGTTTGCCGTGGACCTGAACAGCCTGAAAGACCACTCTTCCGCATTGAGTCATATCAATCTCAATGAAGACTCCCTGGAAGGGATTCAGGATGATTCCCTGAAGGCGTTTGCCGTGCAGTACCATCCGGAAGCCTCCCCCGGTCCCCATGACGCGGCCTATCTTTTCAACCAGTTTGCCAAAGTGATGACCCATGCCAAAGCGTAATGATATTAAAAAAATTCTGATCATCGGGGCCGGTCCCATTATCATCAGCCAGGCCTGCGAATTTGACTATTCCGGGACCCAGGCCTGCAAGGCCCTGAAGGAAGAAGGGTTCGAGGTAATCCTCATCAACTCCAATCCCGCCACCATCATGACCGATCCGGAAACTGCGGACCGGGTCTATATCGAACCGGTGACTCCGGACACCCTGTGCAAGGTGATCCGAGCGGAGCGGCCCGATGCGGTGCTGCCCACATTAGGTGGCCAGACCGCATTGAACACCGCTATCGAGGCCGCCAAAACCGGGATATTTGAAGAATACAACGTGGAGCTGATCGGTGCGTCCATCGAGGCGATCCACAAGGCTGAAGACAGAGAGTTGTTCAGAGACGCCATGAACAAAATCGGTCTGCGGATTCCCAAAAGCGGGTTTGCCCACAATTTTGCCGAAGTGGAAGATGTGGCAAAAAAGATCGGATTCCCCCTGATTGTCCGGCCCAGCTTTACTTTAGGCGGCACCGGCGGCGGGGTGGCTTATAACATGGAAGAGTTGAACCGGGTGGCCAAATCCGGCCTGGATGCCTCTCTCATCAGCCAGATCCAGCTGGAGGAATCCGTGCTGGGATGGAAGGAATACGAACTGGAAGTGATGCGGGACCATGCCGACAACGTGGTCATCATCTGTTCCATCGAGAATGTGGATGCCATGGGGGTCCACACCGGGGACTCCATTACCGTGGCCCCGGCCCAGACCCTGTCGGACAAGGAATACCAGGTGCTGCGGGACGCGTCCATTGCCATCATCCGGGAGATCGGCGTGGATACGGGCGGTTCCAATGTGCAGTTTGCCGTGAATCCGGAAAACGGGGATGTGATCGTGGTGGAAATGAACCCAAGGGTTTCCAGAAGTTCGGCCCTGGCCTCCAAGGCCACGGGGTTTCCCATTGCCAAGATCGCGGCCAAGCTGGCTGTGGGGTATACCCTGGATGAAATTCCCAATGATATCACCGGTGAGACCATGGCCTGTTTTGAACCCTCCATTGATTACTGTGTGGTGAAAATCCCCAGATGGACCTTTGAAAAATTTCCCGAGGCCCAGGATGTGCTCACCACAGCCATGAAATCCGTGGGAGAAACCATGGCCATCGGCCGGACTCGTATGAGGCGTTTCAAAAAGGGCTCAGATCCCTGAGATCGGCCGGCCGGATTCGGGGCAGACGGCAAGGATCTTCCGCCGGATCTTCGTGGCCGCACCGACCTGGAATATCATCTGAACCACCCCACCCCAGCGCCTGTCTATATTATAATGCTTTCAGAAAAACAGCGCTAAGTCATCATCATGTGCCAAAGGACTGACCCATATTGATCCCTGGTTTCGCAACTGACAAAAATGATTGTGGTAGGATGGAAAACCAGATCAAGCTGGCCGGCAAGAACCCGCCCAAAGACCTGCTGGAAAAAGTTAAAATACGGGTTTTCCGACCGTTAGTTGTTTGTTTCTCTCACGTATCGACTGAAAACAAAGGAATAGGAAAGAAAATCGTTAGGATCAGCGAAGCTTATAAACCAGATGGCCTGTGCCGCAGAATTCGGTATTATACCTTGTTATTATTCCACCTGCGAAACCGAATGCGAAGCCTGGGTGAACGACAGGAAAAGTGATCATCCTGGGGGGTCCCAACCGTATCGGGCTAAAGAAGAGTTTGGACTACCGCTGTGTGCACGCCTCGTTCGCCCTGAAAGAAGAAGGGGTGGAATCCATCATGGTCAACTCCAACCCGGAAACCGTGTCCACAGACTATGACACCGATAAAACTGCCCGCATTGCTCCTGACCCACGAGGATGTGCTGCACATCGTGGAAAAGGAAAACCGTTCGGCGTGATCGTCCAGTTCGGCGGACAGACCGTTGAATCTGGCCACCGACTCAGAAGGCCGGAGTTCCCATTATCGGTACCTCCTGAAAAATACTGACCGGGCCGAGGACCGGACCCGTTCCAGGCCATGATGAACAAACTGGGACTGCGCCAGCCGGAAACCAGCATTGCCCATTTCTTATGATATTTAAAGCTTCCCGTAGGCTGTATACAGAGACATCGTATCCGGCCAGGTACGCTCAAACCTTTTTATGTTTCAGTCGCAGCGAAGTGTGGAAATACTTGGGTATAGAGATGGAAAGTGATCTGAATTGTTTTTGAAAGCAGAGGAGTCCAGGCATCTCCGGACAAACCCGTGCTGATTGACAAATTTCTGGAAGAGGCATTCGAGCTGGATGTGGACGTCATCTCCGACTTGGGAGACTACTGTCATCGGCGGGATGATGGAGCACATCGAGGAAGCGGCATTCACTCGGGTGATTCCGCCTGCGTGCTGCCCCCGTATCTCATTGCCCGCAACATATTGAGAGATGGTCTGGGTAGCTAGCCATGGCAAAAGAACTCCAGGTCAAGGGGTTAATGAACATTCAGTTCGGCATCATGAACGACACCGTGTATGTCATCGAGGTCAATCCCCGGGCCTTTTGACCACATCCCCTGATCCAAAGCCATCGGCGTCCCCCCCTGGCCAAACTGGCCACCCAGGGTGATGCTGGGCAAACCCCAGGAGCTGGGTTCACCAACAGGTGATTCCGCCGTACTATTGTGTCAAAGAAGCGATGCCTTTGACCGGCTTCCAGAACGCGGGACCCGGTCCCAGATCCGGAGATGAAATCCACGGGCGAGGTCATGTATCAATGACAGATGGATTGGGTGTGGCTGCCAGGTGGCCGTAAATCCCAGATTGTCAGTTACACAGCTTTGAACTGCTGGAACTAGAAAATTAGCCACATCTTTCAGAACGAGAATAAGGACAAACAGGCGGCCCTGCCGGTAGCAAAAGACTTTCATGACATGGGATTCACCATCATGGCCAAATTCGGGGACTGCTGCATTTCTGAGGAACACCAGGTGCCGGCCACTCCGGTCGTGCGTCTGGCTGGCTGGTCCCATGTGGTGGATGCGGTCAAAAACAAGGAAATCCAGCTGATCTTTCAATATGTGCAACCACCAGCTGACCCAAAGGGACGGGGTATGAAATCCGCCGGGCCGCCATTAAATACAAAATCTCTTATGCCACCACCGACGGCACCGCCATTTTGCGCCATCGCGGCATTGAAAAGAATCTTTGTCCGTTAAACCCATCCCCAGGAGTATCATAAACAAATACCTGACCATCTGACGCCTTTTCGTGTGAACGCCCCAAAGATGAATGCGGGGTATTCGACTGTACCAGCATCCGGAAGCTGTAAAAATTACCTATTTCTGACTGTATGCCCTTCAGCACCGGGCCAGGAAAGTGCGGGGATCTCCAGAACCGGGGCATCAACGACAAAATTTTTTCCCATAAAGCAAGGCCTGGTGCCGGATATTTTGATGAGAGATCTGAACGGATCGAAGGCGGGTCCGCCATCGGCCATGTGCGGTACCTGATCACTGATCCAGTGCTGCTCAATGCCCATTTCCCAGAACCACCGCCACCGATCCGGCGCGCCTGGCCCACAACGGCAACCTGGTGAATGCCCATATTTTAAGACGGGAGCTGGAAGAACACGGCTCGATTTTCCAGACTACCATGGATTCAGAGGTGTTTTTGCACCTGTTCATCAAAAACCTGGTCAAAGGCAACTATGAAAACGCCATTCTCAAGGCGGTTTCCAAAATCCAGGGGGCCTATTCCATGATCCTGCTCACCTGCAAGGGTGAGATCATCGGCATGAAAGACCCCAATGGGTTTAGGCCACTGGCGCTGGGAAAACTCAACGGCCATTATGTGCTGGCCTCTGAAACCTGTGCCTTTGACCTGATCCAGGCGGAATTCATCCGGGAGCTGGATCCCGGGGAGATTGTGATCATCAATGAAGACGGGATCAAGAGTCTCCGTCATCCCAAGGCTGCGGCCCACAAGAGCCTGTGCATTTTCGAATATATCTATTTTGCCCGGCCCGACTCCACCATTGACGGCAAAAATGTGTATGAAATGCGCAAAAATCATGGCCAAAGACTGGCCCAGGAAAGCCATGTGGATGCGGACCTGGTCATGCCGTTTCCCGATTCCGGCAACTATGCCGCCATCGGGTATGCCAGAGAATCGGGCATTCCCTTTGAAATGGGCATGATCCGAAACCATTATGTGGGCCGAAGCTTTATCCAGCCCACCCAGTCCATGCGGGATTTTAGCGTACGCATCAAGCTCAACCCGGTCAGAGAACTGATCAAAGGCAAGGACATCATCATTATCGAAGATTCCATCATCCGGGGCACCACCGCCAAAACAAGAGTCAGGGCCCTGCGGGAACTGGGCGTCAAAAAAGTGCACATGCGTATCTCCTGCCCGCCCCACAAATTTCCCTGTTACTACGGCATCGACTTTTCTTCCAAAGGCGAATTGATTGCAGCGGAAAAAACCGTGGATGAACTGCGGGATTATCTGGGTCTGGATTCGCTGCACTATCTGTCCATTGAAGGGATGCTGGAGGCCTCCGGCGTGAAGGATCCAGAGCTTAATTTCTGCAAGGCCTGTTATGACGGCGACTATCCGGTGCCGTTCGACCCTGAATTCACCAAGCAGTGCATGGGATAAAACATGCAGAAAAAAACCGTTGCCTTTTCCAAAGACTCATCCAATCTTTTTTTTCATATTCTGACCCGGTGCAACCTGTCCTGCGCCCACTGCTATATCAACCCGGACCAGCATGGCAGACAGACCCTTTCCATTGATACCATCCGGCAGTGGCTGGGCCTGTTTGCCCATAAAGCATCCCGGACCAACCTGATTTTTTTAGGGGGCGAGCCGACGTTGCACAAGGATCTGCCGGCGGCTGTCAAATCAGCGAGGCAGTTTCATTTCAAGTCCATTACCATTGACACCAACGGGTTTCTGTTCCACGATATCCTTGAAAAGATCACACCCGAAGATGTGGATTTCATCTCATTTTCCCTGGATGGAGCCACCCCTGCCACCAATGACGTCATTCGGGGGCAGGGCAGCTATGATGCGGTGATCTCAGGTATTCACCGGGCACGGAAGAAAGGGTTTTCCTGCTCCATGATCTATACGGTGTCTGACAAAAATTTGCCTGAGCTGTCCCAAATGCCTGATCTGGTATCATCTTTGGATATTCACCGGTTTTTTATCCAGGTCATCGGCATGCGGGGCAAATCCGCTGCCGGCAGTACCGACACCCATCAGGTATCCAAGGACCTGTGGCTGTCAGTGATTCCTGAAGTGGCCCGCACCATTGCTGAAACCGGCATCATCGTCACCTATCCCAAAGTATTTCTGGAAAAAGGCGAGGCATTTACCTGTGCAGGCATTGTGGCGGACAACTATTTTGTGTTTCCCAACGGCCGGGTGTACCGGTGTCCTTTATGCGAAGATTATCCGCTGCATGCCTATACCATCCGGGACAACGCCCTGGTGCCGTCTTTGCCCGTCAATGAAACCCAGCTGTTTGATCTGACCATCCCTGAAGGATGTGTCATGAACAAAATCATCCAGCCCGGCAACCTGGATTATCTGGCAGATGGCACACCGGCCCACAGAATCGCCTGCTGCATGCTTAAACAGGAACTCAGCCGGACCGTTTAGATTTTTTTGGTTTTTTCCGTGATTTTTTGGGATCCCCGGCTTCATGGGTCAGAATCATCTGCCTGAGCCCTTTGGTGTCTTTGGGATCCAGAAGAATCTGGGCATACTCCTGGGGGGTGACCGGCTGAATGAGAATTTCTTCATTAATCAATGCCTGGATCTGATTCAGCAGTGTTTTTTCATTGGGGCTGCAAAATGAAAACGCCTGACCTTTGCGTGTGCCCCGGCCGGTCCGGCCCACCCGGTGCACATAGTTTTCCGGGTTGTCCGGCAGATCATAGTTGATCACATAATCCAGATTGGGAATATCAATGCCCCGGGCAGACACATCCGTAGCGATGAGAATGCGTTCTTCTCCAGCCTTGAACCGGGCCAGGACCCGGGTACGTTCCGCCTGATCCTTGTCCCCGTGAAGGGTGGCCGAAGCAATGTGATCCCTGTCAAGCGCCCTGGCCACCCGTTCCGCTCTGACTTTGGTTCTGACAAACACCAGGATGCGTTCGTTTTCATGATCCCGGATAAACCGCCGCAGAAAAAACCGCTTGTCATCCATCTCCATTTCCACCACCCAGTGGGAGACATTTCTGGATACCGGAGAGTCCGGTGCAATCTGAATCCGAATGGCCGAAGTTCTTACCTGGGAAAACGCCAGTTTCTTGATTTCTTTGTCAATGGTGGCGGAAAAAAACAGGGTCTGGTGCCGCCGGGGCAGTTTTTTCTTGATGGCCTGGATATCTTCCAGAAACCCTTTGGCCAGCATCCGGTCCGCTTCATCCAGTACCAGAGTGTTCACCCGGGACAGGGAGATGGCGCCCTGGCTGATGAGGTCAAACATCCGACCCGGCGTGGCCACCAGCACATCAATGCCGTCTTTCAGCCGGGCGATCTGCCGGTCCTGGTCCACGCCGCCGAAAACCGCAAACGGATTCACCCGGGTATGACTGGACAAGGTATTGAATACGGCGCCGATCTGACCTGCCAGCTCCCTTGTGGGAACCATGACAACACACTGGATCCCGGCACGGGCTCTGGATTGTTTGGACTTATGGATCCGATCGATAACGGGAATGGCAAAGGCAGCGGTTTTTCCCGTACCGGTCTGGGCCACGGCCAGCACGTCTTCTCCCTTGAGAATGCAGGGAATCGCCTTGAACTGGATATCGGTAGGCCGTTTAAATCCGGCAGCGGCCAGATTTCTTTTTATAGCGGCTGCGATTGGATAATTTTCAAATATCATAAATGCGTCTACACTTTCGGCAAGATACTGTTAATTGATGGGTTTTTATTTAAAATACAGATAATGGGCTTGAAACGCAAACGCATGCAACCCATTGAATGTCTTTATCGTATTGTTTGCCTGAGATGTCAATATATACAGACAGTTCTACCCTTCCGGATACATATTTTATTCTTGACACTCCCAAGGCAAGCAGGTAAGGTAATTTATTGTTTCAGGTGCTGCCCACGCAGTCAAAAGGGAACCCTGTGAAAGTCAGGGACGGTCCCGCCGCTGTAACCGGGGATGAACGCCACACACAACCACTGATGAGACATACACGGGAAGGGGTGGCTGGTAAAAAGATCCGGAAGTCAGAAGACCTGCCTGAACAGTTGATCGTATGCTAGCGAGGACTTGGAGTGATCAACAAAATGAGGACAAAAACGGTTCCCATATCAGTGTTACTGGTATGGGTTTTTTAATGCCTTGACAACAGGATGACTCATGTTCTCCAGTATATCGGTTGCCATACCCGGAGGGAAAACAGGATATCTGGTGGTTCTGTTTTCCCTCTTCCTTCCGGGGGTCGGGCTGATATCTCTGCCACGGCATTTAAAGAATGTTTCACATGAAACACATCCCCACATCCCATTTGACACCTTGGTTGATTTTCATACCACTTCGCTGTCACATGCCGGCAAATAAAATCAGGAGAGACCATGAAGGGATATATACAGATATATACGGGAAACGGAAAGGGCAAAACCACGGCTGCATTAGGACTGGCTCTGCGGGGGGCCGGGGCCGGACTTCAGGTGTTTGTGGGACAGTTCCTCAAGCAGGGAGTGTATTCGGAAATCAAGGGATTATCCTTATTTGAAAATGTGACCGTGGAACAGTTCGGCATGGGCAAATTTGTCAGAGGAATGCCGTCTGAAGATGAAAAAGCGGCGGCCCGGAAGGGATATGCCCGATTGTGCAAGATTTTGAAAGCCAATGCCCATGACCTGGTGATCGTGGACGAAGGCAATGTGGCGGTTGCCTGCCAGCTGTTGACCGAAAATGAACTGCTGGGTCTCATGGATCTGAAACCGGATAATGTGGAACTGGTGATCACAGGCAGAGACGCATCCGCCGCAGTGATCACCCGGGCGGACCTGGTCACTGAGATGAAAGAGATTAAACACTATTATCATCAGGGTGTCACGGCCCGCAAAGGCATTGAAAAATGAACGCACCGCACATCGCCGTTCTGGGTACGGGATCGGATGTGGGCAAAAGCATTATTGCGGCGGGCATCTGCCGGTATCTGGCGGACAAAGGTCAGCGGGTGGCACCTTTTAAAGCCCAGAACATGTCCAATAATTCCGGCATCACCCCGGAAGGCCTGGAGATCGGCCGGGCACAGATCGTCCAGGCCGAGGCGGCCCGGATCGCGCCCCATGTAAACATGAATCCCATTTTATTGAAACCGTTTGGAGACAAACTATCCCAGGTCGTTCTGAACGGAAAGGTTCATGGCAACCACACCGCCATGGATTACCATACCAGAAAAGCATTTTATTTTGAAAAAGCGTGTCAGGCGTTTGACACCCTGGCTGCCGGATATGACCGCATCGTTCTGGAAGGGGCCGGATCCTGTGCCGAAGTCAACCTCATGGATACGGACATTGTCAATTTCCCCATGGCCCGATATGCCGATGCCGATGTCATTTTAACCGCAGACATTCACCGGGGCGGGGTATTCGCCCAGGTGGTGGGGACCCTGGCCTGCCTGCCGGATGATTATCGTGACATGGTCAAAGGGATCATTATCAACCGGTTCCGGGGAGATATCGATTTGTTCAGACAAGGCAAGGCTTGGATAGAACAGCACACCGGCAAACCGGTTTTAGGGGTTTTGCCCTGGTATTCTCATTTTAAAATTGATGCCGAAGATTCGGTTGAAATAGAAAAAATAAATGATTTCAAATCATTAGAAAAAAACACCCCTGCTGTTGCTATCTTAAGACTGCCCCACATCGCCAATTTCACCGATTTTCATGCCCTGGCCAGAATCCATGGCCTGCAAACGGTTTTCATTGATTCGCCAAAACAGCTGGACCGGTTTACCGCCATCATCATTCCGGGTTCCAAAAATACCCGAAAAGACTTAACCTGGGTCATGGACCGGTTTGAAAATCCGCTGAATGACTATGTGCGCAAGGGGGGCCATGTTTTCGGCATCTGCGGCGGATACCAGATGCTGGGACAATGGGTAAAAGATCCAAACGGGCTGGAAGGTTCCCCGGGACAGACCCGGGGACTGGGGCTGCTGCCGGTCCAAACCCTGCTGCAATCCCCCAAAACCACCACATTAAGCGAGTTCAGATGGGGCGATGCCTATGGCAGAGGATATGAAATTCACATGGGTGCCACGCAGCTGACCGGCGGCGTTCCGTTTATCCGCATTGTTTCCAGAAATGGCATCCCCGTAAAAGAAACCGACGGATGCCTGGCAGACAATGGTCAAGTGGCCGGTACTTATGTTCACGGATTTTTTGATTTCAACACCATTATCAAAAAATGGTTTGATTTAATCGGATTGGCTCATCCTTTGGATTTTTCAATTGACGCAGCCATTGAAAAAGACAAGGATTACGATCAGTTGAAAAAACATATTGAAACCTATCTGGATCTGAAAACACTGATTTAAAAAATAGTTTGCAGACAACGACTTGATTGTTTCAATGATTCAACATGATCTGAAACAATGGAGAATGCACCGCGCCTTGCGGTTGAAGCCGGCTTTTGTACAAGACAAGGCGGTTAACCGGAAACGCATGCGAAGATTTGCTTTCAAAACGCTTGATCACAGAAATCATATCATGCGGCCGGACCGGTTTTTTAATACGCGCCAAAGTAATATGCGGAAAAAATGGCCGGGATTGTGCCGGAATACCCATGGGGTGAAGCTTTTTTTCCAGATCCGTCACAAGCTGCATCAGATGTTCTGTCTGTCCATGAATACCGATCCATACGATCCGGGCGTTTCTGACATTAGAAAAGACACCGATACCTCCGGCTCTCAGAGCAAATGCCGGATATGCGCCGGAAAATGCCGCCATGACAGATTGAATGGCTATCAGCAACTCCCTGGGGGTCGGACCTAAAAATTTCAGTGTCAAATGAAACATTTCCGGATTGGGCCATGCAGCAATCCATCCGGCTGATTTAAGTTCAGACTGGATATCTGATATAAACCGTTTGACAGAATCGGGCAACGGTATGGCAATAAACGTCCGGACAACATCTGACGATTCAGCCATGACGCTTGTTTTTGAATCCCAGAAGCACCCGGTAGGGTCCCGGTGTTCCCTGGGGAACAAATGCCACACGATCCTGATCTTTGAGAACCGTTGAAAAAGGCTGGACACGGCCGTTAACAAACACCACTTCCACATCCTCGAGGGTCAGCCGCATCTGATGCACCAGCATTTCAGCGGTGGTACCGTCGGGAATGGACAGCGAGACATTGGTATAAGGCAGATTTTTCTGATGAAGTTTTTTTTGTAAAAATGAAAATGCATTAAACGTAATTGTCGGCATGGTTGTTCTCCTTTTGATTCATTTTATCCAATGCCTGATATATTCTCAATTGAAAAAATATGAAACTTCTGCCTATATGTAACAGATGCGTCTTCGTTTGATCATATTGATTCTGGCAATCTTTGCTTTTTTGTCCGTATCCACGGGAGGGTGGCTGTTTTATTATTCGTTTCGCAAGGCCAGCATTCAGACCGGGGAAACCCAGGCAATTGTGCAATTGAAACTGCTGACCGACCAGTTGGCGACCTCCCTGTCTGAACATATCAAATCCGTTCGTGTGCTGTCCCGGATCAAAGAACTGGAAACCGTTCTTGTGGACACAAACCTGGAAACACTTTTCAAAGCCAACCAGATTCTGGATATGTTTACCCGATCCCTGGAGATAGATGTCAGCTATCTGATGGACCTGAAGGGCAATACCATCTGTTCGAGCAACCGGAATCAGTTTGACAGTTTTGTGGGCCATGATTTTTCTTTCAGACCCTATTTCACATCCGCCATCCAGGGGCAACCGGACAGTTACCTCGCCCTTGGCGTTACTTCCATGAAACGGGGCATATATTACAGCCATCCGGTGTATCATCCGGAAAAAAAGGAAATCATCGGGGTGGCCGTGCTAAAATCATCCATTGAGTTTCTGGAAACCACCTTGTTTTCAAATCCGGAACACCTGCTTTTCTTTGTCAGCCCTAATGGAATTATTTTCATCAGCAATCAATCCCGATACCGGTTTAAACTGCTGTGGCCTGTGGATGATGAAACAAGAGACCAGATTGTCCAATCCCGTCAATTCGGCAACGGCCCCTGGGACTGGTCCGGATTTCACCGGACACAGACCAAAGACCAAGTCACGGATCAAAACAAAGAGGCATATCTATATACCTCTTTGTCAGTACCCCGGTATCCCGACTGGCGCGTGGTGTCTTTGAAAAACAAAAAACTGCTTGAAAAGCAGTTTTCCGCCCCGTTCCTCAAAGGGATCGGACCGGGGGTGATCTTTATTACCAGTATGGCGGGCATCCTGGTTTTTTTTCTGTATCAGCAGGCCGCTAAAGAAATCAGTCAGCGAAAAACAGCCGAGGAAAAACTGCGGATCAGTGAGCAGCGATATCGACACATTTACCATAAAACGCCGATCATGCTCCATTCCATTGACACCAATGGAAAAATTATCCGGGTGTCCGATCACTGGGTGGATGTCATGGGATATGATCGAGATGAGGTCATCGGGCGGCATTTGACGGATTTTTTCACTCCGGAATCCAAAAAATATGCCTTGTCAAAGGTCTTTCCTCAATTTTTCAACACCGGGTTTTTCAAAGATATCCCCTATACCTATGTGAAAAGAAACAAAGATAAAATGGATATTCTTCTTTCCAGTTACGGGGTCAGAGATGTGACAGGCCGGGTAGTTCGTTCTTTGGCGGTGAGTGTGGATGTGACGGAAAAAAACCGAACCCAGAAAGATCTGGAACATGCCAAGGAAAAACTGGCCCGATACTCCCATGATCTGGAAAAACAAGTGCGCCTGAGAACAGCACAACTGGAAAA
This sequence comes from Desulfotignum sp., assembly GCA_018399285.1. Taxonomy (GTDB): domain Bacteria; phylum Desulfobacterota; class Desulfobacteria; order Desulfobacterales; family Desulfobacteraceae; genus Desulfotignum. The sequence continues at coordinate 15,634 of JAGYOW010000005.1, forward strand.
AGCTCAGAGCAGCCTGAAAAATTTATCCAAAAACATCATTGCTTCCCAGGAACGGGAAAAAGAACAGGTGGCCCGGGAACTTCATGACCATCTGGGGCAGGTATTGACCGCATTACGCATCGATGTGATGTGGGTGAAAAACCATTTTACATCCTCTCCGGATCAGGCCGTGGACCGGGCAGAAAAAATGAGTCTGCTCATTGACAAAACCATTCAGGATGTCAGGGATATGGCTTATCGGCTCCGCCCCAGAGTGCTGGATGACCTGGGCCTGTCAGATGCTCTGGAATCGCTGGTATCTGATTTTGAAAAACGATCCAATGTCTCCTGTGTCTTTCGCCGGGATGTCATCCCGCAGATCGATAAAACGCTGGCCACCGCCCTTTACCGAATCGGGCAGGAAGCGGTCACCAATGCCATCCGCCATGCTGAAGCCTCCACCATTATCGTTGAGCTGAGAATAGATACCAAAGGACTGGTATTAACTGTGGAAGATAACGGTATCGGCTTTATTCCCAATGAAAACAGAACCGGATTCGGGCTGGAAGGCATGATGGAGCGGGCCAATCTGGCAGGCGGATGGCTGGATATTTCGTCTAATAAAGGCAGCGGAACTCGAATCACCTGCAAGGTAAACGTGGAGGGATGGTCATGATCACTGTGTTGCTGGCCGACGATCACAGTATTGTCAGAGACGGATTGCGGCGCGTTCTGGAAGACAGCTCCGGTATCAAGGTCATTGCCGAAGCGTCCGATGGAGAAACCGCATTTGATCTGGCCATGACTAAACAACCGGATGTGGCTGTTATCGACATATCCATGCCCGGCATGGATGGGTTGGAAGTGGTGGCACGCATGAACAGTTACTGCCCAAAAATCCCGGTACTTATTTTAACGATGCATGAAGAGGAACAATATGTGATCCGGGTTGGAAGCCGGCGCCATGGGATATGTCACTAAACAGTCCGCACCCGAGCAGCTGGTGGCGGCAGTAAAAAATTCATTCCGGGGTCGGCATCTGACGGAAAAGCCAGTGAAGCACTGGCCCTGCGTTTCATTCGGGGCGACAAAAACAAACACGGCATGGAATCTTTATCCATGCGCGAACTCCAGGTATTGCGCAAACTGGCCACCGGAAGTACGAACCGGGAAATTGCCATCACTTACAATATCAGTGTTAAAACCGTGGATACCTATCGGTCCAGGCTCTTGAAAAAACTGAACCTGAGAAACAACGCGCGGATCTGTCCAGGTATGCCATCCAGAATCACCTGGTGGAATTTAATCCGACAGATTCAGCCGGGAAAATTGGTGAAAATTTTATTTAACGTGGATTTACTCCATCTCCTCGTGAGAAATCCCCTGTTCCGCTTCCACAAGCATCTCCATGACATGGCAATTAAATCATCCCGAAAAGATTTGGCTTTGTGTGTGTCAGATAAACCAGTTTGCTGCGCTTGTCGGACCGGTCCGGCACACGAAGCACGATATTCTTTTTTTCCAGCACATTGAGCAACCGGGTGATGGCAGCCTTGTCCTTGACCGACACGTTGGAAAGTTCCTGCTGGGTCTGCCCGTCTTTTCGGTATAAATGGACCAGGATGCTCCATTGTTCATAACTGACATCAAATCCGGCATCTGCAAATTTTTTGGTCAGCCGTTTAATGATGGCCCGGGAAGTTCTGCCCACCAGATAGGCAATGGATGTGTCAATAACCCGTTCAAATGTTTCCAGTTCCAGTGTATCCGAAGGGGAAGCCGTAAATTCAGGTACCAATTGAGTCTGTTTCATGTCTATTTTTTCCATTACCATGGTAATTGTCAGCGATTTTGGTAAGTTTGGACTTAATATGACTGAAAAAAGTTGATATGGCAACTAAATTTTGCTCGTCAGAACAATGGGCATAAAAAAAGCCGCTTCCCCCCGGAAGCATGGATCGCTCGGGGAAAACGGCTTTTTGCCGGACAAAAACAGGCCGAATCAGGCAGCTGATTTTCTGGAAAATAGATTTTTCAATGGAGATATCCAGATCCCACTGAGAAACCAGGAATAAATATATGTACCGATAATAATGGCAACGAACGCTTTGACAATGTCCATGGGGCTGCCGTCCAGAGAGAATCCGGGCACATATCCGAAAAGAAGGGGGCCCAGATAAAGAAATTTGGCAAATTTAAAAGAGGTAAACGCGGTTTTCCACATATTGGCTTTGGCAATGGTGGCACCGGCAAATGCGGCAATGCACACCGGCGGGGTGATGTTGGAATCCTGGGACAGCCAGTATACGATCATATGAGCGGCCAGTTCATTCACGCCCAGGTGGGTCAGGGCCGGCACCGCCACCACAGCGGTTACCAGATACGCGGCCGTCACCGGAACCCCCATGCCCAGCACCAGAGATGCCAGGGCCACCAGCAGAATGGTGAGCAGCAAAGACCCGCCTGCCAGGTCGATCATGATATCGGCAAAGGTCAGAATCAGACCGGAAAAGGTCAACACCCCGATGATAATCCCGATGACGCCCACTGTGGCACCGATTTTCAAACTGTTTTCCGTGCCTTCCCGGGCCGCTTCCACAAACCGTTTGGGTCCGATGCGGGTTTCCTTTCTCACCCATGAGATCGCAATACAGGTAACCAGACCCAGAATCGCGGAATAGGCCGGAGAAAATCCATACAGCATGAACACCGTGATAATCACCAGCGGCAGTATATAAAACCACTGCTTCTTGAAAATTTCCATGGCACTGAATTTGGATCTTTCCCCCACCACATTGTCTTTTTTGGCCTCATAATGCACCATGACAAACACGGAAAAAAAATACATAAATGCCGGAAATATGGCCACCAGCATGATCTGGGAATAGGGCAGTCCGGTCAGTTCCGCCATGATAAAACCGCCGGCGCCCATGATGGGCGGCATGAACATCCCGCCGATGGAAGCGGCCGGTTCGATGGCGCCGGCCACATGGGGCCGGAATCCGGCTTTTTTCATCATGGGAATGGTGAACATGCCCGTGGACACGGTATTGGCAATGGCACTGCCGGAAATGGAGCCGAACAGACCCGAGGCGATGACCGATACTTTTCCGGGACCGCCGATGCGGTGACCCACCGCCGCCAGGGGCCAGTCAATGAAAAATTTCTGTGCCCCGGATTTTTCCAGAAACGCGCCGAACAGCACAAACAGGATCACATACGTGGCCAGCACACTGGCCATGATCCCGAACACCCCATCACTTTTATAAAAGATGCTTACGCACAGTTCAGTGAACGGGGCCCCGGCATGGGAGATCAGATCCGGGGCCTTGTATCCGTAAACCCCGTAAACCAGAAAAACCACCCCCATGATGACAAACACGTTGCCCACCACCCGCCGGGCCAGCTCGATCCCGATGAGCACCCCCACAATGGCGAAAGCTGCATCCACCGTGGTTTCCGCCCCGGTCCGGTAGTTGATGGCCTCAAACATGATAATCCAGTATCCGACACAGACAACCGACAAAACAATCAGAATATAGTCCAGAATCCGACCGATCGTGGTTTTTGCCTTATAGAGCAGGAAGACCAGCACATACGTTATGATAACATACACACCCCGGTGATACTGAGTGGCCATGGGCTGGACCACGGCCGCCCATGCGTAGAACAGCACCAGTGTCACCGCACAGATATCAAAAAAAATTTTCTCGAATCGATTTAATTTATGGTACACAATCCGCCATCCTATTTGCTGATATGGTTGTCACAGGCATACCGGTCCAAAAAAATTACCGAACACCAGACGTCCTTGTCCCGTGTCCGGTAATTCTAATAAAAAGGGTCAGGCGACTGTATTACAAAACCCCTTTTTCTTTCCAGAATTTCTCAGCACCCGGATGAAACGGAGTGACGACGCCGGTAGGGCCGGATTCAATAGACATGCTTTTAAACGTTTTTTTCTGGGAAACCATATGGGCCAGTCCCTCGTCGGTATAGATGAGAGACAGCATCTCATAGACGGCATCGGCAGACACATCTTTGTTGGCCACCCACAGTGCGGCATCCTGAAACGAACTCACATCATAGTCCACCCCTTTATAGGTACTGGCAGGAATGGTGACCTTGGCAAAATAGGGATATTCCTTGTAAAATCCGGAAGATACTGCATCCTTGTCCAGATCGACCATGTCAATGTCATTGGTCTGGGCCGCCATCATGACCGCGCCGGTGGGATATCCCACAAACAGCCAGAATGCATCCAGCTGGTTGTTGCCGAAAGCCTGGGCCGCATCGTTATACCCCATGGCATTTCTTTCAATTTTATCCCAGATCCCCATATGGGTGAAAAACAGCTCGCAGTTGGCAAATGCACCGGACCCGGCATTACCCACACCCACTTTTTTGCCTTCCAGGTCTTTGACACTTTTAATCCCTGACCCGGCTTTGACCACCAGCTGGGCCGGAGCGCCATACAGGAATGCCACAGCCATGACGTTTTCATATTTTTTGGGGTCATTTTTCATCTTGCCGTTCCGGCCCTGATACACATGGCCGGAATAGACCACGCTCATCTGCTGACGGCCGGCATCGGTTTTTCTCAAGTTTTCCACAGAACCGGCGGAAGACTGGGCCTGAACCCGGATATCAGACAGTTCTTTGATGGGGTCATACACCTGGATGGCATTGGCCACCACCTGAAAGGTTCCGCCGGCAGGACCGCCGCCGAACACGATTCTTTCCTTGGCCAGCGCAGTCTGGGAACATACCATGGAAACGACTGCAATCATTCCAATGAATAAAAGATGCCTTGCTTTCATACAATCCTCCTTGAATAATACGGGTTAAAAAAACGATCACATATTTTTTTATTCATACGACTCTATCAAGGGGAAAGTAAAGGATCAATTGGAAGATTTCTGATTATGCTGTAGTAATTTTTCTTACAATCTCAGGATATCAGACAGATCACGCGTGAACAGGGTAAGCCTCAGATTCCTGGAATGGCTTTTTTCGGCCGGTCTTTGTCATGAAAGGATCTCGCCCCGGGCGCTGATCGTTACCTGTGAAAAAGGGATATCCATGCCGCTGTTTTCCAGTGCTTTCTGAATAATATGAGGCAGTCCGGAACAACAGGGGACTTCCATGATCACGGCGGTAATGCTTTTAATGCCGGATTTTTTAAACACATCCGTCAATTTATCCACATATCCCTGGGTATCATCAAATTTGGGACACCCGATCATCACTGCTTTGCCTGCCAGAAAATCCCTGTGAAACGACGGATAAGCTACGGGCACACAATCGGCGGCAATCACCAGGTCCGCATCTTTCAAAAACGGCGCGCCGGCCGGTACCAGGCGAATCTGAACCGGCCAGTGTCCCAGAGCGGAAGAACCGTCGGAACCGGTCACCCGGGGCTGATTGGCACAGTCGCATGACGTGTCGGAAAAAGTTTTCAAGGCTGCGGACGGGCAGCCGCCGGTCATGACCGGTTTTCTCTGACCTGTCGATTTTTCTGCCTGGGCCTGTTGTTTGAGCAGTTCATGCACCGCTGCCTCATCAAATTTTTCGGCTTCTCTTTCCACAATATGCAATGCATCCCGGGGACATTCGCCCAGACAGGCCCCTAATCCGTCACAATACTTGTCTGAAATGACACGCGCTTTGCCGTTTACAATCTGAATGGCGCCTTCTGCACAAGACGGCACACAATTGCCGCACCCATCACATTTTTCATCATCGATTTCAATTATTTTTCTAAGTACTTTCATGATTCTGTTCCTTTATAATTATGTATCGGTTATACGCTGTGGATTATCATCCTTTTTGAATCAAAATCTGGCGAGCCAGGTCTTTTCCCGCATCCGTCAGATAAATGCCATCGATTTTCCGGGCCAGGGTGTCTGCATCGATCTGCTTTCTTTCCCCGGCAGTCTTCCATATTGGCCAGCATGTCCGCATCATAGACCGCTTTAAAATTAATGGTTTCGCATTTTTGGGGTGATGGTGCGCAAAGTCGATGTCGCACACCTCGGTGATCAGCTTTTCCTTTGGCCCCCAGATCTTCCAGAATTTTTCCGGCCGCCGGGCGGGCCTTCGATGTGCTGATATTTTGCTTCGGCGGACCCATATTTTCTTCCGTAGATTTGATTTTTCGATATCATGGAGATATGCGGCACAAAGCAAACCACCGCCAAATCGGCTTTTTCTTTACTAATTTTTCTCCGCATACTGGCCACCTGCCCGGCATGGCTGATCCGTTTGAAATCCGTACCAAAATACTGTTTCATCTTCACCGCCACCCGATCTTTCAACAGATCTTCCTGCTGGGCCAAACTCTTCCGGTAATGTACTCCAGGCATTGTTCAGCATACCTGCAATATGCCGCACACCCGGAAATCCATTGGATTCACAATTTTCTTATGGCAATGACCGCATCGCCGGGTGGCATCATCCCTTGAAAAATTCCATGGCATGTCCGCATTCCGGACATTTCAGTTTCAAAAATCGCATTCTGGTCCCAGTACTGGGTATCTTGTCCCGGACATTTCATACGCCACCTTCCTTTGTATCGTTGATTTTACCGGTTCATCTCATCCGGCAATCTGCTTTACAATCTGAAACAAACCTACTATAAAACGAGATGAAATGCCTTGATCTGAATCAAGGAGATCGTTTATTTTTGGAAATTTTTAAAAGTGTCAATGGATGCATATCGTTAATGAAAACACAGGAGATGCAACCGGTATCGATATTTTAAAGACCATCCCCTTTTTTTCCGGATTATCCAAAGATCAGTTAAAAATCCTTTCCGGCATTGCCGTCCGACTGACTTTCAAACGGGGAGACATGATTTTTCACGATGGTGACAAAGGCGATGGCATCTATATTGTCGAAACCGGGAAAATAAAAGTCTTAAACTGTCTTTGGATGGCAAAGAACAGATTCTCCATATATTTACGGCCCCGGCCATACGTTCGGAGAAGTGCCGGTATTTCAGGGCAAGAGCTTTCCCGCTTCATCCATGACGTTGGAACCTCGGATATTGTTTTTTACCTGTAGATCTGACTTTGTGCGCCATCACATCATACTCCGGCCCTGATAGCGAATGAGTCGGGCTGATTTTTCGGGGACAGCTACGCTTCAATACCATCAGAGTCTGAAGCGCCGAGCCTTCAAGTAGATACCTGTCTGCTTTGGCTGCCATTTGGCTTGACATTGGTCCAAAGAACAGAGCAAATCCCTGTCCGGGTCCACAATCTTCCCCATCTCCCCGCTTCCAGCTTCAACCCATTCTTAACGCCACACTGAAACAGCTTCAGAATACCAAAAAATGGGGGGGGATACCGGGTTTGATACTAGCAGACAAAGACCATCGACATCCTGGACAAAGAAGGACTGATAGAACTGTCTGAATCCGGGGCGGTTACAATACCTGTTCCCGGAAGTAAAACCGTTTCTTTATATACTGGACTAAAATTTATTGTCATGGCATAACTGAAAATACAGTTTTTTGATTTCCGGGGCACGGGTCACTTGGGATTGAAAAACATCGTCAAAAATCACAGATACTGGACAAAACCGTTCTGGAAAATCAACATCACACGTCCAACAATTACAAGGAGTGAAACATGGGAAAGTTATTGAGAATCAACACCAAAGAAAAACATTCAACTTGGAAGAGACACCGATACCTATGCCGGCTTAGGCGGAAGAGCCCTACATCCAAACACCCTGATGAGGTCCCGGCCACCTGCCATCCGTTGGGAAAACAACAAACTCATCTTTGCTCCCGGGTCCTGTCCGGATCTCCGGCCGCAGATTCCGGAAGGCTCGCCGGCGCCAAATCGCCGCTGACCGGCGGAATCAAGGAAAGCAATGCCGGAGGACTTGTGTCCGGTGAAACTGGCAAAGCCGGACGCCGGCCCTGGCCTGAAGGCAAACCCGAAGGCAATGATTACAGCCTGATCAAAATTGACAAAGACGGCGTATCCATCGAACCCGCAGAAGATCTGGTCAAAAAAGGCAATTATGCGGTCATGGAAGATTCTGGGGACAAATACGGCAAAAATGTCGGCGTCTTAAGTATCGGCCAGCCGCGCACTAGCCGTCTGAAAGGCGCATCCATCAACCAGGCGGATATGAACGGCCGTCCCGGACGGGCCCATGGCAGAGGGGGCTTGGGTGCGGTCATGGGATCCAAAAATCGCGCTTAATGGTGGATGATTCTGGTGCGCCCCGGGTGGAAATCAAGGATCCGGATGCGTTCAAGGCCGCCAACAAACGATGGGTGGAAATGCTGAGAAACCATCCGGTCACCGGTGAAGGCCTGCCGGCTCTGGGCACGGCCGTACTGGTGAATGTCATCAACGAAGCCGGGACCCTGCCCACCAAAAATTTCAGATCCGGCCGGTTCGACCATGCCCAGGCCATTTCCGGCGAAACCATGGCGGAAACCATTGAAAAACGGAACGGCATCACCACCGAAGCCTGCCATCCCGGATGTGTGATCAAATGCTCCAATGTCTATCACGGCAAAGACGGCAATTTCCTGACCTGCGGGTTTGAGTATGAAACCATCTGGGCCTTCGGTGCCCATACCACGATCCAGGACCTGGATCAAATTGCCACTCTGGATAAAATGTGTGATGATTTCGGTTTAGACACCATTGAAACCGGGGTCACCATCGGTATTGCCATGGAAGGCGGGATGATTCCCTGGGGCGACGGCCAGGCCGCCATTGACCTGCTGTCCAAAGTGGGGGAATACGCGCCCGAAGGCAAAATCATCGGAAACGGGGCCTTGTTCACCGGAGATGCCTTAGGCGTGGACCGGGTTCCGGTGGTGAAAAAACAGGCGTTGCCGGCCTATGATCCCAGAACCTGCAAAGGGGTCGGTGTCACCTATGCCACCACACCCATGGGCGCGGATCATACGGCTGGATATGGCGTCACCGCCAATATTCTGAGCGTCGGCGGCACCATCGATCCCCACAAAAATGAAGGCAACATCGAACTGTCCCAGGGACTGCAGATCGCAACCGCTGCCGTGGATGCGGCCGGGCTCTGTCTGTTTGTGGCGTTTGCGGTTCTGGATAATGAAGACGGCCTGCCCACCATTGCCCAGATGCTCAATGCCCGGTACGGCCTGAACCTGACCCCGGATGATATTCTGGAACTGGGTAAATCCATTCTCAGAAATGAAAAAGAATTCAACAAAAAGGCCGGTTTTACTGAAATCGACGATCAGCTGCCGGAAATGTTTAACGAACCGGTGCCCCCGCACAATGTACCGTGGGATTTCACCATTGAAGACCTTCAGAAAACCCTGAACTTCTAAATTTAAGGTATTCTCTTCTGACTCCTGCATCAGGGCGAAAAAAATTTTCGCCCTGATGTGATTCTCTGGATTTATCCTGCCTGTTCTGGTATATCTTTCCTTCTATATTGAAAATAAGCCAGTTTTTAAATCACTTAACAAAATCGAGCCTAATTTATCATGAAACTGTTTGAATATCCTTCCGCCGACGCCCGGGCGCGTGTCCGGAACATCATTGACCGGGGTCTTGGGTTTTCCAAAGCCGATTATGACAATGTACAGGCGTTTATCGATGATGTCAGAACCCGGGGAGACGAGGCCCTGGTGGCATACACCAACCAGTTTGATTCCGGGGCCGTGACTCAGGATACGCTGAAAGTGACGGATGCCGAGTTTGATCATGCCCTGGCATCCGTGGACCCTCTATTTCTGGATACCCTGAAACGGGCCATTGATCAGCTCACCCGGTTCCATGAAAAACAGAAACAGAACGCCTGGATCGACACCCCGAGAAACGGGGTCATGGTGGGACAGCTGGTTCGTCCGGTCGGGGCTGCCGGCATCTATGTCCCCGGGGCCAAAGGCGGAAAAACCCCGCTGGTGTCCTCCGTGCTCATGGGAGGAATCCCTGCAAAAGTGGCGGGTGTGTCCACCATTGCGTTGATGACCCCGCCCATGGAAAACGGTGAAGTCAATCCCCATATTCTGGCAGCGGCGGCAAAAATGGGCATTACTTCGGTGTTCAAGGCCGGCAGTGCCTGGGCCATAGCTGGTCTGGCTTACGGTACCCGGCAGGTGCCCAAAGTGGATGTCATTGTGGGACCGGGCAATATTTATGTGACTCTGGCCAAAAAAATCGTTGCCGGCACCGTGGGCATCGACATGATCGCCGGGCCCAGTGAAATTCTCATCATTGCGGATCACACGGCCAACCCGGAATTTGTGGCTGCGGACCTGCTGTCCCAGGCCGAACATGATGCCAGGGCCTCCGCCATTCTGGTGACCGATTCCAGAAAACTGGCCGAACAGACCGCTTCCATCCTGGAACGGCAGCTCAGCGCACTGGCAAGACAGGATACGGCCCGGCAGTCCATTGACAACTTCGGTGCCATCATGCTGGTGCCGGATATCGAGACCGGTATTGATCTGTCCAATCAGCTGGCGCCGGAGCATCTGGAACTGATGGTGTCCGCCCCGTTTGATTATATCGACCGGATCCAGAATGCCGGGGCCCTGTTTTTAGGACATTATACCCCGGAGCCCATGGGCGATTATATTGCCGGTCCCAATCATGTGCTGCCCACGGCCGGCACGGCCCGGTTCTCTTCGGCCCTGAGTGTGGACCATTTCATCAAAAAAACCAGCCTGATTCACTATTCAAGAACCGCCTTTGAAAATGAGGCAGAAGATGTGATTCGGCTGGCAGAGATTGAAGGATTGACCGCCCACGCCAATTCCGTGAAAATCAGAAAATAATTGACTCACAAGCGGTTTTTAAACTATATTGATCGATTGTATTAAAAATTGGCAAAAAACCCATACATGAAGACTTAAACCATGCAGACCATCCGAGGGTTCAGAGACATCCTGCCGGAACAGATCCGGCTGTGGCAGAAAGTTGAAAATCTGGCTGTTGAGCTGTTCAACGCTTATGGATATCAGGAAATCCGCATCCCGATTCTGGAAAAAACCGGTTTGTTCGCCCGGAGTATCGGAGAGACCACTGATATTGTCGAAAAAGAGATGTACACCTTTGACGACAGGAACGGGGACAAGCTGACCCTGAGGCCGGAAGCCACCGCTTCCATCTGCCGGGCATACATCCAGCACAAACTGTATGCCACGGAACCGGTGAGAAAATTTTACATGACCGGGCCCATGTTCCGGCGGGAAAGACCCCAAAAAGGACGGTACCGCCAGTTTTATCAGATCGATGCGGAAGTGTTTGGTGTGGATTCCGCCTATGTGGACTGTGAACTGATTTTTCTGCTGCACCAGTTGTTCAAACGGTTGGGGCTGACCGGACTGACCGCCCAGATCAACAGTCTGGGATGCCCGGAGTGCCGGCCGAAGTTCACCCGGGCGTTGCTGGATTTTCTGGAAGAACGGAACCAGGATCTGTGTGAGATCTGCACCCGGCGGATGACGCGAAACCCGCTGCGGGTGCTGGACTGCAAGATACAGACCTGCCAGGCGGCCCTGACAGGTGCACCAGCCACGGTGGACCATCTGTGTCCGGCCTGTGAGAACCATTTCAATATCGTGAAAACCACCCTGGAAAAACAGGGGGTGGATTTTTCGGTAAATAATGCTTTGGTGCGGGGCCTGGACTATTACACCCGCACGGCCTGGGAAATTCAGACCACCAGCCTGGGCGCCCAGAGCGCTGTGGCCGGGGGCGGCAGATATGACGGTCTGGTCAAACAACTGGGCGGACCCGACACCCCTGCCATCGGATTTGCCATCGGGTTTGACAGGCTGGTGGAAATCATGGAACAGCTGACACCCCTGCCGGCAGACCCCGGACCGGACCTGTTCATTGTGGCGCTGGGCGATGCTGCCATGGAAACAGCCTATCACCTGTCCTGCGACCTGAACCAGGCAGGTATCAAAACCGACACAGACTTCAGGGGAAAAAGCCTGAAAGCCCTGATGAAACGGGCGGATAAACTCAATGCCCGGTATGTGCTCATAGCCGGACAGACGGAACTTAACGACCATGCACTGATTCTTCGTAACATGAAAACCAAAGAACAGGTTTCCATCTCCATGGACCGGCTGGTTCCTGAAATCGAAGCTGTGTTGAAACACAAATAACCCAATTATTAAAATATAGAGGACAGACCTGGTGAGTGATTTATTAGGAAATATGAAACGAACCCATTTTTGTGCCGATCTTCGGGAAACAGACATTGACAAAACCGTGGTGCTGATGGGATGGGTCCAGCACCGCCGGGACCATGGCGGGGTCATTTTTGTGGACCTGCGGGACCGGGAAGGCATCACTCAGGTGGTCTTCAATCCGTTGATTTCACCGGCAGTCCATGAAAAAGCCCAGGAGATCCGAAGCGAATTTGTCTTAGGGATCAAAGGAAAAGTAGCGGCCCGGCCGGCAGATATGCGCAATCCCAAGATGGCCACCGGCGCCATAGAGATCCTGGTGGAAGAACTTAAAATATTTTCTAAAGCAAAAACCCCTATTTTTCTCATTGAAGACCGGGTGGAAGCCTCGGAAAACATCCGGCTTCAATACCGGTATCTGGACCTGAGACGCCCCCAGCTCAAGCACAATATCCTGGCCCGTCACAAAGCCACCATGGCCATCCGAAATTATCTGGATCACAACGGATTCATCGATATTGAAACCCCTTTTTTAACCAAATCCACACCGGAAGGGGCCCGGGATTATCTGGTTCCCTCCCGGGTCAACCCGGGTCAGTTTTATGCCCTGCCCCAATCGCCGCAACTGTTCAAACAGCTGCTCATGATCAGCGGTTTCGACCGGTATTACCAGATCGTCAAATGTTTCAGAGATGAAGACCTGCGGGCGGATCGTCAACCGGAGTTCACCCAGATCGACATGGAAATGGCTTTTGTGAATGAAGAACAGGTCATGGAAATGGCTGAAGGGCTGATTACGGCTATTTTTAAACACGTGTTGAATTTGGACCTGAAAACCCCTTTCCCCAGACTGACCTATGCCGAAGCCATGGATCGTTTCGGCCTGGACCGGCCGGACCTGCGGTTTGATCTGGAACTGGTGAATGTTTCCGATATCGTTGAACACACCGGGTTCAAACTGTTTTCCAGCGTCGTCAAAAGCAACGGATTGGTCAAGGCCATCAATGCCAAAGGCTGTGCATCCTTTACCCGAAAACAGATTGACGATCTCACGGAATTTGCCGCTGTGTACCGGGCAAAAGGGCTCGCCTGGATCAAGATCAAAGACGATCAATGGCAGTCACCCATTGCCAAATTTTTCACAGATGATGAAAAACAGGTCCTGACGGACCGCCTGGATCTGGAACCGGGAGATATCGTATTTTTTGTGGCAGACCAGCCGGCCATTGCCAACGAAGCTCTGGGTCAGCTGAGAAATGAGCTGGCCCGACGTCTGAACCTGATTCCGGAAGATCAGTTTTCATTCACCTGGGTGACCGAGTTCCCGCTGATGGAATACGATGAAACAGAAAAACGGTACCAGGCCCTGCACCACCCGTTTACCGCTCCCAATGAAAAAGACATTCCCAAGCTGGACACGGCCCCCCTTGAAGTCAACTCCCGGGCCTATGATCTGGTGCTCAACGGCATTGAAATCGGCGGCGGCAGCATTCGTATCCATGATACCGCGCTCCAGGAAAAAGTACTGACCTGTCTGGGCATATCACTGGAGCAAGCCCGGGAAAAATTCGGATTTCTTTTGGATGCCCTGGATTCCGGGGCCCCTCCCCACGGAGGCATCGCCTTTGGCCTGGACCGGCTGATCATGCTTTTGTGCCGAGAAGATTCCATCCGGAATGTCATTGCCTTCCCCAAAACCCAGAAAGCCACCTGTCCCTTGACCGAAGCGCCTTCCACCGCGTCACCGACTCAGCTGCTGGAACTGGGCATCCGTACAACCCATATCGGGGAGTGACCCGCGTTTTCATTTAAAATAAAGCCCGCCGGGAAATGTATTTCCCGGCGGGCAAATAAAACAGAGATACAGAAGTGTTACGCCCGTTTTCGTTTGACATGAAGAATGGGGGTATTAAACACCAAGGCCGATACCTCGTCATCCCGCTTGACTTTCAACTCCAATGCGTCTTTGTCAATCTCGAAATATTTTGAAATCACATCCACAATATCCTGCTGAAGATCTGTCAAAGTGGTGTCATTGACCTCGAGTTTATCATAAATCAAAGAAAATTGGAGACGTTTTTTGGCGGCATCCTTACTGTTTTTTTTACCGGTGAACCGTTTCAATAATCCGCTGAGCATGCAACTTCTCCTTCTTATTTTAACCCGAAAGTCTTGCTTATTTTTTGCCACATACTGGTTTTATAGACCGGCATTTCAATGGGCAGATCTTCTTCTCCGTTCAATCGCCTGGCAATCCGCCGGAATGCAGCCCCGGCTTTTGAATCATTTTGCAGTACCAGCGGGGCCCCGGTATTGGAAGAAATCAACACTTTTTCATCCATGGGAACCAGTCCCACCAAGTCAATGGACAGCACTTCCATCACATCATCATGGCTGAGCATTTCTCCACGCGTCACCCGGGCCGGCTCGATGCGGTTGACGATCAGCTTGGGATTCAATGACCGGGCATACAGCAATCCGATCACCCGGTCCGCATCCCTGACAGCGGACACATCCGGCGTACAGATCACCAGAGCTTCATCCGCTGCCACCACTGAATTTTCAAACCCCCGTTCAATCCCGGCGGGTGAATCCATGATAATATAATCAAACCGGGACCGCAGCTGCTTGGCAACCCGTTCCACGCCTGCCGTGGTCAGTACATCTTTGTTATCACTCTGGGAAGCGGGAATCAGAAACAGGTTTTCAATCCGTCTGTCCCTGATGGCTGCCTGCTCCACTTTACAGCGGTCCAGGACCACGTCCACTATATTGAAAACAATCCGGTTTTCCAACCCCATGACCACATCCAGGTTCCGCAGTCCGATATCCATGTCCACGATGGCCACACGATTTCCTTCAAGGGCCAGGGCAGCGCCGATGGAAGATGTGGCCGTTGTTTTTCCCACACCGCCTTTTCCGGATGTGACAACAATGATTTTACCTTGCAAATCAACACCTCAACTGTTTAAAGTATAAATTAAACCACCGCCGGCCAGGGCATTTTCCGGAACGGATTTGTTTTCATATAATTTTGTACCAGAATACCGCCATCCTTGATACTGGCGAACACCGGCACGGCATGACAGGCTTCTTCACTGCCGGTGACCGTGACTGTGGCAATCTTTATAACTGTAGGCTCAAAGGCAAGGGCGAACACAATGGCATCCTCATTTTCCGGATTGCCTGCATGCACTTTTCCTGCCAGTCGTCCTAATACAATAATATCTTTACCGGCAATAATTTCAGCTCCCGGATTCACATCTCCGAAAATCACCACATGCCGGGTAGTTTCAATTTTCTGACCGGAACGGACCCTGCCCCTGAGCATCAAAACATCACTTCGATGATGGTTCCATCCCCTGGAAAGATCCCGCTGACGGATTCTCCGGGTAGGTGCAGATGGTTTCTGGGGAGAGGTTGTTACCCGTCCCACCTCGAATTTTTCAATTAATCTGGTTTTAATCAGGGAAAAAAATTCTTCCTGACCCTGGGCATCTCCCATATCTATGACGACACTGGCATTGACCGCCAGATGTTTCAATTTTTCAAACAGCTTATCTAATTCAGCGATCAGCTCAACTTTGGGACGGGAAATATCCAGGGTAACCCATAACCCGCCACCAACGCCCTTAAGTTTAACAGGTGCCGCGTTTTCAAAATTTATCATGATATCGGTTCAGTAATGCCTTTTTCTCCTGCTTAAATATTCAGCAAATATATAAGAGATCCATTATATCCTGTCAAGGAATGAATCCCTAATCGTGTTTTTACGCAAATTTAAAAACCCCGAAGTAAAAAACAGACTTTTTTCATTGACACCGGGACAACAAAGCCTATAATACGCAAACACAGGGTGTTCTTTTGTATAGAAACAACCGGCGGGTTGTATTTTATATTGCCCTCCTTTGTAAATGCTGGTAAAACGCCTAAAGTTGGAGGTCATGCCATGTTAATCGTAATGAAAAAAAATGCAACGGATCATCAAATCCAGGTGGTTGTTGAAGCGGTTGAAAACAGAGGTTATACTGCCAGGCCTATTCCCGGAGGAGACCGGGTTTCCATCGGAATCTTGTATAACAGCGGCTCTGTGGATACCGGCCACTTTCTGGGATTCGATGGTGTAAAGGAGGTCATTCCGGTGACAAAACCCTATAAACTTGTCAGCCGGGAATTCAGACAGGAAAACACCCAGATCCGAGTCGGGGAAGCGGTTTTCGGCAACGGCACCATGCCGGTCATTGCCGGCCCCTGTGCGGTTGAATCCCTGGATCAGGTGCTGGCCATTGCAAAAGCCGTAAAAAAAGCGGGCGCCAAACTGTTCAGGGGCGGCGCGTTCAAGCCTCGAACTTCGCCTTATTCTTTTCAGGGATTAGGGCAGCAGGGACTGGAATATTTAACCCGTGTCAGAGAAGAAACCGGACTGCCGGTGGTAACCGAGGTGATGGATGTGGAAACATTTGACATGGTGGAAGCCAGTGCGGACATCATCCAGATCGGCACAAGAAACATGCAGAACTTCACACTGCTGCGGCGGGCGGGAAAAGCGAAAAAACCGATTATCCTGAAGCGGGGCATGTCTGCCATGCTTCAGGAATGGTTGATGGCGGCGGAATACATCATGGAAGAAGGAAACGCAAACGTGATTCTGTGCGAGCGCGGGGTCCGGACGTTTGTTCGACACAGCAGAAACACTCTGGATCTGTCCGTGGTGCCGGCAGTGAAAAAAGAAAGCCATTTGCCCATTATCGTGGATCCCAGTCATGCGGCCGGTGTCAGAGACCTGGTCATTCCCCTGGCCTGCGCTTCTGCGGCACTCGGAGCGGACGGCCTGATGATAGAGGTTCATAATCACCCGGAAGAAGCCTTGAGTGATGGTGGGCAGTCGCTGTATCCGGATCAGTTTGAACAAACCATGAAAAAACTGACCGACATCCGTACTGTTATTGAATCATCATGATAAAGACGTATCATATCGCTGGCCAGCAGGGCGCATCAGCGATTCATGTGGGCGCTCATTTGGCCGATATTGCCGCTTATCTTCCGGATCAGCCCCTGGTGATCATCACTGATCACAACATCAAGGCACATTATGCCCATGCCTTTCCTGAAGCACCGGTAATATGCATCGGTACCGGAGAAAAGATCAAAACCCTGACCACGGTAGCGTTCATCTTGGATCAACTCATGGAGCTGGGTTGTGATCGATCGGTTTTCATCTTAGGCATCGGCGGCGGCATTGTCTGCGATATCACAGGTTTTGTCGCATCTATTTTCATGCGGGGGGTGGCGTTCGGATTTGTCTCCACCTCTTTGCTGTCACAGGTCGATGCCAGTGTCGGGGGAAAAAACGGGGTGAATGTGTCTGATTACAAAAACATGGCCGGGGTATTCAATCAACCCCGTTTTGTGATCTGCGACCCGGCAATGCTCACCACTTTGCCGGCGCCTGAAATTTCCAATGGCCTTGCCGAAATAGTCAAACACGCGCTGATTGCGGATATCGACATGCTGACATTTATGGAAAAAAATCAAAAAAAAGCGTTGGCCTTGGATCCGGAAATCATTTTTCACCTGGTTTCCCATTGCGTGGACATCAAAGCCCGGGTGGTGCAGAAGGATGAAAAAGAATCCGGGGCCCGTCGAAAGTTGAACTTCGGCCATACCTTAGGCCATGCCATTGAAAAACTGGATCCATCCGGCCACGGCAAAGCGGTCTCCCGGGGCATGGTTGCTGCGGCGCGGTTTTCATACGACAAAAAACAGCTTTGTGGCCGGGATATCGACCGAATCATCCGTTTGCTCCAGGGATTGGGCCTGCCCACTGATCTGAATTATGATGCGGAAAAAATTGATGACGCGGTCAAACAGGATAAAAAAAAACAGGGGGACGGTTTGTTTTTTGTTTTTTTAGAAGCCATCGGGTCCGCCCGGGTGGAAAAAATTCATTTCAAAGAGATCTCCGCCTTTATCCAAGAAAACTTTGTCCCTTGATCCACTCCAGAATCTATGAACAAGTTCAGTTTTTTCTTGACAATTGATTATTAATCCTATTTAATTATCAGGATGAATAAAAACGAAATCAATGTGGACCGGTTCACCCAGTTGTGTAAAGCCCATGGGCTTAAGGTAACGCCTCAGCGGGTTGCCGTTTACAAGGCGCTCAAAAAGGCAACCGATCATCCCTGTGCTGACAAAATCCATAAACAGCTTCTCATGGATTTTCCAAACATCTCATTGGATACGGTCAACCGCACCCTGCTCACCTTTGCCAGAATACGTATTATCGATATCGTGGAAGGACAGGGAGATCCCAGGCGGTTTGATCCCAACCTGGATGAGCATCACCATTTTTACTGTCTGTCGTGCAATAGCATCATTGATTTCCATGATCCGGAACTGAAACACATTCAACTGCCGGATGAAATCACCCGTTCATTCACAATCACCGGAAAACGGCTCTGCCTGACCGGATATTGTGCCCGATGCCGAAACCATGCCCCCGACAAGGTTACGGCGGTTGGATAACATCTTAATTTTTTAGAACCATTTTCAAGGAGAAAAAAATGAACTCATTAAAAGGAACCCAGACTGAAAAAAATCTTTTAACCGCGTTTTCCGGTGAATCTCAAGCCAGAAACCGTTATACCTATTTTGCCAGTGCGGCAAAAAAGGAAGGATATGTTCAAATTTCAGACATTTTTACGGAAACCGCCAACCAGGAAAAAGAGCATGCCAAAAGATTGTTCAAATTCCTGGAAGGGGGGGAAGTTGAAATCACTGCTGCGTTTCCGGCAGGTGTCATCGGTACCACGCTTGAGAACCTCTACGCCGCCGCCGAAGGCGAGGCTTACGAATGGAACGAAATGTATCCGGAATTGCCGCCACTGCCAGAAAAGAAGGATTTGATGCGATTGCTGCCGTGTTTGAAGCCATAGCTGTTGCAGAAAAGCAGCATGACAAACGCTATAAGGACCTGGCAGCCAATATTGAAGCCGGCAAAGTCTTTAAAAAAGATGCACCGGTCACCTGGCGGTGCCGCAACTGCGGGTATCTGCATGAAGGCGCTGAAGCACCGGACATGTGCCCGGCATGTGCCCATGAAAAAGCCCATTTCGAGGTACTGGGAGAAAACTGGTAATTTTTTTGCCGGACCTGCTGAAACCCTTTCCTTTCCAATCTTGATAAACCAGGCCCCGGTCCTGTGGCCACAGGATTTCGGGGCCTGAATTTTTCCTCCCCAATGAGAAACCGGGTGACAAATGTCACACCCACCCATTCACTATTTGACAAATATCCCTGGTGCACCTATATTTATCAATATTGTGCATGATTGATTCATGCACGGCTTCTTGTTAACCCATTAACAACAATTAGGACACAATCATGACCGATAAAATTATTGAAATTGACGACGATGGATTCGAAGGAAAAGTGTTGAAATCTGAAAAACCAGTCATGGTCGATTTCTGGGCACCTTGGTGCGGCCCCTGCAAAGCCATCGCACCCACAGTTGAGGCATTGGAAAAAGCCTATGGTGATCAGATGACGTTCACCAAAATCAATGTGGATGAAAATCCCCTCAGCCCCAGCAAATATGGGGTTCAGGCGATTCCCACACTGATTTTTTTCAAAAATGGTGAAATCGCGGATCAGATCACCGGGATGGTCGCCAAAGAAAAACTGGAACAAACCATCAAGAAGATCCTGTAAGGAGAGCATAGCATGAGCGCGTTCGATTATGATCTTGTAATTATCGGTGCCGGTCCGGCCGGACTTACCGCCGGACTTTATGCGGCCAGAGCCAGACTGAATGTGCTGCTTATAGAGAAAGCCGTTCCCGGAGGACAAATCATTGTCACGGACTGGATTGAAAACTATCCCGGCTTTCCCGAAGGAATCAGCGGGTTTGATCTGGCTGAAAAAATGAAAATTCAGGCCGAAGCATTCGGCTTGAAGATGGATACCGCTGAAGTGCATTCTCTGGCTTTGACACCGGATATCAAGGAAGTGGTGCTTCAGGACAAGCGGATCAAAGCCAAAAGCCTGATTATTGCATCGGGCGCATCTCCTAAAAAACTGGGCATCGGTGAAGACCGGTATATGGGCAAAGGTATTTCTTTTTGCGCCACCTGCGACGCTCCTTTTTTCAAAGAAAAAACCGTGGTGGCTGTCGGGGGTGGAGACACCGCGGTACAGGAAGCGATTTACCTGACAAAATTTGTTAAAAAAGTGTATCTGCTCCATCGCAGGGACGAGTTGCGGGCCACCAAAATTCTTCAGGAAAGAGCCTTTGCCAACAATAAAATCGAAATTCTCTGGGATACTGTGGCCACCGGTGTAGACGGATTTTTCGGTATTGAAGGCGTGCATGTGAAAAACGTCAAAACCGGAGAAGAAAAAATATTAAAAGCCGATGGGTGTTTCATCTGGGTGGGGACTCTGCCCAACACGGACTTTTTGAAAGATGCGGTAGACACTGATGCCTATGGTTTTATCCGAACTGATGCCAAAATGCAGACCAGCGTCCCCGGGGTTTTTGCCGTCGGTGATGTGAGAGACACTCCATTGCGGCAGGTGTCCACTGCTGTGGGTGATGGTGCCATCGCGGCTGTTTCCGCTGAACATTATCTTGAGAGCATAATTAAATGAAACATATTATCTGTTTGATCTGTCTGCTTTTTTTGATGTCTGGATGCGCTTTGTTCGACAGTCCTCGGGGAATGGAAAAAACTGCGGATCAACTGGCGGCCGATGGGGCTTCCGCATTCATGAACGAAAAATACAGAGCAGCGATTACCGCGTATACGGATCTGAAAGACTGGTATCCGTTTTCCCGATATGCCATTTTGGCAGAGTTGAAAATTGCCGATGCCCATTTTCAACTCAAAGAATATGATCAGGCCATTGCGGCCTATGATCAATTCGAAACAATGCACCCCAGAAATGAAGCCATTCCATATGTCATCAATCAAATCGGTTTGTGCTGGTTCAATCAGATGGATACGGTGGACAGAGACGTCACCCCGGCAAAAAATGCCATGGCTCAGTTCAAACGCCTTATGGAGCAATTTCCAAATGACAAACATGCCCAGGAAGCGCCGGAACGAATCCAGGTGTGCATTGATCAGATTGCCGGTCATGAGCTGTATGTGGCAAAATTCTACATGAAAACCGGACAGTACCAGGCAGGATTGAAACGGCTTGAACACATTGTGGAATTTTATCCCGGGACGGATCAGAGTGAAACCGCATTGAACCTGATCCCGGAATGTGCGGCCCTGGCAGAAGATAAAGAAAAAGAGTAATTTTATCTTTACTTTTTTTTTTGGCCGGTGTATAAATTTCAGGTTTTAGTTTTGATTAAATCAATTTTGGGAGTGTAGATAAAATGTCAAAAGAATGTGCTATTTGCGGCAAAAAACCGATGGTTGGCAACAATGTCAGTCATGCCCACAACTTAAATAAACGGCGTTTCAATCCCAACCTGCAGCGGGTTCGTGCACTTATAAAGCCCGGGTGTGTCAAAAAAATCGATGTGTGCACCCGTTGCATTAAAGCCGGAAAAGTGACAAAGGCTGCCTGAAATTTATAAAATTTTGGCCGCCAGCTCCGCCAGCTCGGATCGTTCCCCTTTTTCCAGATTGACATGGGCATACAGCGGCTGACCTTTCATCTTTTCGATGATATAGGCCAGGCCGTTGGTCTGACTGTCCAGATAGGGATGATCAATCTGGAAGATATCCCCGGTAAAAACAATTTTAGTACCTTCTCCGGCCCGGGTGATAATGGTTTTCACCTCATGAGGTGTCAGGTTCTGCGCCTCATCCACAATAAAAAATACCCGCACAATGGATCGCCCCCGGATGTAGGAAATGGGGGTGATCACGATTTTTTCCTCCTCAAGAAGTTCCCGAATCTGTTTGGCCTGTGTATTCTGTTCGTTGAAATGGTTCTGGATCACAGTCAGGTTGTCGTACAACGGCTGCATATAAGGGTCCAGTTTGGAGGCCACATCTCCGGGAAGAAATCCCAAATCCTTGTTACTCAAAGGCACGACCGGTCTGGCAACAAAAATCTGCCGGTACTGTTGTTTTTTTTCCAGCGCTGCTGCCAGGGCCAAAAGGGTTTTACCCGTCCCTGCTTTACCTGACACGGTCACCAGCGGAATATCAGGGTTGAGCATGGCATGAAGCGCAAATGTCTGCTCGGCGTTTCTGGGTTTGATGCCGTAACATACCGTTGGCTGAATCAATCGAACAAACTGACGCGGCCCATCGTAAACGGCCAGTGCCGAGTTGGATCCATTTTTTAAAATAAGATTTTCATTGGTATAAAATGTGGTATCCATTTCCAGAACGGACATGGGCACTTCAAACGGTTTTTTGTACAATGCATCGAAAACCTGTGGGGAAACATGTTCCAAGACCTGAAGACCCGTGTACATGTCTGACAGGTTTTCAACAAATTTCGAATTATAATTTTCTGTTTTCAATCCAATGGATCTGGCTCGAAGGCGTAAGTTCACATCCTTGGTAACAAAAATGACATTCTTAAATTGGTGTTTTTTGGCCACCATATAAGCGATGTTCAAGATCTTGATATCAGATGTGATTTCCGTGAAGTTATTTTTTATGACCTCATCCAGTGCCATATCCAGACAAATGGAAATCGAGCCTTTCCCATTGGCAACAGGCACACCCTTTTCAAACATTTTTTCACTGGACAATGCATCCAGCGTTCTCAAAAAGTCTCTGGCATTGCAATTAATGATGTTGTTGCCTTTTTTGAATTTATCCAACTCTTCTATCACCGTGATGGGGATACAGATATCATTGTCCTTGAACTGGTGAACACACCCGCTGTCATGAAGAATCACATTGGTGTCCAGAATAAAAATTTTTTTCATTCACATCTCCGGATAAACAAGCGATATACAGTTATTCATGTCGAACCACCCGTTTGACTTCCGTTACTTTTTTCACGCGTCTGAGAGCGGACATGATTTTACGCAGCTGGCTTGAACTTTCCACCATAATGGTAAAATAAAACATGGCCACCCCGGTATCGGATGTATCGGTTTTGGCGTTGAGAATATTGGCGTTATTTTTGGTTATCACCAAAGCGATGTCTGCCAGCAGACCGAACCGGTCATCGGTTTTGATCCGGATACTGGCGGGATAGGAATCATGATACTCACCGCTCCATTGCACATCGATCAGCCGCTCCGGACTCATTTTCAAAACATTGATGCAGTTTTTCCGGTGAATGGTCACGCCCTGACCCTGGGTGATATACCCGGTGATGGGATCTCCGGGAAGCGGATTGCAGCATTTGGAAAATTTGACCAGAACATCGTTGAGTCCTTTGACAATAATGCCGGTATCTGTTTTTTTTGACCGGTTGCCGGCACTTTTAGGCAGAATCGCCTCTTCTTCTTCTTTGCCTTCTTTTTCCAGATTAGGAAGGGCCTTGTTCAGGACCTGCATGGGCGTCAGTTTACCAAATCCCACATGGGCAATGAGATCATCCACGGATTTGAATCCGAATGTGTCCGCAACCTCTCCGATATGTCCGGATTTGATCAAGGCATTGAAGTTCTGATTTTTCTTCCGGAACAGTTTTTCACACATCTCTCTTCCCAGAGAATAGGAGCGCTCTTTTTCTCGGGCATTGATCAGGCCGCGAATCTTGGTTCTGGCTTTGACTGTTTTGACAAAGGTAAGCCAGTCCGGACTGGGGGTATGCCCTTTGGTGGTGATGATTTCAACGGTATCTCCGGTCTTGAGTTCATGGGCCAAAGGAACAATTTTTCCGTTCACTTTGGCACCGGTACATTCCGCACCCACTTCCGTATGAATCAGATACGCAAAATCCACCGGCGTTGCCCCCCTTGGCAGGGTCTTGATTTCTCCGGCCGGGGTGATCACATAGATTTCATCCGGATACAGATCAATGCGTACATTTTCCAGAAATTCATCCGGATCATTGAAATTTTCCTGATTTTCCACCAGATTCCGAATCCAGGCAAACATCTCCCCGGTGTTCTCATCGATATGAGTCCCTTCTTTGTAACTCCAGTGGGCCGCGATACCGGATTCAGCAATCCGGTCCATCTCCCGGGTCCGGATCTGAATTTCCACCCGCTCCCCTTTGGGGCCGATGACCGTGGTATGGATGGACTGATACATATTGGGTTTGGGATTGCCGATATAATCCTTGATCTTGTAGTAAATGGGCTTCCACATGGAATGGATGGCACCCATGGCGGCATAACACTGGGGCACGGTGTCCAGAATAATGCGAAAGGCGATGATATCATACACCTCATCAAAATCCAGATTCTGGGAAATCATTTTCTGGTAGATACTGTAATGCTGCTTGTACCGGCCCTTGATGTCACAGGGCAGTTCCATCTCTTCCATTTTATAATGAAGGCTGGTGGACACCTCTTTGATATAGTCTTCTTTTTCATCCTTGGCCCGGTTCACCATGGCATCGATATGTTCATACTCGTCGGGCAGGGTGTAGAAAAAAGCGATCTCTTCCAGTTCGTTTTTCACCCAGAATATCCCTAACCGGGCCGCAATGGGCGCATAGATATCCAGCGTTTCCTGGGCAATGGCCGCCTGTTTTTCCGGTTTTTTGTGATATTTCAGGGTCCGCATGTTATGCAGCCGGTCCGCCAGCTTGATAAGCACCACCCGGATGTCATCGGCCATGGCCAGAATCATTTTTCTCAAAGATTCCGCCTGCTGGGCCGCTTTATTGGAAAACGGCAGGGCGGATAATTTGGTCACCCCTTCCACAATATGGGCCACACCCGGACCGAACAGGTCCTGAATATCTTCCTTGGTGGCAGGCGTATCTTCAATCACATCATGCAGCAGGGCTGCGGCGATACTTTCCACATCCAGCCGCATATCCGCCAGAATCTGAGCCACTTCCAGCGGATGAGACAGATAAGGTTCACCAGACAGCCTCACCTGCCCTTCATGGACCCGGGCTGAATATACATAGGCCCGGTCAATGATATCCAGATCCGCATCCGGATTATACTCTGAAATGGTATCCAGTATGTCCGTGATCCGAATCATGGGCCGTCCTTATCCCGGATATCGCTGATGACCTGATCAATAGGCTTTGGCAAACAATACCCGCTGTTCACTTGGCTTGTCACAACAGATGCATTTGCCGGCTTCTTTGGAAGAATCAAAAGGAATGCACCGGATGGTAACGGACAATTCTTTTTTGATGCGTTCTTCGCATTCTTTTGACCCACACCAGTGCGCGTAGACAAATGCGCCGTTACGAGCCCCTTTGGCATCCTTGTAAATCTCTTCAAACGCCTGCCAGGTATCGACATGAAATGTGTTTTCTTTCTGGAATGCCAGGGCCCGGTCAAACAACACCTGCTGAATCTGGTCCAGCGTGTCGGTGATGGTATTGATGAACGTTTCTCTGTCCACACTTTCCTTCTGGCCGGCCTCCCTGTCTCTTCTGGCCACAAACACGGTATCGGCGGCAACGTCCCTGGGTCCCAGTTCCACCCGGACGGGGATCCCTTTTTTCACCCAGTCCCATCCCCGGGCCCCACCGATATCCCGGTCATCGATCTCCACTTCCACGGACCGGCCGTGATAGATTTTTTCATTCAGGGCTGCCTTTAATGCATCAGCACTTGCCAGTACTTGTGAGTTGTCCTGATCTTTTTTCACAATCGGCAGAATCACCACATGGGCCGGTGCAATCCGGGGCGGCACCACCAGCCCGTCATCATCGGAATGAACCATGATCATGCCGCCAATCATCCGGGTGGACGTACCCCAGGACGTGGTCCAGGCAAACTGTTCCTGGCCGTCTTCATTCTGAAACCGGATATCTGATCCTTTGGCGAAATTCTGTCCCAGAAAATGGGAGGTTCCGGCCTGAAGCGCCCGTCTGTCCTGCATCATGGCTTCAATACACGTGGTGTCATCCGCACCGGGAAACCGTTCCGATTCAGATTTTCGACCCTTGATCACGGGCATGGCCAGCCGGTCCTCAACAAAGTTTGCATACAAATCCAGCATCTGTAATGTTCTTTCCACGGCTTCCTCTCTGGTGGCGTGGGCCGTATGTCCTTCCTGCCACAGAAATTCGCTGGTGCGCAGAAACATGCGGGTGCGCATCTCCCATCGCACCACATTGGCCCACTGGTTCAGCAGAATGGGCAGATCCCGGTACGAGGAGGTCCACCGGGACATGGATTCACCGATAATGGTTTCAGAGGTGGGCCGGACAATCAAAGGCTCCGCCAGTTCACCCGCCGGCACCAGTTTTCCGTCCGGTCCTTTTTCCAGTTTATGATGGGTGACCACGGCACATTCCTTGGCAAACCCTTCCACATGCTCGGCCTCTTTTTCCAGATATGACAACGGGATGAAAAGGGGAAAATAGGCATTTTTAACCCCGGTTTTCTTGAACTCGGCATCCATCTGATTCATGATGTTCTCCCAGATGGCATACCCCCAGGGTTTCATGACCATACACCCTCTGACCGGGGAATTTTCCGCCATGTCCGATGCCTTGATGATTTCCTGATACCACTGGGCATAATCTTCTTCCCGGGTCGGGGTAATGGCTGTTTTATTTTTTGCTCCCATTCACATCCTCCGAATTTTTCGTCATTTTATCGATTTCAAACAATAACTGGTCCACGAGCCGGTCCTGGGCCACTTTTTTAAATACTTTTCCTTTTTTGAACAAAATGCCGGTACCATCGGCTCCGGCGATGCCGATATCCGCTTCCTTTGCTTCTCCCGGCCCGTTCACGACACATCCCATAATGGCAACTTTAATCTGAGTATCCCGTTCAAGTAAAGCTTTTTCTACATCTTCGGCAATTTTAAACAGATTGATCCGGCACCGACCGCAGGTGGGACACGATATGATCTCCGGGCCCCGTTGACGTAACCCCAGTGCCCGCAGAATTTCATATCCGGTACGGATCTCCTCCACCGGGTCCCGGGTCAAAGACACCCGGATAGTATCCCCTAACCCCTTAGACAACAGCAAACCGATGCCGATGGCGGATTTGGTGATCCCGGCATACAACCCGCCGGCCTCGGTCACCCCCACATGAAACGGGACATCGGTTTCAGCGGCCAGCAGTTGGTAGGCTTCCACGGTCCGGGCCACATCCGAGGCTTTCAAAGATACCTTGATATCATCAAATCCCAGATCCTCCAGTATCCGGATATTGGCCAGCCCGCTTTCCTTCATGGCGGCGGCCGTGGTTCCCAGCCGCTGTGCGATCTCTTTTTCCAGGGACCCGGCATTCACGCCGATCCGGATCGGAATACCGTGGGATCTGGCACAGTCCGCTACCTGTTTGACTTTATGCCGTGCTCCGATATTGCCCGGATTGATGCGCAACCCGTTTGCACCGGACTCGGCCGATGCCAGAGCCAGCCTGAAATCAAAATGAATATCCGCGATCACCGGGATGGTAATCTGGTCCTTGATCTGCCGGATGGCCAGCGCATCCGCCATTTCCGGCACCGCCACCCGGACGATTTCACACCCGGCTGAAGTCAGGGCATGGATCTGCTGAATGGTGGCTGCCGTATCCCGGGTCTGTGTATTGGTCATGGACTGGACTGAAATCGGGGCATCAGACCCCACCATCACCGGTCCCACCCGGATCTGACGGGTTTTTCTTCGAGGCATCACCAGAGAAGCCATGTTCATTCCTTTATCATTTCAGACATATTGTGTACCTGAACATATCATATTTGTCACGGTTGCTTCAACCCGGCACCGGGGCCGGGATCTCTTCAAACATGTCTGACAGAACCGCCAGAGACCGGTTCAGATCCCATCGATTGAAGACTTCCAGGCTGACGGTGCCCTCATATGTTTTCAACACGTCCATGACCTGGCACAGCTGATCCAAAGGCAGACGATCCAGGCCGACATGGTCACGGATTTTGTGTCCGGATGCCATAACCCCGTGCAGGTGCATCACGGCAATGCGGTTTTTAAACATATCCACACTGTGTTGCAGGTCATACCCGTACCGGAAATGATGCCCCACATCCAGACACACCTGCAGATCATGGGCCGCCAGCAACGGCAGCAGATAATCCGGCGGATAATCCAGCGTTTCCACGGAAACCATCCCGGGATCCGGCAGATATCGCATCAGCCGGGCCAGGCCGTCCCGGGCCGCCTGCTGCCAGGCAGTCACATCTTCGGGTGTTCCATGACCCGCCATTTCCAGATGCAAGGTGTGTGTACAAGGTTTCAGGGGCCGGCACAGATCGATTACCCGGGCAAGGGTCTCTGCGGCATGCTGCCGTGCCTGGGCCGACGTATGGGTCAGACTCACATCCGTGGGCAAATGGATATTATATGTGACATCCATTTGCCCGGACAATTGTGCCAGTTCCGCAATTTCCGTGTCTGTGGGCAGCACGGTATCCGGCATGCTTTCAAATATCAGCAGTTCGATCTCATCGAAAAACCGGCCGATCTTCCGGACATTGGGAAGAATATGATCCGGAAAAATAAAGGACGTGGTGCCCAGCCGAAACCGTTTTTTCATCCCTGAAATCCCTTGAAGACAGTGAGGTTCAAGGCGATCAGAACCAGGGCCCCCACCAGTCCGGTGATGGATGCCGCCTGCATCAGCCGGCAGGCGGTATGAACGGCTGAAATATCCGGATCAGTAAACGCGCTGCCGATATATGGTTTATCCAGCCGGGTGCCATGGTAGATGCTCGGCCCTCCCAGACGAATTCCTAAGGCCCCGGCAAATGCAGCCTCCGGAAATCCCGCATTGGGACTTTTATGCTGCCGGCCTTCGGACCACCCGGTACGCCATGCCCTTATTCCGGATATTTTGGGCAGACATGCCGCCGCAACCGCGATTACAAAAACCGACAACCGGGCCGGAATAAAATTGGCCGCATCATCCAGGCGGGCCGATGCCCGGCCGAACAACACATAGGTCTCATTTCGATACCCCACCATGGAATCCAGGGTATTGATCATTTTATAAGCCACCGCGCCGGGCACCCCCAGTACCAGTGCCCAGAAAAGCGGGGCCAGAAATCCATCCACAAAATTTTCCGCCACCGTCTCCACCGCAGCCCGGGTAACTCCTGATTCATCCAGGGTCCGGGTGTCTCTGCCCACAATCAGGCTCAATTTTTTCCGGGCGGTTTTCAGCTCTTTGATGGACAAAGATGCTGCCACAGCCATGGCGGCATGTTTGAGTCCTTTAATGGAAAAACAGTAAAACAGCAGGACCGTCTGAACACCCGCACCCAGCAGCGGATGAATCCACATGGCCCAACCGGTCAACATCCAGGCCATGCCATAGGCAGTCCCCACCAGAAAACCTGTGAAAAAAATTCCGGCTGTCAAAGGATTTTTAAACATCTGCCGGAAACGGGGCTCGAAAAAATGAATCGCTTTGCCCATGCCCACCACCAGATGGGGAAGCTGCCGGGGATCTCCCAGAAAAAAATCCAGGATAAATGCCGTGATCAGAATATACCCGCCTGGTTCGATCATTGAGTCAGGGCCTTTGCCAGGCTGTCAGCCAGTTTCATATTGGTTGCCCGGTCTTTCAGAGAGAACCGCACAAACCGTTGATTCAGCCCGTGAAAGTTTCCGCAGTCCCGGATTAA
This sequence comes from Desulfotignum sp., assembly GCA_018399285.1. Classification (GTDB taxonomy): domain Bacteria; phylum Desulfobacterota; class Desulfobacteria; order Desulfobacterales; family Desulfobacteraceae; genus Desulfotignum. Next base: position 45,454 of record JAGYOW010000005.1, read on the forward strand.
AATCCGGTCCTGTCCCACCCGTTGGCACACCTGTAACGCCGTGTGATTCTCCAGCCGGGCCAGAATAAATCCGGTATGGCCGGGCACCGGCACCAGGCCGGAAAAATTTTCCTGTTTTTGCAAAAACCATTGTTTTTCCCGGGCGATAACGGCCCGGGTGGTTTCATAAAACGGGGCAATCTGTTCAGGATGGTCAAAAATATCCTGGATCACCACCTGGGCCAGGGCATTGACATGCCAGGGCTGGCTATAGTCTCTCACTTTTTTAATCCACTCAGGGGCCCCGCTGAGAAACCCGGTACGCAGCCCGGGAATGGCAAAGATTTTTGACATGGACGACAGTACCAGCAGATTGGGAAACGGCCCGGCCTGGACCAGAGACACATCTTCACTATGATCCACAAACGGCAGATAGGATTCATCCACCACAAAACACACCCGGGGATGTCGCTGCAGCAACGTGGTGACAATTGCCGGATCCAGCAGCACGCCGGTGGGGTTGTTGGGGTTGCAGATAAACACCAGATCCGCATGGGCCGCCATCCTTGATACCGCTTCCAGATCCGGCACAAATCCATTTTCAAATTCAGCGATCCAGAACTTGGGTTCAATGTGGTGCATCCGGCAGGCATCCGCGTAATCTGAATAGGTCGGTCCCAGAATCAGCACATTTTGAGCCTGCAATGCCAGGGGCAGGGTGTAAATGAACCAGGTGGTCCCATTGCCCGCAATCACGGTTTCCGGATCAATATCATGGTATCGGGAAAACCCCTGAACCATGGACCGGGCGTCGGGTTCCGGCAGGTGCCCGATGGCGGAAATATTGTTTTGTATGACGGTTTTAATCCGTTCCGGGGGGCCCAAAGGGTTGAGGTTGGCACTCATGTCGATAATTTCATCCACATGACACCCCAGCTGCTTTGCCAGTGCTGTTTTGTTGCCGCCGTGACCGATAATCATGATACCATCCTTATTTCACACAAGAGCGGCCCCGCAGGCGAGAAACAATATCGCTTCCATAAATTCGGTCATGGCCCCGAGCATATCCCCTGTAATGCCGTTCATTTTTTTTTTGTAAAACCATAAAATACCCGGACAGGTAATGACAAACACCAGGTTTAAAACCAGGCCCGTATATCCCAGAAACACAGACAAACACAAGGGAATAATACAATAAATGAAATTTTTCGCGCCCAGGGGTGCGGCAAACAGGTCCAGGCCCGTGCCGGCATTTTTTCGGCCATAGGGAAGAAACCGGATGCCGAAGATCATGCCGGCCCGGGCATAAGCCGGCACCAGCAGCAGGACTAACAAAATATCACCCGGCCCTGCATTGAGTTTTAATGCATAAATACCTGCCAGTTTCACGGCCAGTACCCCGACAACCGTGACCAGGCCCATCATTCCGATGCGGCTGTCTTTCATGATTTCCAGGACCCGTTCTCTGGGCTGGTGGCTGAAAATGCCGTCCGCCGTGTCGCCCAACCCGTCCATATGAAACGCGCCGGTAAGAATCAGAAGACAGAGCAGATCCATCAAGGCCGCAACCGGCATCGGCCACAGCCGGGAGGCAATCACATCCGTCAGCACCACCAGGCTGCCTAGAATCAACCCGATTATCGGAAAAAACCGAATCATGCCCATGGGAGAATATGCGGCATCCCGGCCGGCCGGAAGAATTGTCAGAAACAGCAGCCCGGCCCGCAGATCGGTTAAAAACGGATTTGATCTGAAAAAAGAAGATATCATGATGGGCCGCTCATGGTGAAATACGGTTTCCACCCGGTTTGATCTGAAGGGCCTGGCCGGCCACGGTGAGCACCACCCGGTCCGCCGTGTCTGCCATGAACTGATTCATGTGACCGGCCAGATCACGGAATTTCCGGGCCAGAGGATTTTCCGGCACAATCCCGGACCCCACCTCATTGCTGACCAGAAAAACCGGACATGATATACGGCAACAGGCTTGCGCTGTTTTTTCAAACCAGTTTTCTATCTCTTTGTCTTCCATATGAACAGCCATCATATTTGAAAGCCACAGGGTCAGGCAATCCACTAAAATCACATCTGCCGTATCTGCATGGGCTGAAATACACGCATGGATGTTCACCGGTTCTTCCACCGTTATCCAGTCTTTTCCCCGCTCCGCCTGATGGGCCTGCACCCGTTTTGTCATTTCCAGGTCCCGGGGAACGGAGGTGGCCATAAAAATTTTTCGCCGTCCGGGAACGGCATTGGCGGCGTTCAATGCAAACCGGCTTTTACCGCTTCTGCAACCGCCGACAACCAGCGTGATAAAAGGTCTGTCTTCCAAAATATCTGTTTCTTTCATTTTGCGCCAATGGGTTGAAAACAATACAAGATACCGTATCCATGGTTGAAGATGCAACCCCAAAATCCAAGAAATTTTTCGGTTTACAATCCAAAGGGTTTCATGTAAACAGGAACAGTTTATTTATTACATGATGGTGTTAGGTTTAAAGGAGGCAGGTATGATCAGCAGAAGTACGGTCAGTATACTGAACCTGAAACCCGTGACCCGCAGCATGTGTTACGATTTTTACAAAAAAATAAACCTGGAACTCCACAGTCCTGAAGCCATCAGAGAATCGGTTTCCTGGTGGCAGGGCAACAAGGAGAAACTCAACGAACTGTGGTGGGTTCTCAATTATTATTCGGAATCCCTTGATCCGGAAAGGGACCTCAGGGCTCATGTGGAACATCATCTGGACACCCTGGCCCTTGAAAAAACCGCTGCCCAGGAACCGCCTTATGCCCCGGACTCAACCACGGAACTGGAACTGTCCTGACCCCGGCCCGAACATCCGGTTCACCTTCTGCCGGGAAAATTTCATATGAAATCCATTGAAGAAATCTCTTTGCTGTATGAAATCAGCGAAGCTTTGAATCAGCACATGGACATGAAAAAATCATTGTTCAAAGTGTTGGCGGTTCTGGCTGAATCCATGAACCTGGTCCGGGGAATTATTTTTCTCACCAACCGGGAAAACGGAGAAATCCGCATAGAAATCGCCCATGGGATTTCTCAGGAAACCACGCAGAAAATCAAATACCTTCCCGGAGAAGGCATTATCGGCAAAGTGGTTGAGACCGGCAAACCCGCTGTGGTTCCCCGCATCAGCAAAGAGCCGTTGTTTTTAGACAAAACCCATTCCCGGAACATGACGCAGGCCCAGGAGTATTCCTTTATCTGTGTGCCCATAAAAAAAGAAAATCAGGTGGTGGGCGCCATCAGTGCGGACCGGCCGTTTGAGGGAAAAAAATCATTGCACCAGGGCGAAAAAATTTTGTCCGTGGTGGCGGCCATGCTGGCCCACCATGTCATCAATATTGAACGGGTCAGGCAGGAAAAAGAAGTCCTTAAAACAGAAAACCTGCGTCTCAAATCCGAACTGGAAAACCGGTACAGTTTTTCCAATATCATCGGCAATTCCAATAAAATGCGGGAAGTGCTCCAGATGATCTCCCAGGTCGCTTTTTCTTCGGCCACGGTGTTGATCCGCGGGGAAAGCGGCACCGGAAAAGAACTGGTGGCCAACGCCATCCACTACAATTCAGAACGGCATCACAAACCGTTCATCAAGATCAACTGTGCCGCCATTCCGGAGAATCTGATTGAAAGTGAACTGTTCGGCCATGAAAAAGGGGCGTTTACCGGGGCATCTCACCTGAAAAAAGGCAAATTTGAACTGGCGGATCAGGGCACGATTTTTCTGGATGAAATCGGCACCATGGCACCGGGTGCTCAGGTCAAGCTGTTGCGGGTCCTCCAGGAAAAGGAATTTGAACGTGTGGGTGGATACAAACCCATCCAGACGGATGTCCGCATTGTGGCCGCCACCAACGCCAATCTTGAAGAAATGGTCCAGCAGGGGCGGTTCAGAGATGATCTGTATTTTCGGCTCAATGTGTTTCCCATATACATTCCGAGCCTGCGCATGCGAAAAACCGATATCATTCTTCTGGCCGACCATTTTCTGGAAAAATACCGGAAAACCCATGGCAAGGATATCAAACGCATCACCACCCCGGCCATTGATATGATGATGGAATACCACTGGCCCGGCAATGTCCGGGAACTGGAGAACTGCATCGAGCGAGCCGTGATCCTTTGCAACGACGGCGCGATCCATTCTTATCACCTCCCGGCCACCCTCCAGACCGGCACCGAATCCAAGACCCTGCCTTTGTCACTGGAAGCGGCCGTGGAAAGTCTGGAAAAGGAAATTCTCATGGATGCGTTGAAAAATACCAAAGGAAACATCAAACAGGCGGCCCGGCAGATTCAGATCACCGTACGGAAATTCTCCTATAAAGCCGCCAAATATGATATCAATTACAAAGAATTCCGATAATTCATCCACGCACAGGCCTTCATCATTCCCATGAAACCGCCGCATCCTGATTGATGCGGTATTCAGACTGGTTGGCCAGTTTATTGGAAGGATCGCCTTCTTGAACCATTTCGTTCAGCAACTTTTTTTCGTCTTCAAGGGGCAATCGGCCGGTCATGGCGGCCAGGGCCACCTGACGTCCGTCCTGGTTGGTAAACTCGGCTTTGGCTTCAGCCCGGCCGTTTTTCTCCAAACGGGTCAATGTGATCTTGCATTCAATGGTATCATCAAAATATACCGGATGCAGAAATCTGAAATTCATTCCCGTGGCCAGCCATCCCACCTGACCCCCGAATTCACAGATCATGCCTCCCACTAAAAGCCCGTGGCAGATCCGGCCTTTGAAATCTTTGGAACGGGTCCATCTCGAATCATAATGCACGGGATTATAGTCCCGGGTCAGATCTCCGAACGCGTGGGTTTCCTCTTGTGAAAACCGCCGGGAAAAGCAGAAGGTATCCCCCGGCTGCAATTGTTTGATCGTGCACTCCCGAAGTGGATTTCCCATATATGCTCCCTCTAGGGCGAAGACAGGGCCACGGACTGGCTGTCCGTCAATTTTTCCACATATTCGGCCACCCTGTTTTCAAACCGGTCCATCTCTTCCTCGGGTATCGGCTCCACCTGGATCTTCGGCGTATCCAGAGGATTGATGTGCCGGCCGTTTTTGGTCATTCTGAAATCCAAATGGTATCCCGTGGCCAGGCCGGTTTTTCCCACATACCCGATCACATCTCCCTGGGAAACGGCACCGTCTTTTTTCATCCCCTTGGCAAAACCGTTCATATGTAAATAGCAGGTTTCATATCCGTTGACATGCTGGATGGTCATATATCTGCCCATGGTTTTATTGTAGGCCATTTCACTGATCACACCGTCTGCCACGGTTTTAATGGGGGTGTTTTTCGGGGCCGCGTAATCGATTCCCGGATGCGGCCGCTTCACTTTCAGAATGGGATGAAGCCGGCTGTTGGAAAAATGGGAACTGATCCTGGAATAATTCACCGGCGATTTTAAAAATGATTTTTGAAGGGATTTTCCTTTTTCATCGTAATATCCGGCACGTCCCTTTGTATCTGTGTAACGAAATGCCCTGTAAGGGTTACCGTTGTTTACAAATACTGCTGCCAGAACCTGCCCATACCCTTTGTATTCATCGTGTCTGAATTGTTTTTCCACCAGTAACTGAAACCGGTCTCCCGTCTGAATATCTTTTGCAAAATCAATATCCCAGGCAAAAATATCAGAGAGCTTCCAGGCCAGAGACGGACAATATCCCGCTTTTTTCAACGTAGTGCTGATATTAGATTCGATATCCAGTCGTATGGTTTCTTCTTTGACCTCATACTGGATCGGTGTTTTGATGACGTCAAATTGATCCCGGTCTTTTGAATCACCAGCCGGGACCGGGCATCGATCTCATACTCAAAATCTGAAAACTCACCCTGAAAAGCTTCACACTAAAGGGTCGGCCCACTTTGAACCGGGTAAAAAAGGAAATATGGGCCGGCTCTGTTTTCAAGCTGAAATGGTCTTTAAAGGCAGATAGGGCTTGAGAACAGTTGATGCGGTATCCCCGGTTTTGAAAACGCGGTATTGTTTTATCAACCGGATGTATCTGATTTATTTCATTGGGATCAATGAGATAACCCTGTAATTTCGGTGTCAGGAAAACGCGCTGGTACAAAAAAATCATTATCATCCCGCATATCCCAAGCACCTGCGCCACAGTCTCCCATCGCCGCTTTTCAAAATCATATTTTTCAATATCAAATATCCTATAAGTTAGGTTTATTTTACAATTTATCCATTTTTTCTATTAAATGCTGAATTTTGGAGAACCATAACCAAAGAGCCGGAAATAGTAAAGCGGTTTATTTTGATCAGCGCTTTTTTTGGATGGCTGCTGTCAACTCTCTGGCTGTATCTGCGGCATCTCCCATCAACAGAATGGTTTTGGGATCATCATACAGGGTATTGCCCACACCCAGAGTAACCGGGCTGGGTGTCATAGTTGCAGACCACAATGGTTTTCGCCTCATGGGCGTTGAGAATGGGCATCCCTGAGATGGGCGTGCCTTCCACATGAATAGCCGAAGGATTCACCACATCGCAGGCCCCGAATACCAGGGCCCTCGGTTTGTGAAAATTCAAGTTGATCTCATCCATTTCTATCAGTTTGTCATAATCCGCTTCACGCCTCAGCCAGCAGCACATTCATATGCCCGGGCATGCGACCGGCCTGGATGGATAGCAAATGACACCTGTTTCCGCAGATTCCAGCAGATCCGCCAGTTCTTTCACCTGGAACTGGGCCTGGGCTGAGCCATATTACCTCAGGGATGATGATAATATTTTCACCGGACATCAGCCGGTCCACCGCTTCTTCCATCAGGGAGTGCTGCCGGCGCTTCTTTTCTGCTGTTTCTTCCTGGTCCGTTAATTTTTTCTGAACCGCTGCCGGTGTTTCAGTCAACGCCTCCAGCAGCTGCCCCGGGGTGTGTTTGGCATTGCCCAAAGCATCAGGGTGTTGCTATTCCGATACCAACGCGTTTTCCACCCCCGGAATATCCGGGCTTGTCGTCAGGTTACAGCATATCACCTGTTTTGCCTCATGGGCGTTTAAAATCGGCTTGCTTCCGGATATGGAGACCCGTCCGTTTCCATAGCCGCCGGATTCACCACGTCGCAATTTGATCTGAACACAGATCCGTTCCTGCAAATGTCGGGTTCACCTCATCCATTTCCTTGAGCATGTCATAATCCACGCCCGCCTCGGCCAGCAGCACACATTCATGTGTCCGGGCATGCGTCCGGCCACGGGATGGATGGCAAAAATCACCTGTTTGCCCATATCCATCAAGAAGGCGGAATTGGATTCAATCACCTCAAACTGAGCCTGGGCCACTGCCATGCCGTATCCCGGCACAATAACAACAGTATCTGCGGTTTGAACCTGATGAACTGCGGTTTTCAAAGGATCCGCGTCAGGTGTTTCTTTTTCTGGATTTCAGACATCTCTTCATGGATATTTTGTTCCGGTTCAGTCATCTGACCGCCGGCTGAAAAAAGAAAACAAATTGTTTTCAGGTATTTCATCCATGGTGGACACCAGTTTCGGTGCTTTTTTCCGGTATAAATACATGACAAAGGCTGCGGTTCATGGCCCGGCACATCATATGGGTGAGAATGGAGCCGGACGCAGCCACGGTGGCGCCGCAGGCAATCAGCAGCTGATTTTCGATGATCCCTCATGCCGCACAGGGCGGCAGACCAGTGGTGGCGTTTAAAAAAAGAGATGAGCACCGGCATATCCGCCCCGCCCACCCGCATGGAAAACAAAATGCCAAACAGAATGGACAGGAGCAAATATGATCAGATAAAAAACAGCTTAACTGCGGTCGCGGGCAGAAAAAAAGCGATGAGCATCAACAGGATCACGATCCCCAGATTCGCCTGAACCAGCCGGGTATGATTTGTCAAAATAGTGGGGGTCTGTTTCCCAACTACACCCGCCAGTTTGCCGGCCGCCACCATACTGCACAAGAAAGGTCAATGATCCCACGGCCAGAGTTCACAAGACCCGACATTTCATTGATGGCTCCCATCTGGCCCGACCACTCTCATTAATTCCACAAAGAAAGAAAAAGCGGCGGCAATCCCCCGGCACCGTTCTGAAACGCCACCATGGCAGGTATCTGAATCATGGTGATTTTCCGGAGCACCGGACACTCTCACCCCTCCGACCAGACAGATCACCACCACAAAAGGATGCATGATCCCGTATCTGTAAATCACCAACACTGGCACACGCCAGAACAGCGGCAGCAGTCAGGTTGCCGTATTTTGCCTCAGCCGGCCGGTGGAACAGCCAGATCCCGACAATCAGTACACCGATCAGAAAAAATCCAGCGCTATCATGGGTTATTTCCTTCCTGCTTTTTGAACGCGCAGCATCCGGTCCCGTGATGGTGAATCCGCCTGGGTTGAACGTGACCATGATCAAAGCCACGGAACCAATCATTTGTTCAAACCTTGTGGAAGGCACGGAAAACAGAATCAACACCCCAAAATGGTAACAGCGGATATGGCATTGGTCATGGACATCAGCAGGGTGTGCAACAGCGTGGGCACCGTGAAATCGGGAAATATCCCACCACAAATGAAAAAGCAAACACCCAAACCATCAATACAAGATTGCTCATGAAGAACTCCCGATGGAAAAAATGATTAATCCGACAGACCCATGGCTTTCTGCGCCCTGATGATGCAGTTCGCCTTTATGGGTCACCGAAGGCTTCTTTGACAATCTCATCGGTCGCTATCAAATTCGGTCGTCTTGTTTTTAAACAGGTTTTTCCACAAAATAGTACAGGTTGTTGGCATACAGCCATGGGGCGTGCACCGGCAGAGATCGGGAATGTTTTTGATGCCACCGAAGATCTTGAACGCCGTTATGCATCCGCTCTTTCCCCCGGATCGGTCATTTCGCAGTTGCCGCCCTGGTCGATGGACACATCCACGATCACGGACCCGGGCTTCATGGTTCCACCATTTCTCTGGTGATGAGCGTCTGGGCCACCTCGCCGGGCACCAGTGCGCTCAACACAATGATATCCGCATCCACGCCACCAGGGGCGCCAGTGCCTGGTGCTCTTTTTCCAGCCATTCTTCGGTCAGGGCTTTGGCATACCCACGCCCTTGCCGATGACCAGTTCAGGGGCGCGTCAAAACCCACCACCTTGGCCCCTAAACTTTCCGCTTCTTTTCGGAGCGTCCGGCCGGATGTGTCCACCGCCTTGACCACACCCCCAAACGTTTGCCGTGGCAATGGCGCAGAGCCCTACACCCGGTGCCCACCACCAGAATATTGGCCGGCTTGATCATGCCGATGGAAGTCCCGATCATGGGAATGAATTTCGGAAAATGCCAAACTGATAATGGCTTTGTAGCCGGTGATGGCACTCATGGAGGTCAACGGATCCATGCGCTGGGCCCGGGATATCCTGGGAATACCGTCCATGGTGAATGCGGTGATCTGCTTTTCCTGTAGTTTTTCACCCCGTCGTGGTTGGACAGGGTGGCTGGATGCGAAATGTGATCAAAATGGTGTTTTGATTCATCATATCGATCATGGGTGTTGAACGGCTCGTTGAACAGCGGTTCTTTCACCTTGAGAATGATATCGGATTTCATACACCTCTTTGCATCCACTTTCGATGACGGCACCCGCACTCTGGTAGTGGTCATCGGTCACAAACACCCCGGCACCGGCGTTTGATTCCACCATCACTTCAAACCCGAGTTTGACGAACTTTTCCACGGTTTCCGGGAGTGCCGCCACCCGGTTTCCTGAACCATGATCTCTTTGGGTATTCCGATTAACATCATTTGGCTCCTTTTCAATTATTATAACCTGCATGTCCCTTAAAAACAGATAAAGGACCCGGCATATATCGCACACCGGCTGGAACCGAATCCGGACGGCTGATTATGTCAGGATTATTTATCCTCATTTTCCAATATCCGCCATCATTTAAGCATATGATACCGGTCCATGACTTCCTGCTCGATCTTTTTACGCAACCGATGGGATTCATCCGGAAAACTTTTTTCCAGGGCCGCAAACCGCACTTCTCCGCTCAGAAATTCTGGAGGCTGCCGTCGGTTGGAATCCAGAATAAAGGGATTTTTGCCTTGTTTTGATCAGCTCCGGATTGTACCGGTACAAGGGCCGAAAAACGGATTTACAGCCAGTTTCCCCTCTTCCTGGGATTTTCCCATGCCTTTGCGGATCCCCTGGTTGATACAGGGCGTAACAGATGATCAACGAGGGACCGGGATAGTTTCCGCTTCCACCAGGAGCTTTCATGGTCTGAACTTGTTGGCGCCCATGGAAATGGATGCCACGTAAATATATCCATAGCTCATCATCATGCGGCCCATGTCTTTTTTACCGATTTTTTGCCGGATGCCGCATATTTGGCGATGGCACCGGTGGGGTTGCCTTGGAAGACTGGCCCCCGGTGTTGGAATACACTTCCGTGTCCATCACCAGGATATTGATGTCTTCCCCCGGATGCCAGCACATGGTCCAGACCGCCGAATCCGATGTCATAGGCCAGCCGTCTCCTGCCAAACACCCAGTGGGATTTTTGGTGAACACGTCTTTTCTTCATAGATCTCTTTTAAAATGCCCTCAGTGCATCCTTGAGCAGGGTCTTGAGGGCAAATCCATACTTGCTGGATTCCTATGGACATCGTCTTTGCCGGCCACCCAGCCTTCAGGGCCTCTTTCACTTCCGGGGCCAAATCGGTTTCCAGGGCCTGTTTCATTTTGAAACCAATGTGTTGCGACGGCTCTGGGTGGCCAACATCATGCCGTACCCGTATTCCGCCGCATCTTCGAACAACGAACTGGCCCAGGCCGGACCATGCCGAAATCCGCATTGGTGCAGTATGGCGTGGACGGGGCTGATCCCCCCAGATGGAGGAACATCCCGTGGCATTGGCAATGGTCATTCTCTCTTTATATGACTGGGTGATCACCTTGACATGCGGGGTTTCCCCGCATCCAGCACACGCACCCGAGAACTCAGCGGCCCAGTTTGATACAGCTGACTGCCCTTGACGGTTTCTCTTTTGAGAATATCGGTCTTGAATGAAATGCCTGTGGAAAACTGGTGGTTGACCTTTTGTTCTTCCACCTGGGTGGATAAGTGCTTCATCACCAGGGCCTTGGTTTTAGCCGGGCAGATATCAGCACAGTTGCCGCATCCCCCTGGCAGTCAAGGATTGACCTGAATTCTGAACTGAAACTCTTCCATGCCCTTGCCTTTGCCGTCAATGGTGACAAATGATTTTGGGAGCACCGTTCAGTTCTTCGGGCTTTGCCACGATAGGAATGATGGCGGCATGGGGGCACACAAACGCGCACTGGTTGCACTGGATGCAGTTTTCCGGTATCCATTCCGGCACATTGATAGCATTACGCGTTTTTCATATTTCAGTGCCCTGCTCAAATACGCCGTCCACGGAAAACGCGGACTTTCCGGCAGGTCGTCCCCGCCCTGGAGCATTGATTTTGCGCATCACATTTTCCACAAACGGGGTGGCGGATTCTGCACTTGTTTCTTCTCTGAACCCGTCTTTCCAGGACTCGGGCACATCCACTTTGATCAGGTTGTCCAGGGTCTGGTCCACCGCCTCAATATTCATGTTCACCACGGCATCCCCTTTTTTACCGAACATCACTTTGATATCGTCTTTAAGGAGCTGGATAGCCTGTTCCACGGGCAGGACGTTGGACAGCTTGAAAAAACAGGTCTGCATGATCATGTTGATGCGGTTGCCCAAACCGATCTTTTCGGCAATGGCCACGGCATCGATATTGTAGAAATTGAGTTTTTTGTCATAAATGGTTTTGCGCACATCCCCGGGAATCTGTTTTTCCATGTCCTTGACAGACCACTGGGAGTTGAGCAGAAAGGTACCGCCTTGTTTGATACCCTTGAGCACATCATATATCTGCACATAATTGGATTTATGGCAGGCCACGAAATCCGGATTTTCAATCAGGTAGGTGGATTTGATTTTCACATCCCCGAACCGCAGATGGGACACGGTCAGACCCCCGGATTTCTTGGAGTCATAAGCAAAATACCCCTGGGCGTACTTGTCGGTGTTGTCGCCGATGATCTTGATGGCGGACTGGTTGGCCCCCACGGTCCCATCGGATCCCAGACCCCAGAACTTGGCGGAAATGGTGCCTTCGGGAGCGGGATCAAACCCTTTGGTCACTTCCAGGGATGTGTGGGTGACATCATCATCAATGCCCACGGTGAAATGGTTTTTCGGAGCCATGGCGTTCATGTTGTCATACACCGCCTTGATCATGGATGGATTGAACTCCTTGGAGGACAAGCCATATCTTCCACCGATGATTTTCGGGCCTTCCCCGTATTCCATGAACGCAGTGCACACATCCGTGTAAAGGGGTTCGCCGATGGCCCCGGGCTCCTTGGTTCTGTCCAGTACGGTCACGGCTTCCACTGTGGACGGAATGGCCTGTAAAAATGCCTGGGTGTCAAAGGGCCGGTACAGCCGGACCTTGACCAGACCCAGGCGGTGTCCCTGGGCATTGAGGCAGTCAATGGATTCTTCGATGGCTTCACATGCCGATCCCATGGCCACGATGATATGATCCGCCTGGGGATCCCCTGCATAATCAAAGGCATTGTACCGGCGGCCGGTCAGGTCCCCCACCTTTTTCATGCAGGCTTTGACGATGGCCGGCACCTTGAGATAATATCTGTTGACCGCTTCCCGGCCCTGAAAATAGATATCCGGGTTCTGGGCCGTTCCCCTTGTGTCCGGATGTTCCGGATTCACAGCCCGGGCCTTGAACGCCTTGTATGCCTCGAAATTGAACAGCGATGCCATGTCCTCGTATTCGATCATTTCGATTTTCTGAATCTCATGGGAGGTGCGGAACCCGTCATAAAAATGCATGAACGGCACCCGGGCTTCCACCGTGGCCAGATGGGCCACCAGGGCCAGATCCTGGGCTTCTTGAACCGATGCGGATGCGATCATGGCAAACCCGGTCTGCCGGGCCGCCATCACATCCTGGTGGTCCCCGAAAATGGACAGGGCGTGGGCGGAAATGGCCCGTGCCGTCACATGGAACACCGAGGGCAGCAGTTCACCGGATATTTTGTACATATTGGGTATTTTGAGCAGCAGTCCCTGAGAGGCCGTGAATGTGGTGGTCAGTGCACCGGCAGCCAGAGCTCCATGGACGGCACCGGCAGCCCCTGCTTCAGACTGCATCTGTTTGACATCCAGTACCTGGCCGAAAATATTTTTCCGTCCCTTGGATGCCCAGCCGTCGGCAATTTCCCCCAGCGGGCTGGAAGGCGTAATGGGATATATGGCTGCCACTTCACTCATGGCATAAGCCACATGGGTTGCAGCAGTGTTTCCGTCAATGGTCTGCATTCGTTTTTTCATTTCTTTCACCTCTTGTGGTTTTTTTGCGAACGTAAATTCCCGATATAACCTGTTCGTCTTACAATATATAATTAAAATTGTAAATGCCGTATCCATCTATGGCCTGTCCTTTATCAAAGAAATATGATAGAATATTTAAATTGTTTTTTAAATTAATTTTTAATAAAAAAAATGAGTTATATAAAAAATAAACCAAGGAGAATACATGGGATTTTTATCTGCCACCTTATCCATGAGCCGGTATCATATTTTAGATACATTTGACACCGAACCCATGGAACAGGTTCGCAACGGACTGATTCAGCACGCAATCCCGAAAATGGAGAATGAATATGAAGAAATCTCCGCTGGATGGACCCCTTTTGAAAGCCCGTATCTGCCTGATTTTGATCAATTTTCATTTATTTTTGGCAGCTATTTTCTTTTTTCGCTGCGCATTGACAAAAAATCGATTCCAGCCAAACTGGTGCACAAACATATGGCCATTGAAATTGAGAAAAAAAAAGCGGATTCCGGCCGGGATTTCATCTCCAAAAATGAAAAATCGGAGATCAAGGAAACGATCATGGATGTGCTGATGCACAAAATGCCGTCCATTCCCAATGTGTACGATGTGCTGTGGGATTATGAAGCAAAGACCCTGTTTTTGCTCACCACCCAGAAGGCAGCCAACGAGTTTTTTGAAACCCTTTTTTTCAAATCCTTTCATCTGAAACCGGTCCGGTTGTTTCCTTATACCCTGGTTGAAACAAAATCAGCGTTTTCTTCGACACAAAAAGACCGCATCCTGACTTTGACCCCATTACATTTTTCGAGGTGACCCATGCTGGATATCGCCACTGCGTACAATAAATACTCATTTTTGGGCAATGAATTTCTCACCTGGCTGTGGTTCATGGTGGAAACCGGACAGGACATCACACAGGCCATAGAATCCAGGGATCCGGTATCCCTGGACATCGGCAATTCCCTGGTGCTGGAAAACAGCTTGGGAGACAATGCCAGGGAAAAGATCACCATCAAAGGGGATCAGGCCGGGCTGGAAGAAGGCACCACGGCCCTGAAAAAAGGAGCCAAGGTCACGGAAATGAATCTGATATGCAAACTGGGCCCTGAAGAGGAATACCATTTCACCCTCAAAGGAGACAGTTTCAACATCACGGGGTTGAAAACCCCGGCTGCGGCCGGAGACGGGTCTGACGACGAAATCGAAGGCCGGATCATTGAAAAAGCCCTGCTGCTTTTCAGGATCACGCAGGTTATTGACACCCTGTTTTTCACTTTTTTGAAACAACGCACGGCGGATGACTGGAAACACAAGGGGTTTGATCCGATGCGCACCTGGATATACAATGATTAAAAAAATGACGAAAACCTGTTCAAAACAGACCGGGTTTTGAACACCTTTGGAATTATGTGTTGAAAACCCGGTCTGTTATAATGAATTACCAACCTTATTTTCAACCCGAATTTTTAAATTTTTATTTTATCCTCTATTGCCTTTTTTTTAACATATGAGACACCCCTTATTGTTATTATTATTTTAAATCTATAATCCATAAATAAATATGTTTCCGATTTATCATTTGATAAAAGACCTGTTTTGATATAAATATTTCAGGAATAATCCTTAAAATATAAAAGAAAGAATAAAAGGAACCGGAATGAGATTTTCATTTGATAAAAAGAAGTCTTGGAAATTCTTTCTAAAATCCAGGGCATCACCGGTAGAAAAACCAACTTATCCATCACCTCGGATGTACTGATCAAAGCCATGGGAGACCAGATCATTCTCACTGCCAATGATCTGGAAACCGTGTTTATCGGTACTTATGACGCGGTTGTTGAAAAAGAAGGCATTATTTCCATCAGCGCCAAAAAATTCTTTGAAATCGTCAGAGAATATCCGGACAATACCATTCCGGTCAATGAAGTGGAAAACAGATGGGTGGAAATCGGCAAAGGAGACAGCCTGTTTCATATTGTTTCATCGGATTATGAAAATTTTCCGGAAACACCGGTCATTGAAAATGTGGATTTCATTGAAATCAATGCAAAAGATTTAAGGAAAATGCTGGAATCCGCTGCCGTGATCTCTTATGCAGGAGATGAAAAACGCACCTATGTGCTAGGGGCGTTGATTGAAAAAATTGAAAAAAACGATGTCCTGCACTTAAGAATGGTATCCACCGACTCCCGGCGTCTCAACTGTTTTGATGCCAGATACACCGGGGATCTGGTGCTGCCGGACGAGCCCGTGATCATTCCCAAAAAAGGACTGAGCGAACTGCACAAATTTATAGACAACACCTCGGAATCCATCCGGGTGGGAATCAAAGCCAATCATTTTGTGTTTCAGCGGGCCAATGAATCCATCATGATCAAACTGCTCAGCGGAGAATATCCCAATTATCCGCCCATCATCCAGACCGATACCATGACCGGCATGGAAGTGGACCGCAGCATGTTTTACACACTCATGAAACGGGTTTCCATTCTCACTTCCGAGGATTACAAGAGCGTGATTCTGAATTTCAAAGAAAACGAACTCACGGTCACCATCACCAACCCGGAGATCGGGGAATCCAAAGAACGCATGATGATCGGGTATTCAGGAGACGAGATAAAAAGTGCTTTCAATCCCAGATATTTCATGGATGCCTTGAACCTGTTCGACCAGGCTACTGTGGTGGTCTACATAAAAGAAGCAAAAACGCCGTGCATCATCAAAGCCATGGATGATGACAACCTTATCTGTGCCATCATGGCAATGCATATCTCATGAAAGAAGACAACGTGACAAAAGAATACAACGCAGGCAGCATCAAAATTCTGGAAGGACTGGAAGCGGTCAGAAAACGGCCGTCCATGTATATCGGCAATGTGGACATGGAAGGACTCCATCACCTGGTGTACGAGGTGGTGGACAACAGTATCGATGAGGCCATGGCCGGCCATTGCGACACCATCAATGTCACCATTCACCCGGACATGAGCGTGAGTGTGGAGGACAACGGCCGGGGTATTCCCATTGAAATGCATGACACCGAGCATGTGCCGGCCTGTGAAGTGGTCATGACCAAACTGCATGCCGGCGGCAAGTTTGACAAGGATTCCTACAAAGTGTCCGGCGGACTTCACGGTGTGGGAATTTCCGTGGTCAACGCCCTGTCCAGCCATCTGGAAATGGAAGTTTATAAAAAAGGAAAGATCTATCACCAGGTGTATTCCCGGGGTCACAAGATCACGGAGTTGGCCGTCAAGGGTGATACCGTGAAAAAAGGAACAAAAATCCGATTCACCCCTGATTTCACGGTCATGAATGAAAATGAATTTGATTATGAAATTCTGTCCCGGCGCATGCGGGAGCTGGCCTTTCTGAACAAGGGGGTCCGGATCATTATCGAAGACGAGCGGTCCGCCCAGAAAGATGATTTTTTCTATGAAGGCGGAATTGTGTCGTTTGTGGAATATCTGAACCGCTCCTGTACGCCTTTGCATGATCCCATTCATATTGAGGGGGACAAAAAAGATGTGCAGGTGGAAGTGGCCATCCAGTACAATGACACATTCAAGGAAAAACTGTATTCCTATGCCAACAACATCCGCACCATCGAGGGCGGATTCCATGTGTCCGGGTTCAAGGCAGCCATGACCCGCACGGTGAACGCCTATATCACCGGGGCTAAAAATCTGCCCAAGAACATGCAGAATATCAAGCTGTCCGGTGATGATATGAGAGAAGGCCTGGCTGTGATCATTTCCGTGAAAATCATGGAGCCCCAGTTCGAAGGCCAGACCAAGACCAAACTGGGCAACAATGAAGTCAAGGGTATTGTGGAATCTTTGCTCAACGAAAAACTGGCCTGGTTTCTGGAAGAAAACCCCACTGTGGCCAGACAGATCATCTCCAAGGCCGTGGATGCGGCCAGGGCCAGGGATGCAGCCAAACGAGCCCGGGAACTGGCCAGAAAAAAAGGCACCCTGATGGATTCCACCCTGCCGGGCAAGCTGGCGGAATGTCAGTTTGCCGATCCTGCGGAAAGAGAACTGTTCCTGGTGGAGGGCGATTCTGCCGGCGGGTCGGCCAAACAGGGAAGAGACCGAAGGTTCCAGGCCATTCTGCCTTTGAAAGGCAAGATCCTGAATGTGGAAAAAGCCCGGTTTGACAAAATTCTGAGAAGTGACGAGATCAAAAACATCATCACCGTGCTGGGCACCGGGGCCGGCAAAGAGGAATATGATGTGGAAAAAATCCGGTATCACAAGGTGGTGATCATGACGGACGCGGATGTGGACGGTTCTCATATCCGGACCCTGCTGCTCACTTTTTTCTACCGCCAGATGCCGGAAATGATCGAAAAAGGATACCTGTACATTGCCCAGCCGCCGTTGTTCCGGGTGGGTTCCCGGAAAAGCGGTCTGTATCTGAAAAACGAGGAGGAATACTCCTTGTATCTGATCCAGCGGATCGCTTCACAAAAAGATCTGTATATCGACAATCAGACAGACCCGATTCCTGAGGAAACATTCCAGCAGTTCATGCAGAACATGACCTGGTATTTCAATGCCGTGTCATTGCTTCGAAAGCGGGATTTTGACACCAAAATGCTGCTCAATGTGATACATCACGGGGTCAGAGACAAGTTTTTCCTGGAAAAGCACAGTAATTTCGAGGCATTGTCCCAGGATTTGAAAGATTCCGGGTATCAGCCCCAGGACATTGAATATGATCCGGAACGTAAAATCTATGAAATGGATATCTATGACAAGGAAGGCAAGCAGTTCCTGCTGAGGGTGGGCCGGGAGATCCTGGCCACCTCCGACTACAAACAGATGCTCAAAAGCTATGAAAGAATCGCCGAGTTCAACCGGCCGCCCTTTGCCGTGATGTCCAAACAGGAAGATGCCAAAATCCGAAATGAATTTGCCACTATTGATGAATTGTACGCTTTTTTAATGGCGGAAGCCAAAAAAGGGATCGCTATTCAGCGGTACAAAGGTCTGGGGGAGATGAACGCGGAACAGCTCTGGGAAACCACCATGAATCCGGAAAAACGCATGATGCTCCAGGTGAATATCGACGATGCGGAAAAAGCGGACGAGATTTTCACCCTGCTCATGGGAGAAGAGGTGGAACCCCGCCGCAATTTCATTCAAAAGCATGCCCTGGAGGTGACGTCCCTGGATTATTGAACCGCCATGGCATCCATGGCTTTTTTCATCTGCCGTGATGTACGGCGCAGCCGTTCCTCGTTTTCCACTGTGTTTGTAAAGGCGCAGATAGCCTTCACCTTCTTCACCGTCCCGGTGCCCGGTAACCGCCACATTGGCCCCGTACCATCATTTCAACGGCAAACTGCAAGGCCCCCATCCTGTCGAACGGGGCCGGAATTTTGGCCCAGCACCAAATGATGCCCGCCTGGAGGGTGACATCCCAATCCATGTAAACAGTCAAATTACACACATCTCTTCGGGTCTCGTAAGTCGGCCAGCACGGGGAATGGTCATCACACCCTTAACGTACGATGCCCGCCACCTGGATGGGGCGGAAAGATGCCCATAGTCAAAATATCCCTGATCTAATCAACGCTTTGACAATCTGCTCATTGCCCACGCAGTAAAGCCGATGCGCCAGCCCGCCATGTTGAGGATTGAAAACGAGCTGAATCACCCATCCTTGGCGCCTGGCTTCCAGAAAACTGGAGCCTTGTATCCGTCAAACGCGATCATGGAATAGGCAAAGTCATTGATCACCATGAATTGAACCGTTTGGCCAGAGCCACGATCTCTTCAAAAACGCAATGTTCAGACCACGCCCGTGGGGTTGTGGGGATAATTTGAGCAACAGCACTTTCAAAATGAGCAGTGGTGTGACTGCAGATCTGCAGGATGATCCATCTGAAAATCCCGTCTGTAGGTAAATGGAATTCGCGCGAGTCACCCGGCGCAATGACGGCGCTAAATGTGATGTAGGGCACTGGTGCCAAACCAGCACGAATTCCGGTCCACATCGCGCACAGATGGGAGATCCCCTTGGGAGCCAGATGGTGAAAATAGGTTTCTTTCCGCATCCAGATTGATGTCGTCATAATGGCGCTGATAGTATTTGGCGATCTCTTTTTCAGACAGCGGTAGATGCCCCGAACTTTCCGGATACCGTGATTTGGGCCTGGGCCACCTCCACCAGTTTTTCTGATCACTGCATCCGTGGATCCATGATTGCCCATGCCAAGATCATTTATTCACTGCCCGTTGCGCCGTTTTTCCATTTTCATCTTGTTGATCACGCCGGAACAGAGGGCGCGGCAAATGATCCATGCGGCTGGCAATGAATGATACGAGTTTTCTTTCCACGGCCATGACTCCTTAAACGTCGAAATAAAATAAATAAAATTTGAACTATACCAGATTCATATTTAAAAAATAAAGGAGAAAAATTCATGATTTTATCATTGGACATCAAACCCAAAATACCACAATAATCGGCAAGAAATGATGAAAGAGACCGTCCATACAAAAAAAGTGGTATTGCCGGAGCCATGGCCAGCCATTCCGCGTTGACAAAGCCAATCACGCACAGACCGACATGAGGTGTCAGGTGCGGTGTCCAGAACCCGCAAAGGTAGTTCGTCCCGGGCAATTACCTGAGAAACAGATGTGATACTACCGATTCTGTGACAAGACACCGCTGGCCGATGCCCGCGTTGTGGAATTTAGCCTAAACCCGACGCTCATGGCGCATATCATGACGGCCCGGATGCTGGCGTGCATGTGGTGGTGGGAACCCCGCCTGACCGATGCAAATTATGCGCATCCATGAAAAAAAGCGCTGAAAAAAAGTAGGTGTGTTGGCAAAAGCCGGGAAATTTTGCCCTGACCAGGCAGTTTTTGCAAAAATTTTCAGAAATTGCGTCCGGTATATTCCTCACCGGAATCAATTGATTGTCGGTGACGCGAAAAGATCTCTGATAAAATGGCCAGGGAACTGGCCTTCCGGCTGTCCCACCAGGTGAGACAGCCCCAACTGACCGCTCCCTCCTGGCAGACACCATGGCCCCACAGTTTGTGGGCATGACCGGCTCCCAGGTGCATTCCATCCGGCTGCCCGATTCACTTGTCTTCGGAAATCATTTTCGCATGCCCGACCAGACCTTGACCATCCGCCATGCCGGCACCAGTGCCTGAAGCTCCCAGTGGAAAGGCTTTACTGGCCATCCGGCCAGGACACCTTCACGGGTCTTCGCCGGGGCCTGACTGCGGATGGATCTGATGGTTAATGGGAAAAATTTAAAAGATCGAACCTGAGAATAAAATAAAACCGCGGAAACCGACCAATTATATACCGGACCCCATGAGGTCAAACTGGATAGTTGATCAGTTGCGCAATTTGAAAAAACTGGTGGGGGATAAAGATTGTGACGGCTGAAACGGCGCCCATTCCTCGGGACCGGCGCCGTTGCGCTCCGCGAGCTGGCCCAGGGGCAGGGTCTGCCCATGGCGCGCCATTGTGACTTGGCGGATACGGCCGGGCCATGGCCATTAAAAGTTTGTTCCACCGGGAAACAGATTTAGACCATTTCATTGAATGCGGAATTCCGAGACCTTGGAAAAGTGATTCTCACCGGCAAAAGGTCAAGCAGTCATGACTGTAAAGATCAGTGAGGAAAACCACGGGTATTTGACGATGAGAAACAGACCGGTGATGGAAGCAGCCGTGTTCAACTGCTGGAAAGACACCATCAACGCAAAATAAGAGGTATGATATGAAAGAACAGTGGCAGTCGGCCTTCAGCAGATGACCTATGGAATTATGTTGACCACGAACAGATGATGGGATCAACGGCATGATCGCCCTCCGGGTGACCCAGGTGTCGGCGATCCGCCTTGATCATGGCGGCGGTGCATCCGCAACTGGTATACTCCACGACATGATCGTTACCACCCGGGCGTTCGGGCTGCACATCATCAATCAGTCCCAAAAAGACCTGCTCAAACGCGTTTAAAGGGCTGACCCGCGAAGGAAAAGTTTGCCGGAATAAACTGGAAACCGTGAACCGTCCGCCGGGGTACCTATTTTGAAAAACTGCCTGGCCTGGTTTGAACTGGAAGTGATCGAACAGCATCAGCCCGGCAACCACACCCTGTTTATCGCAAAAGTCGTGGATGCCGGGGTTCATTCGGAAGGCACACCTTTGACCACACTGGATTACGAAGGCATGTATGTGGGGAAAAACTGAACGTTCTCCTTTGTATTCGGTATTGAAAGGAACAGTGTTATGAGCCGGTTTCATGTGAAAAATGAGGTGGTGGTTGATGAACATACCGGCCTGATGTGGACTCAAAATGCCGGTCTGGTGGAATTTCCCTTGACCTGGGAGGAGGCCCTGGCCGAGATAAAAACATTCAACAAATCCGGCCTGTTCGGGTATCATGACTGGAAACTGCCCAACCGCCGGGAATTGTTCAGCCTGATGAGTCATGAGGTGATCAACCCCAGCGTCGATGCCGGTCATCTGTTTACCGGCATCTTTCACGGCTATTACTGGACCTCCACCACCTGTGCCCGGCTGCCGGACCAGGCCTGGTATATCCACCTGGGCGGGGCCCGGGTGTTCAAGGGAATGAAGCATCGTTCCTACATGGTCTGGCCGGTGCGAAAGATCCATCCCGGCAATTCCCGGGTGTGGCAGACCGGACAGACCGTCTGTTATGATGGGTCCGGCAACCGGATGGATTGGCCGCGTCCCAACAGACGGAGATCTGAAAGCCGGAAAAACCTGGCCGGAGCCACGGTTCAGACCAGAGGACGACAGCATCCATGACACCGGCACCGGCCTGGTCTGGCTGAACCATGCCAATGCCTTTGACGGCCCCATGGACTGGAACACGGCATTTGACCGGGTCGCACAGATGAACCGGGACCGGGTACAGGACATGATGACTGGCGGGTTCCGGAAATCCGGGACCTGGAAAGCCTCACAGACATGGACCATCATCCCCCGCCCTGCCTGACGATCATCCTTTTACCCATGTTCAGGCGTTTTACTGGTCCGCCACCACCAGCCAATATGATACCGGGTATGCCTGGGTTTTTGCGCTAACAAAGACGGCCTGGTGGGGTTAATGGGCACAAGCCGCTGACTGAATTTTTTCTGTGGCCGGTGCGGGGCCCTTATGCCGGCATGGAATCAAACCATGAAACGATTTGCTGAGAATTCAGTGGACGTTCCTGCTGGATATCCGTCGGGCCTTGCAGCAGTTGGACCCAAAACCGGTGCAGGATTTGGTGAAATCCTGTGAAGCCCGGGGGGCCTGGGCCATTGACGTGAATACCGGTCCTCTGGGAAAACAGGCGGCACCGGGCATGCGGTTTTTCATGGAGGCGGTCCAGGCGGTGACCGACCTGCCCCTGCTTATTGATACGGCCAATCCCGATGCCATGGCCGCCGGGGTCAAGGCGGCGGAAAACCGAATTATTCTTAACGGATTTTCTCTGGAACCCCGGAAACTGGAACAGATTCTGCCGCTTGCCAGAGATTCTAATGCGGATATCGTGGGATTTCTGCTGTATCCGGACTCCCGGGTGCCGATAGATGCAGCCCAGCGGTTCGAGGTGGCCCAGGATCTGATGGAAGCAGTGGAATCTGCCGGTGTGGCCAAGGAGCGGGTGATCATCGATCCGGTGATCCCGCCCCTGGCCTGGGCGGACGGAATCATTCAGGCCAGGCACGTGCTGGAGGTGATCCGCACCCTGCCCGATCTCTTAGGGTTTCCGGTCACATTCATCGGCGGTATCTCAACCTGGGCACCAATGCCCCGGACAAGCGCGCACGCCTGGTTATCGAACAGAGCTTATACGCGCTGGCGTCACGTCTGATTGCGCACTTCTGGATATATTGAACTCATCCGGTCCGGCGCAGCCGAAAGTGTCCGGCGCATCCTGGCCAGAGAAAATCTTTTTTCCGGGGCCGCGGCAATCTAATAACAAAAACCCAGGAGTTTTGGCGATGACCGAGCCGATTTTTGATTTTGGACTATCTGTCATCGGATCCGGTTTCGGCGGCAGCGGTATCTGCCATGCGCCTGTCCCAGAAAGGCTATAAGGTGGGTGTCATCGAGTCGGGAAAAGATGGTCAGGCAGCGATTTTGGCGAACCAACTGGTGCATCTGCGCAAAGTCATCTGTGGATGCCGAAAATATATTATATGGCATCTGGAAGTGATGAACCTGCTCAATGATATTTTCATCTTGAGCGGCGCCGGTGTGGGCGGCGGCAGTCTGAACTATGCCAATACCCTGTATGTGCCCCCGGATTCTTTTTTTGATCATGAAGTTGTCAAGCGCATGGGGGGAAAATCCGAACTCATGCCCTATTATGAGCTGGCCCAAAAAATGCTGGGGGCCACGGAAAACCGGTATATCGGCGAGGCAGACCATCTGATGCGCCAGACTGCGGCGGAATATGGAAGGGAGCACACCTTTCATACAACCCGGGTGGGGGTGTATTTCGGAGAACAGGGGAAAAAAGCCAAAGACCCATATTTTCTGGGACAGGGGCCGGACCGGGTGGGGTGTGAACTGTGCGGGGCATGCATGACCGGATGTAGGAAAGATGCCAAAAACACGCTGGACAAAAATTATCTGTTTTTTGCAGAAAAATTCGGGGCTCAGATCATTCCTGAACACGGGGTGACAGATATTTTGCCCCTGTCGGATGACGGGTCTGAGGGATACCGGGTCACGGCGGTGAAGACCACGGGAATCCAGAGACCTGAAACCGTTTATCACACAAAAGGGATTGTGCTGTCCGCCGGGGTCCTGGGAACCCTGTCTTTGCTGCTGACCATGAAGGAGAAAGGGCGATTGCCCCGACCTGTCGGATCAGCTGGGGCATCGGGTCAGAACCAACAGTGAAGCGATTTTGTTTGGTCAGCCACTCGTCGGGTCATTTTCCAAAGGTGTAGCCATTACATCGAGTGTGCATCCGGACGACCATACCCATATGGAGCCGGTGCGGTATGCCGAAGGCAATGATTTTTTAGGGCTTTTGGCCGTCTTGATGACCGACGGCGGGGGCCGGGTCCCCCGGATAGTCCGGTATATCGCCAATGTGCTGAGACATCCTATATCGTTTTTCCGGCTGTTGAATCCGTTTGGATTTGCCCGCAAAAACCTGATCGTCTTAGTGATGCAGACCCATGACAACTATTTGAATGTGTCCCGGAAACACCGGAGGATCTGGCCGTTTGTCAAACCCCGGCATCGAGACAGGCCAGTGACAGAAAAAATCCGGTCTACATCCCCATTGCCCATGACTTTGTCCGGCGCCTGGCCCGGCGGGTGGACGGCATTCCGGTCAGCATTTTTTCAGAAGTGTATCTGAACGCGCCCATCACGGCCCATATCATGGGGGGATGCAGTGCGCACACAGATCCGCGAAAAGGGGTAATCGATGACAGAAATCAGGTTATGGGGTATAAAAACATGCGGGTGGCGGACGGGTCCATGATACCGGCCAATCTGGGGGTGAATCCGGCATTGTCCATCACTGCTCTGGCGGAAAGGGCCATGTCCTTTGTTCCGGCAAAACAATCGAAAATTGATTATTTACAGGTGGAAAAACACTGGGGCGTCATGGATTTGCTGAATCAATCAGCCGATCAAACCTACAATGGCGCCGGTCATACAGGTGGCGATGGTGCCGGCGATAATGGACTTGAGACCCAAGGACACGATCTCTCCCCGGCGTTCCGGCGCCATTGTGCCCAACCCGCCGATCATGATGCCCAGGCTGCCGGGGTTGGCAAATCCGCACATGGCATAGAGCATGATCAGCTGGGCTGGTCCGGGCCCCAGACTGTCGCCGGGCGTACCCGGCCAGGTTCAGGTAGGCCACGAATTCGTTGATAATGGTTTAGTGCCCATCAGCCCCCGGCAATGCCGGCTTCCGCCCAGGGAACGCCCATGAGCCATACCACCGGTGACATGATCCATCCGAAAATCCGCCGCGCGTCATCAGGGGCAGCCACCGATAACCGGCAGAATTTTGAGCAGGATAGATTCGCCAGATGCACCGAGCCACCAGCACCCACGAGCATGGCAATGATGTTGATGTAGAGCAGTTCCACACACCCTGAAGCGGTGCCCCCGGGTGACGGTGACCCATGAACTGCGGCCATCCGGTTCGGTGAGCTCTCCGGAAGCGCACCGGGCAGTTCTGGATCATGATTTTGGTCACAGTGATGGCTAGTTTACGCACTTGATTGATGGAGGCGGCCAGGATATGTTCAACACATTGGGGATGACGGCTCCAGGATGTTATGGCGCACCCATCATGGTGCCGGCGATGGTGGCCATGCCCGAAGTCATCAGGGTAACAGTTCACTGCGGGTCAGGGAACGGACATAAGGCCATTAAACAGAGGGGACTCAAACCATGCCCACGAAAATATTAAAGAGCAGATGACACCTAAGCCTTCAGCCCCGCCCAGTTTGAAGAGTTTTTCTGCCACACCCGGGAAAATTCTGAACCACCCAGGGCAAAATTCTTCCGCAAAAGCAATGAAGACAATGCACCTCATGAGCAAAGACTATTCGCAGTCTAGAATGCCAGGATAAAGTGATGCACCGCAAATTTTTCTTCAAAGGGCAAGGATCACCCCCCAGGGGTAGCCAGAATACCATGGAAGCGTTTGGCCCAGTAGCCTGTCCCCAGGCCAGAACCACTCCTGATTGATGGTACAAATCCCTGTCCAAAGAAAGGGGATCTGAGAAAATCAGGGCCAGCAGAAATTGAAACCCGCCGACGGCAGTCGGCTTTGATGAGCCGCCACCGGTCTCGGTTTTCACTGATCAACCAGGCTACCCGATAAAACGATCATCTGCAACGGCTTCCGAATTATCATGGTCTTTCTTTACCTCAAATATAGGGTTTAAGCCCAAAATGCCCTGAATCCGAGACCATTTGGCGGATCACGTCAACGATTCGGTGCATAAGTCGCGTTTTTGCAACCAACTTATAGTGATTTTTCATGTTTTTTGGGTTTACTTTTCTGTTTTACAGGCATATGAAGACAAAACAAGATCATTTTGCCGGGATACACAATGGCATTTATTTTGCAGAATTGTATAGAAAATTACAAAGATCGAGATTTTGGAAGGATAAGTGACATAGGGTTTTGACAGACAAAAGCGGCCGACGCCGACCGTTTTTGCCGTGATTTATATTAACTGCTTCATCTCACAGCCATAAGGAGGAGAGAAACAATGGATGCGTTATTAATCATGGTGGTTTCCTTTATCGGTTATATTTTTATGTATCAGGTGTATGGCCGGTTCATTGGAAAAAAAATTTTCAAACTGGCCCAGGGCGCTGAAGTGCCCTCGGTTGTCATGGAAGATGGTGTGGACTATGTGCCCACCAAAAAAGAAGTGATCTTCGGCCATCACTTCACTTCCATTGCCGGCACCGGCCCGATTGTGGGACCGGCCATCGCCATTATCTGGGGATGGGTGCCGGCCATGATCTGGGTGTTTTTCGGCAGCATTTTCATGGGTGCTGTGCATGATTTCGGCGCATTGATCATTTCCATGAGGAACCAGGGAAAGTCCATTGCCGACTATACCTCAAAATATGTCAACAACCGCACCCGGTTTTTCTTTTTTCTCATCGTTTTTCTGGAATTATGGATCGTGATCGCCGTGTTCGGTCTGGTGATCGCCGTGGTCTTTGCCATGTATCCCACATCGGTTTTTCCGGTCTGGTGTGAGGTGGCCATTGCCCTTTATTTAGGGTATGCCATTTACAAACAGGGCAAAAGCATCATCACCTGGTCCATCATTGCCGTGGTGCTCATGTATGTCACCGTGTTCATCGGTGCGGTGCTGCCCATCAAAATGCCCACCATTGCAGGGATTCCGCCCACAGGGGTGTGGACAATCCTGTTGCTGATCTATGCGTTTATCGCCTCCACCCTGCCGGTCACGACGTTGCTGCAGCCCCGGGATTTCATCAATTCCCATCAGCTCATGATCGTGATGGTGCTGCTGATGATCGGCGTGGTTTTTTCCGCGTTTTTTGCCAACCTGTCCATTGTGGCACCGGCCGTTCAGATGAATCCGGCCGAAGCACCGCCCATGTGGCCGTTTTTGTTCATCACCATTGCCTGTGGCGCGATTTCCGGGTTTCATTCCCTGGTGTCTTCGGGCACGTCTGCCAAACAGGTGCGGTATGAAACCGATTCTTTGTTTGTGGGATACGGTTCCATGCTCATGGAAGGGGCCCTGGCCACTTTGGTGATCATTGCCGTGGCCGCCGGTATCGGTATGGGATATGTGACCAAATCCGGTGAAACCCTGATGGGAGTGGCTGCCTGGACCACGCATTATTCCTCCTGGGCCGCAGCCGCCGGCCTGGGTTCCAAAGTAGCCGCATTTGTGGACGGGTCCGCTAACATGATTGCCGCATTCGGTGTGCCGTCCAGTATTGCCGTGGTGATTATGGGGGTGTTTGTGGCGTCTTTTGCCGGTACCACCCTGGATACGGCCACCCGGATTCAGCGCTATATTCTGTCCGAGCTGTTTGACAGTGTGAAGCTCACCGCATTGACGGGCAAATATGTCACCACGTTTCTGGCCGTGGGAACGGCCCTGCTGCTGGCATTTGCCACCGGTCCCAGCGGAAACGGCGCCCTGAAGCTGTGGCCCCTGTTCGGTGCCGTGAATCAGACCCTGGCCGGTCTGGCGCTGATTATCATCACGTTGTACCTCAAAGACAAAGGCGGGGTGAAATGGATGATTTCCGGTATCCCGGCCGTATTTATGATGGTGATGACCATCTGGGCGTTGATCCTGAACCAGGGCAGTTTCGGCACGGCCCACAACATCCTGCTTCAGGTGGTTAACGCCATTATTCTGATTCTGGCGGTCTGGATCACGGTGGAAGGGGTATTGCGGTTTTTTACCATCACTCCCGGGGGTGAGATTGCATCAGAACACAGATAAGTTCCGACTGGGGCGCGATGCATAAAACGCTTCAGAAACACTATATGATACTGATGTTGCCGGGCCTGGGACTGTTTCTGGTCCTGGGCCTGGCATTTGCACTGAATCTGGTTTCACCGGGCTGGTTTGTTCTTTCTTCCCGGGTCTATGTCACCGTGTTTGTGGCCGCTGTTATGACGGCCATTGCCGGACCGATTTTTTTAAGGACCCTGTTTGCCCATTCCGTAAGAGCACGGCACCATGTCGATGCTGCTGATTTTCTCAAGTTTCAGCGACGGCTCTTGCAGGTGTCTCAGACAACGGTTTATCTGGCGGTTGCAGCGGTATGGTTCAATTTTCCCCGGTTTTATGCAGCCGCCATTGTGTTGATGGGATTGTATGCCATGTATTATTACTATCCGTCCCGGCAGCGGATCGATTTTGACAAAAAAATATTCCGGGTGATATGAAAAGCGACAATACACGATTTCCGCCTTTTTGGGGCCGGATCAAAAAACAGGCCCTCAGCTGGTGGCAGGCCGCAGATGAGGTGGCACGCAACAAAGCGGTCCACACCATTGAAGCGGAGTGCGAAGAGATGGAATATATATTTGCGCTGCTGGTGCAGGGATCATTTGTGGGCCTGCCGTCTCCGCCGGCACATCTGAGTATGGATCTTCTGCCGCTGATGGAAAAGGACCTGATGCTGTTGCTGGAAAGGATGAACACGTCAAACCAACCGTTGTCCCGGTTGTTTTCCGTGTTCGATATTTCGTGATCCCATGGCTTGCTTGCGAACCCTTTTTTTTCTGGGCAAGGGCGGTACGGGCAAATCCACGGCATCAGCCCTGATCTCCCTGGTGCTCAAAGAAAAAGGCAAAAAAGTGGTTCTGGCCTCTTTTGATGATGCCCATAACCAGGCCGATATTTTTGAGACGGTATTTTCAGACAAAGCCTGTGCTTTGGGCCCGTGTCTGGAGGTGCTGCAGATCGACCGGGATAAGCAGATCAAACGCTATCTGGCAAAGACCGCGAAACAGGTGAAAGCCAGTTTCGCCTATCTGACCGCATTCAATCTGGACCATTATTTCGATATTCTCAAATTTTCCCCGGGCATGGAGGAATATGCCCTGGTTGCAGCGTTTACCGATCTTGTGGCCCGGTACAAGACCCATGACTATCTGGTGATCGATATGCCGCCCACGGCCCTGTCCCTGCGGTTTTTCAATCTGCCGTCTTTGTCTTTGACCTGGACGGATCAGCTGGAAAAGCTGAGAAACCAGATCAATGAGAAAAAAGAGATCATTTCACGAATCACTCTGGCCGGCAAAGAATTTGAGCGGGACAAGATACTCCAGCGGCTTCTTCAGATCAAATCCGACTATCAGGCCCTCAAGGCCCTGTTTGAAGATCCGGCTCAAACCAGCTTTTATGTGGTTTTTAACCGGGATGTCCTGTCTGTGGCGGAAACCCGGCGGGTCATCGAACACCTGGACCGGCAGGTCATCAAGCCCCGGGGCCTGATCTGCAATGAAAGGACCGGGGCAAATGGGTTTATACAGACAGTGGAAACGTTGTTCCCGGGCATTCCCATCCAGACCATTCCTTATTCATCGGCATCTCTGATCGGCATGGAGGCCCTGGCACAGCACATCCGTTCAAATCATCTGACCTTTGACAAAATCCTGCCTGAATAATTATGGGGACTGTGTCACTGTGACCGGTGTGTCTGCCTGACCGGCGTAAAACACGATGATATGAGCCGGATCAGGGCCGAGGCTTTCTCCCCAGTGCCAGGTGTTGACCACTTCCACAATCGCCTCACCTGCGTTCAGATCCAGTGTTTTTCCGTCGGTGGTGTGTACCTTTAAATGGCCGGACAAAAGCACCCCGGCGTTGATCACCGGATGCTGGTGAATCGCCAGCTTCTCTCCTGCCGGCACGGTGATGCTCAAAATGCGGACTTCCGGTTGACCGTCCGGATAGGCCGGCAGTAAAGCGCCATCCCAGCTCTTCTGGGTGGCAGCCAGTTCCTTGACCGCAATCTGCGGGTTCTTGGCAAATACGGGAGAACTCAGGCACAGGACAAGCCCGCATAAAAAGATCAGGCAGAAACAGGGATAAGGTGTCAATCGTTTTTTAAAGACCCGCGTCATTGTCAGTATTCCTTTATTTTACCACAAAATCAAAATAGGTGTCTGGAAACGGTTCATTTTTCAAAGTGAAATGCCACCATTCCTTGTCATAATATTGAAAACCGTGCTTTTCCATGAGCGTTTCGAGCAGCAGCCGGTTGATCCGCTGGGACGGCTCCAGGTCCGGGTTTTCCGGATGGGATCGTTCATGAAAACAGTCAAACCCGGTGCCCATATCGATGCTGTTGTCGGCAAACCGCTGATCTGCCGGCAGATAGCATTCCTTTTGTCCGGTCTGACCTAAAATAAATTCCGGCTGATCCGGCACCGGCACCGGCACAATCGTCAAATCAACGGTACTGCCCCTGGAATGACTGGATTTTTCAGCCACATATCCGTCCCTGAACAGGTTGCGTTTGTCCAGTGTGGGGTAGAACTCGGTCCGGGTGGCGGTGTCTTTTACCTCTTTGGCCCACCGGATAAAATGATCCACGGCCCGCTGGGGCCGGTAGCAGTCATAAATTTTGATGCCGAAACCAAAGGGATTGAGATCCGCCTGAACTCCGGCCAGGGCAGCGGCGGCTTCTTCGGTGAGATAACATTTGGCTGCATGATACCCATCCACGGGGGTGCCCAGAAAATTATGTTCGGTGACATACCGGATGTCCATGACCGCGTCCGGGATGATTTCCCGGATCTCCACAAATCCGTCAGGGATCGGGTCTGCGGCAGCCGGGATGACCAGGGCCAGCCAGAGGATCAATATGCGTTTTAACATGGGTGCGTTCTCCTGAAGCAGTTCTGTATATTGTACAGACGTCTATAAATTCGGCTGGATTTTGTCAACCCAAATAAAAATGGATACAAAATAAATAAGGCTATTGACAATTTGTTTTGTATGGCTAATTTAATGTCATGGTTCAAGAAAAACCGAAATTACCAAAACAATCAAGCCGATGAGGTGATACAATGACCGATACCAGACATGAAAATTACATTGAGAGTGACAGGGAAAGTGAAGAGGGACATGTGGACACCCGGCATAAAAATTTTGAATGTAACAATCCCGACAAGCATATTGGGTGTGATCCCGGAATTGATGTGGCCGGATAAAAAATAAGCGGATCAGCGCGCTTGAATTAAGAAAAGACAGCACCTTGAAAGGTGCTGCCTTTTTGTTTTGAATGAAAAAAAGATTATTCAGGGATCTGGTAAAAAACACCTCGGTTCTGAGGCACGGAAATAATTTTATTTTCAGCGGTCATCACATCCAGGTATTTGTTGATTTCGCTCACGTGCAGGCCCAGGATGGTGGACAAATCATCCAGGGTGCAGGGCCGGCGGGCAATGGTTTCCATATATGATCCTGGCATCGGCTTCCATGTCCCGCCGATAGGCAGCCACCTGTTTGCGCTTCGGAGCCGCAGCAATGATTTCCGCGGCCCCGGGATCCAGGTATTGGGCAATACGCTGTAATTCTTCAAAAGACGCCCCTTTCAGGTCGGTCACCGTGCCCGGACGGTCCAGGGTGTTGAGCTGGATGCATTCAGGATGGAGTTCATGAATGACTTTTTTCAGGGCTTTCAATTCATCTTCGTGGTCATTGTATCCCGGCAGAATAAACACTTCCAGACGAAACCGGCCTTTGAACATTTTTCTGAATGTCATCAATCCGGCCAGATGGGCATCCAGGGTCAGATCCCTATGGGGGCGGTTAATCTTTTTGAAAACCGGTTCCGTTGCCGCGTCCAGGGAGGGAAGCACCACATCGGCCGCCATCAGCGCCTCTCTGACTTGTGGATCGTGCAGCAGCGTGCCGTTGGTCAGCACGGCAATCGGTATCCCGGGCCGTTTTTGCTTGATAAATGTGAGCACCTCTTTGATGCAGGTGTTCAACGTTGGTTCACCGGAACCGGAAAACGTGATGTAATCCGGGTCCGGGTTATGGGAAAAATAATGGGTAAGCTCTTGTTTGACGCGGTCTAAAGGGACGTATTCCCTGCGATCCAGAGTCAGGCGATTGGTGCGGCCCACTTCGCAGTACACACAGTCCAGTGAGCAGACTTTCCGGGGCACCAGGTCGACGCCTAAAGAAATACCCAGCCGCCTTGAAGGAACCGGTCCGAACAGATGATGATACATAATAAAAAATTCCTGTTAAAATCCGGGGTTGATGCCGTGCCGATTCATTTTGGCACGCCTGACTTCTTTGTATACCCGGGCAAAGGAACATGGCAAGGGTTTTATGGAAAGATTCAAACAAATTGGGGGTGAAACCCGGAAAAAAAAATGATAGGGTATTTTTTTGAATACCCGGACCTAATTGTGCGAATAACAAAAAAGGGAGATGGAGCATTGAAAGGGATTGTCATTGCAGCCACGGGCAGTGGTGCCGGAAAAACCACACTGACCCTGGCCATTCTGGCCTGGCTGCGTGCCAACGGGTTGAAGGCGGCCCCGTTCAAAGTGGGGCCGGATTTCATCGATCCGGGCCACCACGCCCGTATTGCCGGCCGGACCAGTTATAATCTGGATTCCTGGATGCTGTCAAAAACTTACAACCGCGGGCTGTTTCATGCCCGGTCCACAGGCGCGGATCTGGCCGTGGTAGAGGGGGTCATGGGCCTGTTTGACGGGTATGATGCCATAACGGAAACCGGGTCCACGGCCCAGATGGCCAAATGGCTGGGCCTGCCCGTGCTGCTGGTGGTGTCTGCCAAAGGCAAAGCCAGAAGCGCGGCCGCCGTGGTCAAGGGATTTGAAACCTTTGATCCGGATCTGACCCTGGCCGGGGTGGTGTTCTCTTTTACCGGCAGCGACCGGCATTATGCGTATCTCAAAGAAGCCGTGGCACAGAGCTGCACCACGCCCTGCCTGGGACATCTGCCCCAAAATGAGGCGTTGATCATGCCGGAACGCCACCTGGGCCTGACCACGGCAGATGAACATATCATTTCAAGCACCACGATCGATACCCTGGTTGCCATGGTGGATCAGCATATGCACATGCCCCGGCTGATCCGGGATCTGCCGGAACTGCCGGACCCAGGCAAATCCCGGGATTATGACACCCCATGGCAGACAAAACCAACAAGTGCAGACAATCAAAATACAGGAACGCCCTTTTTTTGCGATCCGCCCCGGATCGCCGTGGCCCGGGACAAGGCGTTCTGCTTTTATTATCCGGACAATCTGGCCATGCTGGAACATGCCGGGGCCTGCCTGGTTTATTTTTCTTTGCTGGCAGATGATCATCTGCCTGAAGACATCGATGGGATCTACCTGGGAGGCGGATATCCCGAGCTGTTTGCAGACACATTGTCGGGCAAAACCCAGCTGCTGTCTGAAATCAAATCCTGCAGCCGAAACCGCATGCCCATTTATGCCGAATGCGGCGGGTTCATGTTTCTGTGCCAAAAACTGACGCGTGCCGATTCCGTTCATCCGAAAAACATGGCAGGATGTTTTGATCTGGAAATCTGTATGTCTGAGACGCTTCAGTCTCTGGGTTACCGGGAAGTGACCCTGACAAAAAATTCAGTGATCGGTGCAAAAGGCGCGCAAATCCGGGGCCATGAATTCCATTATTCGTCCATTCAAACCGACAACGACGTTTGTGACCATGTGTTTGAAGTCACGACCCGGGCCGGTCAGGATGTGCAGGTGACCGGATATCAGAAAGACCTGACCCTGGGATCGTATCTGCATGTGCATTTCGGTTCCAACCCGGAAGTGCCCCGCTGTTTTGTGGCACATTGCGCGGGTTTCAGGCAGCGGCGCATAAAAAATATAGAGACACCCTCTGTCCCCATCATTTAAACACCAGTTTGTTCAATGCCAGCAGCACCAGATAGACAATCCCGCTCAACACGATAATGGTCGGGCCTGACGACAGACTCAGGCTGTAGCTGATGCCTAAGCCCGTCCAGGTGAAAACGGCACACAGCAGCACGGAGTACAGCATCATCTGCCACAGCCTTCGGGCATAAAATCCCGCAATAGCCGGGGGGATGGTCAACAAAGCAATCACCAGAACAATTCCCACGATCCGCACCAGCAAGACAACGGTCAAAGCGGTGAGCACCAGAAGAAACAGATAGAAAAATGTGGTGTTGATCCCCCGCAGCAGGGTAAACTCGGTATCGAAACACACTCCGAAAAACTGATTGAAAAAAATCACCACCACCCCCACGATCACCAGATCCAGGCCGATCACAAACCACAGGTCTTTTTGTGAGATGAGCAGGATATCCCCGAATAAATAGGAACTGAGGCTGAAATACCCGGGAGTCCGGTCGATGAACAAAATACCGCAGGCCATGCCCACAGCCCAGAGAGCCCCGATAATGGTATCTTCCCTTTCTTTGGCATGAATGCTCACCAGTCCCACCACGAGCGCAGAACCCACGGCTGCCAGCACAGCCCCGAGGATGGGATCGAACCATGTGATCCCCAGCCCGATCTGAAGATACAGGGCCAGCCCGATGCCGCCGAATACGGAATGGGAAATGGCCCCGGCCAGATAGCTGATGCGCTTGATGGTGACAAACGTGCCGATGATGCCAAAGGCAATGGAAGCCAGCCCCCCCATCATCAGCGCATACGCCAGAAACTGATTGTCCGGGTCCATGACGGCCTGAAAAAATTCAATCATGGCAATGGCCTTCTTCGCTGCACCGGTGATCATGGCGGACCATTTTCAGATCCCCGTAATAGATATCCTTGATCATGGTGCCGTCCACATCTGTTGTGGGGTGAATGACCAGGCGGCGGTTCACACAGATCACGGTTTTAACGTATTTGGACACAAAACCCAGGTCATGGGAAACCACCAGAATGGTCATGTTCTGGTTCAAGGCTTTGAGAATGGAAAACAGATTTTCCTCGGTTTCATGGTCCACGTTGGCCGTGGGTTCATCCAGCAGCAGAATATCGGGCCGGCTGCACAATGCCCTGGCAATGAGAACCCGCTGTTTCTGCCCCCCGGACAAGGCATTGAAACCCGTCTGCGCAAAA
Organism: Desulfotignum sp.; assembly: GCA_018399285.1. GTDB lineage: Bacteria > Desulfobacterota > Desulfobacteria > Desulfobacterales > Desulfobacteraceae > Desulfotignum. The sequence goes on from JAGYOW010000005.1 coordinate 81,016, forward strand.
GAGGTCATGCCCACCGTATCAATGGCATCCATGGCCCGGGACCGGTCTTTGGCGGAAAACCAGAAAACATTGTTTTTCAGGCACCCCATCAGAACCACATCCAGGACGGTGGCGGGAAAATTCATGTCCAGATAGGCATACTGGGGCATATATCCCATACGGTTCCGGGCTTTTTCCGGGCTCATCCCCAGCACCTGAATCTGTCCGGTATCCGGTTTTATGAGCCCTAAAATCAGTTTAAGCAACGTGGTTTTTCCGCCCCCGTTGGGCCCCACGATACAGGCAAATTCTTTTCGGGGAATAATAAGGGATATGTTTTCAAGAATCGGTTGTTTTTTATAGGCAAATGAGACATTTTTCAGACGGATGTCGGTTTCCATGGGCAGATCCTTGCAGGCAGTGTCATCAATTATTGTTCTCAAGGGGCCGCCGGCATGTTTAATCCCCCCAAGATGCCCAGAATTTCAGTCAGTGTGATTATTTGTACACAAGTTCAAGGCAATTGTCAAAACCGGACAAACAGCGCCTGAATTTAAAATGTCATGAAAATCAATAGGATAAACACAAAAAAGGCGGGAATGAAAAAATATTGAGAAAAATGTCAAAAAAACGATTGACACGGATATTATTTTCAGGCATATTACGCCGGTCTTGTCGAGAGACGGTTTGTGTGTCCTCGATAAGTTTTTTTTTGATCTTTGAAAATTGGTCAGTGATAAAGTTTGAAGCGGGTCTTAAACAAGACCTTAACGAGTTTGTAGTTAAAGGATTTAACTGGAGAGTTTGATCCTGGCTCAGAATGAACGCTGGCGGCGTGCTTAACACATGCAAGTCGAACGGTAACAGATAGAAGCTTGCTTTATGCGAGTAGAGTGGCGCACGGGTGAGTAACGCGTGGGTAATCTACCTTCGAGGCGGGGATAACACTTCGAAAGGGGTGCTAATACCGGATGCAGTTTCAGCACACAAGTGCTGAGATGAAAGATTGCCTCTTCTTGAAAGCAATTGTTTGGAGATGAGTTTGCGTACCATTAGCTTGTTGGTGGGGTAAAAGCCTACCAAGGCTGCGATGGTTAGCTGGTCTGAGAGGATGATCAGTCACACTGGAACTGGAACACGGTCCAGACTCCTACGGGAGGCAGCAGTGAGGAATTTTGCGCAATGGGGGAAACCCTGACGCAGCAACGCCGCGTGAGTGAAGAAGGCTTTCGGGTCGTAAAGCTCTGTCAAGTGGGAAGAACCCGCATGAGTCCAAGAGGCTGATGCGCTGACGGTACCACTGAAGGAAGCACCGGCTAACTCCGTGCCAGCAGCCGCGGTAATACGGAGGGTGCAAGCGTTATTCGGAATTACTGGGCGTAAAGGGCGCGTAGGCGGATCTGTCGGTCGAATGTGAAAACCAGGCTCCAACCCTGGAAGTGCACTTGAAACTGGCAGACTTGAGTACGGTAGAGGCAAGTGGAATTCCATGTGTAGCGGTGGAATGCGTAGATATATGGAGGAACACCGATGGCGAAGGCAGCTTGCTGGGCCGGAACTGACGCTGAGGCACGAAAGCGTGGGTAGCAAACAGGATTAGATACCCTGGTAGTCCACGCAGTAAACGATGTTCACTAGGTGTAGCGGATATTAAAATCTGCTGTGCCGCAGCCAACGCATTAAGTGAACCGCCTGGGAAGTACGGTCGCAAGACTAAAACTCAAAGGAATTGACGGGGGCCCGCACAAGCGGTGGAGCATGTGGTTTAATTCGACGCAACGCGAAGAACCTTACCTGGGTTTGACATCCTGTGAATCTTCAAGAGATTGAAGAGTGCCTTCGGGAGCACAGAGACAGGTGCTGCATGGCTGTCGTCAGCTCGTGTCGTGAGATGTTTGGTTAAGTCCAGCAACGAGCGCAACCCTTATCGTCAGTTGCCAGCGCGTAATGGCGGGAACTCTGGCGAGACTGCCCCGGTTAACGGGGAGGAAGGTGGGGATGACGTCAAGTCCTCATGGCCCTTATATCCAGGGCTACACACGTGCTACAATGGTAGGTACAAAGGGCAGCGAACCTGCGAGGGTGAGCGAATCCCCAAGCCTATCTCAGTCCGGATTGGAGTCTGCAACTCGACTCCATGAAGTTGGAATCGCTAGTAATCGCGGATCAGCATGCCGCGGTGAATACGTTCCCGGGCCTTGTACACACCGCCCGTCACACCATGGAAGTTGATTATACCCGACGTCGCCGGGCTAACTGTTTACAGGGGCAGGCGCCTAAGGTATGGTTGATAACTGGGGTGAAGTCGTAACAAGGTAGCCGTTGAGGAATCAGCGGCTGGATCACCTCCTTTCTAAGGAAAGTAAATTAAATAGGGTATCTCCCAAGATACTTTATACGCTTTAAACGGCATCACTGGCCAATTTTGAGGGATTAAAAACCTCATCTGATCTTTGACAATTTGTTGTAGTAAGAAAATAACTGATTGATATCGATGTTGATCGAGATCAGTCGGGACATTGCCGAAAGGCAATGTGTTCGCATCAAAGCGTTTAAACTTATTTGTGGAAATAGTGGCTAAGCTACTAAGGGCAAGCAGTGGATGCCTTGGTGTCAAGTGACGAAAGACGTGGACAGCTACGCGATAAGCTTCGGGGAGGGCTGAACACCCTTTGGTCGGAGATGTTGAATGGGGAAACCCGGCACGGCTAATCCCGTGTCATCGTGCATTGAATAAAATAGGTGCACGAGGCGAACGAGGGGAACTGAAACATCTTAGTACCCTCAGGAAAAGAAATCAACAGAGATTCTCCAAGTAGCGGCGAGCGAGGAACCAGCTTAAACCGATTACGTGTCCAAGCCCGAAAGCGTTTGCATAGTGGGGTCGCGGGATATGATTTGCGAAGGTGTTTCGGAGCCTGCGGAGTGACACAAAATCAATTGTTAGTTGAAGAAGCTGGAAAGCCAGGCCATAGAAGGTGAAAGCCCTGTAAGCGAAAGTCATCTGTCTCTTTAGCAGACACCCAAGTACTGCGGAACACGAGGAATTCTGCGGGAATTTGTGAGGACCATCTCATAAGGCTAAATACTACCTGCCAACCGATAGCGTACCAGTACCGTGAGGGAAAGGTGAAAAGAACCCCTGTGAGGGGAGTGAAATAGTACCTGAAACCGTTTGCTTACAAGCAGTGGGAGCATTTGCTTGCAGAGTGTGACCGCGTGCCTTTTGCATAATGAGTCAGCGAGTTACTTAATGCGAAGCCGAAAGTTAAGCCAGTGGGTGCAGCCGTGGCAGCGAGTCTGAACAGGGCGAAATAGTTGCATGTAGTAGACCCGAAACCAGGTGATCTATCCATGTCCAGGGTGAAGCGCCAGTAAAATGGCGTGGAGGCCCGAACCGTTGTAGGTTAAAAACTACTCGGATGAGGTGTGGATAGGGGTGAAAGGCCAAACAAACCTGGAGATAGCTGGTTCTCCCCGAAATATATTTAGGTATAGCCTTGCAGGTTTCTTATCGGGGGTAGAGCACTGGATGGGCTAGGGGTCTCACCAGATTACCAAACCTAACCAAACTCCGAATACCGTTATTGGATTAAAGTACGGGAGTCAGCCGCAGGAGCAGTTCCGCGGACGAGAGAGGGAAACAACCCAGACCGCCAGCTAAGGTCCCAAAATCTATGCTAAGTGGAGAAAGGAAGTGGAGATGCCCAGACAACTAGGAGGTTGGCTTAGAAGCAGCCATCCTTTAAAGAAAGCGTAACAGCTCACTGGTCGAGTGGATCTGCGCCGAAAATGTATCGGGGCTAAAGCATAGTACCGAAGCTGCGGGATGTACCAAATCTTAGGATCGGGTACATCGGTAGGAGAGCATTGTGTTGTCATAGAATCGCACCTGTGAGGGTGTGTGGAGGTGACACAAGAGACCATGCTGACATGAGTAGCGATAAAGCGGGTGAGAGGCCCGCTCGCCGAAAGCCCAAGGTTTCCTGAGTAAAGCTAATCTGCTCAGGGTTAGTCGATCCCTAAGGCGAGGCCGAGAGGCGTAGTCGATGGAAAACAGGTTAATATTCCTGTACCACCTCGTTGTCGTTTGAGAGAAGGGGGGACGCAGGAGGGCAGGTCATCCGTCTGATGGAATAGGCGGTTCAAGCCGATGAAGCCCGTCCCAGGCAAATCCGGGATTTTTTAAGGCCGAGAAGTGATGAGGAGGGGCTTTGCCCCATAAACTGACTGCACCCATGCTGCCAAGAAAAGCCTCTATCGAGATAACAGGTGATCGTACCGTAAACCGACACAGGTAGGCAAGGAGAGTATCCTAAGGCGCTTGAGAGAACTCTGGTTAAGGAACTCGGCAAAATCATACCGTAACTTCGGGAGAAGGTATGCCCCTGATGGTGATTATAATTCTATATGAGCTGTGGGGGGCCGCAGAGAAATGGTGGTAGCGACTGTTTACTAAAAACATAGGACTCTGCAAAGTCGTAAGACGACGTATAGGGTCTGACGCCTGCCCGGTGCCGGAAGGTTAAGGGGATGTGTTAGCCGCAAGGCGAAACACTGGTAAAAGCCCGGTAAGCGGCGACCCGTAACTATAACGGTCCTAAGGTAGCGAAATTCCTTGTCGGGTAAGTTCCGACCTGCACGAATGGCGTAACGACTTCCGCACTGTCTCAACCAGGGACTCAGCGAAATTGAAATGGCGGTGAAGATACCGTCTACCCGCGAAAAGACGGAAAGACCCCGGCACCTTTACTACAGCTTGACATTGGATTTTGGGACATGATGTGCAGGATAGGTGGGAGACTTGGAAGCAGGCACGCCAGTGTTTGTGGAGTCACCCTTGAAATACCACCCTTCATGTTTCAGTGTTCTAACTTAGGTCCGTAATCCGGATCGAGGACAGTGTCTGGTGGGTAGTTTGACTGGGGCGGTCGCCTCCCAAAGAGTAACGGAGGCGCGCGAAGGTTCCCTCAGGCTGATTGGAAACCAGCCGCAGAGTGCAAAGGCATAAGGGAGCTTGACTGCGAGAGAGACATTTCGAGCAGGTACGAAAGTAGGTCTTAGTGATCCGGCGGTTCTGAATGGAAGGGCCGTCGCTCAACGGATAAAAGGTACGCCGGGGATAACAGGCTTATCGCCCCCAAGAGTTCACATCGACGGGGCGGTTTGGCACCTCGATGTCGGCTCATCACATCCTGGGGCTGGAGCAGGTCCCAAGGGTTCGGCTGTTCGCCGATTAAAGTGGTACGTGAGCTGGGTTTAAAACGTCGTGAGACAGTTTGGTCCCTATCTTTCGCGGGCGCAGGATATTTGAGGAGATCTTTTCCTAGTACGAGAGGACCGGAATGGACCAACCAATGGTGTTCCAGTTGTTCCGCCAGGGGCATTGCTGGGTAGCCAAGTTGGGCAAGGATAACCGCTGAAAGCATCTAAGCGGGAAGCCAACTCCAAGATGAACAATCCCTGAAGTACGCTTGAAGACTACAAGCTTGATAGGCTGGGTGTGTACGCATAGCAATATGTTTAGCTGACCAGTACTAATCGGTCGTGAGGCTTAGCCACTTTTTTTTCACCTACAGGTTTAAACGCTTTCATGTGAACACATACTTACTGCAACAGATTTTTGGATCTATGGAACACTGTCGCGCCCGGCGCATTCAGCCATCAAACGTTCCGGATCCTTACCCATCTTAATCCGGTGGTTAGAGCAAAGAGGCCACACCCGTTCCCATCTCGAACACGGAAGTTAAGCTCTTTAGCGCCGATGGTACTGCATGGGAGACTGTGTGGGAGAGTAGGACACTGCCGGATTATTCTTCAAAAAGCCCTGATCGTTTTTTAACGGTCAGGGCTTTCACGATACAGATTTGAATCCTTGGATAATTGTGATTTGGGCAATCAACGATTTCTGAAAAACTGAAAAAGAATTGATCGGCAAATTTTGGTTGTATCTGATGGAAATCAATGATACAGCGACAATGGTTGATCTTTGAAAGGAATATCTTACCACAGGGAAGCTTGGGTGACCTCAAAGCAATATTCACAGCCAAAAATATCGGACACATCGGAAAAATTTAAGCTTCGGAAATTTAAAAGGTCCTCATATGACAAAAACCCACACTTATGAAGAATTGGAAAGACGGACACGGGAGTTGCAGGAAAGCGAGATTTATTATCGGACTCTATTCGAAAGTGTAAATGATGCGGTCTGGTCCATGAAATTGACTTTGACGGAATGCCCGGCAAATTCGCCGACGCAAACCGGGTCGCCCTCGAACGTCTCGGATATACTCATGCTGAATTACTGAAGCGGCACCAAGGACATTACGACTGAGAATGGTTACAAAGACCTCTCTCCAAAGCCAGAGCAAACGTTATTTCCAACAATGCCGCCATCTTCGAGGCCACCCATCTTACGCAACCGCCAGATCTCTGTTGAAAGCCAAGTCCGCTTTGTGGAAATGGCGAGGGCCAGCGAAGTCGCTGTCTCAGTTGTCCGGGACTTTTGAGTGAACGCAAGCAGGCAGAAGAGGCACTGGAAGCAAATTATGCGATGCTTCAGATCGCCGGTGAAACGCGGCAAAGGTTCGGGGAGTGGAGCGTCGGTGGGAAAAGAATATCACTGGTCTGATGCAGTGGCAGATATTCATGATGTGCTTACGGTTATTCACCGCCTGTGCGAGAGCCATAAACTTCTATGCTCCGGAATGGCGGGGAAAGATCTGGGCTTTTTCAGCGCCTGTGCCAAAAAGGCATTTCCTACGATGAAGAAATGGAAATCATCACCCAAAAAGGAAAACGTGTCTGGGTGAGGAGCAACCGGCATAAGAGCAGTGAGAAATGAAAAAGACAAAATCATCAAAGTGCAGGTTCTTTTCAAGATATATTAACGAAACGTAAACAGGCAGAGAAAAGTTATCCCATTCCCAAGAGCTGATGCGGTATATCATTATACCAACAGTGCTGTTGCTGTACATGATAGAAACATGCATTATATCTACGTCAGCCAGCGATATCTGGATGATTATAACGTGAATGAAAACGATATCATTGGAAAACACCATTATGATGTTTTCCCTGACTTGCCTCAGAAATGGCGGGATGTTCACCAAAAGGCACTGGCAAGGAGAAATTTCCAAAGCGGACAGAATCTATTTTCGAGATGACGGGACAATTGAATGGACCCGCTGGGAATGTCGCCCCTGGCATGAGGAAGATGGCTCAATCGGAGGGATTATTGTTTATACGGAAGTCATTACTGATTGGATAAAAGCTGAAGAAAAATTGCGGCGTTCGCATGAAAAGAATTCTGACGATTCTGAACAGTATTGACTCCAACCGTTTATGTGGCGAACATGGATACCTATGAAATTTTGTTCATGAACAAGGATGATCACCGCTTTTGGCGGGGATAAAACCGGTGATATCTGCTACCATGTCTTCGGGGAAAAATCAGAGCCCTGTGAGATGCTGTACAAAAGATCAGCTGATCGACAAATACAGGGGAAACCTGCCGGGGTCCGTATCTGGGATGACAGGAATCCTGTCACTGGGAGGTATTATATTAATTACGACCGGGCGATTGAATGGACTGATGGCCGCCTGGTCCGAATACCAGATTGCCACAGATATTACCGATCCTGAAAAATGGAGACCCAACTTAATCAAGCCCAGAAGATGGAGTCTGTCGGCCGCCTGGCCGGTGGTGTGGCCCATGATTTTAACAACATGCTGGGGGTGATCCTGGGACATACGGAACTGGCACTGTTGCAGGCAGATGAAAATCACGATCTGCATGCAGATCTGAATGAAATTCAAAATGCAACCAGGCGATCGGCTGATCTCTCGTAAAAAGCTGCTTGGTTGCCAGAAAGCAAGACCATCTCTCCCAAATAGCTGGATTTGAATGATACAGTAGAAAGTATGATGAATATGCTGCGCCGGCTCATTGGCGAAGATATCGACCTGGTATGGCAGCCGGCCACCGTGGCCGGTCAAAATGGACCCGTCCCAGATTGACCAGATCACTTGCCAATCTTTGTGTCCAATGCACGTGATGCTGGCTCGGGGTGGAGCAAGCCTCACACCATAGAAACAGGAATCAAAGCTTTGTTGGAAGAGGAATATTGCAAAGAACATTTAGGCTTTATCCCCGGTGATTTTGTCATGCTGGCGGTCAGTGACTTAATGGTTGCGGTATGGACAAAGACACTCTGGCCAACCTTTTCGAACCGTTCTTTACCACCAAGGAAGTGGGTAAAGGCACTGGTTTAGGGCTTGCCACAATCTACGGCATCATCAAACAGAACAACGGCTTCATCAATGTTTACAGCGAACCCGGCCAGGGTTCCACCTTCAAACCCCACCTGCCCGGTTGGTTGCCGATGGAGATATAGACAAGGCGGTTCTGAGAAAAAAGCAGCTGCCGGGGGCACTGAAACCATTCTGCTGGTGGAAGATGAACCCACCATTCTCAGGATGACCGGATGATGCTGGAAAGAAAAGGTTATAGCGTGCTGTCCCGCAACCACACCGACAGAAGGCCGTGGAAAAAGCAACACACACCATTCGGGCTCATTGATATGCTCATGACCGATGTGGTCATGCCGGATTGAACGGCCGAGACCTGGCCGGACAAATCACTGATCTTTATCCGGACATCCGGCTTTTGTTCATGTCAGGGTATACCGCCAACGTCATTGCCTAATCTGGAGTGCTGGATGACGGGGTGGCGTTCATCCAGAAGCCGTTTTCCATGGAGGATATGACAGAAAAGGTGCGGGAAGTTTTGGATATGGCCTCAGTTAAAAGTTAAGGTTTGTATTTATCGACAGGTGAGTATTCACGACTCTGAAAAATCAAGCATAAGGAGAAAAAGATATGGTTGCTGTGTCCCCAAAGTCAAAAAAATGGATAGACGAAAAAGACCCAGGAGCGCCCACTGGCAGGCCGGGATTGACAAGGTTCTGGACCTTTTTCTGCCGGATCTGGAAAAGGTAAATCATTCCGGTGAGGGGGATGGAGGACCGGGATCTTGGCCTGTTTAAAATGGTGCTGGAAAAGGTGGATGTCAGTCCGGCGGTTTATGCGGCCCCTTTTTTCCCCAGGCAATCGCCGATACATTGTTCCCCCGAATTCGGCAGAAAGGAGACCCTGCGCATTGAAAGGAAACCCTCATGTAAAATGATCTTTTCAGACCGGGGAAGAGGACGGATCATCAGTGCGAAATCAGTGAGCAGGCGTATAAGCCGGGCGCGATATCTTCCAGTCCAGGAGCACTGTTTGGGATCCTATGATTATGAAAATACCGAGGACTGCCTGGACGGCTTAAATAAAAGTGGTAAAGACCCATCTGTGGAAAAAAGAGTCCTGGCAGAAAAAGGATTATCAAACCTATACCCTGAACTGGTTTGAACGCGTCCAATATCTGAATACCGCTAAGGTAAGTGTGGACAAGGCCTTTTCATTTTCACAGCCCTCACAGATTAAGATCGGGTGGATGGATTGTTCCAGCTTTTTCTTTTGCTCAATAAGCAGTATTCACAGATAGGTTACCTGGAATCAATCCACATGGGTCAAAAAGTGAAAGACCGAGATTCAGACTTCTGCAAGGACCATGAGGCCCCATCATATTTTTGGTAAATCTGATAAGGACCTTGATCTCATGGATTTTGCCGGATTCAGCGACGGTGAGAACAAAGCGTTTCACACTGAATTTGCCAGGACCGAGGAGAAGCTCCGGGACATCTACTCCCATGCACCTGAGTGTGTCAAAAGGGATGAATGCATGGTTGAATTGAACATTGTCCTGTTGGAACCTGAAATACCCCAGAATACTGGGAATGTCGGCAGGATCTTGCAATGCCATGGGGTCATCGTTGCACCTGATCGAGCCCTTAGGATTTACTCCATTGAGGATAAGTATTTAAAACGTGCCGGCCTTGATTATTGGAAAGACCTCAACGTCCAGGTCATACAAAGATTATGGACAGTTCCTTGCCCAGAATCCCCAGGGCCAGAAAGTGTTTTCTTTCAAAAAAACCGGGGTGCGGTGCGACCGCTTACTATTCAAATACGGTCTATCTGATCTTTGGAAAGAATCCGTGGGCCTGCCTGAACACTTACTCCTGGAAAACAAAGACACCTGCGTAAGGGTCCCCATATCCGCTTGTTCAAAGATCGCGAACCTGGCCAATACCGTTGCCATTTTAAGTTGCGAGATCGTGGCAGCATGGGTTCGGTCTCAAGGCAGGGAATCTCTCGTTATGATACGGGCAGGACCCTTGAGGTGTTTCTGCTGCCTTTGTTGTGCTAATGGATGAGGCGGATTGCTGCTTGCCCGGGCGACACAGGGGTCTTTTGGGATACCATACAAAGAATAATATATGAAATCAATCACCCCGGTTCCTTGACGCATACCGGATACAATTCCGTTCTTTTACCCCTTTCTGGTGATTTCCTTCGGCGTGGCCTGGGGTATCCTTGGACTGTACATCTTTCTCCCGGAATTTATGGAAACCGTATTTGGCCAACTCACCAGCAATCATCCCTGTTCTTCCCTGGCCGTGTATGCCCCTACCGTCGCGGCATTCATCCCTTTGTTGCCTGCAACGTGGCATTGTCGGCCTGCGGCGCTTCCTTGGCCGGGCATTGCTCTGGCGCTGCAATTGTGGCCTGCTCGGTATACCTTTCTGATGATTGGCATTCCGTTGATTTCATTGGCGGTTCCGCGTTAAGGAACAGCACAGAACCGTTTCCATTTGAAATCTCTTCAGGCACTTCTCATAGCACTTTCTCGCCATCGAGGCCCGGTCGAAAATTCGGCTGGCGAGGGACTTTTACGCTGCCCCTTCTGCAAAGGAAGTTCGCCCCCATCTGGGCTGGACTGATTCTTAGCGGGGCCATATGGGGGCTGTGGCATTTGCCTGCATTCCTCTTAAGCGGGACCCAGCAGAGCGAGTGGTCGTTCACGGCATTCTTTGCCGGATGCCTGGCGATCAGTGTCATTGCAACGGCACTGTTCAACAGGTCTCGTGGCAGCATCCTGCTGTCTGCATTCTTCCATTTTTCGCTCATGAATCCGATCTTTCCTGATGCGCAACCCTACGATACATACATGCTTATTCTTGCCGCCATCCTGATCGTGTGGTGGAACCGCAGGAATATGTTCTCAAGGGAAGCCTCAGTCACTAAAGTCATTCCATGCCATGAAAAAGCAACCGATGACTGAACATCCCGTGCATACTGAAGGGAGTTCAGCTGCGCTTAGTTCCCGACAGTGGAAGTGAAGATGTCGGTTCATCACCTCCTGGGGCTGAAACAGGTCCCAGGGGTTCGGCTGTTCATTGATTAAAGGGGTACGTGAGCTGGCTTTTTTTGTTCAGTTGAACCAGATGTCGTTTTCCATGTACGCCTGATCCAGTTTTTCCTGATGCTGTTTAAGGGCCTCTCCCATATCCGATGCCAGGGTGTGGAGCAGGTAATGGATCAGGCTGATAATGGACACGGGGGTGCCCAGAAACGGGATGCTTTTCTGGGGGGTGATCAGGACATAGTCACTGAACTGGACCAGGGGGCAGGAGGCACTGTCTGTGATCAGAATCTGGCGGAAACCCTGGCGCCGGGGAATTTTGCCCAGACGAACCAGTTCGTTGGGGTACCGGGAGGTGGCAATGATCACCACCACGGATTCCCGCGGCGCGAAAATCAGCTGATCCATGGAAGTTCGGTCACTGCCGTTGAGGATGCAGACACCGGGCCGAAGCTTTGACAGGGTCCAGCCCATGTAGTGGGCTGAGGAATAGGACAGCCGGGACCCCATGACATATACGGCCGGCCCGGATTTCAAAGCGTCTCTGACCGCCTGTACCACGGCCGGATCGATATTTTTGTGCATGGCCCGGATGCTGCGGATATCCTGGTTGATAAGCCGGTCCAGTTCCGCATCTTCGCTGCCGGCCACCAGATGGCTCATTTTCCCCCGTTCCACCAGGGTCAGTTCCCGGTCGATGAGATCCCGCAGCGTGTTGATGAAAATAGCGTAGTTTGTAAATCCCAGCTGCCGCACAAACCGGACCACGGTGGCTTCACTGGTGTTCACGGCCGCAGCCAGCTGCCGGGTGGTCATGAACACGGCCTTGTCCGGGCTTAAGAGAACAAAATCCGCCAGGCGCTTGCTCTTGGCCGTCAGGGTGTCATATTTTTCATGAATGGTGGCTTGCAGAGAGCCGGGTTTATGGGTCATGGATTTTCCATTGGTTAGCGGTTCATGGTCATTTGTCTGGTTTCCTGCTGGATCTCACATTTTACCCAGTAATTTTGTAACAAAAGCATTCAATTTTTACAAGAACAATAAAAAAAGATGGTTTTTGTTACACTTTTGTTGACACCTGTGCCCTGCCGTGACATAACGAAAAACAGGATGTGTGTAACTGTCAAAAAAGAAAGGCAACTGCATAAAACGGGAGGAAAAATCGATGAACTTAATGGGATTACAGGGCGGGCAGTACCAGCCATTGTCCGAAAAACAGATTGAAACCATCCACCATGCCGCATTGACCATTCTGGAAAAAACCGGGATTACCTATGAATCAGGCCTGGATGACACGGCAGCCCTGCTGGAGAAAAACGGGGCATCTGTGGACCGGGACAAAAAACGGATCCGGTTTCCGTCGGATCTTGTCACCACCTGGGTGGAAAAAGCCCCGGAAAAAGTGGTGCTCTGCGGCCAAAACCCGGAATATGACCTGAATCTGACCGAAGACCGGGTACACTTGGGCACGGGCGGGGCCGCCATCAAGATCCTGGATCCGGACACGGGTGAGGTCCGGGCCACCACCCTGGATGACCTGTACAAGGTGTCCCGGCTGGTGGACCAGCTCAAGCATATCCATTTTCTGGTCCGGCCGTGCATCCCCACGGATATCGATGAAAAAGACTATGATATCAATATGTTTTACGCCTGCCTGTCTGCATCCGGCAAACATGTCATGTCCGGGGTGAACGATGAGCAAGGGCTTCATCAGGTCATGGAGATGGCGGCCATGATCGCGGGCGGCAAAGAAAAACTGGCACAACGGCCCATCATTTCCGTGATCACCTCGTTTGCCATCAGTCCGCTCAAGCTGTGCACCCAGTCCACAAAAATCATGCAGGAAGCCGTGCGGCACAAAATCCCTGTGGCTCTGTCTTCCGCTCCCATGGCCGGGTCCACCTCGCCTCTGACCATGGCCGGTACCCTGGCCCAGCTGCATGCCGAAGAACTGGCCGGCATCACCCTCTGCCAGATGACCAGTCCCGGGGCACCTTTGCTGTACGGCGGTATTCCGGGCATGGCCAACCTGGCCACCATGGGGTACTGCGGCGGGGCCGTGGAATGCGGCATGATGAACGCGGCCATCCACCAGATGTCCCGGCATATCAAGGTGCCCAACTACAACTCTTCGGGTCTGTCCGATGCCAAAGTGCCCGATGCCCAGGCCGGGTATGAAAAAGCCCTGACCTCGGTGCTGGCATCCATGGGCGGCTCCAACTACATCCATCACAGTGCCGGCATGCTGGAATCCATGCTCACCATTGCCCATGAGCAGTTTGTCATCGATGACGAGATCATCGGCAACTGCTGCAAAGTATTGAACGGCATTGACGTGGATGAAGAACATCTGGCCCTGGAAGTCATTGATAGTATCGGCCCGGCCGGCAATTTCATGACCGCGCCCCACACCATGTCCCATATGCGCAAAGAATATTTCTACGGCAACGGCGTGACCGACCGGAAAAACCGGGATCGATGGGAAAAGGAAGGTGCCATGGATGCCCGTCAGCGGGCCCTGGGTATTGCCAGAAAACTGCTGGCCAACAAAACCGCCTACATTCCGGATGATATTGATGCGGCCATCCGGGGAAAATTCAATATTCTGGTACCAAAACAGAACTGATGGGTTGATGAAATACGGAAAGGCGTGTAAAAGTCCGGTAAATCAGATGGGCAGTATTGGGTAATCATTCCGGAGGAAAGCGAATATGTGCGGTATTGTGGTCTATTACGGCAATGCCCAGAACCGGTTGACCCGTATTTTGACCGGGATGTGGGCCATTATCTACCGGGCGCCGGACAGCACGGGCATCGGACTGGTCGGCAGTGATCTGGAACCTTTGAAAATACGGCGGGCTCTGGGGTCGGTGGAAAACCTGATCGACCGGCTTATGCTGGATCCCGTGTTCGAGGAAACCGACCTGCAGGCCGGGGCATTCATGGCAGATGATACCGACAGCCAGGCCGGCTACATCGCCCGTTTCCAGAAACGGCTGCTGGCCCATGAAGGGTTTTCTTTCCATGAAGCCACATCGTTTCCCACCTGGTCTCAGATGGTAAACTTGCAGAACCCGGTCCAGGTGATGCCGGGCACCTGTGGAGACCCCCGGATCAGAAAAATCTTTGCCGTTGATTCTCCCAAGGCGCTCAAAGCGGCGATGGACTATCTGATCCAAACGTATGACCTGCCCGTGGCCGTGGTGGAAAAACTGATCCGAAACGAACTGGCCGTTCAGGTGGATGCCGCGGAAAAATCAGGTGCTCTGGCTGTAGATCCGGCTGATCTGTTTCATGAATTTCAGATTATCTTCAACCGGTATGCCTATGATGAGGCACCGGTCCGTCCCCGGCGGGTGGTCAGCAAACAGGGACAGAAAAATCCTTTTGCCAGAAAATATGTCTGGCATTTTCTTCGCAAAGTCCGGATCACTCTGCCTGCCGACTATACAACAGACGGCATTGCCCATCTGTTCAGATACCTGGATGCCTGGGTTCTCAACGGCCTGACACCGGAGGCGGCAGAAAATATTCAATTGATTTTTGAAACCTTCTGGAAGGCCCAGACGGATCGTCCGGTGCGGCACTGGCAGATTCTTTACCGGATCGAGCGCACCTGCAATGTTTATGGCCTCGCTGTCACGGCCGTTCTGGCCCATTACCAGACAAAGATCTACATGCACCGGGCCCAGGCAGCCCCGGCCGGTGCATATCTGCCTGCGGGCCATGTCCCCGGCCCGACCCATCCGCTGCTGCTTTTGTCCATGGTTCAGCCGGTGATCGGCCAGGGCCGCTGGGCCCTTCAGTCGGCCATTTCCGTGCGCAACGCCCACCCCTTCATGGACCGTCAGAAGGTTCGTGCCGTGGTGCTCAACGGGCAGTTTGATTCAGACGTGGAGTCCCGGATCCACCAGTATGTCACCCGGGTGGCAAATATCGGGCTGCGTACGGAAAATTCCACGGAATTGTTTGCCATGCTCTGGGGGCATTATTTTGAAACGGCCTGGCATGAAAATCAGCGGTACAGGACCATTGAAGACCAGCATCGACTGGGACTGGAGGAATTGTCCATCTGCAGCCAGTCCATCGATTATACCATTTTCAAGACCCTGAGCAACAAAACCATCCATGACATCGATGAAATGGCGTTCATCAAAGCCGTGCAGGCCATGACCCAGTCCGGCGGGCAGTTTGCCGTATCCGGCATCAGCCGGGTGTCACCGGACCGTCTGTTTGTGGCGGCCCACCACCGGCCCGTGTATATTGTCAAGCGCCGGGACACATCCGATTTCATGGTGGTGTCGGATATCAATGCCGCTTTGGGACTGTTTCCCCAGACCCTGATCCGGTCCACCCGGGTGAAGCTGTTCAAGCTGATGAAAACATATTCAAAAAAATCCATGATCGTGGAATCCGATTTTTCAAGTATTGATTCCCGGCCGGAAAATGTCTGGTTCAGACAAGCCAAAAAAGAACTGCTCAAGCCGTTTCTGGTGGATGTCTATGTGCTGGACCAGCCTGAAATTTTTGCCCGGATTCAGACAACCGCCGGTAAAGATGCCGTGATACGGCATCTGCAGATTCAAGATTTTTCCGGCAGGATCCGGTCCGACATCCGGCCTGAGCAAACCTGGATTACGCCGGTGTCGTTTCAAAAAGATTTCGGCAAAACGTTTTATGAAGAGCACCTGGACGAAATTCCCGGTCTGATGGGAGATATTGTGAACCGATACGCAGATACTAAACAATGTCTGCCCCGGTTCGATATCCGGCAGCGCCTTTTGGAAAGACGCTTCGGCAGCGGTCTGACAAATTTGAACCGGATCATTCTGGTGGGCACGGGATTCAGCTATATGGTGGCGGAAATCGCTGAAAAAACCATGGAGCCGTTTTTTCCCACAGTCAATCTGCTGGTGGCCGCTCCCCAGGATTTCGCTGATGTCAGAACCGCCATCAACCCGGACAGGGACCTGATCGTCATGGTTTCCTGGTCCGGTACCACCTCGGATATGATCGATTTTGCCGGGGTGTTGCTCAAGCACCATATTCTCATGGTGGGTATCACGGAAAAACCGTTTTCAGACATGGCTCTGGTGGTGAGGAAAAGTGCCGGTGTCATCCCGGTATACAGCGGTGAAGAGGTGACCGTGGCCCCCTTGAAAAGTGCGCTGTGCATGCTGCTGACTCTGGATCTGTTCTGTCTGTCCATCTGCCTTGCCACGCCCGGAACCCGGGACGTCGTGGGTGAACGGGTCAAAGAGATCCTTCCGGTTCCCGGCCACCTGGACGACCTTTTTAAAAATCCGGATGTGACCCGTTTCTGCAAAGAGATTGCCGTTGCTTCCGGAAAATCAGTGCTGCACTATATTGTGGATGCGTATCACGATGTGGGGGCTGCGAGAATCGGCGCATTGAACCTGGAACTTAATGCCTGGACCTCTTTGGGGAATGCAGTGGATTATTCGGAACAGGAGCTGTTTTTAAACTTTCCTGTGGCTGAAGACGAGTTCGTTCTGGTACTGGCCACCAGCCGTCATCGCCTGGATGAGGCGGTCCGGTTCATGGCAGCCCTGCATGAAACCGGCCGGACATTTTTTGCCATCACCTATCCGAACCGGGAACTGGAAGAGATTCAGCGATTTGCCCAGCAGGTGATTCTGGTGCCCAAGCTGCCGGATCATTTTCAACCTTTTGTGGATCTGTCGCTTCTGTTTCTGCTGGGATTTTATTTTGGCCAGGCCCATGGCAGACTGGCCAATGAAATGCCCCGGAACATGGCCAAATCCGTGACCGCCGGCCGGACCCGGAACGGCAAAGACCGGTCCTTTTCAGATATTCTGGATGATATGGATCAAAAACAGGACAATCTGGGTTTTGGGATGTATCCGGTGGTGCCCCGGTCCGGGTCCCTGTGCTGGCTGACGCTGGCATCAGATCCCGTTGAAAAACGGTTTTATAAGGATCTGCTAAAACTCGGACGTATTCTGAATGAACCCGACGCATTTTCCGGGATGTTCTCTTTGCCCGAAGGCCGATCCGAAGATACCGTGCTGGCCGGGCTGGCAGACCTGATTTTTACAAATTTGGCCGAAGACGGGGTATTGATTTTTGTTCCCATGGACAAGCAGGCGGAAACCGGATGCATGAATCTGGCCAGACTGTGGGAACCGTTTCTGGGAATTCCCGTTCAGGTGGAATTTGCCGAAAAACTCAAAGGGGTTACGTTGGGAGACAGCCTGATAGTGGTGGTGGCGTCTCAGACACCGGCCGCGGAGCGGGTGTCTGCGGTGTTTGCCCGCTCGCATAAAAACATGGTATGGATCGGTCCGGAAAACAAAGTCATTTCCGGAAAAAAAGACCCGAAAGTGCTTTTACAGCCATTTTATTTAAAACACCCGGATTTGTTTTGCCGGTATGAGCAGGCCTATGTGGCGTTATCCCTGTTTTTTGCAAAAATCATGTCATATAAGTTCCCCGGCCGTGCCACCCGGTTTATGACGCATTTCAAGACGCTGTTGCCGGTCATCCAGACCCTTCTGGCGGACAGCACCCTGCATCGCAGCATTCAGCAAACCCTTCATGAAAATCAGAGCTACAAGAAGCAATTGTTTCTAACGGGGATGCGGGGCAACTGCAGTGCCTGGAAAATTGCATTTGCCGCAGCCCGATCCTGGGGCGTGGAAAGCGATCCCTTCGGGGTTTCCGCGTATTCCCATCTGGTTTTGGTGGATTGTCAGGTGCAGGAAAAATATCGAAAACTGGAACCCCGGGACCCCATGATCAAAATTCATGGGGAAAAACAGGTTCGGGTATGGGAAACACGGTATCTGGGCGGGGCCTCAGTGGATGCGTTTTTATCCCGGACACCCATGCTGTTTTCGCCGGAAGCGGTCCTGCCGTTTTATGTGGATGATCAGTGGTATCTGCCGGTACTCAGACCGGAGTATGACACAGACAACGATTGTCTGATCATCATTGACGCCACCAGTGAGATGGGCTTTGATGCGGCGTTGGATGAACTGGCCACATTTGGTTCCCGGTATGCAAGAATGGTGGTCATCACCCAGCAGGGATTTGCCAAAGATGCCCGCCTGGCCAATTTGAAAAAATATCCGTTGAGCCATATTGTCATGGTGCCCGGCCCATTGGACAAACATGGCGAGCCGGGCATCATATCCGACTATCTGCTGCCGGTGGTCATCAGTCTGATGGGCGCGGCCATGAAATTTTTCAATCCCGCCGAAGCCGGGCCTGAAATACAGCACAGACCGGATGGATAAAACAGGTCGTATCCATCCGGTCTGTGCTGTGTTGCGTACAAAAAACCGCTACAGAGCGGCCAGTGCTTCTTCGGCCACAGGTGTTTTCTTGACCTCGTGGGAGGCCAGCAGTGCTTTTGCCTTTTCATTGGACCGGGTGAACAGATCGGTTTTCCCGTCTTTTTCCCAGGAGTCAAACCGGGATCGGTTCATGAGTTCGGGCATAAGATGGGCCGTGCGAAAATTGGCAAAAGTATGGGGATCGCTTAAAAATATGGCATTGTCCGGACCATTTGCCACCCGGTCGATCACATCCAGGGCCAGGGTCTGCTCGTTTACAGGGATCCCTTCGGCAAAAAATTTGGCCATGGCCACCAGTTCATCGGACAGGGTCAGCATTTCCAGGCTGGAGGTGTGTCCGGATTCGATATATCCCACATCGTGGATCACGTTGCACCGGGAGAGCAGGGATGTGATAATGGACAGCATGCCTTCGGCCCCGGCCTGGGCATCGATCACTTTGGAATCCGTGGATCCGGCAAAGGACCAGATGGGAATCTGGTAGAGTTCATCTCTCATGTCGGCGAATGCCGACTGGGTCAGGCTCCATTCCGTGCATCCATAAGAGACGACCGTGTGTTTCATGTCCAGCACCGACACATTGGGGGCGAACAGAAACGGGGCGCCCGGATTGGTGAGCTGATGGATCACCAGACCCACCAGATTTTCCGCAATGCCCTGGGCCATGGCCCCGGCCAGGGTCACCGGTCCCCCGCCACCGGCATTGCAACCTGAAGGCAGGCAGATGGGGATCTCTTTTTCCGCACAGAATACCAGTTTTTCCATGACGTTTTCAGGATAAAGCAGCGGGCTGATGGCTTCGGAATAGTTGAACAGAAACGGTTTTTTGCGCAGGATTTCTTCACCGCCCACCACAGCGCAGGCAATGTCGTGAATCTGCCGGATATCCGTGCCGCTGTCTGCGATAAAACAGATGGGTTTATTGCTGTTACGCACCATTTCTTCAAACACCCGCACATAGATTTCCTCGATTTCCACATCTTCCGGGTTTCCCATGGACATGGAAAAATCCATGTTGGGCAGCGCATCCACCAGCCGGGCGAAGTTGCCGGTATCGGCGAGCACGGGGCGCCGTCTTTCACCGGTTTCCAGGTCTATGGTAAAAATTGTGTCAGACCCGGTGCCGAAGAAAAAGTTTTCCCCTTCCAGGGGCATGGCCAGGTTGCCGGTCTGATCATATATATCGAATTTTTTAGGGGCGGACATGATGGCATTGTCCACCAGCGCTTCGGGCATGATCACCCGGTTGTCCTTGTCCAGAGTGCACCCATGATCCAGAAGCATTTCCAGAACCCCGTCATGTTCCATGCGGAATCCCGTGGTGGCCAGTATTTTCAGGGCCGCATCATGAATAGCCATGGCCTGTTTTTTATTAAAGACTTTCAACCGGGGTTGAAACGTGTTCACATCTTGTAACATAAAGGTTTTCTCCCTTTTTTTTTGGTTTTAGGACGGTATTCAGTACGATCTGGTGGCTGATGATCGATCTGCTATTGATATTGCGCAATGAAGGTATCGGAAACAGGTTCCTGTTTTCTTCCCACCACCGCATAATAGTTCAACGGGGTGCCGTCCAGGCACAGCCGGTGCTGATACTGTTCTTTTTCAACAATTTCCATGATATCGGAGGCCACCATTTCGTCGATGAGTTTTGAAAATCCGGACGGATGATTGTCTTGAAGGAATTCATCTTTGATGTTAAAGGCGACCCACCCGTCTTCAGAAATCAGGTTATACGCGCTGGCAAACGCTTCCGGTGGAATGTCGTCAAACCCTAAGGCCGCCACGATGGACATGCAGTTGGGATCTTTTTCAAGGATTTTTTGTTCCACTTTTTCAGGCAGATCCGTGAGGTCTTCAATAAAATACTCGTCATAAATGCCGGGGCGATCCCGTAAGGTGGCTTCCACCGCCTCTTCAATAATATCCACACCAATGATGGTGTTAAAACCGATTTTTGCCAGTTCTTCTCCCACCATGCCGTTGCCGGCTCCGACATCCAGGGCCACCCGGTCTTGTGAATTAGAAGCATTGCCGTTCATGGCTTTTTCCAGAAGCCCGCACACGACCTGGGGTGACTGGCAGGCCAGCGTGTCGTAGAACAGGTTTTCATACAGACCGGGTATTTTATAAATCTCCCCGTAATCATGGGTGAGCAGTTCTCGGGTTTCCCCTTTGTAGGTGACGATAATTTTTTCTTTTCCCTGATCGGCTTTATCGACTTGCGGTAAAACAAATGAAAAATCTTTCATCTTTTTTCTCCCGTCGTTAAGATTTATGTTATTGAATTCCGACCGAATGGGTTGGGCCGGGCATGAAACCGCCCCTGCAGCTGGGTATACCGGCAGAACACCGGGTGCTATAGGGTTGTGAAGGTTTCATTTTGGTATTTACGCAGTAAAATATTTTCTGTTCAAAATATACAAACAGATAAATACCATTGATGAAAGGGCATTGTCAAGTCAATGGGGGTAAAAATATTTTCGGTTATATGTTTCCGTTGGGAACGGACATGTCATCATCTGCTTCAATGAGATGTAACGGCGGAGTCGGAGAGGGGGAGGCCGGATCGGTCTGGGCCAGCATGTCTACTAACAGTTCAAGCCCCCACATGAGCAGGGATACATCCCGGGAAGTCATTTTTTCCAGTTTTTCCATAAACCGGTGATGGATGGGGGTCGGCGCATTTTCGAGGAAATTTCTGCCGGCCTGGGTGATTTCCACATGCACCTGGCGCCGGTCCTTGCTGATTCTTACCCGGTGGACCAGGTTCCGGCGCTCCAGACGGTCGATGATGCCCGTGACCGTGGAATTGTTGATGAAAACGATCTGGGTCAACGCACCAATGGCAATGGGCCCGTGATCCGCAATTTCATTGAGACAGATCAGCTGGGGCAGCGTGATTTTGTATTTTTCCTGCAACTGTTTGGAATGCCGCGACATTTCCTGAATAATCTGGCGCAGCCGCATCATGATCTGCATACTGGTTTTGTTTTCCATGGTCACACACTGATCTGCCGGGCAAAGTCCAGGGCCTTATTTTCAATGGCCGGGGTCATCGCCGAAGGTGTGGTACAGTTACCGATAAACCATTCACCGGCATAATGGGTTTTGTGGGGATTCTGCATCCGTTTGAACGCGGTGAAGGCCCCTTCCGCATTGTTGTCCCATCCGCCGGCACCCGTCATTAAAACAGCCTGACGGCGTCCTTGCAGCAACGAGGCGTGGTCGGTTTCATGGTATCGGGTATACAGGCTGTAGGTCCGGTCTATGACCGCTTTGAGCTGGGCGCTCGCTCCCCAGAAATACAAAGGAGACGCGTAGAGGATCAGATCCGAAGCCACCATTTGCGCCAGAATTTCCGGGACATCGTCTTTCTGGACACATCCCGGGGCATCAAGTACCTGTTTACACTGGTTGCAGCCCATACACCCGTTCAAAAGTCTGCCGTGAAGATACACCCGGGTGACATCATGGCCCATGCCCGTGAGGGCATCTTCCACCCACCCTAAAGCAGTGGCGGTATTTCCTTTTTTCCGGGCACTGCCCAGCAAGGTTAAAATGTTCATTTGGTTTCTCCTGTTAGCGGTCGGTTAGGTTATTCTACGGAAACAATTAAAATTGTCAATTAAATTTACCAGAGACCCCCATCGGGAGGAAAAAATTATCAAAGTTGAAATGACAATGAACCCTGTTTTTTTTTATTGACATGAAACAGGATTTGGAATGAAAACCAGGAATGTGATATATATAATAGTTTCCACGCATTGAGTCAGACAAAAAGGAACGGTCATTGGGAAAAGACCATCAGAAGAAAAAATGATATGGTGATGGATTTGGGTATCCCCGGTCTGACGCCGGCCCATTGCTGCGGCTGTTCAGGATTTGTCGTTCCGGTATGTGAGTCAACCATGAATCTGGCATGGCACCTGCACAACCGGAACCGGTTTCCCGAATATGCCTGGATTCTGGCCCATGCCCAGACCCGGGCCAGGGGACGGCAGGGCCGGGTCTGGGTGTCCGAACCCGGCAGCCTGGCCATCACCCTGCGACTGCCGGATACGGCTGAAAACTTAGGCCCGCTGCTGTGCATGGCCACGGCCCTGCCCCTGATCCGGGCACTGGCAGACATCCATATTCCGGCCTGCATCAAATGGCCCAATGATATCCTGGTCAATGGCCGCAAGGCCGGGGGGGTATTGATTGAAGAAAAACAGGGTGTTTTCATGGCCGGGATCGGTATGAATATTCAGAACGCGCCTGAAAACAGTGTGTTGGAAAATTTTTTTCATCTGCCGGCTGGATGTTTGAACATTTCTGGTGTAAAGTTGAAACTTTTTGACATATGGGGGTGTTTTTTTGAAAAAATTCTGGATCGATTCCCTGTCATGACAAAGGACCCGGATGCAGTGGTCCGGGAAGTGAATGCGGTTCTGGCATGGCAGAAAGAAACCGTGGTGCTGGCACATGCCGGGATCCTGGATGGCCCTGTCATTGTTCAGGGTGTGGATGACCAGGGCCGGCTCGGCGTCAGGACAAAAAAAGGCATCCGTTATATCTGTTCAGGAACGCTTTATCCCAGGGTGACATGATTTTAGGTATCAAGGAGTATGATATGGAAGCAAAAACGTTTGAACAAGTGGTCAGTGAGATCAAAGGCAGAAAAATTCTGGTGGCCAACCGGGGTATTACCGCCCGGCGGATTATCCGTTCCATCCGAGAAGAACTCATGGCGGTTCCGGTTCTCACGGTGACCGATGTGGACAAAACCGCCCCCTTTACCTCCGGTGCCCAGGAACTGATTCTTTTAGGGGAAAATCCCCGGGCATACCTGGATATCGACCATATTTTGAAACTGGCCAAAGAACAGGATGTGGTGGCCGTGCACCCGGGATGGGGATTTGCTTCCGAAGACGCCGGTTTTCCGAAAAAATGCGCGGAAAAAGGGATCTTGTTCATCGGTCCGCCCACGGAACCCATGACCCTTCTGGGCAACAAGGTAAAGGTCAGAGAACTGGCCCGGAAATTGGATGTGCCTGTGGTTCCGGGTTCTCTGGATGCCGTGGAGGTGGCCGAAGCCCGGGAGATCGCCCTGGAGATGGGACTGCCGGTCATGCTCAAGGCCGAGGGCGGCGGCGGGGGCCGGGGCATCTATGAAATATATGACATGGACCAGCTGGAAACCGCGTTTTCCAAGGCCGCGGTCCTGGCCCAGGCTTCTTTCGGCAATCCCAGAATTTATGTGGAAAAACTGCTCACCTCGGTGCGGCACATTGAAATCCAGGTCATTGCGGACCAGCACGGCAATGTGTTTGCTTTTGACGAACGGGACTGCACGGTGCAGCGGAATCACCAGAAACTGGTGGAGATCACCCCGTCTCCCTGGCCGAAAATGACCGAAGAACTGCGGCAACGGCTTAAAGATTATGCCAAAGCCCTGGTGGCGGCCGTGGGCTATTATTCCCTTGCCACGGTGGAGTTCCTGGTGGATGAAGACCAGAATCCGTATCTCATCGAGGTGAATACCCGGCTTCAGGTGGAGCACGGGATCACGGAGTGCCGGTACGGCATCGACCTGGTGGAGGAACAGATTGCCGTGGCATTCGGGTCCACTCTGCGGTTCACGCAAGAAAAAACCCGACCCGTGGCCCATGCCCTACAGGTGCGCATCAACTGCGAAGACCCCAGAAACGATTTTGCCCCCAATGCCGGCCATATTGTGCGGTATATCTCGCCGGGGGGCCCCGGGGTCCGGCTGGATTCCTGTATTGCCGGCGGGTATGAATTTCCCTCCAACTATGACTCGGCCGCCTCATTGCTCATCGCCCATGGTGATTCCTGGGAAAAGACCCTGGCGGTGATGAACCGGGCGTTAAAGGAATATGTCATCGGCGGGTTGAAAACCACCATTCCGTTTCACCTGAAGATTATTGCGGATCCCGTGTTCAGATCCGGTGAGTATGACACCCGGTTTGTGGAGAAAACCCCGGGACTGATGCGTTACCAGGACAGCGAATCCGAAGCCTTGCGCCTGTCACGGCTGATCGCGGACATTTCCGCCACGGGATACAATCCCCATGTCCAGCTCTCCGACTACCGGGGTGTGTCTGACAAGCGGGTGGGAGCGTTCAACCCGGTGCTGCCGTCCCTGCCACCGCTTCCGGCGTCCGGGCCTTATCCCCGGGGCGATCGCCAGGCTTTGATCGATTATGTCCGGGATTCCGGGATCGTTCATTTTTCAGACACCACGGCCCGGGATATCACCCAGTCAAACTCCGGCAACCGGTTCCGCCTGGCCGAAGACAAACTCATGGGGCCGTATCTGGACCGGTGCGGATTTTTCTCCCTGGAAAACGGGGGCGGGGCCCATTTTCATGTGGCCATGATGGCCAATATGACCTATCCCTTCAATGAAGCCAGAATGTGGGACCAGTTCGCGCCCCTGACGCCCAAGCAGATTCTGGTGCGATCCACCAATCTTCTGGGGTACAAGCCCCAGCCGGAAAATCTGATGCAGTTCACCAGTGAATTCATCTGTGAGCACCATGACATTGTGCGGTGTTTTGATTTCCTTAATCATATCGAAAATATGCGGCCCCTGGCCGAGGTGGTGATGAACTCCCGGGCCAATGTGTGGCAGCCGGCCGTGTCTTTGTCCTGGGCCAAAGGGTTTGATGTGAATCATTACATGGGGGTGGTGGAGGAAATCATCCGGCAGGCCGCGGATGTGGCCGGCGTATCCGCCCAAAAAGCCTGCTCCCTTTTCATTCTGGGGCTCAAGGACATGGCCGGGGTGTGTCCACCCCGGTTCATTGCCGCGCTGGTGACAGCGATTCGCAAACAGTATCCGGATCTGGTGCTCCATTATCACCGCCACTGCACGGACGGATTGTTTGTCCCGGCTGTGGGGGCCGCGGCCAAAGCCGGGGCCCATATCGTGGACACGGCCATCGGTGCGGCCGTGCGCTGGTACGGCCAGGGAGAGGTATTGTCCACGGCTGCTTACATGGAAGAAGAGCTGGGGCTGAAAATCCGTCTGAACAAGGATATGATCCGTCACAGCAATTTTGTGCTCAAACAGATCATGCCTTGGTATGACCGGTACACGGCGCCTTTTTTCCAGGGAATCGATCATGACGTGATTCACCACGGCATGCCCGGCGGGGCCACCTCCTCTTCCCAGGAAGGGGCCATGAAACAGGGATACATCCATCTGCTGCCCCAGATGCTTAAATTTCTGGCCGGCACCCGGCAGATCATCAAATATCACGATGTCACACCCGGATCCCAGATCACCTGGAACACGGCGTTTCTGGCCGTGACCAGTGCGTATCAGCGGGGGGGTGAAGAAGAAGTCGATCATCTGCTGTGGATACTGGATGCCGTGATTTCCACGCCGGAAGATGAGATGGATGATACGTTGAAAGAAGAGCGGCAGGTGCTGTATAAAGACAGCAACGATGCCTTCAAAAACCTGCTGCTGGGGAAATTCGGGCGCCTGCCTCTGGGATTTCCCCCGGACTGGGTTTATGAAAGTGCGTTTGGAAAAAACAGTGCCAAGGCATTGTCCGACCGAACGGAATCCTCTCCCCTGGACGGGCTGCCATCCATAGATATTGAATCGGAAAAACAGGCCCTGGAAAAACAGATCAACCGGATTGCCACGCCGGAAGAGCTGGTCATGTATCTCAACCACCCCGGAGACGCCCTGAAAACCATTCTGTTCCGTCAGGAATTCGGCAATCCCAACCGGGTGCCCCTGGATGTCTGGTTTGAAGGCCTGGTGCCGGGCCGGGAACTGTTTTTCACGGATACGGAAGGCAAGCCCCATGCCATGAAAATTCTGGGCATCGAGTCCCCGGATGACAAAGGCATGGCCGTGGTGCGGTACACCCTGGATGCCGAGGTGTTCATCCACACGGTCAAGGTGGCGGATGCCGCGGGACCCGGGGCCGATACCATGCAGATGGCCGACCCGAACAACCCGTACCATGCTGCGGCCCCGTCCAACGGAGATCTGTGGATCATGTATGTCAAACCCGGGGATGTGGTCAAGGCCGGGGAAGAGCTGTTCAACATCACCATCATGAAACAGGAGAAAGCAGTGGCGTCTCCTGTGGAAGGCATTGTTGAAAGTGTTCTTAAAACCGCGGATTACAAATTCGACAAAAAAATGGTGCCTGTGAAAAAAGGGGAACTGCTGGTAAAGCTGGGGCCGGTGCCCCGGAAATGTGCGGCCTGTGATACACCCGTGGCGGACAAAGCGTACAGATTCTGCCCCCAGTGCGGTAAAAAAATCTGAAACGCTAAAATGTCAGCGTGACCGTGGTGGCTCCGGAATTCAGACAGTCATCCGGCGTTGTGCAAAACCGGCAGCGCCGGATATCTCCGGGACAGGTGTCCGTGTCGGCCGGAATGAACCGGCACCGGGTGGCGTCGATGTCCAGGGTGAAATTAAACCGCTCGGAAAACAGTTTGATGCGCAGCAGATCAAATCCCCGGCCCCCGGCATTGAATTCAAAAGGCTGCTTGGTGGTGTATTCGGATGAATCCGGCGGGGTAAAATAGTTTTCAAAAATCAGCCGCAGTTTTTCCGGGGTAAACCCGATGCCGTAATCCTGGATGACCAGGGTGGGACGGTTGTTTTTGGAGAACACACGAATCTGGATTTTTCCACCGTCCGGTGTGTATTCCACGGCATTTCGGACCAGGCCCGTGACAATGATATCCAGGATCTCTTCAGGCATGTGCACAAGGGGCGTTTTTTCCAGATCGGTTTCCAGCGTGAGACGGCGAAAAGCAAAATCCGGAGCCAGGCGCTCTAAGTGCCGGGCCATGTATTGATCCAGAGGAATGGTCTGCCGGGTCAGGCGATGGGGTCCGAAAATTTTTTCCACGGCCTGGCGCACCCCGGTCATCACGTCCGCGCTTCCGGTTCGGGTCTCGTCTTGGGCCTGGATCTCGGTGAGCAGGGCCAGTTCATCCACGCAGGCATCAATGAGCCGGGTGAGGATATGAAAGGCAGTGAACTGTTTTTTCTTGAGCAGATCTTCCACTTCAAACTGAATATTCAGGATTCGCCGCAGGTTCCGCCGGGCCCGGCCGATGATGGTCTCGATTTTCTCGTCCCGGATTCCTTTGGCCGCCAGTTTTTTTTCTAAGAGTTTCATGGCGGCATCCACCACGGACACGGGGGTCTTGAGCTCATGGGCCAGATGATTGATCACCTTGTCTTTGGCCTGGTTGAGGATTTTCAGGTCTGCATAGGACTGCTCCAGCTCTTCATGGATCCGGGTGTTTTCAATGGGCAGGGCCACGGTGCTGGCCACCATCATCAGCTGATCCGTGTCCGTGTCGTCGAACTGGCCCTGAAGTTTGTTCACCACCGATACCACACCGATGACCCGGTCCTTGAGCTTGATGGGCACGTTTTGGGCCACCAGATCGGTTTCGTCCACCCGGCGCAGGTAAAAATCACATCGGAGATATCCGGGATCAGCAGGGTTTGCCGGTCTTAAAGACATGGCCGGACACTCCTGGTCCGCCGGAAACCGGAGTTTCTTGAATTTGTTGCCGGAGGCCGCATCCTTGAACCGGGCGGAGAAAAATACAGCTCATCGGTTTTTCTGTCCGCCAGCAGGATGAACGCCCCTTCCACGTTCACCAGTTTCTGGATTTCCGCGGTGATGATGGCCACGAGATCCCCGAGCTTGTGATAGGTGTGCAGGGCCGTGGAGATGTCGAACATGATCCGGTTGGTTTTGGCCATGCGTTTTTCAAAGGTAATGTCCCGTAAAATCAAAACCTGGCCCATGGGGGTGTTATCTTCATCGTACAGAATGGCCCCGTTGATCAGAATGTCGAGCAGCCGGCCGTCCCGGGTGTACCGCTGGGTTTCAAAATCCATGACCGTGCGGTTTTCATACAGCTGCTTCATTCCCTGTCTGGCCTGTTCCAGCAGGTGATTCGGGACAAAGGGGATGTTTTTCCCCCGGATCTCTGTCAATTTCCATCCAAACACCCGCTCAAAGGCCGGGTTGACATATTCAACGGTATTGTTCAAGGTAAAGGCGAACACGGGATCCGGCAGGAACCGGAGCAGGGTGTCCAGGCGTTTCTGGGCCAGCCGGGTTTCCTTGTACATCTGCCGGACCGATTTTTCCGATGCCGGTGATACCATTTTTCTTGCCCCTTTGTCCGGGTTATGTTCCAGTCATTGTGTCAGTTGTCAAACAGGTTGTATTTGAATGGCATTGGGGCCATATCGTGGGTGACCTGAAACCGGGTTTCATCCGCGTGAATCAGATCGGCAGGCACGTGCAGGCGTAACCATCTTTCCTGGTTGGTAACCACGGGGAATCCATAGGGTTCATTGATATATTTCAAAGGCTTGCCCGCTGCCAAGCGTTGTTCCACAAAGGTCTGGTGCTGAATCAGCCGCCTGGCTGCCGCCTGATCCGTGGGCAGCATCACACCCCGGACCGTTTTGTGAACCGCGGGGATCAGGTTTTTGTCCGCTTCATACCCCACACTGCCTCGGCCCGCGGCCATGGCAGCGGCCATGGTGGTTCCCGTGCCCATAAACGGGTCCAGCACCTGGTCGGTCAGGAGTGAAAACATGTTGATCAGGCGGTATGCCAGTTCAAAGGGGAAGGCGGCGCTGCGCTTTCTTTCCCGGGCATCGGCCAGGGTTTGAGTCGTGCCTTTGAGGTCAAACCATACATCGGAAAACCAGTGGTTGCGTTCTTCCCAGAAAATCGCGCTTTCTCTGCGCCGCTGTTTGTCTTCTGCGGTTTTGAATTCCCGCCTGCTGTTTTTTCGTAAAATCAGGATATATTCATGTTCCAGGGTGACATAAGCCCCGGCCGGGAGCATGCCCGATCCCATGAACTTGTTGGGGGCATTGGTCTGCTTGCGCCAGATGATGCAGGGCAGACTGGTGAATCCAATCTGTGTGGCGGCGGACAGGATCCTTGCATGGTTGGTGTACAGGGCGAAATGGTCGTCAATGGTCCGGGTGGCATCTCCGATATTGATGCAGGCAAATCCGCCGGGCTTAAGCACCCGGAAACTTTCCTGCCACACCGGATCCAGGAGCCGGTGCATGGCTTCGAACGCGGCCGGGCCGTCCTGTCTGGACAGACATTTTTTGACACCTGAATCCAATTTTTGAAACAGATCATCCCACATCTCGATCATGGGATAAGGCGGGGAGGTTACCATCAGATCGATACTGTTGTCTGCCAGTTGTGTCATGCGGCGGGCATCTGCGAAATGTATGGAATGGACTGTTTTCATAAGATTTTCTACCATGTTCCCGTGGGAATGTAAATCAATAAACTTGCGGCTCTTTTTTGCGGTGCCCATGATATGGCCGGATCTGCTTGCAAATGGGTGAGGGGGTGATTATATTGACACCAGTCAATGGGTAAAAATCGACAGAAACAGGAGTAAGGCATGGCAGTCGGATGGGCAAGAGACGGGGCGGTTCAGGAACAGATCGATGCCAGTGTGGCGGATGCGGTCAAACAGGCCAGAGATCAGCTGGGACGTGGTGAAAGCAGAACCCATTGCGACGTGTGCGAAGAGAAGATCCCCGAGGCCCGGAGAAAGGCCCTTCCCGGAGTCAGGCTGTGTGTCCATTGTCAATCGGAAATGGAGAAAAACGACTCCGGGGTCCGTTTGTTCAACCGCCGGGGCAGCAAGGACAGTCAGCTGAAATAGGTGGTAATCCGGTCATTGATCCGTTTGGTTTGGTACCGGATCAGAACCGCCGTGACCGCCAGCAGCAGCGCCAGTCCGCCCAGGGCCGGGGTGAAATCATGGAACCTGTCAAACATAAGTCCGGCCAGAATCGGAGACAATGCCGCCGGGATATTAGCGGTGAACAGCCAGCCGTAAACCCGGGAAACATGCTCAGATCCCCAGCTTCTGGCCGCACTGGACACATAAATCACCAGAACCCCGCCATAATTGAATCCCGTGAACAGGGCAAACGCCCAGAATCCGGGAACCGATGCAGCCAGAAGCGGGGTTGCTGCCAACACGAGTGCCTGGCAGATCAGGTTGGCCTGGATGGCGGACGCAGCCGAAATCCGGTCAAAGATCATCCCCCAGATCACCCGGCCGGCTGCATTGGCCAGGGCAAACAACGACACGGCCGTGATACCGATCTGGGCAGTATTGCCGGTATTGTGAAAAATTTCCTTGAGGTTGGCGTTCACGGCAAATCCGGCAGCCAGTCCCATGAACATGGCCAGATACAGTAATTTGAAATTGGCATGCCCCAGCACCTGCCCCGGCCGGAGCCATGACCGGGATGCGATTTTTGTTTCAGACGCGGGAAACCGCATCACACTGCCGGCCAGCCCCACCAGACATAAAAACAGGATGCCGAACACAAAAAATGTCTGAAACGGGGTATACCCCAGACGGGTGATCAGAAAACCGCCGGCCTGGCTCACCAGTGCGGCCCCGCCTCCGAATCCGGCCACGGCAATGCCGGTGACAAGGCCTTTGGATTTTGGAAACCACCGGATACACACGGCAATGGGCACGATATAGGCCATGCCCGCGCCAATGCCGGCCAGACCGCCGATTCCCAGAACGGTGAAAAAAAAGTGATGACTGCCCAGTCCGGCCAGGATCCAGCCGCCGCCAAACAGCAATCCCCCGGCCATGGCGCTGATGCGGGGACCGATTCTCGGCAGCCACCCGCCGGCAAGCATCATGGTGAAAGGAAAAACAAAATAAAACAAGGTAAACGGCCCCTGAACCGGCCCCTGGGCCAGGCCGGTGATATCTCTGAGGGGCTGGACATACACACTCCAGGAATAGGTGGCGCCCAGGCACATCTGCATGATCACAGCAGAAACAAGGATCAGATAGCGCATAATTTTTCGCTGCAGGCGGACAGCCCTTAGCCCGTGGGCAGCATCATGCGTTGATCTCCCCGTTCCATGGCCAGTTCCGTCAGCTTGTCCGCCGGAATATGGCACAGGATCTTGTGCCCGTTGGGCAGCCTTTGAAACCGGGGCTTTTCCTGTTCACAGATTTTACCGTTATCCGGCAGTACCGATTTTCTGGGACACCGGGTATGGAAACAGCACCCGGATGGCCGGTTGGTGGGGCTGGGCACATCTCCGGACAAAATAATGGACTGGCGCTTGGCTGTGGGATCGGGAATGGGAACCGAAGACAGCAATGCTTCGGAATACGGGTGATACGGGGGCGGATAAATGGATGCCACCGGCCCGAACTCCACGATTTCTCCCAGGTACATCACTGCCACAAAATCGGAAATAAACCGCACCACGCTCAAATCATGGGCAATGAAGATCATGGTGGACCCCATGTCTTCCTTGATTTCATTGAGCAGGTTCAAAACAGCCGCAGCCACGGACACATCCAGGGCTGATACGGGTTCATCGCAGATGACCAGAGACGGCCGGCTGGCCAAGGCCCTGGCAATACCGACCCGCTGTTTTTCCCCGCCGGACAGCTGCCGGGGATACCGCTCATAATAATAGGCATCCAGCTTGACGGCCCGCAACAGCCGTTCCACTTCCTTGCGCACTTTTTTCCGGGGCACGGTTTTGAACTTCTGAATGGGCCGGCCGATCTGGGCCCCGATGGTGTAGGAGGGATTCAGGGTGGAATCCGGGTTCTGGAACACCATCTGCAGTTCCCGGATCAATGACAGATCCCGTTTCTGGGCCGGCAGGTTCAGATCGATGCCCATGAGCTCCACGCCGCCGTCCGTCAGTTCCTCCAGGCCGATGATGCCCTTGACCAGGGTGCTCTTGCCGCAGCCGGATTCCCCCACAATGCCCAGGGTGGTGCCTTTGAGAACCTTCAGCGACACATCGTCCACGGCCTTGACATGGGATTTTTTCTCCAGACCCAGAATGGCCTTCAGAGACGGGTTCTGTTCCGGATACCACAGCTTCATGTTGCGGATGTTGAGCAACGTGTCCATGGAAGAGAAATCGTCATCCCCTTCGATTTGAACCACGGCCCCGCGCTGTCCCCGGGCATAGTCGTCATAAGGCACCTTCAGGGTTTCTCTGCCCAGAAAGCACCGGGACACGTGATCGTCGGCAATGGAAACCAGTTCCGGATGCCGGGAGGTACAGTCAGCGGTCAGGCTTTTGTCTTCCAGGTGACGGCCTTCAATGCGCCAGTCACACCGGGGAGCGAAAATACAGGCATCCAGATCCCTTTCCGCCGGGTCCGGGACCCGCCCCCGGATGGACCACAGCCGGTTGTTGGACAGGCTGTCCCCCAGCCGGGGGACACAGCACAGCAACCCCCGGGTATAGGGATGGGCCGGGTTGGCAAACAGTTTTTCAATGGGACCCTGCTCCACCATTTCGCCGGCATACATGACGCACAGCCGCTCACTCACCTTGGCCACCACGCCTAGGTTATGGGTGATGAAAATAATGCCGGTGTTGAAATCTTTTTTCAGATCTTCGACCAGGTCCAGGACGGCAGCTTCCACGGTGACATCCAGGGCCGTGGTGGGTTCGTCCATGATCAGCAGTGACGGGTTGTTGAGCAATGCCATGGCGATCACCACCCGCTGCTGCTGGCCCCCGGAGATCATATGTACATACCGGTTCATCACATTGGCGGCATCCGGCATGTACACCCGTTCCAGCATGGCGATACACCGGTCCCAGGCCTCTTTTTCGCGCATGTCGGTGTGGGCCGTGAGCACTTCTGTCAGCTGGGTCCCGATGGTCAAAGACGGGTTCAGGGCCTGCATGGGATCCTGGTATACCATGGAGATGTTGTTGCCCCGGATTTTGCGCAGCTCGGACTTAGGCGTGCCTACCATTTCCTTGCCCATGAATTTGATGCTGCCCCCCACCACTTTGCCGTTGGACCCTAAAAAGTCGAGAATGCCGAAGGCGATGGTACTTTTGCCGCAGCCGGACTCCCCCACCACCCCCACGGTCTGTCCCTGTCTGACGGTGAAATTGACACCCCTGACCGCAGGAACCAATTGTTTTCGGGTCTGATAGGAAATGGCCAGGTCCTTGACCTCCAATACCGGTATATCTGATGTCTGTTCCATAGGATCGCTTTCGTTGTCAGGGCCCGGCAGCACGGCTGCCGGGCCAAGGGTTACTGATATCTCATGGATTCTTCACGAATCCCGTCTGCCAGCAGGTTGAGCCCCACCACCAGCGAAGCGATGGCAAGGGACGGCCACAGGGCCGCATACGGGTTGCCTGTCAGGATAAACGCCCGACCTTTGGCAACCATGGAGCCCCAGTCCGGTGATGGCGGCGGCATGCCCAGGCCTAAAAATCCCAGGGTTCCCATGGCAAAGATGGCATACCCGATCCTGAGCATGGCATCGATGATGATGGGTCCCCGGGTATTGGGCAGAATTTCCACAAACATGATGAACCAGGCACTTTCCCCCCGGGTTTCCGCAGCCCTTATATATTCACGGGTTTTGATGTCCAGGGTCAGGCTTCTGACCAGCCGGGCAATGCCCGGCACCCCCACAATGGAAATGGCAATGACCACGTTGACGGCGGATGCCCCGATGGCCACCACGATGATCAGATAGAGCAGGATGACCGGGATGGCCATCATGGCATCTAAAAGCCGCATGACCAGCTCATCGATCCATCCGCCTTTATAGCCGCCGATCAATCCCAAAGTGGCACCGATCATCAAGGCCACCACCAC
>JAGYOW010000050.1 GCA_018399285.1 Desulfotignum sp.
ATTGTCGGCATGAAAATGCCGGGAAAGGACAAAAAAATGAGCAAGATAGCTGTTATTATCGATGATTGGTTTGAAGATTCAGAATACACCGAACCTGTCAGCGAGTTCAGGGGAGTAGATGAGGCAGTTGTTACGGACGGCAATCTTGTGACCAGCAGAAATCCCAATGATCTGCCGGGCTTTATTCATGCGGCATTGGAAAAACTGGCCTGAACAAAAAATGTCCCATGATTGGGGAAAAAATTTATACCACCTGATTTCATCCATAAAAAGAGAGGCACCCTATGAGTATCGATGTTACCGTCACTATCGGCGGGGAGGCAGGTCAGGGAATACAGACCGTGGGCGATATTATCGCCCGGGTCTGTCACAAGGCCGGTCTGTATCTTCTGGCCATCAATGATTTTGAATCCCGGATAAGGGGCGGACACAGTTTCTTACAGATCCGTATCAGTGACCAGCCGGTTTTGGCCCCTCACCACAAAATTGATTTGCTAATCGCACTGAACGCTGAAACCTGTGTACGTCATAAAAAAGAAATGGCTGAAAACGGACTGGTTTTATTGGATGTTGAAAATGATGCTGAAAAAGACGACTCCAAAGAAAACCTGCCGGAGGAAGCCCGTGAAAAAAATGTATTGCCGATCGCTTTTTCGCAAATGGCAAAAGATGCAGGTGGAAAGATCATGACCAACACCGTGGCTGCGGGGGCGTGTCTGGCACTTCTGGGTGCTCCTTTTTCAGCATTTGAACACATTCTGAAAACCACATTCGCAGAAAAAGAAAAAATACTGAGAAATAATATGATTGCCGGCCGCAGCGGATTTGATGCGGTCAAAAATACGGCTTTTGCCAAAGCCTTTGACTGGCCTTCCCATGGTTCGGCCAAAGGCAAGCTCCTTTCCGGATCCCAGGCACTTGCGTTCGGTGCCCTGGCAGCGGACTGCCGGCTGGCCGCATTTTATCCCATGTCACCGGCAACCGGCATCATGATACACCTGGCTGAATTCATGGATCAGTTACCCGTGCTGGTGGAGCAGACCGAAGACGAAATCAGTGCGGTCAATATGATAATCGGGGCCTCCTATGCGGGTGTCCGGGCGTTGACCGCCACATCCGGAGGCGGTTTTTCCCTCATGACCGAAGGTCTCGGGCTTGCCGGAATTACCGAAACCCCTGTTGTGATCATCAATTCCCAGCGGCCCGGACCGGCGACGGGTCTGCCCACCCGAACCGGGCAGGGGGATCTGCTTTTTGTGATTCATGCCTCCCAGGATGAATTTCCCAGATTCGTTTTTGCCCCGGGCTCTGTAAACCAGGCATATGACACCATGATCCGGGCATTTCATCTTAGTGAAAAATACCAGGTGCCGGCTATCATCCTCACGGATCAGTATTTTAATGACTCTTTGCAGATGACGACCCGGGAAATGGAAGTCCCCACAGAAATTGTGCGGTTTATAACAACTGATGCGGATATGTCTTCTCCTTCAGAGTATAAACGGTTTGCAGTTACAGCATCCGGGATATCCCCCAGAGCACTGCCCTGTAAAGGCCGGGCATTGGTTTGCGTTACCGCCAACGAACATGATGAAGCCGGCCATATGAGCGAAACAATTGCCGACCGGAATATCATGGTGGAAAAGCGGCAGGCCAAAATACAGGGAATGACCGAAGAAATGAAGGGGCCGGACAGGTATCATGGTGAAAGCGATGTTCTTGTTGTGGGATGGGGTTCGTCAGCGGGTGCCGTAAGAGAAGCCGTTGATCAGCTTCGATCTGAAAATTTCAATATCGGTGCACTGCATTTTTCTGATTTGTGGCCATTCCCCCGAAAAAAAGCGCAAGATGCATTATCGGGCTGCAAACACTTTATTACCGTGGAGCAAAATGCCTCTTCACAACTGGGGCGGCTGATTCGCCAGCAGACCGGCCTTTCATTTTACAGCGCCATACTCAAATACGACGGCCGGCCGTTTACACCCAACTGGATAGCAGAGCATACCAAATCCGTACTGGAGGAAATACGATGAAAGACACAACACAATACGACAATGACTATGAAAACAAGTGGTGTCCGGGATGCGGTAATTTCGGCATTCTCAATGCCATAAAAAAATCACTGGCTGATATGGAAATTGCACCGGAAAAAATATTGATGGTTTCCGGCATCGGCCAGGCTGCCAAAACCCCGCATTTTTTACACTGCAATTTTTTCCACGGACTTCACGGGCGGGCACTGCCGGTGGCCACCGGAGCCAAACTGGCCGACCATGATCTGACGATTCTGGTCAATATGGGGGACGGGGACTGTTATGGTGAAGGCGGCAACCATCTTCTGGCAGCCCTGAGACGTAATATCAACCTCACCTTGCTGGTGCACAACAACATGGTGTACGGACTGACCAAAGGACAGGCCTCTCCCACCTCCCGGCATGGCTTTGTCACCAAAGCCCAGCCCCAGGGGGTTGCCGGCCAGGCATCCAATCCTCTGACACTGGCATTGTCACAGGGAGCGGGATTCGTGGCCCGGGGGTATTGCAAAGAGATTGAGCATTTGAGCCAATTGATCCGTGCAGGTATTTCCTATCCGGGATT
Source organism: Desulfotignum sp. (assembly GCA_018399285.1). Taxonomy (GTDB): domain Bacteria; phylum Desulfobacterota; class Desulfobacteria; order Desulfobacterales; family Desulfobacteraceae; genus Desulfotignum. The sequence goes on from JAGYOW010000050.1 coordinate 2,599, forward strand.
CAGCCTGATAGATATTCTTCAGGTCTGTGTTTCCTTTAACAAAGAGAACACCTATACATTTTATAAAGATCGTGTGTATACACTGGACAAAGAAGAATATAAAGCCGATGACCTGCACCAGGCCCTTGACTTGACCATGGAATGGGAAGACAAAATTCCCATCGGCATTATATATCGAAAAGACACCAGGTCCTATACGGATGAACTGGCACCATTGCAGTCAGGACCCCTTATTAAACAGACATACGATCCAAAAAAGATCCAGAAAGCCATTTCAGCTGTATAATGGCAAAAAACACCGGCAGGGCATGGCTGCTGTTATTCAGAATCTATTTGCTTGCCGCCTTTTTGGTTCCATGGTATTTTTTTGCTGGTACCTTTAGAGATGATTCCGGCTTAACGTGTGCGTGACCGGCACGCATGAAATGCCTTATAATCAAGGAGAGCCACCTATGCGCAAAAAACCCCATATGATTTTAATAAGGGATGGATGGGGATTTTCTCCCGATGAACAATATAATGCCATTGCAGCATGCAATCCCATCAACCACAACACCTATATTGAGAAGTATCCGACAGCACTGATCCATACTTCCGGAGAACAAGTGGGACTTCCCGAGGGAAATCAGGGTTCCAGTGAGGTGGGGCATCTGAATCTGGGTGCCGGCCGAATTGTTTTCCAGAATCTGGTGAGAATCTCCAGGGCAATAAAGGAAAACCGGTTGAAAGACAATTCGGCTGTGACCGCCTGCATCAAACATGTGAAAAAGTTCAACAGTGCCGTGCATCTGTATGGCCTGGTCCAGGATCAGGGCGTACATGCCCATACGGATCATTTGATCGGGTATCTGCAGGTTTTAAAAGATGCCGGTGTTGAAGCCGTATATATCCATGTGATTTCCGATGGCCGGGACACACCGCCCAAATCAGCGGCTGCATATATCAAACCCCTTGAAGAATGGATGGATAAACACCAGTTCGGGTGCATCGCATCTGTTACGGGAAGATATTTTGCCATGGACAGAGACAACCGATGGGACCGGGTCCGGTTGTTTTATGATTTACTGGTCAAAGGTGTCTCCGACACGCCGCTGACGATGTATCTGCGCCACCGCCATTGAGGATGCCTATGTCGGTGACCAGGCCGATACCATAAAACCCAGGAAAACACAACAATTTAAAACGGTCGAGTGACAACGATGCCGTTATATTTTTCAACTACCGGTTTGACAGGGCCGCAGAAATTTCAGCATTTGTCAAAGATGATTTCAATGCCTTTGAGACCCAAAGATCCCTCATTTGTTTTATCGTACCACCGAATATTATAAGGATATTTCCCCATTCCCGAGCGGAAGTCGCCGTGGCTTTTCCATTGGAAAAATTGTTCAATCTCATGGGAAGTGATTGCGGATAACAATCTGCACCAGCTGCGGATTGCTGAGACAGAAAAGTTTGCCCATGTGACCTATTTTTTCAATGGCCAGCGGGCGGATCTTTCCCCAATGAGAGACAGAATACTGGTTCCTTCACCCAAAAGTGGCCACCTGATATGCAGCCTGAAATGTCGGCATATGAGGTCACAGACAAGCTATGAGATGCCACTGGATGCACAAAAATATGATTTTATTGTGTTAAATTACGCAATCCGGACATGGTCAGCCATACCGGTGATTTCGATGCGACTGTGAAGGCCTGTAAAGTGGTGGATGAGTGTGTCGGAAAAGTGGTTGACCGGGTGCTGGAAAATGACGGGGTCGTGCTGCTGACGGCAGATCATGGAAATGCCGAAACAATGGTTGACCCAAAAACCGGCGGGATCCAGACCGCCCATACAGACAACCCGGTCTGGCTGTCCATTATTTCCAACAGACCCGGGCTGCAAAAAGCGCATATCCGTGTTCGTGAAGACGGGAAACTGGCAGATCTTTCTCCCACAATGCTGGATATCATGGGGATTGAAATCCCCGTGGAAATGACAGGAAATGTCATATACAAAAAAATCTGATTTCTGGCAGAAAAGAGACTGATGACGCAGTAATGATAAAAATTGACACGCATATTTATCAGCAGGGCACATGAAACAATCAAAATTCGACGTTCAAGGGCCTGATGCGGAAGCAGAGGCCCGTCTGCCGTGCAGACCGGACAGAAAACATGCCCTTTCGGTCAGTGAGACCCGGTACAAAACCATGGTGGAGACCATGGGGGACGGGCTGAGCGAGATTGATGAAAACCAGAATACCACCTATGCCAATGACACCCTGTGCCGCATGTGGGGCAGGACCAGAGATGAAATCATCGGTGTGCCGGTGACCCGGTTCGTGGATGAGGAGAACCGTGCCGTTCTCATGGCCCAGCTGGAAAAGCGCCGTCAAGGGGAACGCTATGCTTATGAAATTGTCTGGACAAGAAAAGACGGCACCAAACTGCATACGCTGATGACCCCCACGCCTTATTTTGATGAAACCGGCCGGTTCAAAGGCAGCTTTGCCGTGGTCACAGACATTTCCCGCCAGAAAAAAGAAAAAGACCTCCTGGAGATGCGGGTCCAGCAGCGAACTCGAGAACTTGAGCAGAAAACCCGGCACCTGGAGGAGATGAACACCGCCCTGCGGGTTCTGCTGAGAAAACGGGAACAAGACCGGCAGCGCATGGAAGAGCAAATGATTGTGAATATCCGGGAACTGATCTTTCCTTATATCGAACGGATTCGCAACACTCGGATGAATGAGCGTCAGTCCGCCTGCCTGGATGTCATGGCTGCGACCTTAGAGGATATCGTGTCCCCGTTTCTTCACAATCTGCCTCTGGCATTTCTCCATCTGACTCCATCGGAGATTCAGGTGGCCAATCTGATCAAGCACGGCAAAACCACCAAAGAGATCGCCCAGATGCTGACGTTGTCTGATAAGACCATTGAGTTTTACCGGAAACGGATACGGAATAAACTGGGCATAACCAACAAAAAAGTAAATCTTCGGACTTTTCTGGGCGCTGGAAACCGGTCGGAAAAAGAATCATAATCCGCCCGCCTGTGTGAAAAATAATTCTGCGGCACATGGTTTTTATGGAGACGATTCGCTGAACTCTGATCCCATAGAGATTAAAAACAAGTATATTTTATACCTGGTATTACCCTGTTTTATCCCCCTTGTTTCTTAGAAATTTTCACGGTACTAATTATCTATCTTGTATCGTCAATATAATGGAAAGGGGGTGTTAGTGACGTACCTGGCGATGATTTGACGGCATGTTCACAATTATTTTCAGCAGGAGATGGAAACAATGCGAAAATCTTTCAGTATTTTCCGGATCATTTTTATGACAGCCACCCTGGTGCTCTGGGGTGCGACTCTTTTTGCCAAACCTGTAACCCTGACCTACTCTAATTTTTTTCCGCCCACCCATGTGCAGAGCCAGCTGGCCCAGGCCTGGTGCGATGAAGTTGAAAAACAAACCAACGGCCGGGTGACGGTGCAGTACTTTCCAGGTCAGACCCTGACCAAGGGGACCCAGAATTATGACGGGGTGGTGTCCGGGCTGTCTGATATCGGTATGTGCCTGTTTGCTTATACCCGGGGCCGGTTTCCGGTGATGGAGGCAGTGGACCTGCCATTGGGGTATGACAGCGGAATTACCGCCACCCGTGTGGTGAACACGGTGTATGAAAAATTGCAGCCCAAAGAGCTTGAAAATACTCAGGTGATGTATCTGCATGCCCATGGGGCCGGCCTGCTTCATACTTCAGGCAAGGCGATACGAACGCTGGCGGATTTCAAAGGCATGAAATTGCGGGGCCACGGCACTTCGGCCCAGATGATTACTGCTTTGGGCGGCATTCCGGTGTCCCTGCCCATGCCTGAACTGTATCAGAGCCTTCAGAAAAACATTGTCCAGGGGGCATTGTACCCCATTGAAACCAACAAGGGCTGGCGTATGGGGGAAGTGGTGGATTATTTGACTTTGAGCACTTCCATTGCCTATACGTCTTCTTTTTACGTGGTAATGAACAAGAAAAAATGGGCACAGATTCCGGATGACCTCAAGCCGGTGATCATGAAAATCAATCAGGAATGGGCGAAGAAACATGGTCAGGCCTGGGATGACTCTGACCGGGAAGGCATGGAATTTCTGAAAAGCCTGGATCGGGAGGTGATTTCTTTGAGTGATGCCGAAGCGGCCCGGTGGCAAAAAGCCGTTGCCCCGGTGGTGGAAACCTATATCGAAAAAATGAATAAAAATGGGTTTGACGGCGAAAAAATTGTGAGCCTGGTCAAGACCACCCTGGCTGAACTGAAACAATAAGGATACACTCATGACACACAGTGAATTCTGGAATCCGTTTCTGGAAACCCTGCCCAGGCAGAAACTGGAACAGTTGCAATTATTCAAATTCAAACGGATCTTCTCCTGGGCGTACCAGCAGTCGAAATTTCACCGAAGTCTGTACGATGCCGCCGGCATCACGCCGGATGACATCCGCACCCTGGATGATGTGCGGAAAGTGCCTAAAGTGGAGAAATCCATGATGCAGGCCATTCAGAACAAGGACCCGTTTCCTTATGGGGATGCCCTGTGTGTCCCCCTGGAGGAGGTGTCCACGTTTCGTCAGACTTCGGGCACCACGGGACAGCCGGTGTACCAGCCCGATACCTGGCAGGATTGGGAATGGTGGGCCGAATGCTGGGCTTACATTCTCTGGTCCCAGGGATACCGGGCATCTGACCGGGTGTTTCTGCCCTTTGGCTACAATATTTTTGTGGCGTTCTGGGCCGGTCATTACGGTGCGGAAAAACTGGGGTGCGAGGTGGTGCCCGGCGGGGTTCTGGACACCCAGGCACGCATTCTCAAGATCCAGGAACTGCAAGCCACAGCCATGATGGCGACCCCCACCTATGTGCTGCGCATGGCAGATGTGGCGAAAAACAAGCTGGGTATTGATCCGGCATCCCTTTCCATTGACAAAATCACCTGTGCCGGGGAACCCGGTGCCGGGATCCCGGCCACCAAAAAGCGCATGGAAGCGGCTTTCGGCGCCAAAGTGTTTGACCATTCCGGTGCCACGGAGATCGGGGCCTGGTCCTATGAATGCCGACACCAGCCCTTTGGCATGCATGTGAACGAGGCCATGTTCCTGGTGGAGATCGAGGACATGGAAACCGGGGAACCCATCACCGAGCCCGGCATCAAGGGCAAGATGGTGATCACTGCCTTAGATCGAATGGCTCAGCCCTGCATCCGGTTTGACGCCAAGGACGTGATCCAGTGGGATCCTGATCCGTGTGCCTGTGGCCGGACGTTCCGGCTCATCAAGGGCGGGGTCATCGGACGGGCCGATGATATCACAAAGGTGAAAGGCGTTCTGTTGAGCCCGGCTGCGGTGGAAGCTGTGGTCCGGTCCTTTGAGGCACTCGGGGATGAGTATGAACTGATCGTGGAACGCCCCGGGGATGTGGATCATATCACCCTGAAGGTGGAACTCAGGCCCGGTGCGGACCGGGTACAGGTTGAATCCGGATTGAAAGATCAGCTGCGACTGAAAACCAATCTGGGATATGATTTACAGTTTTTTGAGTATGGCAGTCTTCCCCGGTACAAACTCAAAGCCCGGCGGTTCAAGGATTTGAGGAAAAAAGACAACCTTTAAAGTGAGAAAGGAATTCAAGTTGATGCCGCATATGACACCCTCTCAGGAACTGGCCGTCATCAATGAAAAGATTGTTGATCTCAAAAATACAGCCATGTTTTTACAAGCCCGGACCGATGATTTTCCGGCATTGCATCAAAACATCAAGCGGATTCTGGCCAGTGTAAAGATGCTGGAACTGAATCTGACCGATGTTCTGGCAGCAGATCGGAACGCGTCCTGAAACTGAAAATCCCTTCGACTGATTCCATTACCGGAAACAGTCGAAGGGATCGGCCAACTGGGATTTTCAACAACTATTCTTTGTCGAAATCGTCTTTGGATGCGCCACAGATGGGGCATGTCCAGTCATCGGGCAGATCTTCAAATGCGGTGCCGGGTTTGATACCGTTGTCCGGATCGCCTTCCGCCGGGTCATACACATAGCCGCAGGGGCCGCAGACATATTTGTCCATAGTTTTTCTCCTTTTGTCTTGCAGGATTTATTGATACATGGGCAGGATTGCCCGTTAATACGCTTCGTCCATGTCCAGATCCTCTTCTGTCACCGGATCTTTGAACAGGTGATAGGCCCAGATCTGGTAACCGATTACAATCGGTATAAACACGATAACCACTCCCAGCATGATTTTCAATGTCAACGGACTGGAAGATGCGTTGAACGCGGTCAAATGCCAGTCCGGATGCAGGCTGGAGGGGAACAGGGCCGGAAACAGCCCGATGATGCCGAAAAACGTGCACAAAACAATGGTGGCCGCGGATGCGAACCAGGCCTTGAAATAGGTCTTGTTCACCACAAAATACCGGATGCTCAGCAAGGCCGCCACATTCATCAGGGTGACGATGAACAGCACAGGATATCTGAAATAATTGGCCCACAGATCTGTGGCAAAGTAGCTGGTTAAAAGAAATACCACTGCCACCGGCACCAGGGCCAGCCAGGTTTTCCGGGAAATGGCGGCCATGCGTGCCTGCAATTTACCGGTGGATTTCACGGCCATCCAGTTGGCCCCGTGTACGATGAACAGCAGGACAAACAAAACCCCGCCTAAAAGCCCGTAAGGATTGAGCAGTTTCAGGGTGTTGCCGTGGTAGAAACCCTGGCCGTCAAAGGGTATGCCCTGGAAGATATTGGCAAACGCCACCCCGAACAGCAGGGCCGGCACAAAACTGCCGATGAAGATCAGAAAATCCCACACCTTTTTCCAGGTCGGGGTGTCGATCTTGCCCCGGAAATGAATGGCCACCCCCCGGAAAATCAATGCGAACAGAATCAGCATCAACGGCGTATACAAAGTGGAAAACATAGTGGCATACACCAGAGGAAACGCGGCAAAGGTCACCCCCCCGGCGGTGATGAGCCATACCTCGTTGCCGTCCCACAAAGGGCCCATGGCGTTGAGCATGGTTCGCTTGTCCGTGTCGGTTTTGCCGGCAAAAGGATAAATGGTCCCGATACCGAAATCAAACCCGTCGGTCATGAAAAATATTGCCCATAACAGGCCCCACAGAAAAAACCAGATCGCTTGCAGTTCCATGTGTATTAACTCCTTTTTTCTGATTGATTGGCAGCGTCAGGACCTTGTTTGACTGTTTGGGCCATCAGGTAGAATCCCACCAGCCCTAAAAGGCCGTATACCAGAATAAATCCCGTCAGCGAGGTGAACACCTGGGTGGTGGAGATGGGGGAGACGGCCTCAGCGGTGCGCATCAACCCGTAAACGATCCAGGGCTGCCGGCCCACCTCGGAAACGACCCACCCCATTTCCATGGCAATGTAGGGCAATGGAATAGCAAACAGCATGATTTTCAGATAGGTGGGGTTTTCCGTCAGGTTGTTGCGTTTGAACCATCCGTAAATCGTGAGCAAAATAAACAGGGTGCCTAAGCCCACCATGGTTCGAAATCCGACAAACGTGGGCAAAACCGGCGGGCGCTCATCTTTGGGAATATCCCGCAACCCGGTGACTTCCGCATTGAAGTCATGAAATCCCAGAAAACTCAAAATGCCGGGAATGGCACCGATTTCAACCATGTTTTTTTCGTTTTTTTGATCCGGGATGGCAAACAGCACCAGCGGCGCCCGGGTCTGGGTTTCCCAGTGGGATTCCATGGCTGCCAGCTTAGCCGGCTGGGTTTTGGACACATTTACCCCGTGCAGGTCCCCGGTGAACGCGGTGAACAGAGCGGTTACCAGTCCCACCACCAACCCGATGCGAAACGAGCGTTCAAACACGGGCAGATGCTGTTTTCTCAGCAGGTGCCAGGCAGACACGCCCATGATAAAGAACGAGGCCAGCAACAGGGATGCCGGCACCACATGAATGATTTCCAGCAACCCGTGTTTGTTGGTGATCAGGGCCATGAAACTCTCCAGTTCAGCCCGGCCGTCTTTGATCACATATCCCACCGGGTTCTGCATAAACCCGTTGGCCATCAGGATCCAAACGGCAGACAGGTTCCCGGCCAGGGCCACCAGCCACATCACCCCGGCATGGGCTTTAGGGGATAGTTTTTTCCACCCGAAAATCCAGATGCCGATAAAGGTGGATTCCAGAAAAAACGCCACAGATGCCTCAATGGCCAGCAAAGAGCCGAAAATATCCCCCACATAGGCAGAATATCGCGACCAGTTGGTTCCGAACTGAAATTCCAGGGTGATGCCGGTGACCACGCCCAGGGCAAAATTAATCAAAAACAGCTTGCCCCAGAATTTGGTCATGCGAAGATAGGTTTTATCCCCGGTCCGGGCGTATTTGGTTTCCATATATGCGATGAGAACCGAAAGCCCCAGGGTCAGGGGAACAAACAGGAAATGGAACATGGTGGCTGCGGCAAACTGCAGTCGGGATAAAAAAACCGGGTCCATTGATTCCTCCAGATAATTTGGTTAATAGCCAGAATTCTTGATGGAAAAAAAGCAATTCATATGCCAGTCTGTCATGACGGTTTGCCAAATATCATGAAAATTATTCTACAATATCCAAAATGTGACTGGTTTTCAAGTGGGTTTGCAAAGGAAACCCGAGAGCCTGTCCCAGGAGATCGGCAGTTTAGAAAAATTTCTGTGGCGGACCTGTGGTTACAAAAATTACTGATTTGTGTGTATCATTGAACAGATTATGAAACAGAGTTGTTTCATAATAGAAGATTGATTGATACCGTTTGAACAGATGCTGAGGTTTAGATAATGGTATCATCCAGAAACAAGTTGGTGACGTGAAAATTCAGGTATAAACAGCAAAACCCCGGACAGGCATAAACGCTTTCCGGGGTTTTGCCGGGCTGAAAGAATTGAATGAAATCAGGTTTTTCTGGTGGCCTTGGTTTCCCACTCCTGGATTTTCGTGGTGTCGTAAATTTCTTCCCATCCGGTGATCATGCCCTTGATGTGGCTGAACAAAGAATGGCCCGTGGTGGTCATGTACAGATGAATGATCAGAAAATTCACCAGCAGGAATGCGGCCAGGGTATGAATGAATGCAATGGGCGCCAGAGAGACACCTCCTAAGCTGTTGTACAGATAGTACAAAAGCCCTGTCACCATCTGAACGGGCAGGAGCATGGCGGAAATGCCCAGGTAGGCCAGGCGCTGCAAAGGGTTGTGTTTGGCGCCCGGGGTTTTCTGTACCGGGTGATCCTGGCCGTGGAAAATCCCCCAGGCATAATACCGGGCCACGTCAAACAGTTTCCGGGTCGTGGGGATATATTGTTTCCATTCACCCGTGATGATGAGCCAGAAAGCGAAAAAGGCAAAGGATCCCAGCCAGAACAGGCCGATGAAATTGTGCAGTTCAACCGCGGTGTCAAATCCCATGAGGGTATACAGTCCGTGGACTTCAAATCCGGTGATCATCAGAAAGATAACCATCAATGCCTGGCACCAGTGCCAGAGCCGTTCGAACCGGGTATACAGATAAACATTGGTCATTGTTTTTCCAGCCATGAATTATTCCTCCCTGCCGTTACGGGTAAAAAACCGGCCCAGTCCGTGGAGCGTCACACCGGCCAGGGCCCCGAGCACCGCAATCAAACCGATGGTGTCCACAATGGCGAACTTGTCCCGGCCCGGCATATAAATGCCGGTGATACCGGCCAGGCGCGAATTGTCCCGGGTATGGCACTGGATGCAGTCCAGAGATTTTTCCGCCGGGGCCACCATGTGGGTGATGGGGAAGGCATAGGTGGTTTCCACATAATCGAATTCGCCGGAATAGGGGACATCCAGGGTCTGATTCCCCCGAATGATGGCATCGTTCATGTCAAAGGTGGTCCAGAACCCCTTGGGTCCGGAAAGCAGCGGTGCCACCAGCTGTTGGTTGATTTTGTCATAAGGCTGTTTGCCTGAGTGGATTTTAAAAGGATGGATCCGGGCATCCGGGTCATTGGGAGATCCTAATGGATGGCTGACCTCCACGATCTGCTGGGGATCGATCTTATCTTTGATGCCGATATTGTCAAATGATCCATTGTACCAGTAATATTGCGGCATCACATTTTTGGCCCAGGTGAAATCGCCTTTGATGGATTTGTACACGGGTTTGCCTAAGTCCCCTTTTTCCTCATAGGGTTTGCCGTCCTTCATTTTTCCGGCCGTGGACCAGTCCCAGGACATTTTGGTGGGGTTGACCCGGGCGAATTCCGGGATGTGGCAGCTCTGACAGGCCACCTTGTCGGTGTGGTCGTTCATTTTGGTGCTGGCCTTGTGGGGTGTGGCACTGTGGCAGGACTCACAGGTGATCTTGGAAGCCATGTCATCTTCAATCAGGCTTTTACGTTCTGCTGCCGCCGGCCGGGTATAGAGCCGTCCGGCAATATGGTGTTTCACTGTGGTGTGGCACCGGGTACAGGCAAAATCCGCGCCATCCTCTGCCATGTGCACATCCAGCATCCGGTTGGGTCTGGCCAGGGAAGTGTCCAGATCCCCGTGTTTGACCCCGTCACCGCCGCCGCCCTTGAAATGGCATTCCCCGCAGTTGTTGCGCTGGGGCAGGGTGATGTTCTGGACCGCCTGTTGGATCCCATTGTGCAGGTCATCAACAATCTCCACAAGATCCGGATCGTCATCTCCTTCAAACGCAGCCAGATCGGCAAAGGTTTCTTTGAACGGAAACTTTTCTTTGCCGTGGCAGGCCAGACAGTTGACCTCTCCCTGAATATCGTTCCACCCGGCATGACAGGAAACACAACCTTTGTCTTCCATGGCATTGCCGGAAATACAGAAGTTGTTCACGGCATGCCCGGCCTTGCCGTTCATGATGCCCTGTTTTTCAGACGGCACTTTCCAGGTCCAGTGAATGGTTTCCTTGAACTGCATGGAGGCATCTGTGTGGCAGGACAGACAGGCTTGAGTGATCTGGTCTCCGGAGGTGAAATCCTGGTTCAGCATCTCGATTTTGGAATGATCCACCGTGGTCCAGTGTTTGTCTTCCCGCACCGCCTGTTTGGCCAGTTTAATGCCCAGGGCTTCTTGTTGTGCGGCATTGGCAACAGATGCCGCACAAGGCCGGATGAGCATCAGTGCCGCAACGAACAGGACCGCTGTCCAGAGGAATGTGGCAGCAGCGCTTTGGCCCGTCAGTTTCAGATTCAGGTATTTTTCCATAATGCCTCCAAAAAAAGCAGTGACGGATGGGTCCGGTAAACGGTGAAACCGCCGCCTACCGGACATCAATTAAAAATTATTTGCAGGTGGCCGGCGTGGGAGAATCTGCGGCAGATGAATAAAAATAGGAATAGATATCTAAAATATCTGCATCAGACGCAGCATCCCATTCCGGCTGGCATCCAAAGGCGCTAAAGTTTTTGGACTCAAAAATGGTTTTCCACTCAGCCATTTTTTTATCCGCAGGGCTCACTGTCGGCGTGGCGGAATCCACTTCGCCTCTTTCGTGACAGGCCTTGATCAGTTTCCGGTAGGTGTATTTGCCTTTGCGTTTGTTGCCGTCCGGTCCATCATCGGCAAACACGGCGGAAACCGACCCTAAAGTGAACAAAGCCAGTGTGAATAAAATTATTATTTTCTTTAACATGTCGTTAACTCCTTGTCAGGTGTTTATTTGATAAAAATTCAAGATTGTACTCAAAATTCGTTATTTGGGGGCTTTAATGGTGTAAGTGCCGTCGTTTTTGAAGCTGATCTGAGCCTCCACATAATAGACGTCCTTGAGTTCGGGTCTGACGTCCTGAACCATATAGTAGGCTTCTCCACTTCTGGCACCCGTGGAACAGACAAACACCACGGGTTTGTCTGCCGGCAGTTCGGGAATTTTATCTTCCAGGTTTTCCACTGGAATGTTGACAGCGGTCTGGAAATGGCCTTTGCCAAATTCGTCCGCATCCCGGGTGTCCACCAGCATAATGGATTCCGGATGGTCGTTCAGAATGGTTTTGAACCGTTCCAGATCAATGGACCCTTCCATTTCCCCGGCTTTTACGGCCACGGTGTCGGCAGCCGCACCAAACTGTTTTTTCCATTCCGGATACCCCATGGCAAACACGGACACATTCTTGTATCCCATCACCAGGGCTTTGGCCGCACTTTTATGGCTCAGGCGGCAGTCCAGCCCGCCGCAGTAAAAAATGACGGGGGTTTCCAGAAGTCTGGGCAGTTTGCCGGACAGTTCGTCAAACCGGGTATCCGGAATACTGATGGCGGATGGGATGTGCCCTTTGTCATATTTGGGTTTCTGGGGTCGGGCATCCACCAGAAGCGTTTTGTTTCCCGCGATCTGTGCGGCCACATATTCAGCAGACACTGAAGCATATGCACCGGGCTGGGCCATCCATTCGGGAAATCCTTTGGCAAACACCTTGACGTTCTTAAACCCAAGGGCCTCGGCTTTTTGGGCGGATTTGTGGCTGAGTTTACATTCAAGCCCGCCGCAGTAGAAAATGAGCAGGGCGTTTTTGTCTGCGGGCAGCAGATCGGTTTTTTTGTCAAATTCCGTGTCCGGAATACTGACCGCACCCGGGATGTGCCCTTTGATGTACATGGGTTTGTAAGGTCTGGAATCGATAATCATGACATTGTCAGTCATGGGGATCGATATATGGGCGATGACAAAATCGGCTTCCACGATATCATGGAATCGCCAGGACTCTTTTGCACCGGCATTCAAGGCCCCGGTCAGCAGCATCACACCGATGGCCAGAACAGCCGGGATTTTTTTTGCAGTTCGTGTGTTCATGGTTTCTCCTGAATAAAAAATTGGAAAACAGGTTAAATAAACGGTATTTTTTTGCGGGTTTCAACCGCATGGATTCCGGATTTTTTTTTGCATACACAAGTATAGCAACACGTGTGCCACTGAAAAAATCCCCTGTAGAAAAAGCCCCCATCTCCTTGTTTGACAGGGAATGACATACAGGTTGTATAAAAACGAAGACCCGCAACAGCTATTAACCTGTTGGCATTATGTTAATATTGTGTTAAGTTATCTGTCAACCATAGTTAACAGGAGACAGCCATGAAAATTGGAAAACACTGGCGAAAAATCATCGATTCCGTCCAGGACGGGATCATTCTGGTGGATGCACAGGGCATTTTTGTGGCAGCCAATCATTCGGCCCAGCTTATGACCGGGTATTCCGAAGACCAGCTCATCGGCAAATCCTGCCGCATACTCAATTGCACCGGGTGTGACATCAAAGGTGTTGGAAAAGGTAAAGACTGGTGCCAGCTGTTTTCCCAGGGCCTGGTAAGGGATAAGAAATGCATGATCACGGACAGCCGAAAGCAGACCATCCCCATTGTCAAAACCGCCACCGTGCTGTATGACGAACAGGACGAAATCATCGGCGCGGTGGAGACCCTTAAAGATATTTCAGAAAATATCAGTTACAGAAACGAACTGGCATCCATCAAGCGCATTTACCATATCGATGACGGTTTTCACGGGATCATCGGCCGAACACCGGTGATGCAGAACCTGTTTGAACACATCCAGGGGGTGGCGCCTCTGGATACGCCGGTGATCATTTTAGGAGAAAGCGGTACGGGCAAGGAGATGGTGGCCAAAGCATTGCACGAAACCGGAAACCGGGCGGATAAACCGTTTATCAAGGTCAATTGTGCAGCGTTGAGTGAAACCATCCTGGAAAGCGAACTGTTCGGCCATGTCAAAGGGGCGTATACCGGGGCGGCCGCCGATCGTATCGGCCGGTTTGAAGCAGCCCACCAGGGGACCCTTTTTCTGGATGAAGTCGGTGATATTCCGTTGTCGGTCCAGGTCAAGCTGCTTCGGGTGCTGGAAGAGCAGATGATCCAGCGGGTGGGAGACAACCGGTCCATCCCCATTGATGTGCGTATCATCACCGCCACCAACCGGAACCTGGAAACCATGATCGGCAATGGCGGGTTCAGGGAAGATCTGTTTTTCCGGATCAACGTGTTTCCGGTGATCTGCCCGCCCCTGCGGGATCGAAAAGATGATATCACGCTGATCATCCAGCATTTTATCACGATTCTGGCTAAAAAAACCGGGAAAAACATTCTGGGTTTCACGCCTCAGGCCATGCGGATCATGGTGGCCTACCCCTGGCCCGGGAACATCAGAGAACTGCGCAATGCTGTGGAATACGCATTTGTACTGGCCAAGGGAAAAAGCATCGGAATAGAACATCTGCCGGACAAACTGCTCAAAGAATTGCCGGATGTCGAGGCCCCAGCCCCGGTTTTTGGACGGGAGTCAAAATCTGCGGCAACAAGTGGCGCCATCCCGGTCAAACAGTCGGAAAGAACCGCTCTGGTGGATGCGCTCCATCAGGCGGACGGTAATCAGACCCGGGCTGCAGAGATTCTGGGTGTGTCCAGGGTAACGGTATGGAAACGGATGAAAAAACATGGTATTGCCTTGGAAAACCTTGGAAAATAGATATTTGAAGGGTTGGCATCATGTTTGCAGATATTTTGCAATGATACAGACAGAATTTTGTGATACGCAAAAAAAAAAGAAAGGATATCCATAAATGAAAAAAGAGCAGGTGCTGGTTGTCATCCTGATCGTGATGGGGCTGGCAGGTGTTTACTGGTTTGTCGGCACCCCGGTGGGAAACAAGCCGGCAGCAGAATCTGAAAATGCCGGGACACAAAGTGTAACGGAAACGGTAACGGGCCCTGTAACGGATGACGGAAAACCGGGACCGGACAGGACCGGTATTGACTGGAACGATTACACCCCGGGACTGACCCGGGCCAAAAACCAGGGCAAAAGCGTGTTCCTTTATTTTTACGCCCAGTGGTGTACCTATTGCACCAAACTGAAGCAGACCACGTTTCTGGATGAAAAAGTTCAGGCTTATCTGGAAGACCATTTTGTCAGTATTTCCGTGGATACGGATCAGAACCAGACCCTGTCCCAGACCTGGCAGGTGACCGGCCTGCCCACCATGTGGTTTCTGACGCCGGAAGGGGATCGCATCAGCAATCTGCCCGGGTATGTGGACGGATCTCAATTGTTGAAGATTCTCAAGTATATCCGCACGGAAAGCTATCTCACCATGAGTTTTCAGGACTTTGTCAAACAGTAATTTTCAGCGAAAAAAAGAGGTTGTCATGAGGTCTTTAGTTTCACGACGTCAGTTTTTAAAATCCACTGTTTTTGCGGCCGGTACTGCGGTGGCAGGCACCGGTCTGGCAAACGCGGCCACAAATGCCCATGAAGAGCCCCTGGCCACGCTGATCGATATCAGCCGGTGCATCGGGTGCGAGGAATGTGTGTATGCCTGCCAGGATGCCAATGCTCATAAATTTCCGGAACCGGAAAAACCGTTTCCAAAAATGGTTCCGGCCCGGGTCCCGGTAGAAGACTGGTCGGACCAAAGGGATGTCACCGACCGGCTGACCCCCTATAACTGGCTGTATATCCAGTATGCTACCGGAGTCAAAGACGGTAAAGAGATTACTTTGACCATTCCCAGACGCTGCATGCACTGCCAGAACCCGCCCTGCGTCAAACTGTGCCCCTGGGGATCAGCCAAACAGGAACCAAACGGGTTGTCCCGTATCGATTCCGGCACCTGCCTGGGCGGGTCCAAATGTAAAGAGGTCTGCCCCTGGGACATCCCCCAGCGCCAGACCGGGGTGGGGCTGTACCTGGACATTTTGCCCGCCTTTGCCGGTAACGGGGTGATGTACAAATGTGACCGGTGTTACCAGAAACTGGAAAAAGGCGAACAGCCCGCCTGTATTGAGGCCTGTCCGGAAGATGTTCAGGTGATCGGCCGACGGTCGGAAATCATTGAACTGGCCCGGGAACGGGCAAAAGAGATGGATGGGTATCTCTACGGCCTGGAAGAAAACGGGGGTACCCATACCATTTACGTGTCTCCGGTGCCTTTTGATCAGCTCACCTATGATACTGGCAAGGGAAAACCCCACCTGAATCCGGTTAAAGACACTATGGCCGACGGGTC
>JAGYOW010000051.1 GCA_018399285.1 Desulfotignum sp.
ATGCCACCTGCCGCAAGCAGAAAGAACGGCAGGATATACTGCAGCTGGCCCGGGACACATCTGCCAACATCATTTTTGTTGAATGCCGGTGCCCGGACCGGGAAATCAAAACCCGGCTCAAAAACCGGGAACATCAATCCACGGTATCCGACGCACGGCTGGAACATTTTGCAGCCATAAAAAAGAGCATGGACCCTTTTGACCATTTGTCAGCGGATGTGCACATGCCGGTCCGGACCGATCAGCCCCTGGACAGCATCATTGAAACCATTCTGACAGGTGAGCATGAACTGCTGGCAAGGCAGACCGCACAAAAAGCCCGATGAAGCAAAAGGGTTTACTATTGGAACGTCCCTACTGAGCGGTGTAGCCCCCGTCAATGACCAGCTCGCTGCCGGTCACAAATGCGGATTCATCCGATGCAAGATAAAGCGCGCCATATGCAATATCCTCAGGCTTTCCTACATGGCCGATGGGATGCATGCTGTCCAGATTTTTTCGAAAGGCGTCCACCCCTTCGTCCGAGGCTTTTCCCAGTTCTTCAACCAGGGGGGTCCAGACATAACCGGGATGAAGGGAATTCACGCGAATCCCCTGTTTGGCATAAATTAAGGCATCTGTCTTGCTCATCAACCGGACCGCCCCTTTTGATGCATGATAGGCCGGCAGATCCGGTGCACCGACAATCCCGTAAATGGAAGAAAGATTGATAATACTGCCGCCCTTGTTTTTCTGCATATGGGGAATGGCATATTTGGTACATAAAAATACCCCCCTGACATTCACGTTCATCAGATTGTCCCATTCCTGTACGTCAATTTCATGGGTGGGTTTGTTGGGACCGGCAATACCGGCGTTGTTCACCAGAATGGAAAGGCTGTCAGCCGGCGAGATCACATCGGCCACATTTTTTTCATCAGAAGTGTCCAGATGCTGATACTCTGACCGGCCCTGGTTTTGGCGGATTTCTTCAACCAGCTGTTCGCCTTCATCATCAATAATGTCGGTGACGATCACATATGCCCCTTCCCTGGCAAACAGTTTACAGATTTCCCGGCCGATTCCCCGGGCACCGCCCGTAATCAATGCAGTTTTGGCGTTCAAGCGATCCATTGTGTTTTCCTCCTGTTTCTTGTTATATATGCATGGGTGTTAATAAAAAACAGCCACCACCGGCGAATCATCCGGCATATCCTCCAATTTCAAAACCCTACCAGACCTTGGAAAAGGATCATATGGTGAAAAACCACCATTTTTTATCGTAAGGGTATGCAGTTGTATCGGGTTTGTGTTTTTTCAACAGGCCGTCATAGATCAAAAATAGACAAATACAAGAAAATTTCCTCCAATATGGGGGTTATTGTGTATTGTATCACCGGCAAAAAAAAACATATGTTGAGTGTATTTAGAAAAATTCAATATTACCGGAACCACACACAGCTCAGACCGGTATCCGGCGAAAGGAAAAAACAGATGAATCAAACAGATTTCGGGCTCTCAAAAGAGACCTGTGACGGTGTTATTTTTGACCTTGACGGTGTGATCACCCAGACGGCAAAAGTGCATGCAACAGCGTGGAAAACCCTTTTCGACACTTATTTAAAAACCCGGGCTGCCCGTGAAAACCAGGCATATATTCCTTTTGACGCAGACAAAGAATACCGCACTTATGTAGATGGGAAACCCCGGTATGACGGGGTGGAATCGTTTCTCAAATCCAGGGGGATCGACCTGCCCCTGGGAAATCCGTCAGACGATCTGAGCAATGAAACCATCTATGGGCTTGGCAACAAAAAAAATGAGATTTTCAATACCTATCTGCAAAAACAAGGACCCGAAGTATACGAAGATACATTGAGCCTGATGTATGAAATCAAAAGACAAGGATGGAAAATAGCGGTTATTTCCGCCAGTAAAAACTGCATTCCCGTGCTTGAGGCGGTCGGGATTGCAGATTGGTTCGACACAGTGGTGGACGGTGTGCTTTCCCAAAAGCTGGGAATAAAAGGAAAGCCTGACCCGGATATCTTTTTCGAGGCTGCCCGCCGCATGGAAGTCACAGCAAATCGCACCGCTGTTTTTGAAGATGCGACATCCGGGGTGAGCGCTGCAAAAAAAGGCGGATTTTTTCAGGTGATCGGTGTAAACAGGGCAGACAATGAATCCATTTTGAAAAAAGCAGGCGCTGATGTGGTGTTTTCAGATCTGTGCGATATCCGCATCAATGACAGGCTTCCGGTCAGAAAAAAAGAAATGGCATCTTTGCCTCCGGCCCTGGACCATGTTCAACAGATTTTACAGCGGGCCAAAGACAGGAAGATCGCCCTTTTTCTGGATTATGACGGCACCCTGACCCCGATTGTCAATGATCCGGAAAAGGCATTCTTTGAACCAGGGCACCCGGCGGAACGCTGGAAAAAGTGGCCAAAAAATGGATGGTGGCCGTCATCAGCGGCAGAGACCTTTACAACCATTCAGAACTTTTGTAAACTGGACAATATCTATTATGCCGGCAGCCACGGCTTTGATATTTCGGCCCGGCAGATCTGCAGCGAAATGCAGAAAGGAAAAGAATTTCTGCCTGTTCTGGACAAGGCCAGGGTCAGCTGGAACAAAAACCCTGACCCTTATCCCGGGTGCGGCCCTTGAACGCAAACAATTTTCCATTGCCATCCATTACAGGAATGTCAAACAGGCACAGGTAAGCGCAGTTCGGCAGACCGTTCGCCAGGTCCAGACCGATCACCCTGAACTGCGCATCACGGAAGGAAAAAGTGTTTGAACTGCAACCCGACATTGAATGGCATAAGGAAAAGCCTGACATGGCTGATGGAAAAACTGACCCTGAATCTGGACACCTATTATCCCATGTATATTGGAGACGATATTACAGACGAGGATGCATTTGAAAGCCTGAAAAACCATCAGCTTCATTATGATCGTCAAGGGCAGTTTCACCCGACATCAGCAGATTTTGTACTGGAAAACACCAGGAAACTGCCACATTATAGAAACACTTTTTGATGAAAAGGAAGATAATATGACTGCCTGGAATTTAACCTACAATAACTATAAACCTACAGGAAGGGCTTATGACTTGTGCACACTGGGAAACGGCTATTTTGCCACCCGGGGAGACAGTGCCAGGTGTCTGCCGGCGACATCCATTATCCGGCACGTACCTGGCCGGAGGATACAACCGGCTCAAAACCAAGATTGCCGACAGGGACATTGAAAACGAATCTGGTAAATATGCCCAACTGGCTGTGTCTGAGTTCCGTTTCCCGGAAGGCGGACAATGGCTTTCTCCTGAAAATACACGGCCATCGGTCCTATTGCGGGAACTGGATATCCAGAACGGGTTCTCACCCATATCGTTGTTTTTGAAGACGAACAGGGACGCCGCATCCGGATGGAAGAACAGCGCATTGTGCATATGGGGGACCGGCACGGCTGTGATTATCAGCTGACCAGTGAAAATGAAACCGGTGCCCTTGAGGGTGGAATCAGCCATCGACGGCACGGTTCAGAACCGGGGGTAAAGGTGCGGCAACTGAACAGCCGGCACCTTGAAGTTCTGGAAAGTGACTCTGTTCAGACAGGCCGCTTTATCTGAAGTACAGACCGTCCAGTCAGAACTGCGGGTGGCCATGACAGCCAGAACCCGGATAACCAGAAAGGCAAAGCCCTGGAACTGGCACCCAAGCTGATGGTGATGATGATATGTGGGCAAACGCTACCCGTGGATATCAAAAGAAAGAAACCATTGTGGTGGAAAAAGTGGTTCTGGTGCACACCTCCGGGATATTGCCATTTCGAGTGCGGTCACGGCCGCCGGGCAAATCCCAGCGTGCTGATTTTGAACCCCTGCTCAAAACCCACACAAACTGGCTTTGGAAACAATTGTGGCGGCGTTCCGACATTGCACTGACCGACCGGAGAAAAAACGCTCAGACCACCATCCGGAAATGGTGGTCCGACTCTATCTTTCATCTGCTGCCAGACCACATCCAAACAGACCATTAATCTGGATATTGGGAGTGCCTGCCGAGAGCTGGCATGGAGAAGCTTACCCAGGGCATATCTTCTGGGATGTTGTATATTTACCCGTTTATTACCCTGCAACATCCGGAAATCACGCGTTCGCTTCTGCTGTACCGGTATCGCCGGCTGGATACAGCCCGGGCCGCTGCCAGAGCGGCAGGATACAAGGGTGCCATGTTTCCACACAGCAGAGCGGCAGCAGCGGCAGAAGAAACCCAGACCGTGCACGAATCCCAAATCGGGGCGATGGATCCCGGATAATTCACATTTTCAAAAGCATGTAAATGCAGCCATTGCATTCAATATCTGGAAATATTTCGAATCCACCGGGGATATGCAGTTCATGTCTGAGTATGGTGCGGAAGTGCTGCTTGAAATCGCCCGGTTCTGGGAAAGCATTGCCACCTATAACAAAGATTTTGACCGATACGAAATCCTCAAAGTGATGGGTCCGGATGAATACCATGATGCCTACCCGGATGCGGATGAGCCGGGGCTGGACAACAATGCCTATACCAATGTCATGGCGACCTGGGTGTTGACCAGGCATTGAACGTCTGGAAATTCTGCCCGAAGACCGCATTGAAGAGCTTTGTGAAACCCTGCACATCACAGAATCTGAAACAGATCTCTGGTGGAAGTATCAGCCGGAAAATGCGGATCATCTTTGTGAAACGACGCACATCATCAGCCAGTTTGAACATTACGACCGGCTCAAGGAACTGGACTGGGAAAAATACCGGGGGAATACGCCAACATCCAGCGCATGGACCGCATACTGGAAGCCGAAGAGACAGTCAGCAATTACAGATAACGAAACAGGCGGATGTGCTCATGCTGTTTTATCTGTTTTTCCGCGCCTGAACTGAAAACTTTGTTCAAACAATGGGAATTATCACGTTTTGAGTGAAACGATTCTAAAAATATCGATTATTATGTGCATCGTACCACCTATGGCTCCTCTTTGAGCTGGGTGGTCCATTCTGAGTGATGGCGGTCGGACCGGAAACGGTCCTGGAAGTTTTCTAAAAGCCGCTAAAGCGATATTAATGATATTCAGGGCGGCACCACCCGGGAAGGGATTCATCTGGGTGCCATGGCCGGATCCATCCAACATTCTCGAGGAAGCATACATGGGCATAAAAACCGGGGCAATATCCTGTGGGTGAACCCGGAGCTGCCTGAAGTGCTTGAAAAACTGGAAATACAGCTGCGGTAGGGCAGCACCCTGGCCTTACGAAACCACCAGGACACATGTGCAAAATCACGCTGTTGTGCAGCCCGGAAGAAACACGTTTAAATTCGGATTCAAAGAAAATCTGTATGACCTGAAAGTCGGGGAATACCCGAAAGTTTCACATCTGAAGGATACCACCAATCCATGCCGATACAAAACACGGACATCGCAGCACAGCTCAACCGCATGGCGGATCTGCTGGAAATTGAAGACAATCCTTTCAGGGTCAGGGCATACCGCAATGCCGCCAGAACCGTCAAGGGGCTGGCCCGGCCAGTACCCGACCTGATCAAACAAAAAGAGGATCTGACCGCACTCCCGGGCATCGGTCAGGACATAGACTAGATAAAGCAGACTGTTTAAAAACCTTTACGAACTGAAGGAAATCAAGCCCGTCTGCCCGCAGAACTGCCCCGTTTGATGGAGATTGAACACCTGGGCCACAAACGGGTAAAACAGCTGTATCAGGAACTGGGCATTTCCACCATAAAAAGCTTAAAGCCGCTGCCCAGGCCAAAAAAATCCGCACCATACACGGCTTTGGGAAAAACTCGAACACGCTGTTTTAAACGGCCTTGAACAGATGGCATCCGAATCCGGGCGCATATTATTATCAGACGCGGAAGAACGGGCCGCGCCTTTGCTCTGGCCCCATATGAAAAAGAAAGCACAGGATATTGACCGGATCAAGCTGACCCGGCAGTTCAGACAGCCAGGAAAGAAGCCGTGGGGATCTGGATCTATTGATCAGCAGTACGCCGGCAGGGTGATAGGGCATTTCACCGCATATGCAGATATAAAAAAATCATTTCCAGAGGCGAAACCACTCTGCCAGACGTCACTCACATCCGGTCTTCATGTGGATCTGCGGTGCCCCGGATGCCTATGCCTAGGGCTCCATCATTTCACAGGGTTCCAAATCCCCATGGCTATCGCCCTTCGGAAACGGGCCGTGAAAAGAACCTGAAAATCAATGAATACGGCATTTCAAAGGGGAAAAAACGGCTTCCGGTCACAGGAAAAACAGATCCTGAAATCCTGGACCTGGACTATGTCGTGTTACTGAACTCAGGGAAAACAAAGGGAAATCCAGGCAGCTGAGCAGAGCCGGCTGCCCTGCGATCCAGTTGCAGGACATACGCGAAGATCTGCATGTCCATACCAGTGAGACCGATGGACTGGCCGATCTTAAAAAAATGGTGCAATCACTCAGGACATGGGATATACCTATCTGGCCATCACCACCGACCATTCCCCGGCAGGTCCGTACCAACGGCATGGATATCCGCCGCACGGAAAAACAGATGGAAAAATCGACCGGCTCAATGACGGCATTGATGGTTTTCGGGCTGCTCCAAGGGCGTGGAAGTGGATATACTGGCAAGATGGAAGTCTTGATTTTCAGATGAGGTGTTAAAAAAACTGGATCTGCGGGTCTGTTCCATCCACTTTTCTTCCCATAATCTGTCCCGGAAAAAACAAGACCGATCGTATTCTCCAAGCCATGGAAAATCCCTTTTTCAATATCTACGGGCCATCCACCGGCCGCCTCATCAACCGGCGCGCAAGCCCTATGCCGTGGATCTGGAAAAATCATGGCCGCTGCAAAAGAGAACGGCTGTTTTCTGGAACTCAATGCCGAGCCGGACCGCACGGATTTGAGCGATCAAGCATGCAGGCTGGCCCGGGACATGGATGTCAAAATTGCCGTTTCGAGCGTGCCCATGATACCGGGCGGCCTGTCACACCTGCGGCGGGGTATTGACCAGGCAAAGGCGCGGGTGGCTGGAACCCAGCGATGTTATCAGCCACATTGGACTTAATGATCTTGTCCGAATGATGACCCGGGTATGAAATCGCGACAAACTTTACCCGAATCTGCTTACCCAACTGTTCATGCGCTGGCACCCCGTTTTTCCATTACCTGTCTGTGTCTCTTTTCCTGTATCTACCAAGAGAAATTGACTTAACAGCACAAATGGACTATGTTGACTGGGAGTAAAGAATGAACAGGAGGGACCCCCTTCTTTTAAATCAGCCCAATACATGGTAAGATTTACTCTATTTAGAAGTAAAAAATAATTCCACCCCTTTGTCCCCGCACACACGGCGGTTGAGACCAGCATATATGGGAGAAACAGATGGAATCCGCTAATCTGTCATTCAAAAGCATTTTGACATTTGCTTTTCTTATTATCGCCACCTGCTGTGCCCTGCCGGACGTTTCCCGGGCAGAAGACCATCTGCTGACCCTGGAAACCGCCATCACAACCGCACTGAAAAACAATCCGGACATCCGGATGGCCCGCACCCTGATCAAAAAAACCGAAGCGTCCGTCAAAAAAACCGAAGCCGTCTTCTGGCCCAAGGTGACGGCTTTCAGTGAACTGTCCGCAGGGGATGCCCCTTCTGCCTTTTTGTTTAAAACCATTGACCAGAGAGAACTGCCGCCTGATATTGATTTTAACGATCCCGGATCATTCACCAATACTGAAGTGGGGATCATGGCCGGGATCAATCTGTATAACGGCGGAAAAAACCGGCTGGAAAAACAGCTGACACAAAAAAAACTGGCCGACCGGACCGCACTGGCCCTTCAGACGGAAAATGACCGCATCGCTGCAGTGATCCAGATGTTTTTCACCGCGCTCAAAGCCAGGGAATATATCCGCATCGCCCAAACCTCGGTGCAGACCGTGGAAGAACAGCTGGATATGATGACGGTGCGTTTCAAAGGCGGCAGTGTTTTAAAATCAGATGTCCTGTCTTTGAAAGTCCGACTGGCTGAAGCAAAAAAAAATCGAGTGGAAAGCAAAAACACCTTTGCCACCACCATGACCGCCCTGGCCACTCTGATGGGGCATACACCCGGCCATTCTTTTTCTCTTGATCCGGACCCGGACAGCACCTGTAAGGTAAGTTTTCCCGTATCCATTGACCAGGCTTATGCCCTTGCCCTTGAAAAACGGCCGGAACTGCACCGGGCAAAGCAGCAGATCGATATGGCCAGAACGGCTGTATCCCTGGCAGAGAGCGGCTACCGGCCCCGGGTTGACCTGCAGGCCCGGTGGTATATGGACAGTGAAAATTTTTCGTACCATACATCAAAGGACAATTACACGGCCAGCCTGAATTTTGCGTGGGACCTGTTCGACGGCTTTGCTACCCGGACGCGGATTGCTGAAGCCAGTCATGAACTGGAAAGGGCCCTGGAAGCCCGGGAAAAAATCCGGATGCAGATTTACCAGGATGTGAAGCAGGCCTATCTGGCGCATGAAAACGCACAACAGCGGCTGCATGTGGCCCGATCCAGTGTGGATATGGCCAAAGAATCCCTTCATATAGTTAAAAAACGCTATGACGGCGGTGCGGAGCCCATTACCCGGTACCTGGAGGCGGAACTGGACAGAACCAGGGCCGGCATCAACAAAGCGGCGGCATTTTATGACGGCAAAGCGGCAAAAATCGAGATTGCCCGGGCCATTGGAACCCTTTCCAGACTCTGGTCACAGGAGAAGTAAAAAAGATGTCTTCACTGAACACACACGTTATTTGCAATTTGATTTCAAAAACAATATTGTCAGTCCTGCTGGTGTTTGCCTTATACCCCTGCACAACAGCTGATGCAGATGCCGGGTATCAGCCCATGAAAACAGTCGAAACAAAGGAGCAGACCGTTGCCCGGACCTATCCGGCCGTGGGAACTGTCCGGCCCAGAAGTGAAACCCGTATCAGTGCACAGATCAGTGCCCAGATAACGGATGTGCATGTCAAAGCCGGGCAGATCGTCACATCAGGCACCCTGTTGATCACCCTGGACAGCAGACAGGCCGCAGCCAGGCTTGAAAGTGCAAAAGAAGCGCTTCGCGGGGCCAAAGCCTCCCGGGACAAAGCCCGCCAGGCCATCAACTCTGCGCAAGCTTCTTATACCAATGCCAAACAGCATTTTGCACGCATCAAAAGCTTTTATACCTCCGGTGCCGCCACCCAGCAGGAATTGGAAAATGCTCAGGCCGGTCTTCTGAAGGCCCGGGCCGCATTGTCCATGTCCCGGGAATCCCTGGTGGAGGCGGAAGCAGGCATCCAGCAGGCCACAGAAACCATTACCGAATTTTCAAAAGGTCCACCTTGGTTTTTCAGAAATCATTGCGCCGGTGGACGGAGAAATCATCCGGTCCTGGTGGAACCCGGAGATCCGGGCCCTGCCGGGCAAGCCCCTGGCAGCGATGCGGACTTGAAGGAGGCTACCGGGTGAAGCCCATGTCAGAGAAGGCTGATCAACACCATCAAAACCGGTTCCCAGCTTCAGGCGGTGATCCCACCCCCCGGCCTTTCTTTTGCAGGCTTGCGGTTGAAGAAATCATTCCCTATGCCGATCCCTCAGACCCGCACCTTTCTTGTCAAAGCGGCTATCCCGGCCAAAGAAGGCATCTATTCAGGCATGTATGCCAAGCTATGGTCCTGAAGCCCGCAGAACCATCATCTCCTGACAAAGAAGCGGTGATCCATGCCGACAGCCTGAACTGGTCATGGTCAAAACCGATAAATACCTGGCAGCGCCGGTATATTACAACCATTCCCCCTGGATACCTGCGTGGAAGTTCTGGTTGTACTGGGTTCACAGTGAAACCATCGGCATCATCGGGGAGGCCTGGTGATATGACAGATCCGCAGCCTTCTGATCCCAAAGGCATTATTCCGGCGATAGTCAGTTTTTCTCGGTTCAAAATTTTCTTTGATTCTGTCATCATTGCCCTTGCGGCGGGAAGCCAGCCGCCCTTTTGTCACCCCGAAAGCGAAGAAGAACCCCAGATCGTTGTAGCCCATGGCAGATATCGCGTCAATGCGCCCGGCGCCAGTCCCTCGGAAATCGAGCAGCTGGTATCCATCCCTTTGGAACGGTTTTTATGGCAGATCGACGGGGTTGAGTACGTTTATTCCATCTCACAAAGACATGGCCGTAACATGGCCCGCTTTTTTGTGGGAGAAGACCGGGAAGATTCCCTGATAAAAGTTCGCAAAACAGAATATCCATGCACATCGACCAGGCTTCAATTCTATTGTCGAAAAGCGTGATAAAACCCATTGAGATCGATGATGTGCCCATTGTCACCATCAGTTTGTTTTCCGACCAGCTGGATGATGCCCAGCTGCACAGAATCGGCCAGGAAGCCCTTGCCAGGCTCAGCCGGGTAGAAAACACCTCCAGAACCGTGCTGCACGGGGGAAGGCCCAGAGAAACTGGGTGAACTGGATCCAGAAAAAATGACCGGTTACGATTTCTTTATGAATGTGCATCAGGCAATTGCAGGAGGCGGATTTTTTCTGTCAATGCAGGCGATTTTCCAGGCGCGACATCAGTTTTCCCGGTGACCACCACCTCGTTTATGTATACTAGAGGATGTAAAGTTCTGGTTGTCGGTGTAAAGACCATATTCCCGTGTATCTCAGAGATATCGCCATATCCGGATATTCCCGGACAAAACCCGATTACCTTACACGGCCATCAGTTTTTCCAACGCGTATGCAAAAGAACAGGACAAATTTGTGCCCGGCAAACGCCACCCTGCCGTCACCCTTGCCGTTTCCAAGAAAAAAGGGATCCAATGCCGCTAAGCTGCCAAAGAAATTATTGATGAATTTACGGATTCATGAGCAGATCCTTCCCCATGGTGTTGATTATCAGATCACCCGCAATTACGGAGAAACGGCTGCACAAAAGTGTGGGGCCTTGTCACCTCTCTGGGATTTGCCATCTGGTGGTGATTCTTCTGGCTGTTGCACCGGGGATGGCGGGGAGGCTTTGATCCTGCTGCCGTTGCCGTGCCCATCAGTTTTTCTCTGGCCCCGTTTGTCAATTACCTGTTCGGCTACACCGTCAACCGGGTGACCCTGTTTGCCCCGATTCTTTCTCTGGGTCTGCGGTAGACGATCCCATCAATGTGGAAAATATCCAGCGCCATATCAAAAACGGGCCTGCTTTGACCCGTCTGGAAGGCTGAATTTTACGGCAGTTGACGAGGTGCTGCCCCCGTGATCATGTCCACCCTGGCGATTATTGTCAGCTTTGTTCCCTTGTTTTTCATTACCGGCATGATGGGGTCTTGCTTACGCCCCATGGCGGTGAATGTGCCCCTGACCGTGATTGCAGTTTTCCACCCTTGAGCGCCCTGACGATTGTGCCCTGGCTGACCCTGAAGCTGCTCAGATCCATTCGCGCCTGAATCACCGATCAGAACGATCCGGATACAGAATCATCAGCTGTATCTCAAACCAAAGCCGGCGTTCCGCATCTACCGCAGCATTGTCCAGCCATTTCTGGACTCGGGCATAAAACGCACGCTCTATTTTTGCTGGTCTTTGTGCTTTTGTTGATTTCCCCGCTCTCTGGCCCTGTTCCGTTTTAGTTCTGAAACTTCTGCCCTTTGACAACAAAAACGAATTCCAGATCGATCATATGCCTGAAGGCACCACCCTTGAGTTAATCAATGCGGTTGTACAGGATTTTGAAAACTTTCTTACCACCGTTCCGGAAATCACCAGCATGGTATCCTATACCGGTGATGCATCACCCATGGATTTCAACGGCATGTCAGGCACTATTATCTGCGCAAAGCAGATAATCATGGATATCGGGCCAACTTCACGGGCAAAAGATGCACGGGACCAGCAGAGCCACGCCATTGCAGAGTTTTACGCCCGAGAAATGACCTGGAGGCCATCACTGCAAAAAATGTCGCCAAAATCAAGCTTGTGGTGTCCTGCCCGACTGTCAGGTGTTGCCAACCCTCAGGGCGAGCTGTATGCGGATGTGATGTAAATTTTTATGAGCGGCTGATCCTGGCTGCAGAGCACCTGAAAAAAATCATGGAAAAAGAAGCCTTTGTGGTGGACATCGATGATATGGCAGAAACGCTTCATGAGCGCAAACGACTTTACCGACAAAGAAAAAGCCGCCCTTCACGGTATCTCCACCCGGCAGATCACCAACGCACTCTTCAGAAGGTGATTCAGGCATGACACCGCACACCTGCATCTGCCCAGGAAAGAGTCCCTTTATACATCCGGGTGATCGCCACCGGTGAAACATCGCCCGGCATCGTGGCCCTGACCTCGGTGCCCTCCGGTCCAAAACCGGCAGTATGGTTCCTTTTAGCGGAACTGGTGCAATGTCCAGAGAGTGCCCAACCAGCAGCCCATTTATCACAAGAACCTTGACAGGGTGGTGTATGTGCTGGAGCAGATAATGCCGTGGCCGCCTCGGCAGAGCTATCCTTGACAATGCAGAAAACTTAAAATATCCCGCCCAGAGGTATTCAGGTGAACTGGCAGGAGAAGGAGAATGGAAGATCACTATCCGGGTCTCAGACATGGGTATCGCCTGCTGCCGCACTGACAGGCCTGTACATTCTTCTGGTCAGTCCAGTCCGGATCTTTTTCATGCCTGTAAGGATCATGACGGCCGTTCCATTAACCCCGCTGGGCATCATGCCCGGATTTTTGTTCTCAACCTAAAAAGGCCTCTCCGGTGGGCGAAATTTTCCAACCGATTCTCGCCATTGTCACCTCCATGATCGGCATAGATCGCCTTAGGCGGCATTGTCATACGAAACGCCCTAGCTCATTGAATTTGATCCATTATTCTGAATCAGGGTATGGACCTGAAAGAGGCGATTCTCCAGAGCGGGGCCATCCGGATGCGGCCCATCCTGCGTTCGACCGCCACAACACCTGGCCACTGGCATTTCCCCTTATTACCCTTGACCTGTTTTTTCGGACTTGCTCGCCTCCTGGCTTTCGGCCTGGCTGCGTCCACCCTGTTTACCTTGGTGCTGATTCCCGTGTGGCCTATTATGCCGTCTATCGCTAAAGCAACGCTTCCTGAACGCTGGATATCCCATATGTCACTGGAAGCCATATCAAAGGGCTTAACTTCTTTGTCAAGTTCAGTTCTTTATGAAAATATTTATTTCTTTTCACAGATACCCGGAAACCGGTGCTATATTTTCTACAGCCTTGAACGGCTGAAAATGGGGGAAATCCTTTATTTCCGTCTATAGGGAATTCTGGTATCTTCTTACATCATCGAGTTCTTGTAAGAACTTAGTTGAATACAGGTTCTCATATTATCGAAAAGGGTAAAATGCATATTACCAATAAAACAAACAATATCAAAAAACTACTTGATCACTCATCCAACCGTCTGCCCATTGTCCTGTCCAAAGATAATAGCCGGTGCGTGCAGAACAGGATCCCGGGGGCCTGATAACGGCACTGGCACCGGTATTGAAAACCGAGGTGGGTTGTGGATCGATGGCCGGGCACCTCCCGCCCACGACAAAAAAGCGCTGAATCCGTGTCAGCCCTGAGCGGCCGGGATTTCGGCTATACCTTTGAATCCGGTTTTCCGCCTGAAAGTCTGGTCAATGCATATTATTTCGGGTTTTCAAATCAGGTGCTGTGGCCCTTGTTTCACGACTCCAGACCCGTGGAAAAGGGATTTTCGCCTGACTATTGGAACGCCTACCAGAAAGTCAATGAGATATTTTGCCCGACCATCGCCCAAAACATCAAAAGCCAGGATGATCACATCTGGGTGCATGATTACCATTTAATGGGGGTGGGCTGGTGCCTTGCGAAAATTAAACGCAAACCGCAAAAATCGGATATTTTCTGCATACTCCGTTTCCCCTGACATTTTCTCAAGCTGCCCCGGCGTTTGATTCTTGAGTCCTCGTTGGCTGTAGTGGATGATGACTGGTTTTCAGACCCAAAGAGACTCAAGTACTTCTTGCCAATGCGCACGCCATGCTCAACCACATCAGAATAAAAAGGAAGGGGACAGGTGCTTTCCACCCAGGTCAACGGTCGCATGGTCCGGGTGGGCAACTTTCCCATCAGTATTGATTACAATGAATTTGAGAAAAAGCTGCACCCGCCGTGGAAAAAGAACGGAGGAAATCCGCGCGTATCTCCCTCTCTGATCACCTGATTCTCGGGGTGGACCGCCTGGACTACAGCAAAGGCATCCCAGAAAGACTGCTGGCGTTTCACAATGCATTGCAGCGGTATCCGGAACTGGAAAAAAAAATCAGCATGGTTCAGATTGTGGTCCCCAGCCGGCAGCGCATCCCGGAATATGAAAACCTCAAACATGAGATTGAGCAGTTGATCAGCGAAATTAACGGCACATTCACCCGGCCCGGATGGGTGCCCATCCACTATCTGTATCAAGGCGTTGACAGAACCGAACTGACCGCTTTATACCGGGCCGCTGACATTGCCCTGGTGACTCCGCTCAAAGACGGGATGAATCTGGTGGCCAAAGAATATTGCGCATCCAATATCCATTTAGACGGGGTGCTGATATTAAGTGAGTTTGCCGGTGCATCCAGCCAATTGTATAAACACGCACTTCTGGTCAATCCCCACGATATCGAGGGCATTGCCGATGCCATTAACCAGGCCTGCCACATGGGTCTTGATGAACGCAAAAAACGCATGCGGGCGTTGCGCAAAATAGTCAAAAAAACAGACATATACTGGTGGGTGGACACATTTTTAAAAGCGGTTTTCTCCCATGATCTGGACACCCTGGGGCCATTGGAAGATTATATCCCCTCCCAGGAAATTTCGAACAGAAAAAACAGCGAAGCGCCTTGAAAAATTCAATGACTTCAAAAACGGCACAATGAACGTTCCTGCTATTTTTGTCTCCGGACTAACACCTATTTTAAATAGGTGATCCATCATGTTTTTTATGACTTTCTGTCTTGTTGACGTAAAAGACGATTCCGTTTAGAGTTATAAATGAGATGAAAGCCGGAAAGTTTTAATCTGACATCCCTTCAAAAGAGTCCTGAACGGCGCAGACATACCGCCATCTTGAATTTGGTGCCCAACAGTACCCGTCGAAACATGAGTTTTCATGCCGGCAATAGAAAAATCAAAAGGGACAAAGGCAAAAAAAGACAGATTGGTGAAAGGAGATTATGCCATGTTGGGGACAAGAATGAATCCAGGCCCGTTTGATAATGAGGTTTCAACCGACGAGGTTGGATTGACTGAATTTCAATTCTATACAACCGAACACACTGTAACAGAAGGCGTTCTGAACGCGCGACGGTCAAGACACGGGTTCGAACGAAACAGCATTTTGCTTGAATTGGAAAAATACCGGAAAGAAAATGAACACCTGAGATTCTTTGTCCAGAAAACGGCGCAAGATGCCATCAATGCAATGGAAAACGACCGAAAAACCGTGGCGAGAGAGATACATGACAGCATCGGCGGCAACTTGACTGCAATTAAATTATTCATGGAATTCAGAATGGACAGCAGTAACGTGCCGTCTTGTGAAAGCGGCAAGTCCATTGAGCAGATTATCAGCTATTTGACAGATACCATCAAAGAAACCCGTACCATTTGTCATCAATTGAACCCGAGAGAGCTTGAGGGGTTCGAACTGACGGACGCAATTTCAAAATTAATAAACAGAGTGAACCAATTTTTTCCCGGGATCCAGGTGGATTTTGAGTTTGAGCTTTCCGAAGAGGTCATCTCTGAAAAAATTAAAACCGTGGTCTATCGCGTTGTTCAGGAAGCATTGAACAATATCGGCAAACACAGCGGGGCCGATGCCGTCAAAATCAGGCTGATCGCGGTGCATAATCTGATTTGGCTCAAAGTGGAAGACAATGGATGCGGATTCGATATCCATGGGCTTGAAACAGAATCGTATGATCAGGGCCTTGGACTGCGCGGCATGAAAGACCGCATCGGGCTCTGTGAAGGGACGTTCCAGGTGCAGTCCAGTCCTGGAAAAGGAACCAGGCTGTCGGCAACGATTCCGAACAGGTGATGATGCAAGGAGCTACCCTGCAGTTATCTGCATGATTTGGCAAGCTAAAATACAGTGATTTACTGATGGCCGTTTCTCCAATTGCCACTTAATATACTGTTCAGGATGCGGTGTCCCGCCTGAATACAACTCAGCTGATGGCCATGAGTGCCGATCTGAAAGGACTTTACTTATGAATTTAACACAGAAAATTAAAGAAAAAAAAGCGGCAAATACAGCGGACTTTCAAACCAAAATTGAGATACTCTTGAAACTTGCAGTGATACCTGATTTAAAAATTCTTGCACCCAGAGTGTCTGTGAAAAATGGCACAGTGACCCTGGGGGGAATAGTGGATGCATTCTGGAAAAGTTCGTATATCGAAAATATTCTGGCATCGGAACTGCCCAATCGGCATGTGAAAAACAACCTGACCGTGGCAATGGCCTGTTTCCTGGATTCTTCCTGTCAAGCAGCCCATGAAAAAGAATTGAACACGGGCCATGGTCCGGAAAAAACCCGGGAAGCCGTCCTCCAGGACCGCATGTCAGTCTGATTGATCGGATCGAGATCAATTTATTAATCATGCAAATATTTGCAAAATTAATAATTTTCTTTCCAAAATCAAGGTGAATTATCCCTGCATGCGTTTTCTCCGGCTGAAATCATTAATCATTGCCTTTGGCTTTTGTCTCTGCTATTAGATAATTTTATCCATGCGTGATGTCTGGATGAAAAAACAACTGCTTAGACAGGAAGCCATCATGGAAAAAACACGTATTGTGATCGCAGAAGACAGCAAATTACTCAGGGAAGGATTGTGTCTGATGATCAATAGTGATGATTCCCTGGAGGTTGTTGCCGAGGCGGCGGACGGATTTGAAGCCATTGCCCAGTGCCTGGAATATCATCCGGACATGGCAATGCTGGACCTGTCCATGCCGAAAATGGACGGTCTTTCCGCCATCAAAGAAATCAAACGCCAGATACCGGATATCAAGATCCTTGCTTTGACTATTCATGACACAGAAGACTTTATCCTGCAATGTTTCCAAAGCGGCGTGCAGGGCTACTGCCTGAAAGATTCGTCCCAGGATGACCTTTTAAAAGCCATCCGTCTGGTTTCATCGGGGAAAACATATATCAGTCCCAGCATCGCCGGCAAAGTCATGGAAGGATATCTTGAAGGAAAAAAACATCTCAAAGAACGCAGTTCATGGGACACCCTGACCCAGCGGGAAAAAGAAGTGCTGAAACTGGTGGCTGAAGGCTATACCAGCAAAGAGATCGCCGACCTGCTGTGCAACAGCCCCAAAACCATTGAACGCCACAGGGCCAACATCATGAGCAAGCTGGCTGTCAACAATGTGTCTCAGCTGACCGCCATTGCCATTGAAAAAGGCCTTGTAAATTCGTGACATTCCAGCCGCTGGATCACCCGGCGGCAAAAACATACATACCAAACAGCCTTTTATACATCCTTGATTGACTGAAAATGGGGGAAATCCTTTATTTCCGTCTCAATAAAATATTGGTATCTTCTTCATCAGCCGAATAAGCGAAAGAACCTGGTAGAAAACAGCAATTACAGCAAAAATATCCCTGAAAGGCTGCTGGCTTTTCGCAATGCATTGCCGCGATATAGTGAAGAACGCGGTTCAAAGGGTTTGCATTAATGGTCAAATTTTGATAGGGGGCTCTAAACCGGAGTGGGGTGGCGATGAAACCTGAAAAAACCACAAACCAAGATCTTGAAAATCAGCTGGCCCAGGCCCAAAAAGTGCTGGCAGCCCTTGAGCAGGATCAGATTGACGCTATTTTTGGAGATGACCGGTACATGCAGCTGCTCAACCTGAAGCAAACCATTGATATGCTTTGCAGGAACGAACGGAATTTCCACGCACTGG
>JAGYOW010000052.1 GCA_018399285.1 Desulfotignum sp.
TGACTATGCGGGATATGATCCGTGCTTCGGCTGATCGTCTGGCCATTTCCAAAAGCTACTGGGCCACGGTGGGATCCGGCGCCAACAAAACCGCTGCCGACGAGATCCGCATTAAATTGTCTGAACTGTGCTACAAAACGATTTCTTCAGATTACGTGGAAGACAAGAAACACATTGATCTGTCCTCTGAACCGTTGATCCTTGTATGCGCCGCAGGGACAAGGGAAAGTGTCCTGGCGGACATTGTCAAGGATACCGCTATTTTCCACGCCCACAAGGCAGAACCCATTGTCATTACCACCCGGGGGGAAGACCGGTTCGATCTGTATGCGGCGGACGTGTTCAAGGTACCGGAAATCAATGAACCCTATGCGCCGATCCTCAACACCCTGGTGGGGCATCTGTGGGGATATTACGCCGCCCTTGCCATCAATGAAGGATCCCGGTTCATGTATCAGTGGCGGACCCGGGTCCAGGAAATCCTGGATGAATACATTGCCCAGGGACATAATGAGTATGAAGTGATTCTGGAAAAAAAATTCAGGGAAAACATTGCCGAATTTTACAATTTTTTCACAAAAAAAAGACGGGAAAACGGATTTTCGGCCGCCATGGGACTGGACACCGCCACCAATATCACGCTGTTGCTCAAATATTTATCCGGCAGGCTCCCGGTAGCGGACTTTGAAATCGATTTTCTGACCAAAGGCACGCCGGGCAACATGCTGGACACGTTTTTCAAAAATATGAACCTGGCCATCAATAATATGGCCCGGCCGGTGGATGCCATCAAGCATCAGGCCAAAACCGTGACCGTGGGCACCAGCCGGATCAAGGAAACGTTTCAGGGCCTGGTGTTTGACGAACTGGCCCGCCATGATATTCAGCTCTCCCAGATCACCAACAAAAACGTGCTGGTCATCAAGCATCTTCAGGAAGTTATCGCCCGGATCAACGGCGGGCTCCTGTATCAGATCACCGGTCTCAACCTGCTGGGGGATGTCACGTCAGACACACGGATCAACGTCCTGAAAAAAACCGGCACACTGGTCAATGAAACTTCCCGGGTGGAAACCGATCCCCAACTCAAAGGCACCAAGAATATCATTGTCCGGGAAGGCAATGTCTATATCGGCAGGGGCCGGAAAGACAAAAAAAGTATTCTGGTGATTCCAGTCCTGTCTGCAGCATCAGACACATCCAATATCATTGAGTACATCCTGTCTTTGAACGTGGATTTCAAATCCTCGAAATCCGTCTCACTGTTGAAAAAAATCAAGGCATTGGGCGGCAAATACACCCGGCTCAAGGACTGGATTCTGGAAAGCGAGAACATCATGTGGGATGACAAGTTTCTCAACCTGGTGCCGGTGGAAACTTTGTTCGGGGAGACGGCGGAAAAGGTGGTAGCGGCCATCATCAAAAAAATAGGATGACCGCTGCCTGATATCTGTTACAGGGCAACCCATGTTCTTTTTCGAATTTTTGAATACAGGGTGGCCCCCAGCAGGACCATGCAGAAAAGCAGGTGCAGCAGGTCCAGAAGAATAATCATGTTGTGGGGAAAATAGATCCCGGACAGGTTTTTCACCACCATGAAACATCCGGTGATAATCAGGCCGGCCAGGCTGATGAGCTTCACCCACCCGGTACGGGTCAGCTGGCCTTTATTCACCGGATTCTGCCGGGAAAGGCTCAGTTTCCGCCCTAAAACGGCATCCATTCCGACATAGACGCCCAATGCCAGAAGCAGGGCCGCCATGATATAATGAATGGCATGGGTGACATAAAACTGGGCCAGCCACCCCAGGCCGGGAATATCAGAAATATAATAACGGTCAAAAATGGGCATCTGGGCAAACCCGGACAGGGTGATGAAAAACAAAATCGCTGATATCCACCGGCCAGCGTGGCCGGGTTCATGACCGCGAAAACGTGTCCTTGTGCCTTTGATCAAAGCCGGAGCCTGCCGATAAATGGCGTGTTGTCCATGGCGTATCGACCTATATTTTGTGAAAAACCAGCGGAATTCGACGTATGTTTTCCTGAATTTTTTCGAATCTTCGCCTCGTGAACAGCCATCCGGGTTTCCTGGACGGAGTCGCCACTGACCATGAACCGAGATCCTCGTGGCAGAGCATCAGTTCCTGCGGTCGATGAGATCGACATTCGTACCTTAATTTACGTCACCGCATGCAGATCGACCCAGTTGACGACAATAGTGCTGCTGCTGTGGGCGCGTGGAGCTGGCATCGTAATCGCGGGACGCAATCTGCGCTGAATCAGCGATTTCAGGAGACAGATCAGTGTGTTTCTTCCGCAGCAATCGAACGTTTTGTAGCGCAGTTCGAACGATTTAATATATAAATCGGCAGCGCCGGATTACAAATGGCCGGTAACCACGAAAATATTCCGGGCGATCCCAGCCGGCGCAGTCATATATCCGCGCGTCGAAACCGTCGCCAGATGCGATTCCACTGAACGATTTACCTAGTTACCGACAGGTGATTCAACTACACGGCACCTCTCATGTATACTATACTGTTTTGTGCGATTATTACACATTTGCAATCATGGTGCCGGTTTCTTGATATTTCCTCGAATCGTTGATATCGTCAGCGATCGTATTATGCGAAAGCCGGACAGTTCAGGAAAGGATTTCAAAGCCGGATATCGCATGCATCCCGAATAGTGTTGACAGATCGACACGGCGGGCCACCGGCGGTGCGTAAATATTTTTCGGTTTTCGAATGCCCAGATCCGCCTGGACAATCCGGGCATCTGTTCCGGCCATTTCCAGAAGCCCGGGCTCGGGTTTTTTAGTGTTCTCAGGAGTTTCCACGATCTGTTTGAGAAAAATAATGAACTCCTGACGTCGTAATATGATCGACATCACAATAACGTCGTCATGAAAAAGGGTGAATGCATAAGTGGTATTCTGGTCGGATCACAATATCTGGCGGATTCGCATTGGCACGATGTATTCAAGCTCTCCGCCGCCCGTACAGTATCGACGCGGCAATGCAATGATCGAGCACAATCCGCATGCCTGCGGCACTATGGGCCGCCGGAGCAATCGTGTCTGAAGCGGTTTCGTCAAGTGATACTATGAACGTCAGCTCTGGATGCGCCCTCAGGTGTGCTGGATCTGCGGAGTCGATTTATTAGTCATTATTGATCTGGGAGTAATTCACGTCTCTGAAGCGTATTCGTCTTGATATTGTCCCGTTAATTACACGTAATGATTCGGTGGTTTCTCGCGTCCTGAAATTGTCCACCGGATAACGCGTGATATCTCACCGTGCCCTCGATGCACCAAGCATCGGCAGAATCCTGAGAATCAGGTATTTCGAACCTGGGTTCGGGTCAGAAGCGTCTCATTTCAGCGGCGATTTATAGGCAAACGTGGGTGATGTCGGGTCGTCGATGACCAGCGCAATGACGGTCGATCTTCAGCCAGATGGAGTTTTAACCGGTTAAGATTCAGGGTAACAGCACGGAAGTAGCCGCGATCACGACTGGTCCGGCGCGTGTCGTTAACAGATCCGGCGGCAATGGCGAGTAATATGCCGGCACCTCTTTCTTCAGACTCGGAAGTCTTCAATTTTCAGGCGATGGTCGTCTCCGCCGTCAGCATCAAAGATCGGGCTGACCGGTTGTTCCAGTTCTGCCATTGGGTGATGCGGCGTGTCATCGAGACGAGCGTCTGAATCTGTGCGGAGTAAGGCAGGGTGTTAATCTACTCTGTTTCGACACAGTCCGTCTTAAGCCTCATCTGTCAGGCGTCCAGATCGAAATAAGTTCAGATCTATTCTGACATCAGTGCCAGATGATGGATTCTGTCTTGCAGTGTATCTGTATTTTCAGATACAGGCTTTTGGGCTTTGAAAGCGACCAGTGCGCAAATACCGCAGCACAGACAATTGGGCATGCGGGGAAACAGCACAAGGGTATTTGCACACACCTGGTCCAGGGATTTTCCTATTTGGATATGGCGTGAAAATCGGACAAATATATGTTTAAGAATAACAAACATCCGGGGCAGCATAAAAACAAAGTCTCCGTTATGTGATTAAAATTGAATCCATTTTAAAAAAAGTGCCTGAAGACACCGATCAGTCGACGGATGCAGAAGATGAAAAATACTGTTTTATGATGGATCGGGCATGGGACGCAGCCCGGGCACCGATGTATTCTCCATGTCCCACCATAATAGAAAACGTGATGGCCCGGGAGCCATTTTTTTCTTTGGCAAACCCGGTGAACCAGTCATATTTGATGGTATGTTCCCG
The DNA here is from genome assembly GCA_018399285.1 of Desulfotignum sp. GTDB lineage: Bacteria > Desulfobacterota > Desulfobacteria > Desulfobacterales > Desulfobacteraceae > Desulfotignum. The sequence goes on from JAGYOW010000052.1 coordinate 4,293, forward strand.
ATTGGATAAAGATCCGGTCTTTCCGCCGATAGCCAGTCTGGACAGTATTTTGTCCTTGGAAAAAGACCCAAAAGATTTTCTGGCAGTGCCCTGGGTGACGGTTTTTTCCATCAAACCGATCATGGCAGCCGCTGATTCGGGTGTCATGGTGGTGACAGATCGGCTCGGGATATGCCGGTAAATGGTATTCCCGTCCACATCCATGACATGACTGATCACTGCCGGCAAAACCGTATGCCCTTTATTGAGCAAAGGCGTGATCATCATGGCTCCGAACAGTGGAGATATCAGGGTGTCCCGGTTGAATCCGCACCCGAGTTCCGCCAGATGGAAATCATTGTCTTCGATATGAAATTGTCCGGTGTCAAACATCAGGTCCGTGTCCGGGGTCTGGTTGAATCCAAAGGCCTGGGCATAGACGGATAGGTGATCACGACCCAGGTAAGTCTGGCCCAGTTTGCCGAAAACCGGGTTGATGGATTGTGCAAACGCGTTTTCAAGAGAAACCTTGACCGTATATTTGTTTTTTACATCCTTGAGCTGCCGTTTGTATAAGGTGTATTTATTGCCGTTGAAAAACAGCGGGGTTTGAGGAGAAAAATTGAGCGCATCCATTGCTGCAGCAGCCGTGACAATTTTGAAAATGCTGGCTGCCGGAAACACGGCCCGGGTGCAGGGATTGGCATCTTTGTCTTCCAAATCAAATCCGGCCATGGCCAGAATATGCCCCTGATGCCCGTCCATGACCACCATGGCGATTTGTGTGGGTTTACCCCGGGTCAATGTTTTCAGATGATCCAGGGTGGCATTGAGAAATCCTGTCAGATTCACATCCAGGTATGTCACCACCTGAACAATGCCCTGGGGGGTTTCCATTGGAAAAACGTTCCGGGCCGCGTTCACTAGATCCTCATCCCGGATCATTTCCCTGACCTGGGCCCGGGTCAAAGAAACCGGGGGTTTTAATGTGGGCTTGGAAATTGTCGGGGCTGTTTGTTCCATGTTATTGGAACCGGATAAAAAAACAGAGGAAACAATCCATCCTCCGGCAACAAACCCGACAATCAGGCAGAAGACCAGAAACCGTTTGCCCCATTTTTGGATAAACGTTTTTTTTCTCTGGGCAAGCAGGTATGATGCCTGTTGCCTGCGCCAGGAATTTTGTCTTCTGAATGTGGTCCGCTCCAAGGTGCTTTTAAGCATAACAACGTCTCAATGCTCTGGTTTTTTCAGGACATCCACCCGGGGAAACAGGCTGTCCGGTTTTTCAAGACAGGCCCCGGCAGACATCTGTCCCCATTTTCCGATTTCTTTCAAAGGAAAAAAACCGGTTTCCGGCAGGGCCATGCACAATCCCTGGAGCATTTTTGCGCTGGTTTCAGGCATTACAGGATATATCAGGCATGCCACGGTGCGCAATCCCTCCAGCAGATTTCCGATCACCGCTTCCAGTCGAGGGCGTTCATCCGGTTCCTTGGCCAGGCGCCAGGGTTCATGGGTATCGATATATTTGTTCATGCGGGAGATGAAACCCCAGATCGCTTCCACCCCTTTGTGAAACTCATAAGCGGCCATGGCGTCCTTGAACTGGTGAATGGCTGTTTGTGCATCTGTTTCCAAAGATAGATCGGCAAAATCCGTCACATGCGGATTCGGCACACGGCCCTTGAAATATTTCTGGTTCATGGACAATACCCGGGAAAACAGATTGCCCAGGTCATTGGCCAGATCCGAGTTGATCCGGGATACCAGCACATCTTCGGTGAAATTGGCATCCAGCCCGAACACCATCTCCCGCATCAGGAAATACCGGAACGCATCCACCCCGTACTGGTCGGTGACGGCAACCGGGTCGGTGACATTGCCGATGGATTTGGACATCTTGCTGCCGGACACGTTCCAGAACCCATGGACATTCAATCCGTTATATATGTCGATGCCTGCCGCCTTGAGCATGATGGGCCAATAGATGCCGTGGGGTTTGATGATGTCTTTGGCCACAAAATGCCGGGCCGAGGGCCAGAATTTCTTGAACAAGGGTCCATCCGGATATCCCAGGGCCGAGATGTAGTTGGTCAGCGCGTCAAACCACACATATGTGACAAAATTTTCATCAAATGGCAGGGTGATTCCCCAGGTGAGCCGGGATTTGGGCCGGGAGATGCACAGATCCTCCAGCGGCTCTTTTAAAAATGAGAGGATTTCGGTTTCATACTGTTTCGGATGGATAAATCCGGGATGGGTTTTGATGTGGTCGATCAGCCAGTCCTGGTATTGGCTCATTTTGAAAAAATAATTGGATTCCTTGATGGCAGAAGGCGCCACCCCGTGGTCCGGGCATTTGCCATTCACCAGTTCCCGTTCCTGGTAGAATCGTTCACACCCGAAACAGTACAATCCTTCATAGCTGGAAAAATAGATGTCTCCCCGGTCATGGATCCGGGTCAGCAGCATTTCCACCACCCGGATATGGTCCGGGTGGGTGGTGCGGATGAACTGATTGTTTCCCACATTGAGCCGGGGCCAAAGGTCCTGGAACAGACAGCTGATTTTATCCACATATTCCCGGGGGCTCTGCTGCTCTTTGTCTGCGGCCTGAACAATTTTGTCGCCATGTTCATCCGTACCGGTGAGAAAATAGGTGTCATATCCATCCATCTGCTTGAACCGGGTGGCTACATCCGCAGCAATAGTGGTGTAGGCATGGCCTAAATGAGGTTTGGCATTTACGTAATATATGGGGGTGCTGAAAAACTGTGCAGGTGTTTCCATGGCAGATCCTGTGTGGTTACTGCCCTGCCTCACGATGACAGGGCAAGTTAATCGGTTGGCAGTATGTCAGACAATGCGGCTTCGATTTCCGTGTTGTCGTCCATTTTGACGGTGACTGTCTGCTTGAGAATGTTCTGGCGGATGACTTTGCCTTTGCCCTGGGCCAGGGTCAAGGGTTTTCCCATCCGGGGCATGTTTTTTTTCAAGTGCTGATAGGTCTGATTTTCAAATGTCAGGCAGCACATGAGCCGTCCGCACACCCCGGATATTTTGGTGGGGTTTAAGGACAGCCCCTGTTCTTTGGCCATTTTGATGGAAATAGGTTCAAAATTGTGCATGAACGAAGAACAGCAGAATTCCCGTCCGCATTTTCCGATACCGCCATAATGTTTTGACAGATTCCGGATTCCCACCTGGCGCATCTCGATACGCAGGTTGTATTCCTTGACCAGCAGCTTGATCAATTGCCTGAAATCCACCCGCCCGTCCGCTGTGTAGAAAAAAGTGAGTTTATTTCTGTCAAACGTGCTTTCGACACAAAACAGATTCATCTGCAGATTCAGTTTGTTGATGCACTGATTGCAGTACGCGTGGGCTTCGGCTTCCAGGGACATCAGTTCCTGGCGCCGGACAAAATCATCCCGGGTGGCAATACGAATAACCTGTTTGAGATTTCTGGCGCTGGCATCGGTTTTTTCAGGCGGTTTTACCACCACACCAAACCCCAGTCCCTGCTCGGTTTCAACAATCACCCGGTCATCCATTCCAAGGACTAAGTCCTGGCTGTCAAAATCATAAATTTTGCCGGCGGGTTTGAATCGAATGCCTGTCACTTGGGTCATGGGTTTTCCTTAAATATGTATCAGTTTCAAAAAGAAACGGTCCAGGGTCATGCGGATGGCGCTGTTGGACGCCAGCCGTTTTTCAGTTTCATGCAGTTCATCCATCCAGAAAAGTGCATCGCTGTCACAGATGTTAGGGGCCAGTTTTTGAAATCGGTCTGAGCAGTCACGGTTCAGGATTTTTTCCGGCGCATGCCGGTACACACACAAATCCCTGAAAAATGTTCTCATGACGGCCAGCCCGGGGATCACCCCCTCCGGGTCCTGACTTAAAAATCCGGACAAGTTCAGTGCGGTTTGTATTTTTTGGGATGCAGATCCGGAAATCAGAAAACACAGCTGCTGGATCAGCCAGGGCCGGGTCGTACGCCAGTCTATGCCGGATTCTTTGCCGGCCCTGGGGTCTGCCGTTGTTTTGGGCAAATTATCATCTGCCGGATGGACCAGAGTCTCTGCCAGGTTCTGGTCGGTACCGGCGGTGGCGGCGGCTATGTCGGCCCATTGTTCATCAATGGGATACTGTTCACACAGATGCTCAGCCAGTGCCGGTCCTGACAGAGGGGGGAACCGCAATGACCGGCACCGGGAGATGATGGTGGGCAGCAGTGCGGACCGCTCTCTGGCCATGAGAATGAAAAAAGTATTTTCAGGGGGCTCTTCCAGTTCTTTGAGCAACCCGTTCTGGGCCTGAATATTCATCCGGTCGGCTTCCGTGATCAGCACCATGCGGAATGCGGCTTCATGGGGCCTGGCCACTGTTTGAGCCATGATCTGCCTGACCTGGGATATGGTGATGGCTTTCCGGGGATCCAAAGGTGTGACAACAATCATGTCCGGATGCTGGTTCGCATCTATTTTTTTGCAGGACCGGCATCCATTGCAGAAAGATTTCTTTTCCGAAGTACAGTTGATCGCTTTGGCAAATCTGAAAGCTGCCTGTTTCCTGCCTGAACCGGGGTTGCCCGTAAACAGAAACGCGTTGGGAATGTTTCGGGTTTCCGTAATCCGGTTAAGTTCTGCCAAAACGGCGGAAAAAACACTTTTATGAGCTGACATAAGCTTTCTGGGGCATGGGGCTAAAAATCCACCCGTTCCTTGAGTTCTTTGCCACATTTGAAAAACGGGAGCCGTTTGGGAGGTATCTGCACCTTGTCACCAGTTTTGGGATTCCGGCCCATATAGCTTTTGTATTCTTTGATATGGAAACTGCAAAACCCCCTGATTTCAACCCGATCCCCTCTGATAAACGCATCCGAAAGTGCGTCGAAAAAAATTCTGACCACTTCCGCCGCTTCTGCTTTGGTCAGTGTTGTCCGGTCTTTTAATGCGGAAATCAATTCAAGCTTGTTCATACACCCTCTATTTTGATTATGGAAAGTTGCATCTATTGTTGATTATTTAAAAACAAATAAAAAGTCAAGGAGTTATGACAGGTGATGCGGTATTTTTTCCACCTGGCTTTCATCAATTTCCACGCCGGCATACTGGCCTAACAAGGAAATTTTTATAACAATCCTGCCTTTGCCCCGGTGCTGGACGAATTCCCCGGTGGCACCGGCCATGGGTCCTTCAATCACCATGACCGGATCACCCTGGGTCAGCTGGGAACAGGCCCCGGTGACCAGATTGGAATCCGCTGCCGTTAACAGCTGAAGCGAATGAATCTGGGGATCCGGCACCGGGGTCGGTCCTTGATGGTTTCCTAAAAACCGGACTGCGCCCAGTGTTTTTAACACAGCAAGTTGACAGCCAGGGTCCATAGTGGATTTGACAAACAGATACCCGGGAAACAATGGCACTTCAATTATTTTTTTTCGGTCTTTGCGGCGACTCAGTTTTTTGGTTTTGGGTAAAAACGCGACCATTTTTTTCCGGGCAATCTGCTCATAAACCATTTGTTCGAAATTGCTTCTTGTCAACAGGGCAAACCAGTGAAATGCAGGTGTCATTGTGAACCAAACTCTCCAATTCCTTTCAGGTTGATCATGAAAGCGATCCGTCTGTCCAGATCAGATTCCTGAAGCTCCAGACCCATGGCCCAGCAGGCGCTGTTCAGGCGGATACCGGTGCGGGTTTCAATGGTGGTGTCACGATCCAGATCTTTTTCAAAGGAATGATAGCCAGTCAGAGACCGGGTGATCCGCAAATCAAATCGGGTGTACCAGGATTCCCGGGTATCCAGCTCATACCGGTATGCCGTGGTGACGGCATCTCCCCGGGGCGTGGTCACGGTGGTGTTCAAGTTCAGCGCATTAAAATGATAATTGTAGGGGGACCAGGCCAGATCGGTTCTCAAAGACAGAAAAGAAAATGGATAAACTCTGGCATCCAGTTTAATATCGGACCATGGTCTGTCTTCGGCTTCAAGATTGTCCCGGTCATCTTTGATGCTGTAGTCCTGAAACAATTTGATCCATCCCAGTTCCCGGTAATTATTCCGTATGGTGTCATCCGGTCCGGCCACTGATTTCCTGGCAATGAACCGGTTGGTGACCGACCAGGTCAGCTTGTTGGTCTCTTCAATGTCATCCAGAGCGTCAAAGTACGGGAGATCCTCCTGCTCCTCGTAGGGCAGAAAATGATAACTGATCCCCGGCGTTATCTGGTGCATGATTTTGTCGGAAAAACCGGTATCTGCGGTAAAAACCCGGTTCAGACGGGTGGACAGGTCCCCGCCGAGTTCATAGAGTCCCCGGAATCTGAAAGGATCATCTTCTCCGTGAATATCTGTGTAACTGTCTGTATGATAGGCAGTGCCCCGGAGTCCCATGAAAGGTTCAAAAGAAAACGCCCTGCCCAGTCTGGTGGGATAATCAAACCGATGATATATATCCATGCGCTGGCCGTTGACTTTGGCTGTTTTTCTTTGCCTGGTGGCGGTATCAATGGTGTCTTGACGAAAAAAGGATCGGAATTCCGAATCCAGTTTGTAATAGATGCCTGTGTTGCCGATGTTGAGACGGGAACTGTCGAATTCAATGCTGGGAAGCGTCTGAAGCGTGGTATCGTCAATGCCGGTCCGCCGGGCAATGACATCGTCATACCACAGCGTCTGGAAGTTTAAAGAAAAATTGTTCCAGGTTCGGTAAAGGGCCAGGCTGTTTTTTCGAACCTTGTCATTATATTCGTCCAGGTCCCGTCCGAATTCATCTTCAAATATCCGTTCGCTGGTGTTGTACCCGGAGGGCCCGTCTCGAAATTCCAGCAGATAGTCCGGATCCGACACCACATCCACATCCAGTCGGGCGGAAAACCCGAGGGGCATTGTCTGGTTACTTTTTCCCCGCAGCCAGTATCGATCGGTATTGGTGCGCTGGGGAGTGCTTTCAAACCGATAATCTTTGGTGGCAGACGTCCCGTCATCGGTTTTGTCATCAGACAGAAAATCCATCTGCCAGATACCTTTGGAAACATCATCGATTACATACCGGTATTCCGCGCCTATTTTAAGACCCCGGTCCGACAGATATCCGGTGTAAAACGTAGCATCACTTTCAGGGGAGATGGCCCAGAAAAAAGGCTGTTCGTAGACAAAGCCCTGACGGTCGGATGTAGAGATTTCCGGCATGAGCAGTCCGGACTGCCGCTGGGTTTTTACCGGAAATGCCAGAAATGGCGAATACAGTGCAGGCATGTTTCTTGCCCAGAAAACAGTATCTTTTGCAAATCCGTAACCTTCGATGGTGACTTTGACATCCCTGCCGGTGATTTTCCAGTCCGGGGTGTCTCCGTCACACGAGGTGATGGATCCTTTTTGGGCATCATAGGTGAATTTTCCGGTTTTGCGGATCTGTTCCCCATGGATATACAGGTGATTTTCCTGGATGAAAACAGTCCCTTGGTCGATCAGGCCGGTTTCTGTGATCAGATTCACCTGCATGGTATTGCAGGAGATCACGTCCCCGCCGGAGATCATTTTTACATGACCTCTGGCCAGCACGTCTTTGGTGGCATTTGAAAATTCCACATAATCCGCTTCCAGCCGGGTTTTTCCACCGGTGATCACCACGTGTGTCTGCGCGGTATACACATCGGTGTGCCGGTCATATGCCACCGTGTCCGCAGACAGATTCCAGACAACCGCTTCGGGGTCTTCGAATGGCGTTGCAGCCGAGGAAACGCCGGAAAACAGCATCAGACAACAGCAGAAAATGCGGATTACAGGCAGAAACATCTCCCGCAAGTATCCAGATTGCCGATTTTTAAACAGGAATATACTGCCCATGAAACACCTGGTAACCAATTGCGCTGTGGTTAAAATTACTGTATAAAGCCATCTTATGGTGTAAAAGTCAAGCCGGAATCCGGTTGCGGTTTGGAAAGGACCCCTATGACAGTGACAATTTTAGATGCCGTCGGCAACACCCCGGTGGTGGAAATTCAGCAGATGAATCCGAATCCGGGTGTACGGATGTTTGCCAAGCTTGAATACATGAACCCGGGCGGTTCCATCAAGGACCGGGCCGCTTTGTACATGATTCAGGCAGGTGAAGCGTCCGGTCGGCTCACAAAAGATAAAACCGTGATCGAAGCCACATCGGGCAATACCGGCATCGGCCTGGCCATGGTCTGCGCCGTCAAGGGATTTCGGTTGGCTTTGACCATGGCGGAAAATGCCAGTGAAGAGCGCAAACGGATTCTCAAAGCCAGGGGAGCAAAAATTATTCTGACGCCCCGGCATTTAGGATCGGACGGCGCCATTGAAGAAGCTTATCGCCTGGCCCGGGAAAATCCGGAAAAATATTTTATTACGGATCAATACAACAACCCGGCCAACTGGCAGGCGCATTATCACACCACCGGTCCGGAAATCATGGCCCAGATCCCGGAAAAACCGGCCAGCGTGGTGGCATCCATAGGCACATCCGGAACGCTCATGGGCCTGTCCCGGTATTTCAGGGAACACAGTCCAACAACCCGCATGGTGAGTGCGGAACCGTTTCTGGGCCATGGCATTCAGGGGCTCAAGAATATGAAGGAATCCTATACCCCTGAAATTTATGATAAAAAACGATTGGACAAAATTTTGAACATCGATGATGCCCTTGCCTTTGACACGGCCCGGCAACTGGCCGTCAAAGAAGGATTGTTTGTGGGCATGAGTTCCGGCGCCGCCATGGCCGCTGCCATCCAGGAGGCGCAAACCCTTGAAAAAGGGGTGGTGGTGGTGATTTTGCCGGATTCCGGGGAACGGTATCTGTCCACCTCTTTGTTTTCAGTGCAGCAGAAAGTGCGTCTGCGTCTGTTTGATACCCGAAGCGGGAAAAAAAAGCGGTTCAAACCGGTGAAACCGGATACCATTTCCATTTACACCTGCGGTCCCACCGTGTATCAGCGCCTGAATCCCGGCAGTTTCAGGCGGTATGTGTTCACTGACCTGCTGGTGCGGTATCTGACGTTTCACAAAATGGATGTCAACCATGTGGTCAATATCACGGATTACGATGACCGCACCATTGACGGGGCTGTCCGGGCCGGGCAGGATGTGGCGGAATTTACACGTCCTTATATTCAGGCGTTTCATCAGGACCTGAATCGTTTGAAAATCCGACCGGCCCAGGCATTCCCCCGGGTATCGGCCCATTTCAACGATATGGCGGAATTGACACGGAAGCTGATAGACAAGGGATATGCCTATGAAAAACTGCATTCCGTGTATTTTGATATTTCAAAAGTTTTGGAATACGGGCATCTGTCCAAGATGGATATCCAGAAAATCCGGGTGGGCGCCACCGTGGACCTGGATGAATATGAAAAACAGAATTCCCGGGACTTCACCTTATTCAAGCGGGTCCGGTTGTCGGAACTGCGACGGGGAATCGGTGTGAAAACCGAATGGGGACAGGTCCGGCCCTCCCTGCACCTGCAATGTGCCACTTTGTCCATGCTGTTTTTAGGGGTGCCGTTCGACATTCATACCGGCAGCCGGGAACTGGTGTTTCCCCATCATGAAAACGAACGGGCCATTGCCCGGGCCGCTGAAAACGTGGAACTGGCCGATGTGTGGCTACACTGCGATCCTGTGCAGTATGATGGATCCTTGGGTGTGGCATCCATCCATGACCTGACCCTGGATACACTGGCGGAGCTGGGCTATGATGACGGAATCATCCGGTTCTGGCTGTTGTCCGGACATTATCGCCGGGGTCTGATGCTGTCGGAACGGTCTTTGACCGATGCCCGGGCCACATTAAACCGGATCAACCGGTGTATTGCCCTGCTGGAGCAGCTTCGGTCCGGCACTGGAAACGTAAAAGAACAGCCCTCCGGGGAGATCGACCAGCTGATGTATGATATCCGTCAAGGCATTCTGACGGCCCTGGCCGATGATTTAAAGGTTTCCGCGGCCCTGGCCGCCCTGCTGGCCGGAATCAAAACCATCAATACCCTGATCAGCCGACACCGCATTTCAAGTCGGGACGCGGACCGCATTCTGTCCGGATTGAAGGAGATGGACCGGATTTTTCAGGTGTGTGAATTCAATCACCAACCCATCTGTTCGGAACAGGTGAAAGACCTGCTTCGGCAACGGCAGGCAGCCCGGGAAAATAAAGACTGGGCCACGGCGGATCAACTCAGGGATCAGCTGGTTGCCATGGGGATTACCGTTCATGATCAGAAAGTGGAGGCCGACTGATGGAGGTGTTGTTTTTTCCTTTTTCCCACGTCAATGAAATCCAGCGGGCCACGCTGACCGCTTTTTTCCCGCAATTTGTGTTTTTACCTTTGGCCCCGGACCTGAACCAGGATCCGCAGATGGTGCCCCTGGTGAAACACGGGACAGCGGTTCCGGTGTTTTCTTCAGAAACCCGCCTGGGGCAAGTGTCGTCACAGGTTTCTGCCTGGATGAACTGGGCGTCACTGCACCAGGGGAATGAACATAATTTAAAAACCCTGATCCGGGACAATCCCTATTTGACCGATCATCTGGGACCGGCCGCCATCGGGTCGGAGCTGCGGGCCCGAATGGCCGGGACACCGCAGAATTGCCAAGACGATTCAAAACAGGCGGATCCACTGCTGTTTTCACTCATTGCCAAACTCACGGATGCCGAAAATGAAACCATTGACCAGGCCATGGCCGGGCTGGAAAAAAAACGGGCGGGTCTGTTCTCTGAACTGCGGGGAGATCCGGACCCATTGTCATCAAAAGCCATTCAATCCCAGAGGCCGGATCCCGGCGCGGTCATGACCCGGGAACGGATCCGGGCCTGGGCCGCCTGTGCCCGGGAAATTCATCTGTTTTCAGCACTTAAACCCCGGGCGTTTGTGACCACCAGTGGGGCCGTGTTTGATCAGGTGGCGGCAAACGGGATCCGGGTCATAAATGCCCTTGACATTGACGGCATAAAGGTGCATGAAGATGGGTGTGTCCATCAGCCGGACTGGCACAGCCGGGTGCTGACCCTGCTGAGCGCTCTGGTTGCCGGGCCGGTGGACGATTCACAGGCCCGGAACATGCTGGCTGTCATGGATGATTCCTGTGCCCGGACCGGTCGGATCCAGGCACAGATGGTTGAAGGTCCGGACCTGGAAAAAAAGCTGAACCTGCCCGGAACCCGTTTGCTGATATGCCGGGTGACATTAAAACCATAAAAAGCTTGATTTTAGGAAAGGACATGTTATAAAAGCGTTTTTTAAATCAGTTGTAAAAAAAATTGATGTTAAGAAATGGTGTTATAATTGCAAAAGCAATGATTTTTAATTTAATTTCAGGAGGCTGTAAAAATGGCTTTTACCCCGATTGTTGATGAATCCAAATGCGTTGGTTGTGAAGAATGTGTAGACGTATGCCCGGTGGAAGTGTTTGAAATGCAGAATGAAAAATCCGTGCCGGTCAATGCGGAAGAATGCATGGGCTGCGAAAGCTGCGTGGAAGTTTGTGAAGAAGATGCCATCGTTGTAGAAGAAGATTAGGCGGAAGATTCGAACAACCATTTGCAGATGGGTGGTTGCATGGATGCCGGATGTGCCTTTGATTGTTTTCAAGGCACATCCGGCATCTTTTTTTACCAACACATCAGAATCGTAATGACAGACAGCTGAGTCCTCCGTCCAGTTTCTGAAATTCAGACATATCCACGGCCAGGGTGTCATAGCCATGGGCTTCAATCAGGGACCGGGTTTTTTCAAATCCGGCCGGAACCAGCACCCGGTCATTGATCCATACACTGTTGGCGGCATAGGCTTCGGAATCATCCACCGGAAGAATCGTGAAATCTGAAAATTCCGGTTGAGTGATAAACGCTCCCCAGGCCAGCAGACAATTATTTTCCAGATAAGACACCCCGGTTTTCAGATGAAGCACCGAGGTCAGTGAAATGGCGGACACGGTGTATCCATAGGGTCCCAGAAACTGTTCCAGCTGCCGGATCCCGTCGGCATTGGTCCGGCCGGACAATCCCACATAAAAATGACGATCCACCTGCATCACATCCCCGGCATCCAGAGTCCCCGGTGAGGTGATTTCCATCACAGGGCGGTTAAATGGCTGCATGGCATGGGCCACGGCCCGGGTTTCACCCCGTCGGGACAGATGTCCGGGACGGGTGATGACCACGCATTTTTCCGTGACCAGGCAGGTGTCTTCGATAAATGTGGAATCCGGAAATGCATCATCGGGTTCCAGCACCGTCACACACAGACCGCAGCGCGTCAATGCGTCAATGTAGTGCGCATGCTGCCGGCATGCACGCGTAAAATCCGGTGTGCCCAGATCCGTGTTCCGGATGCCGTGGACCAGGTTTGGACAGGGGGATTTAACCATGGCAGAAGTGAACATGTGTGAATCTCCTTTTATGGGGAAGTCTGAGCCGGCCGGGTGGTCAGATAGACCCCGGACAGAACCAGGATCGCACCCACGGCCAGGGCCCATGTCATCGGTTCGTTTAAAATGATAAAAGACAGTATTACCGCGCTGACGGGAACAAAATTGATAAAAACCCCGGCCCGGGTGGGACCGATTTTCTGAATGCCTTGATAATACCAGAAAAACCCCAGCACCGTGCCGAAAAATCCCAGGTAGAACAATTGGGCCCAGTGCTGCAGGGTATACCCGGGCACCGCCTGAAACAGTCCGTCATACACGGCCGGAAAAAACAGCATGATTGTTCCGGCCACAGAAGAATAGCACACGGCGGCCACCGGAGACAGGGCGGTCATCATGGGTTTGGCCAGAAGG
>JAGYOW010000053.1 GCA_018399285.1 Desulfotignum sp.
AGCATAATTACTGCTGCGGGGCCGGCGGCGGGGTCATCAACTGCGGACCGCCCTACAAGGGAGAACGCATGGTGAATAACCGGGTCAAGGCGGAACAGCTCGCCGCTACAGGGGCCGAAGTGCTGATCGCTCCCTGTCACAATTGTCACAGCGGGCTGGAGGACATTGTTCAACACTATGATTTGAAGATGGAGATCAAGTTTCTGGGAGACCTGATATATGAAACCATGGAAAAGAAAATTTATGAGCCGGGGGCATGACATGACACACTCAAACCGCTTCATCATTTTTCTGATCGTGCTTTTTGCCGCGGTCGGAACCGGGTTTTTCTGTTATGCGGAACAGGATCTGGAGCGACTGGATCCCTGGGCCTTTGAATCACCCCGGCGCCCCGGGGCCGTGTTCTCCCATGACGACCATATTTTTCTTGCTGATGATGACTGCAGTGTCTGCCACCATGTATATGAAAACGGTGAGCTGGTCCCGGATGAAAGCAGTGAAGATCTGTACTGTTCGGACTGTCACAGCCTCAAACCCGCACCGGATAATCCCATGCCCCTGGAAGCAGCCTATCACAACCTGTGCAGAGACTGTCATTTCGACCGGGGCCAAGGACCGCTACTGTGCGGTGAATGTCACGTCAAGGAATAAGGAGACGGCCATGACAAAAAAAATAATGATCGTGGATGATGATCCAGCCATTACACGGTATCTGGAAACATTGTTCAAGGATAACGGTTTTGACACCTGCATCGCCGATGACGGCAAACAGGCCATGGATGTTTTTCTGGACCAGCAGCCGGACCTGATCACCCTGGATCTGGAAATGCCGGAAGAATGGGGACCCCGCTTTTTCAGGAAAATCTCCAAAAAAGGATACACCACCCCGGTGATTGTTATCTCCGGTCTGTCCGGACGGACCCATTCCATTCCCAAAGCAGAAGCGTTTTTTGCCAAACCTTTCAAACCCGAAGAGGTCCTTGCCAAAGTAAAGGCGGTTCTGGGCGTGTGATTGTTGCATTATTATGACAAATAAACTCCTGGTGGTCGATGACGAGGAGGGAATCCGGGAGGTCCTGAGAATCACTCTGACCGATGCCGGGTATGAGGTGTTGACGGCGGAGAACGGCTTTACCGGGCTTGACATGGTCAAGACCCACAAGCCGGATATCGTACTCACGGACATCCGCATGCCCGGCATGGACGGTATGGCGCTGCTCAAGTCAGTCAAGCAGTTATTCCCGGAAATTGAAGTGATCATGATTACCGGATACGGGGATGCCAACCTGGCCATTGACAGCCTGAAAACAGGTGCCGTGGATTTCATCTCCAAACCCGTGAATCAGGATGTGCTTGATATCGCCCTGAAACGGGCCAACGACCGGATTCTGACCCGGGAAAAACTGGCTGACCATACCCGGAACCTGGAAATCCTGGTGGCGGAAAAGACCCGGAAGCTGGCGGAATCAGAAAAACGGTATGTCCAGCTGTTCAACGAATCTCCGGCATATATCACCATTCTGGATGAACATTTCCGGATCGTGGAATCCAACAACCGGTTCAAGGATCAGTTCGGGGATGACCCGGACACATACTGTTTTCAAGTGCAGCAACAGCGCACGATTCCCTGTGAGACATGTCCGGTGAAAGAAACCTTTGCCGACGGCCTGTCCCATACCGCGGAAATGGATGTCACTCTCAAGGACGGTCGGGTGCGCCGGTTTTTCATTCAGACCTCGGCCATCCCGGATGACAGCGGCTGCATCCGACATGTCATGGAAATGTGTACGGATATCACGGTCATTCACCAGCTCCAGGATCATCTGGCAGCACTGGGTCTGCACATCTCTTCTATTTCCCACGGAATCAAGGGCATGCTGACCGGGCTTGACGGGGGAGATTATCTGGTTCGGTCCGGGCTTGAAAAAAAAGATTTTGAAAGGATTTCCAACGGCTGGGGCATTATTCGTGAGAATATTGCTATGATACGGAAAATGGTGCTCGATATCCTGTATCATTCCAAGAACCGGTCTCTGGAACTGCAGCCGGTGTCTGTATTTGATTTCATCCAGGAACTGGTGACCACCATGGATTCCCGCATCCGGAAAGCCGGTATTGAGCTGATTCTGGATACGCCAAAACCCAGTGCTGATTTCCACGTCAGCATGGATAAAACAGTGTTGTTCGGCGCCTGTTTGGCCATCCTGGAAAATGCCGTGGATGCCTGTGTCAGCGTAGTAGATGATAGAAAGAAGCTGACGATTCGTATTCAGGTTTCTGAAACACCGGATCAGGTGTTATTCAAAATCAAAGACAACGGAAAAGGCCTTGACCGACAATACCGGCAAAAAATTTTTTCTCTGTTTTATTCCGATAAGGGGAACAAGGGAACCGGGTTGGGACTTTTCATTGCCCGGCGTTCAGTACACCTCCATCAGGGAGAAATTCATGTGGACTCGATTCCTGGAAAATTTACAGAATTTACCATTGCCCTCCCGAAAAAAAGTATCTGACATTTGACACAATACAGTTTATTCTTATGATTACGAAAAGTCATGGAAAATTTTAGGGGTGTGTGATTTGAATTATATGGAGGGGTTGTTTTATGTCAAAATGGATGACAATCAGTGACGCAGTGGATGCGTTTGATTTGTATGACCTGTTCAGTGAGATCATCGACTCTTACAGTGACGAAATGGATGATCCTGATGCCGTTGCATCCGAACTGACTGAATTGCTTGAAGAGCATGAAGAAGAGTATGAATTTTCAGCGGATTCAGACGGGGAGTATGCCGAGAGTTTTGAACGAAATCTGAGGGATGCCATCGGGTATGTGTTTGAAGAATTTAATTTGGGCGAACTGCCGGATGTGGAATTTGATGACCCGGATGTGGGCGAAGATGATCTGACTGATATTTACAACGATAAATTTGATGACAATATTGAGCATCGGGTCGATCTCGATGCCTATGAAGAAGGGGATGACACTGAGGAAGATGATGCAGATTGAGCAGTTCAGATACGGAACGGATAACCTGGGGTATCTGATTTTTTCAGGTACTTTCGCAGTGGCGATCGATCCCGGTGCTGTTGACGAAATGACGAGGTTTGCCCAGGACCGGAACATCCGGATTTCCCAGGTCACCAATACCCATCTTCATCCGGATCATACCTGCGGCAATGACCGGATGCTTGAAAAAACAGACGCCGTTTTTCTGGATTGCAGAAAATTTTCAGACAATGAACCCATTTATCTTGAAGATGAAGTACTGACGGTGATCACCACCCCGGGGCACACCCGCAATGATGTCTGTTTTGCAGGTGATGATTTTCTGGTGACCGGTGATACTTTGTTTAACGCTACTGTAGGAAATTGTTTTTCCAAAGATCTGGATGGGTTTTATTTTTCATTGAAAAAAGTGATGGCACTGCCCGGCACAACCAAGATTTTTGCCGGACATGATTATGTGAAAGAATCCGTGGAAATTGCCCAGGCCATTGATCCGGATACGCCGGGTATCCTCCGGTACCTGGAAAATTATGATCCGGACCGGGTATTTTCCTTTCTGGAAGATGAGCTGCGGGTCAATCCCTTTCTTCGATTCAACGACAAAACCATGATTCAAAAACTTGAACAGCGTAGATTTCCCTGTGCGACGGAAATCCAGCGGTTCAAATCCCTGATGCAGGCCTTTTGATATGGATGAACCGGATTTATCCACTGTAACCTGTCGGTTTCTGCAGACCGCGGATTTAATCGATCTGATGACGCTTTACAAGGATGCCGGATGGTGGGATCAGGCGTGTGAGCAACACCCACAGTTTTTATCCCGTGTGGTGCCTGATTCTGCATTGTTCGTGGGCGCTTTTTATCAGAAAAAAATGATCGGTATGGGGCGGGCCCTTTCGGATCTGGTCAGTGATGCTTATATTCAGGATGTTGTTGTATTACAAAAGTTCCGGGGCATTGGCATCGGTAAAAAAATCATTCACACACTGATCACCGGTCTGAAAGAACATGGTGTGGACTGGATCGGCCTGATCGGTGAACCCGGTACCCGCAAATTTTATGAATCATTGGGATTCAGGCCGATGTCCGGTCACACACCTTACAGACTTAAGGATTGATTTATGTATAACCGGTGTAATCACCATGCGTGTTTAGATCTTCAACCCACTATCTGTTTTCCGACTGCCGGCCGGTTTGAACTCACCGACCGGCAGATGGTCCAGATCTATATCGATAAATATTTGCCTGAGTCCTGTGAGTACAATTTTGCCAATCTATTCTGCTGGCAGGAGATTTACAAGTATTCCTGGCGACTGTTCAAGGGACGGCTGGTGATTTATGACGGGGTGAATCAATGTGCGTTCATGCCGCTGGGAGAACCGCTGCCCCCGGATGATCTGGCTGAACTGGCAAGGGAATTGATGCGTGATGGTCTGGTGCCGGATATCGGTCTGGTGCAGAAAGATTATCTGGATGAATATCCCCGGTGCGAACAGTATTTTTCCATTCATCCGGAGCGGGACTTTGGCGAATACATTTATGATGTGGAAAAGCTGTGCCGGTTGAATACCCCGAAGCTGCATAAAAAGAAAAATCTGATCTCCCAGTTTGAACGCATTTATCCGGATTTTCAGGTGACCCTGCTGACCCCGGAAAAACAGGTTATGGCACAAAACATGGCCGGGGATCAGTTAAATCGTCAGAAATCGGTGTCTGAGACTTTGGCTGCCGAGTTCGAAGCCATAAAAAAAGCGTTCATGCATTTTGATGCGCTGGGACTGGAAGGACTTGCCTTGATGGTGGGGGATCGAATGGCGGCTTTTTCCATTTTCAGTCCGTTGACCCCGGATACCTGTAATGTACAGTTTGAAAAATCTGATTTTGATTTCAAAGGAGCGGCCCAGATGATCAATCAGCAGACCGCTCTGTATCTAAAAGACCGGTATAAATATATCAACCGGGAGCAGGATCTGGGGATCAGGGGGCTGCGTCAGGCCAAAAAATCCTATGAGCCGGAAACCATCCTGATTCCCCATACCCTGCAACTGAAACGCGGATAATCCGGTGGGTTACATCCCGGTTTTCAAACGTTCCCAATAGCGTTCATACACCAGGATGGCATCTCCGACATCGGTCTGGAATTCCCCTTTTTTCACTTCTTCAGGATCCGGAAAAATGGTGGGATTGTTCTTTATTTCTTCGGGCATCAGAGCGATGGCCGACTGATTGGCCGGCGCATAGCCGATATATTCACACACCTGCAAGGCGATTTGCGGATCCAGGATAAAATCGATGAATGCATGGGCCTGTTTTTTGTTTTCCGCACCCGTGGGAATGACCATGGAATCCACCCAGAAAATCGCGCCTTCTTCAGGATATGCATACTGGATGGCTGGAAATTCCTGGGCCGCCATATAGGCTTCTCCGTTCCATATCATGCCGGCAAAAGCCTCCAGGTTCAACAACGGCTGCTTGGGAGAGTCTCCTGAAAATACCCGGATGTTGGGCATAAGGGTTCGGATCGATTCATAGGCTGCATGAATGCGGTCCGGATCGGTTTCGTTCACGGAAAATCCATTGACAATCAGGCCGATCCCCAGCACTTCCCGCAGATCATCATTCATGACCAGGCGGTTTTTGAATTCCGGCCGCCACAGATCCTTCCACGAGGTCATCATTTCCGGCGCCACCTGGTTGTTGTTATATGCCAGGGCCGTGGATCCCCACACATAAGGAATGGAGTATTTATTGCCCGGATCATAGGGCTGATCCATCAGGGCGGGATCCAGATGTTTGAAATTGGAGAGTGCTTCGTGGTCAATGGGGCTGAGCAGTCCTTCTTTTCGCATTTTATGGACAAAATACGTGGAAGGGAACACCACGTCATATCCTTTGCCCCGGGTGAGTTTGACTTTGGCATACATGGATTCATTGCTGTCATAGGTGGCATAGATCACCTTGATTCCGGTTTTTTCCTGGAACGCGGTCAATACCTCATCGGGCATGTATTCGGTCCAGTTGTATATGTAAAGGCGTTGTTGGCCGGCCAGTGCCGGCACAGAAATCAGAACCAGGCATATCAGCAGTATCCATTGTTTCATTTTTTGATCTCCTTTGTCAGAATATGGGCAGCAGATACCGCTGCCAGAGTTAATAAAAACAATACCGTGCACAAGGCATTGACTTCCGGGGTGACCCCCAGTTTTACCATGGAATAGATCTTGAGAGGAAGAATTTCAAATCCCGGGCCGGTGACAAAAAAACTGATGATCACGTCATCCAGAGACAAAGTAAAGCTCAACAGCCACCCGGCCAGCACGGCCGGCAGAATCATGGGAACAATGATTTTGTAAAACACCTCGTGCTCCCGGGCGCCCAGGTCCCGGGCCGCATCCACCACAGCCGGATCAAACCCGGATATCCGGGCATGTACCAGCACAATGACAAAGGGCAGACAAAAGGTGACATGGGCGATCAGCAGGGTGAGAAATCCGGGCGTCAGTCCAGCCATCACAAACAGCATGAGCAGGCTGATGCCCATAACGATGTCCGGGCTCATCATCACGGAATACACCAGCCCGAAAAACAGTTTTCTGCCGGCAAACCGGTATCTGGAAACGGCAAATGCGCCCAGAGTGCCCAAAGCCGTGGCGACCATGCTGGAGATCAGCGCCACGGTCAATGAGTTGAAAAAAGCATCCAGCAGTTGTGGATTGTCCAGCAGCCGCATGTACCATTTCAGGGAAAATCCCTGCCAGGAGGTGGTATATCTGGCCTGATTAAAAGAGAACACCATCAGCACCAGCAGCGGGCCGTATAAAAATGTGAACACCGCAGACACCCAGGATATCTTCAACCACCGCGTCATAGGGCCTGATGCCTGTTAAACCGCCGGGAAAAAGTGAAATAAATGATGATCATCAAGCCCATCAGCAACAGCAGAAACACGCTGGCCGCTGATCCGAACGGCCAGTTCATTGCCGTCAGAAACTGATTTTTGATGAAATTGCCCATGAGCATGGTCTTGGCGCCCCCCAGAAGATCCGGTACATAAAACAGCCCCATGGCCGGCAGAAACACCATGATGCAACCGGCCAGCACACCGGGCAAAGAAAGGGGCAAAACCACGTGGACAAACACCTGACATGTATTGGCTCCCAGATCCCGGGCCGCTTCCAGCAGCCGGAGATCCATTTTTTCCATCACAGCATACAACGGCAGTATCATGAACGGCAGCAATGAATACACCAGGCCCACATACACGGCAAAATCGGTATACAGAAGGGTCACAGGTTCGGAAATAATGCCTGCGGCTGAAAGCAGGGTGTTGATGATCCCGTTGGCCTTCATCAAGATCACCAGCGCATAGGTACGAATCAAAGAAGAAGTCCAGAAGGGGATGATCACCATCATGAGCAGTAAAGGCCGCCGATGTTTTGAGACCCGGGAAAGTATCCAGGCAAATGGGTAGCTGATACAAAGGCACAACAGGGTGGTGTTCAGGGAATAAATCAGAGACGCACCAAGGACCTTGGCATACACCGGGTCCAGCAATTCCCGGTACTGGGTCAGGGTAAGAGGCGGGCTGAAAAATGTGCCGGTATCCCGGGTCATGAAACTGATTCCCACCACCATCAGTCCGGGAACCAGAACAAACACCGCAAACCATGCCATGTTCAGGAAAACGGCGATAAACTTGAAGCCCTGTCGCTCATTCATCCGCCAGGGTTACCTCCCATCCCTTGATCCAGGAGACGCACACCGGTTCATTCACATCATACATAATATCCTGCTCGTCTTCATTGAAAAATTCAGTGACAAACACTTCCTGGCCGCTGTCCAGGCGGATGATCAAATCCACGGTAGTGCCTTTGTAGATCATTTCTGTGACCCGGCCGGGCAGGGATCCTGCTGCACATTGTGCCTGGATCCGCGTCACAGTCATGTCTTCGGGCCGCAACAGCACTTTGACTGCCTGGCCGGTTTTAAAATTGCGGCGGTTCTGTACGATTTTGACAATACCCTGGAAATGTATTTCCATGTCCGATCCGGAAGTCCGGGCCACCCGGGCATCAAATATATTGCTTTCCCCTACAAAATCCGCCACAAACAGGTTCACCGGGGTTTCATAAATGTCTTTGGGAGCACCGGTCTGCTGAATTGTGCCATGGTTCATCACCACCACCCGGTCGGACAGGGTCAATGCTTCTTCCTGGTCATGGGTGACAAAGATAAAAGTGATCCCCAGTTTCCGATGAAGCTGCCGCAGATCCAGGCGCATCTGTTTCCGCAGTTTATAGTCCAAAGCGCTCAAGGGTTCATCCAGAAGCAGGATCAACGGCTGATTCACAATGGCCCTGGCAATGGCCACCCGTTGCTGCTGTCCGCCGGACAACCCATGGATGGACCGGGTTTCAAGACCTGCCAGTTTGACCAGGGCCAGGGTTTCTTTGACCCTTTCCCGGATCTGCCGGGCGGGGGTTTTTTTGAGTTTCAATCCAAATGCAATGTTGTCGAACACGGTCATGTGAGGAAACAGCGCATAACTCTGGAACACGGTATTGACATCCCGGTCGCAGGCAGGCATGCGGGTCTGGTCCCGGCCGTTGATGAAAAGAGCCCCGCTGTCACAGGTTTCCAGTCCGGCAATCAACCGCAACACAGTGGTTTTGCCGCACCCGGACGGTCCGAGAAGGGTCAGAAACTCCCCTTTGTGAACATCCAGGTTCAGGTCACTGATCACCGGCTGATTATTGAACGATTTGGAAACGTTCTGTAAACGGACCACCGGCATGAAACCCCTCCAAAATAATTCAAACAAGGCAATTAAATTATCTGAAATACCATGAAAAATCAAGTAAATTAAAGGGCCGACCCGCCTAACCGGGAGTTGAAATTCCGAGCAGATCACGTATAGTACAGACATTTTTTTAGATAAAAACAACCATTGAAAAGGATTGACATATAATGGATCAGGACAATCAGGCTGATTTCAGTCAACGGCTGACGGACATTCTTAATCATGGGGCGTTGAATCTGGCTCTGGCCGTGGGATATCAATTGAAAATTTTCGATGTCATGGCAGAGCTGGACCGGCCGGTATCCTGCCGGGACCTGGCCAGGGCTGGAGGGCTTCATCCGCGGTATGTTCAGGAATGGCTGGGCATCATGTGCACCGGTCAGATCATTGAGATCCATACCCCGGAACCTAGCGAAGACAAGCAAAAAGAAACGGTTTATTATCTGCCCCCGGACCATGCCGCAGTGTTGATCCGCAAGGCCGGCACCCGCAATATGGGGGTGTATACTCAGGAAATCCCATTACTCACTCAGATTGCCATGACCCGGGTGCTGGATGATTTCTCAAAAGGGGAGGGCATCCCATTTTCCGCCTATCCCCGGTTTCAGGCATTCATGTCACAGCTGTCCCATGCCAAGCACCGGCAGGTGCTGATCCGGCATTTTTTGCCCCGGGTGGATAGCGGGCGGTTGATGACCCGCCTGGAAAAAGGCATCCGGGTGTGCGATCTGGGATGCGGTCAGGGCATTGCGCTGCACCTGATGGCGCAGCATTTTCCCGCGTCCATGTTCACCGGCATTGACAATGATGGTCCGGCCATTGACGCGGCCCGGCAAACGTCTGTTGATCTGGGACTGAGCAATCTGACCTTTCATGTAAAAGACGCGGCTACTTTAGAAAACGATATAATTTTTTCAGATCAGTTTGATTATATCACTGCTTTTGACGCGATTCATGACCAGTCCCATCCATTGTCGGCACTCAAAGGGATCCGGAGCATGCTGGCTCCGGATGGGATGTTTTCCATGATCGACATTGATGCAGCCAGTCACCCGGCCGGCAACATGGACCATCCCATGGGGCCGTTTCTCTATACGGTCAGTCTGATGCATTGTATGCCTGTGGGTTTGTCTGATCAGGGCCGGGGACTGGGCATGATGTGGGGCAGGGACCAGGCCGTATCTTTGCTTGAACGCGCCGGATTTGTCCGGATTCAGATCCTGGAAATGGAACATGACCCCTTTAACGTGCATTATCTGTGTTTGAAATGATACGATCACAAGTCTGCCAGCCGCTGGTCATACATGCTGCCCACGCCGTATTCAGTCCGCCGCATGAATTTGTCCAGAGAAGGGCCGGTGATTTGCATTTCCGGATTGGTTTTCAGCACATTCTGGGCGATCCGCATCTCTTTGGTGCATCCGGTACTGTAGGTGGCGTCTTTTCCAATCCATTCCGGTGGCACTTTCCGGTTCATTAAAGCAAAACTTTGCGAGATGTCTTCAGCGGTCTGAAAACGCCAGACATCGATGAGGTTGCTGGTCTGGACAATTTCCCACATATACATCAGATCATCCGCGTCCATGCCCGGTTCATAGTAATTGGACGGGTTGATGATAAACAGGTCCGGATACTGCTTTTTCAAGTGATCGATGAACCGGCTCATGATTTTTTTGGCCACATCGATTTTTCCGGGAATGGAACCGATAATACCGCTGTAGAACATCACGGTCATGTTTTTGGCTTTGGCTGCCTTCATCTGGTCGATGATTCGGTTGGCACGCTCTTCCAGGTCCCGGTGGGAAAAATTGATGACTTCCGGATGCCGGGGCTTGTAAACCACCGATAATCCGGGGCTTCCTTCATGATTTTCCACGGTGATGTTGATGATGTCCCGGGTGAACTGAAAATGGGTGTGGATCAGCCGTCTCTTCTGGTCATGGCCCCGGGAGATGACAAAGTCCACTTCCTTGAAGATTCTGGCAAACGTGGTGGAGGCCAGAAGCAGATTCAGGTTTTCCCGGGTTCCGTCAGATACCACATAAATATTTTCATCCTGTTTGAGCAGTTGAACCAGCCGGTTTTTGCTGATGGTTTTTTCAAAGATAAAATGGCTGTCTTCAAGGGCGTTTGCCAGGACGGGATCGTTCCGGGTGTCTGTGATGGACACTTTTTGGAAGACCGGGGCTTCCTTGACCGCCAGAATCACCAGATGGCCAAGACTTGCCAGAAATTTTGCAATCGCCACATCCACCACCACTCCCCCGGCTTCGTCTGTCAACCACAGAATTTTGCTTTTCCGGGTATGAATCAGGTTTATCAGTTCAGGCAGCCCGTTTCCTGAAATCCGGGTTTCAAACAGGCGTTGGAACGTGTCTACTGAAAGGGGTGTTTCAGACGGTTTTTCCCATAAGTGGCCGGCACACATCATTGTGAGCAGCCGTTGCAGCTCTATTTCCTTGATTTTTTTTCTCAAGGAATTTAAAGAAAACTGGTTCAGATTTTGAATGGCCCCATCAATGTGATTCAAGGCGGTCATAAAAAAATCCGATGTCAATAATGCCTGGGCCCGGTTGTTTGCATCCTGCTTTTTTCGGGCAAACGGATTTTCAATATGGGTCTGGCTTTGAAAAATTTTGCACAGCCGCCTTTCCAGCCGGGACGGAATGGTCAGAAGGGATTCGATTTCATGATCATATTTAATCCGGATCAAGGCGTAAAGATATTCTTTGTCATAGTTGGATTCAATGAAAGTGTCCACCATGTGCATGATTTTTTCATAAACCGCCTGGTACCGTTTCAGCAGGTAGCCTTCCGATGATCTGGACATAATGGCTTCAAACATTTCATCTGAACAGGGAAAATACTGTTCATTGTTTTCAAGGTAAACCATGAATTCAATCTGTTCCACAGTGGCGACTTTATAGGGATAGGCAAACGGATCGATATGGTTTTCCAGAAAAAACGCAGTCACCCATGCGTCCTGATGCGGATCTTTTTCCGAAGTATTAGAAATGGTTCGGGCATCGGTCATGACGGTTCCTATGTGTTTTTCAGCAGGGTCAAAAGTTCAAAGACATCAGGGACAATCCGGTACCAAGGGACCGGATGGAAACAGATGTTTCATCTAAGATGCCGTATGTTGCCGGTCCTTTTCGGGGACGGGTGATGGATCCCGGGTTCATATGAATCTGTGTACCAGTTTTTTCAAGGGACCAGACATGGGTGTGGCCTTGAATAATAATATCCGTGTCAGACGGTACCGGCACCCGGGGAAACCCGTGGTGGACAAACAGGAATCTGCCGTTGGCACAAAATGTCAGGGCGTGGGTTTGTCCGGGAAAAAAACCGGGTTCGTCACAATTGCCGTATACATAATAAATCGGTTTGGCAGCGGTTTTGACATCCTGGCGGATGGCTTCGGGATTGAAATCCGGATGACAGAAACTACCATACCGGGTGTCAAACAGATCTCCTGCCACCACTAAAGCGTCTGTATGTTCCATAAGCGCCTGGATGGTCAACCAGGTGCTGAGGCTGCCGTGTATGTCTGCTGTTATTAATAATTTCATCAAAAAAGAAATAACGAGAAGGTTACTGGTTCGGGGCAGACGGGGGCTGTTTGTTGACGAGTTCCCTGAGTTTGCCCGAACATTTGAACGTGACCACACGTCGGGCCGGGAGTGTCATTTCTTCATCCGTTGCAGGATTCCTTCCTTTTCGGGCACTTTTCTCATTGACACAGAATTTGCCGAATCCGCTGATCATGATGTCTTCACCATTTTCAATGGTGCTTTTAATGATTTCCAGAAATTCTTCCATCACATCATAGGCAGTGTTCCTGGGGAGGTCCAACTGGGTTTGAATCTGTTCGGTGATAATTGTCTTGGTCAATGCCATAAGCGTTTACTCCTGAAAACATGTCTGATTCGGTTGTCACCCCTGGTCAGTGGGCCGGTTTGTATTTGGGATTGTCAATTCCCCAACAGTCTGGTATTGGTATACAGCACCAGTAAATTGAACAGAATGTAATGAATCTGCTTTTGAATGTCAAATGATTATCGCTATTTATAATTTTTAACGGGGAGTGGGTATGGAAACGGTAAACGCCATCGGGCCGATAGATGGTCGGTATGTCCGGTTAACTGAAGAACTGGCTGATATTTTCAGTGAATCCGGCCTGATCCGTCACCGGGTTCAGGTGGAGATCCAATGGCTGAAATTTATTCTCCATGATTTGAAACTGACAGCGGTTTCACAGGATCCGGCGTCGCTGGACAGTATTGTGGATCAGTTTTGTTCTGAAGATGTCAATCGCATCAAAGCCATTGAACAGACAACCAATCACGACGTCAAGGCCGTGGAATACTTTATCAAGGAAAAACTGGATGCAATCGGATTTTCTGAGATCAGGGAATGGGTTCATTTTGCCTGTACATCCGAAGATATCAACAACACGGCCTATGCGTTGATGATGAAAAAAGGGCAGCATCTGGCCGTTGATCTGCTGAGCCGATGTATTCAAGAAATTGAGCACAAGGCAAAGGCCTATCAGTCGATTCCCATGATGTCCCGCACCCACGGGCAACCGGCAACGCCCACGACCATGGGCAAGGAATTTGTCAATTTTGCCTGGCGGCTGAATCAGGAGAAAACCATTCTGGAGCAGATCCGGATTCAGGCAAAGATCAACGGGGCAACCGGTAATTATAACGCCCATTATTTTGTGTTCCCTGAGATTGACTGGTTGGCCGCATCCCGGCGCTTCATTGAGTCATATTTAAAACTGGATCCAATTTTGTTCACCACCCAGATCAATCCCAATCAGTATCTGTCCTGCCTGCTTCATACGCTGGTTCGAACCGCTGCCGTGCTGATCGATTTTGATCGGGATATGTGGGGATATATCAGTATCGGGTATTTCAGGCAGCAAGTGGCAAAAGGAGAAACCGGATCTTCCACCATGCCCCATAAAGTGAACCCCATTGATTTTGAAAACAGTGAAGGCAATATGGGCATGGCCATTGCACTGATGGAGCATCTGGCGGTCAAGCTTCAGAAATCCCGTTTTCAACGGGATTTAAGCGACAGTACGGTTTTAAGAAGCCTGGGGTCGGCTTTGGCTTATTTTTTTATCGGTGTGAAAAACACTGTCAAAGGGTTGTCCAAACTGGACCTGGATGAAGCCGCACTTCAAAAAGACCTGGCCAGCAACCTTGAGCTGCTGGCTGAACCGTTTCAGACCGCCATGCGGGTGTTTGGAGAAGATAACCCTTATGAACGGCTCAAGGATCTGACCCGGGGCAGAAAAATTAATAAAAAAGATCTCACTGCATTTGTGGACATGCTTGAAAAAGTGCCGGATTCAGTGAAAGACAGGATGCGTAATCTCACCCCGGAAACCTATATCGGACTGGCTGAAAAACTGGTTAAAACCTATTTTGATTCGGCGGCATCCTGAACTTAAGGATAAATTGTGACACAAAAAAAGTATCAGAAAAACCAGGGACACTCAAACGGAACCCTTTTGATTCAACTGGCAAAAGCGGCAATTATCCAGAGTCTTCTGCCGGATGAAAAAAAAGCCGGACCGGATTTACCCGACCCGCCACCCGTGTGGCTCAAAGAAAAACGGGGAGTGTTTGTCACCCTTCAGAAAAACGGTACCCTTCGGGGATGTATCGGCACCCTGGAACCCGAAAAATCCCTTCTTGAAAGTGTTCAGGAAAACGCCTGTCATGCCGCGTTTGATGACACCCGGTTTTCTCCGGTGACCCTGGAAGAACTTGACGATATCCAGATTGAAGTCAGCCTGCTTTCAGTGCCTGAAAAATTGCACTATTTTGATGCACAGGATCTTTTAGCCCGGGTGGTCCCGTTTCAGGACGGGGTGATTGTCCAGAAAGGACATCACCGGGCCACTTTTTTACCCCAGGTCTGGGAGCAGCTTCCGGATCCGGAGTCATTTTTAACGCAACTGTGCCTGAAAGCCCGGCTGGATGCTTATGCGTGGCAGGCCGGGGATCTGACGGTGTTCACTTATCAGGTACAGTCATTCACGGAGAACAGATAATATCATGGCCATTGACCGGGAATTGCTGGATGTCATATCCGGGATCAAAGACAAGGATGAGCTGGCACAGCTTTTCAAAGACCTGTTCACACCTGCAGAGCTCGATGACCTGACCCTGCGGTGGAAATTGCTCAAGGACCTGCACCAAAAAATCCCCCAGCGAAAGATTGCTGAAAAATACAGCATCAGCCTGTGTAAAATCACCCGGGGATCCAAAGTTTTAAAAAAAAAGGAATGTGTGGTAAGCCGCATATTAACGCAGCTCAATAAACCGGCAGTATGAGCAAAAGATCAATTTCCGTTCAACAGGTCCATGGCCAGGCAGGACCATAATTCCATATTTAATGATGCCAGCTTGTTTGTGTCCACCCATTGAAACCGGCACAGCTCCGGGCCCGGCACATAAGATGCCGGTGTTTGGGTCAGAATCCGGAAAACCGCGCCTAAATGAACCCGGCCCACATCAGTGACGGTTTCATGGATAATGCCGCAGAAAACCGGCAGATCGGCAGAAGGATGCTGTGTCAGTTCTTCATCCAGTTCCCGGGCCATGCCGGACATCAGAATTTGCTGGAACGACTCTGATGTCTTGGATTGATCCCGGGGGTTGATATGACCGCCGATGCCTGATGACCACAGGTCATGAAGCCGGGTTTCACTTCCCTGGCGAAGGTATACCGCCGTCTGGCTCAAGTCCCGGGTTTGAAGTACAATATAGGGAATCACCTGCTGCCAGCCGGCATCTTCTTCCGCCAGTGCCCGATCCACAAATTCATGCCCGGCACGGGCGCACTGATCGACAAATGCGGAAAAAGCCATGGGTACCTTTGCGGTTTTCTGGGCCATCCATGCCTTTGGCAGCAAGTTTTGACGAATACATAATATTTTTTCTTTTTTCTGCAAACATGCCTCCTTTTTTACCAAGAACGATTAAGGTGTATGGTATTTTGATCATCCTTATGTTAAGAAAAATTAAATTGCAACCCCATGTGTGCGTGATTGAGGTGTTTTATGCGTTTTTTCAATCAGGAAACCATTGACCGCGTCCCTTATGACGTCATTCAAAAAGCAGTGGAACAGGCCTATCTCATGCAGTCGGCTCAAAAATTTCTTATGCCGGACCGGATCCATGTGCCCCAAAAAGAAAACACATTGCTGCTCATGCCCTGTTTGGGTGATGCATATATGGCCACCAAACTGGTGACCGTGTTTCCCAAAGCACCTGAAAGCGGTTTTCCGGTGGTGAACGGCATGGTGATACTGGCGGACAACCATACCGGACAACCGCTTGCCATTCTGGACGGGGCCGCATTGACGGCCCGGCGGACCGGGGCGGTGGGCGGCCTGGCAACGGCCTGTCTGTCGCCGGATTCAGTTCACACGGCCGGCGTTATCGGGGCAGGAGTCCAGGGCCGAAGCCAGGCGGCGTTTCTGCTGTTCAACCGGCAGATTGATACTTTGTGGGTGTGGGATGTGAACCCGGCTGCTGCAGACAATATGACCTTAGAAATACAGGCGGCCTGGCCCAAAGTAACCTGCCGGGTGGCAAAATCCGCCCATGATCTGATGACCCGGTCCCAGGTGGTGATTGCCGCTACCACCAGCACGAAACCGGTGTTTGACGCAGGTGTGTCAGAGATTCTGGGCAAAACGTTCATTTCCATCGGGTCATTTACCCCGCAGATGAAAGAATTCCCTGACGCGGTGATCAAAGGGGCGGATGCCGTGTATGTGGACACCCTGTTTGCTACAGAGGAATCCGGAGATATTTGCCAGCCCCTTGAAAATCAGGTGGTGTCCAGAGAAAATATTCTTGCTTTTGCCTCTGTGGTGGCGCAGCCCGTGGATTTAAGCGGCGCCACAGTTTTTTTCAAATCCGTGGGCATGGCCCTGTTTGACCTGACAGTGGCGGCTGCTGTGCTTGAATGGGGAATCCAGGTA
>JAGYOW010000054.1 GCA_018399285.1 Desulfotignum sp.
AATCGTTGATTGCCCAGTTTCACCGGGCCGGCATAAGGACTGTGATGATCACCGGGGACCAGCCCCTCAGTGCCAGGGCCGTGGCAGAACAATTGAACCTGTCCCGGGGTCAGCCCCTGGAAATCATGGATGCCAAGGAACTGGCAGGCTTAGACAATGACACCCTGATCAGAAAAGCCGGCACCGTGATTCTGGGGATCTCCATTGTTTTATGGGCCATGATGACTTTTCCGCAACTGGATACCCAACCCGTGTCCAATGAAAATGCAGCGGGAATGCACACACCGGTAGCGGAAACCATGGATCCGGGGGCGGCGGCCCTGCGCCATTCCATTGCCGGGCGCATGGGCATGGCCATGGAAAATGTCACCCGGTATGCCGGATTTGACTGGCAGACCAATATCGCACTCCTGGGAGGATTTGCCGCCAAAGAAGTGGTGGTGTCCACCCTGGGAACGGCCTATTCCTTGGGAGAGGTGGACCCGGAAGACAGCACGTCTCTGGCACAGCGGCTGAAAACAGCGGATGGATGGGGACCCGTCACCGCCTTCAGCCTGATTTTGTTCACCATTTTTTATTCACCGTGTTTTGTGGCAGTGGTCTGCATTGTCAAAGAATCCGGATCATGGAAATGGGGGGTGTTTTCCATGGCCTTCAATACACTGCTGGCTTTAAGCCTGTCTATTGTGTTTTATCAGACCGCCACCTGGATAACGTCATAAAAAACAGGGGGTTTCAGGATTCTTCCACACAAATGCCGCGGTGTTTTCCGTCCTTCAGGTTCACCAGTCCCTGTTCGCAGATCCGTAAATAAGGGATGGCGGCCCCGGTCAGGGTGACCAGGGTCAGTAACGGGTCGGGAAACACCACCCCCAGCTTTGCAGCAGCTGTTTTGAGGGCCCGGATCTGCCGGGCCAGCTCAGGCACGGACGCATCTGACATGAGCCCCATCACGGGCAAAGGGATCTGGGCCAGACATTTTCCTTTGGCCCAGATCACCACCCCGCCCTGCAGCCGGTGAATGTGGTTGACCGCGTCTGCCATATCCGAATCATGGGTGCCCACCACCACGATGTCTGAACAGTCCCATGCCTGGCTCGAAGCAATGGCGCCATCCTTCAGCCCGAATCCTTTGATAAAGCCAGTGAACATGTTTCCGGGTGCAATGGCCCGGTCAATGGCACTGATTTTGAGGATGTCCTGAGCCTGATCCGCCTGAATCCGTCCGTGGATCACGGGCAGAGGCATTTGGGTTTCCCGGGTCACCAGGTC
This sequence comes from Desulfotignum sp., assembly GCA_018399285.1. Lineage (GTDB taxonomy): Bacteria > Desulfobacterota > Desulfobacteria > Desulfobacterales > Desulfobacteraceae > Desulfotignum. The sequence goes on from JAGYOW010000054.1 coordinate 1,273, forward strand.
CGTGACCATTTCCATGAGCCGTACCGGCACGATTTTTTTGCCTGGGGGTGCTGTAACGGCAAAGTCTTCGGGTGTCAGAGGCCGGGGCAGGTGAACGGAATGGCGGCAGGCCTTGGAAAAACAATGTGTCCGGGGTGACACCTGCATCTGTTTTTTGTCAAAGATGATTTTTCCATGACTGACCACCATTTCCGGGGTGATGAAACCCGGATCCGGAATGATCACCATATCCGCGCTTCGGCCCGGCGCAATGCCGCCCACCAGGGAGTCCAGTGAAAAATGTTCCGCCACATTCAAGGTGGCCATCTGAACGGCTTCCATGGGAGAAAACCCTGAATCAATGGCCTTTTGGACCACAAATGCCATGCCCTTGTTTTCCATGAGATCTTCGGGTCCCACCCCGTCGGTGACCAGGATGAGACGTCTTGTATCCACGCCCGCATCCCTGATCCGGGCGATGGTCTCAAGATCCCTGCGGATGCTGCCTTCCCGGATCATGACGTACAATCCCAGCCGCAGACGTTCCAGGACCTGGTCGGCATCTATGGGTTCATGGCAGGAGGAGATGCCCGTGGCCAGGTAGGCTGCCAGTTTTTTTCCACCGGCCCCGGCGGAATGTCCTTCCAGCACCTTGCCGGCCCTCAGGGTATCTTCAAATACCGGCAGGATCCGGTCCGGTGTCTGAAACACCGCCTGCCAGTAAGATTCTCCCAGCCCCAGAATATCGTCCCGGTCCAGCAGTTTTTTTACGTCATCCCCGGCAATACCGCTGGCAGCCGTGCTGATGGACACCATGGCCGGGGCTGTGCCGAAAATCTTGATGGGCTGGTCTCTGAATGAGGCCAGTATCTCAACCACGCCCTCATATCCCAGGATGGGATAGGTTTCCATGGTTTCGGTGACAAGGGTGGTGGTGCCGTCTTTGACCGCATAGGGAATGAATTGGCTGATTTCAAAAAAAGAGGCCAGATGGGTGTGCCCGTCAATCAGCCCGGGAATCAGTGTTTTGCCCTGGACATCGATCACCGTGGTGTTTGATGCGATGGTGTGATCTGCATGGTCTCCCACAAACGCGATATACCCGTTTTTGATGCTCACGGACTGATTTTTTAAAAATTCTCCGGTGTAGACGTTTAAAAGCAATGCATGGCAGAGCACCAGGTCGGCACCTGATTTTCCGGAAGCCACCTGGATCAGTTCATGCATGATTGGGGCAGACAAGGTGTATGCATTTTTCATGACAGACCTCTTTTGTTCTGATATTCGTGGAACAATTGAAATTATTTCCAATTGTAATATAGTACACAAAGATATATTGCAATGGATTTAAACACCGACAGACCCGCAGGAAAAGAGACAACTCAAGGCACTGGGTGCCTGTGTTTATCAGGCATTGATAAAACAACAAAGGTGAAATAAATATTGCCCAATCCGCTGACTTAAAGGTATACTGATAAGATATCATCAAGTAAATAATAAAAAAAAGGAAATAGTCCGCACATGTGTTTAGCCATACCGTCAAAAATTATCGAAATCCAGGGCACCCTGGCCAAAGTATCTGTGGACGGCGTGATCCGGGAAACCAGCCTGGCACTCATCGATGATGCGCAAATCGGGGATTATGTGATCGTGCATGCCGGATTTGCCATCAGCAAGCTGGATGAATTCGCGGCCCGCCAGACCCTGGAAGACATGCGCCGGATTTTGGCGGCGGACGATGCCCGCCAACTTTCGTCACACACAGATGCCTGATTCCGACTGCATTGCCAGTCAGCTTGATATCAGCGGAGTGGTCCAGGGGGTTGGATTCCGGCCGTTTCTGTTTGCCCTGGCGGCCCGGCACAAGATTTCAGGAGAGGTTTCCAATACGGCCTTCGGGGTCCGGGCCCGGGTGGAGGGCTCACCTGCCAGCCTGACCCGGTTTGTGGAAGCGATCACGGCCCATCCGCCCATGCTGGCCCGGGTGGATGGGGTTCAAACCACGTTTGTGCCCGTCACAGGCGCCAGCGGCTTTAAAATCATTGCCAGCCGGACGGGGTCTTCCCGGGCAACCCTGATTTCACCGGATGTGTGTGTGTGCAACGACTGCCTCAAAGAGATGGGAGATCCTGAGGACCGGCGCTTCAGGTATCCGTTCATCAACTGCACCAATTGCGGCCCGCGATTCACCATCATCGAAGACATCCCCTATGATCGGCCCCAGACCGCCATGAAACAGTTTGCCATGTGTCCGGACTGTCAGGCGGAATATGACAACCCGGCGGACCGGCGGTTTCATGCCCAGCCCAATGCCTGCCCCGTGTGCGGTCCCCAGGTGTTTTTAACCGACAGCAAGGGCCAACCCATTGCCGGGCCGGATACAGCCATTCACCAGGCCGGGCGCCTGCTGGCCCGGGGCAAAATTCTGGCGGTCAAGGGACTGGGCGGGTTTCACCTGGCCGTGGATGCTAGTGATGATGCCGCTGTTCTTCGTCTGCGCCGGCGCAAGCACCGGCCCCACAAACCCTTTGCCCTGATGGCCCGGTCCGGATCCGCAGTGTCGGCGTTTGCGGATATGTCGGAAGAAGAACTTCAGGTGCTGACCGGTTTTAACCGGCCCATTGTTTTGTTGAAAAAAAAGCCGGATCCACAGATGGGGCTGTCGCAAAAGGTCGCGCCGTTGAACCCCTGTGTGGGCGTGATGCTGCCCTATACCCCCTTGCATTACCTGCTTTTGGATGCCGGGCCCAAAGTGCTGGTGATGACCTCGGGCAACCGGCCGGGTGAGCCCTTGTCCATTGACAATCAGGATGCGTTGGATGCGTTTTCCCATATTGCGGATTATTTTCTGCTGCACAACCGGGATATCTATTTTCGGGCCGATGACTCCATTGTCCGGGTTCAGGCCGGACAGACCCGGTTTGTCCGGCGGTCCAGAGGGTATGCCCCGCTGCCGATCCCCTTGTCCGGCGAGATGCCTTTTGTGCTCGGGTGCGGGGCCGGCATGAAAAACACCTTGTGTCTGACCCGGAAGAATCAGGCGTTTTTAAGCCAGCACATCGGGGATCTGGAAAACCGGAAAACGTGCGATTTCTATGTTCAGACCCTGGAGCATTTCAAGACCATTCTGGATATCACCCCGGAAATTGTGGCCCATGATCTGCATCCGGGATACATGAGCACCCGGTTTGCCAAAGACCATTTTGCTGAACAGATTCCCCGGGTGGCCGTGCAGCACCATCATGCCCATGCCGTGTCCTGCATGGTGGAAAACGATCTGGATGAACCCGTGGTTGCCATTGTGCTGGACGGCACGGGATTGGGCACGGACGGCCATATCTGGGGCGGAGAAATTCTTGTGGCCACCCGCAAAACCTTTGTGCGCAAAGCGCATTTAAGATACCTTCCCATGCCGGGGGGAGACCAGGCTGTGCTGGCTCCCTGGCGCATGGCGGCTGCCGTGTTGTATACGGCGTTCGGCCGGAATTTTCTGGATCTGGATCTGCCGTTTATCCATGATCTGGATCCTTGTCACCTGGATTTTGTCTGTCAGATGATGGAAAAACAGGTGAACACGCCCCGGACTTCCAGCTGTGGGCGATTGTGCGATGCCGTGTCTTCCTTGCTGGGGATCCGGCAACAGATCTCCTATGACAGCCAGGCTGCCATGGAGCTGGAGGCTGTGGGGACAACAAAAGATTTTGCACCGGACCCGGCACCTTATGCCTGTGAATTGCGGTCACCGGACCCGGTGGCAGAAGGGGTTGAATGGATCATCGATGTGATTCCCGGTATCCGGGAAATGGTGGATGATATCTGTGCCCGGGTCCCGGTGCAGCAGATCAGTCAACGGTTTCACCAGACCCTGGTGCATGGGTTTTCCCGGGCAGCACTCAAGGTTGCCGCAGCCCACAGGGTGGATAAGGTGGTGCTGTCCGGCGGGGTGTTCAACAATGATCTGATTTTCAATGCAATGAATGGGTCTTTAAAACAACAAGGGGTGTCTGTTTACACCCATTCCCGGGTGCCGGCGGGAGACGGCGGGATTGCCCTGGGCCAGGCCGCGGTTGCCGGGGCTTTGTCAAAAGATCTTCCGGATTTTTTAAAAAACAATGTTCAACCGGCACAGGAGGCGGTTTCATGGGATTGACATATCTGGAAAAATTCAGGGATCCGTCCCTGGCCAAAAATCTGGTGGCAGCGATTCATAAAGAAAGCCGGCATCCGCTGCGGCTCATGGAGGTGTGCGGCACCCATACCATGGCCATTTTTCGACATGGGATCCGGAATATTCTGCCCGAAACCATCACATTGCTGTCCGGGCCTGGATGTCCTGTGTGTGTCACGGCACAAAAAGATATCGATGCGTTTGTGGCAGTTTCCCGGCAGCCGGATGTGATTGTCACCACGTTCGGAGATCTGATGAGAGTGCCGGGTTCCGGCACCACTTTGGCCGGACAAAAAGGGGCGGGCGCGGATGTGCGCATGGTGTATTCCGTGTTTGACGCCGTTACCATTGCCCGGCAGAATCCGGAAAAACAGGTGGTGTTCTGTGCCGTGGGATTTGAAACCACCATTCCCACCATTGCGGCGGCCGTGCTCATGGCTGCAAAGGAAAAGGTGACCAATTTTTCCATATACGGAGCCAACAAACTGACTCCTCCGGCCCTGGCCGCGTTGATGACCACCCCAGGGGTATCCATTGACGGATTTATTCTGCCGGGGCATGTGTCCGTGATCACGGGCGTGGATGCGTACCGGTCCGTGTTCGAGACCCACAAGGTCCCGTCCGTGATCACGGGGTTTGAGCCCATTGACATTCTGCACGCCGTGCTGATGCTGGTGCGCCAGAATGAATCTGGTGTGCCGGCCCTGGAAAACGCCTATCCAAGAGCCGTGAGACAATCCGGAAACCCAAAAGCCAGAGAGGTGATGCATCAGGTCTTTACCGTGTGTGACGCGGCATGGCGGGGCATTGGTCTGATAAAAAACAGCGGCATGGAATTGAAACCGGATTTCAAGGTGTTTGATGCCGGGGCCAGGTTTGAACTGAACCTGACAGATGTGGCCGAGCCCAAAGGGTGTGCCTGCGGAGAGATTCTCATGGGGTTGAAAACACCGGTTGCCTGTGCCTTGTACAAAAAAGTCTGTACCCCCATGACACCGGTGGGGCCGTGCATGGTGTCCAGTGAAGGGGCCTGTGCCGCATATTACAACTATGGATAAACAGGAACAACATAAAATGAATGCAGAAAATAACAATACCATATTACTGGATCATGGTGCCGGGGGCAAAGCCTCCCATGCCCTGTTTTCCAAAATGATTCTTCCGCTGTTCAGCAATGAGTATCTGGACATGGGAGATGACGGGGCTGTGTATCCGGTGCCGGCCGGCAGAATGGCGTTTTCCACGGATTCCTATGTGGTGGATCCCATTTTTTTCAACGGCGGCAATATCGGGGATCTGGCCGTGAACGGCACGGTGAACGACATTGCCATGTGCGGGGCAATTCCTTTGTACATCAGTGTGGGACTGATCATTGAAGAAGGCCTGCCCATAAACGATTTTCAGGAAATCATCAAATCCATGGCAACGGCGGCAGGCCGGGCCGGGGTAAAGATCGTCACCGGAGATACCAAGGTGGTGCCCCGGGGCAAGGCGGACAAGATTTTCATCAACACCTCGGGGGTCGGCATGATCCCGGACGGCGTGAACGTATCCGGCAGCCGGGCGCTTCCCGGGGACAAAATTATTTTAAGCGGCACCATGGCTGATCACGGGATTGCCATTCTCACAGCCAGAGAAGGCTTGACCTTTGACGGGGATCTTAAAACCGATTCCGCGCCCTTGAATCACATGGTCAAAACGATGCTGTCATCCGGGTGTGAGGTGCATGTGCTCAGAGATCCCACCCGGGGAGGGGTGGGCACGACCTTGAATGAAATCGCTTCCCAATCCGGAGTGGGAATGACATTGTTTGAAAAAGATCTGCCCATAAAAAAGCAGGTCAACGGGGTGTGTGAACTGCTGGGATTTGATCCCTTGTACATTGCCAACGAAGGCAAACTGCTGGCCATTGTGCCGGAAAAACAGGCGTCAAAGGTGTTGGATCTGATCAAGGCCGATACCTTCGGCAAAAATGCCGCCATTATCGGACAAGTGACGGATCAACGCCCGGGAAAGGTGTTTCTGGAAACCGCCATCGGGGGCCAGCGCCTGGTGGATATGCTCACCGGAGAGCAGCTGCCCCGGATCTGTTGATAAGACCGCCTGCCGGGAAAATAGATTCCCGGCAGCAATCTGAAAAGCGCATCCGGTGAATCCGGAATTTATCGGGTTTCCAGAATGTCTGTGATATGTTTTCTGGCGGCTGCCAGAAAATCCGGCATTGCATCGGCCAGGGGAGGGGTGAGGGAAGTGCCCCAGTTGATGGTATCCGGCTGTATGCCGATCACCCGCAGATAGGGACGATGGCCCCGCATCTGGGCCATGCCTAAAGAATCCAGCAGATCGATGTCATGCAACGACAGCATCTGTTTCTCATCTTTGCGCAGATCTTTTTCCTCCAGGCTGAAAATGGTGCCCGGCGGGTGTTTCGCCCGGACAATATCCAGAACCAGAATATTTTCATATTCTTCAAACAGGTAAAAGATGTCCTGGGTAAAGGTGCCGCCATCGATGAAATCCACCTGTGGCCAGTCTTCTTTTTCCTTGAGCAGTTCATGCACGGCATGCACCCCGATGCCGTCATCCTGCATCAAAGTGTTGCCAACGCCTAATACCAGTAGTTTTTTCATAAATATTCTAGGGGTAAAACAATGGGGTCAGGCTTGGCTTATTGGCTTTTGCGGTCCTTTGCAAAAGCCAATAAATAAGCCTGACCCCATCACCATACCGGTTCTTTTATAAGGGTACGTCTACTTTAACGGTCCGACCGGTTTCTACGTCCAGCACGTGGACGGCGCAACCCAGTCAGGGGTCGAATGATCGTATGAGCCGCCCGACGTTCACCGGGCTGTTCACATCCGGCACCGGCACACCGATCAGGGCTTCTTCGATGGGGCCTCTTTGGCCCATGTCATCCCTGGGGTTGGCGTTCCAGATGGTGGCGGAGGTGATCTGATAATTGGCGATTTTCTGATCTTTGATGTCAATGTAGTGGAGCAAGGCCCCTCTGGGGGCTTCGGTCATGCCAAGGCCTTGTGCGGAATCCGGAATCGGTGCCGGCACAAAAGTTTCCTTGCCGGGCTGGGCCTGGGCCAGCCATTCTTCCATGGCCGTGGCAACCAGCGCGGTTTCTTCAGCTCTGGCCACATGGCGGCCCAGAATGGAGAAACAGGCATCCCCGATATCTCTGAGCCGTGTCACACCCAGTTCTTTCTGACCCGTGGCGGACAGCTCCGGGTTCGTGGCCCACATTCTGGCCAAAGGTCCCCCTTCATGGGGTTTTCCGTTGTACCGGGGGGCTTTGATGAAGCTGTAGGCCCCGGGTTTGTTGGGATTGGGCAGGGTCTTGCCTTCTGTGGGATTGAGCCCGGTGGTGGAATCCTCAAACCACGAGTATTTCACATATTCCTTGATCATGGCCGGATCCACGGCATAGTCTTTGCCATCCGTGTAAACCCCGGGTTTCAGCAGGGTGTTGCCTTTGTTGTCCAGAGGGAAAACGCCCCAGGAAACCAGGTTCTTGTGACCCACACCGGTTTTAAGCAGATCCCCGTAAGGGCCGGCCAGCAGGTACACGATGGGCACATATTTTTCCAGAATAAACTGTTTGACTTTTTTGAATCGTTCCGCATAAGCGTTCAACGCTTCCCGGGTGGGGATTTCCGTGGACCCGCCCACCACGATTCCCTGGACATGGGGCATTTTACCGCCTAAAAGCGCGACCATTTCATGGCAGATTTTGCGGATTTCCAGGGCTTCGAGGTACTGACCCACGGCCACGTCATTGAGTTCTTTGGGCAGCCGCATGTCATTGTTGGCATATCTGGGAATAAAAGGGGCCGTGTCCGGACCGTTGCAATAGTCCAGAGCGGCCAGGTGATAGAAATGCAGAATATGGGACTGCAGAAAGTTGGCACCCAGAATCAGGTTTCTGGCGATACGTCCATTGTCCGTGAGTTCCACGCCGAATGCGTCATCTAAGGCCAAAGCCGATGCCGTGGCATGGGCCGTGGGGCACACCCCGCAGATCCGCTGGGTGATCTGGGTGGCGTCCCGGGGATCTCTGCCGAACAGAATCTGTTCAAATCCCCGATACATGCCGCCGGTGATGTGGGCATCCACGACTTTTCCTCCGGCAACCTCCACTTCTGCTTTTAAATGACCTTCGATCCGGGTGACGGGATCGATGCCGATTTTTATTTTTTTACCGGTCTGAGCCGGTTCGGCCTGCGGTTGACAGCCTGCCATAATTAGACCTCCTTGAAATTGTCTGATTCGTTAATAGGCGGGTTCATAAAATGGGGACATGGCATCCGGAAAACCGGCTTCAACACACCCGATACACACGGCATTGTTCACACACCAGTTCAAACCGGAGTTCCATTTCCGCTGGTAGCAGTCGGCATAGGTGTCCGGTCCTTTGCATCCGAGATCCATGCGGCATCCTTTGGGATCTGAGAGCGTGGCAGCCATGAACGCGGCATCATAATCGTCAAGATGGGGGCAGTTGTCATGAATGTTTTCACCAAAGAACAGGGTGGGACGGCCATCATAATCCAGTTCCGGTATCCCTGCATTGAGCAGATGGACAATGGATCCCACAATCCAGTCCGGATGGGGGGGACACCCCGGAATGTTCACGACGGGTGTGGTGATGTCTTTTGATTTGAAAAAGTCTCTGACACCCGTGGCGCCGGTGACATTTCCTTTGGCGGCCGGGATACCGCCGAAAGCGGCACAGGTACCGACAGCCAGGACCGAGCCGGCCATGGGAGCGAGTTCCTGAACCATGTCCACCATGGTGATTTCTCTGTGGCCGATTTCCCCCAAAATACAATATTTGCCGTCTGCAGCCACGGGAATGGCCCCTTCAATGACCAGAGAGAACCGGCCTTTGTATTCATTGGCCACTTCATACACATGGTTCATGGCCGTTTCCCCTTCACATTCACTGACCGTGGGGTGAAACTGAAGACTGATCACCTTGAGAAGCACATCGGCAATGGATGGATCCACACTGTTGAGCAGAGACACCGAACATCCGGTGCATCCCTGTCCCTGGATCCACAGAACGGGATGACGTTCCAGCCCCTTTTCCAGGGCCTGGATCAACGCCGGGTTGAACACCTGGGAAATACCGATACCAGCGGCAGTTCCTGTCAGGGTTTTCAGAAAATCCGCCGGGAATTCTGCATATTGGGGTTGCGCATCCGCAACACAGTTTGTCTTTCACGGGCACCTCCTTGATGCAGTTAAAACAATTCTTCTGTACTTACCAGCTCATCAACGAGAAATTGAAAACTATAATGTCATGGAATAATGTCAACATTAAATATGCTTTTCGATTTAAAAACAGTGTTTCTGCCGGCGGGATGTTTTTTTAGATGGTCGATCTGAATCAATGAGACAGATTCAGGTCCGGAATGGCAGCAATTTTTTCAGGCCCCAGGCACAACCAGATCCAGGCTGCACGGACGGCTGGGCGCTTTTTCCGGGGCGCCAGGCTTCGTGGAAAAAAACCAGTCGATACTCTCCCTGTTTTTCCCATCGGGACCTGATTTCCAGAAGATCGCCGAAAACCGCGCCATCATGAAATTTCAGTTCGGTTTTGTAGACCGCAAATCCAATGCCTTTGTTGTGCCACATGTCAGACAGTACGTCGATTCCGATGATATCTTCTCTGGCCCGTTCAAAAAATTTCAGATAATTGGCATGATAGACCACACCGGAATGGTCAGTGTCTTCATAATAGACCTGGGCATGAAATATATGGGGGGTGGACATAGTCATATGGGCATGGGGTATAAACCGGTGAGAAAAAAAAATCAAGCACATGAAAGAAATGGCATCCGGCATTCATGAAAACCTTGAACTTGCCCCTTTTTGGGTTGTCATGGGAAAAAACAATATTATAGTATAGGTCACTGACAATTGGAAAAACCCAAATTACACAGCCGAGGTGATCTATGACCGATGAGAGCAGACCCATTACCCCTGAGATTGTGAACAGTGACGGGGAAGAGACTGAAAATACGGAAAAAGAACAGAACGCCGGCGGAGGTCAGCTCGTCCGGCAGAGCCACAAGCCGGATATCCTGTACCTGGTGCCCATCACGGGCAGACCGCACCTGCCGGCCCAGGTCCAGCCGCTGGTGGTAAGCAAAAAACGGTGGGAACCCACCCTGGTCAAGGCGGTCAATGAATCCCATAACCTGCTGGGTTTGAGTTATTTTTCCGAAGTCAAAGGCAAATATGTGTACAAGGAAGATTTTCCTGAGGTGGGATGTGTGGTCCGGATCCTGAACATGGTGGAAGTGGACGGTAACATCCAGTTCATCGCCCAGGGCCTGGAGCGGTTTAAAATCAAGAAATTTTTGTCGGACAAACCCCCGTTTGTGGCCCAGGTGGAATATTTCAAACCCATGGAAGAAGATGAGGACAAGCTGAAAGCCTATGCCATTTCCATCATCAGTTCCATCAAGCAGTTGCTGTCTCTCAATCCCTTGTATTCAGAAGAACTCAAACAATATCTGGGCCGGTTCAGTCCGGATCAGCCATCGCCGTTGACCGATTTTGCCGCCGGCATCACCACGGCATCCGGGGATGTGCTCCAGGAGATCCTGGAAACAGAATCTGTGATTGAGCGCATGAAACAAGTGCTCATGCTGCTGCAGAAAGAAATTGAGATCGCCAAGCTCCAGACCCAGATACGCAAGGATATCAACACCCAGGTGGATGAAAACAAGCGTAAGTTTTTCCTCAAGGAGCAGCTGAAAGCCATTCAAAAGGAACTGGGGATTCAGAAAGATGACAAAACATCGGATGTGGACCGATTCAAGGAACGGTTTGCCGAACTGGATCCACCGGAACATGTGGTCAAGCGGTTTGACGAGGAGATTGAAAAACTGTCGGTCCTGGAAACCGGATCATCGGAATACGGGGTGACCCGAAATTACCTGGACTGGATTACCTCATTCCCCTGGGGCGTGTATTCTAAAGACAACATTGACATCAATCGGGCGGAAAAAGTCCTGGACCGGGATCATGCCGGGCTGTCCGATGTCAAGGAGCGGATTATCGAATTTTTTGCCGCAGGCGTCTATAAAAAAGATGTGTCCGGCTCCATTATTTTGTTTGTGGGCCCGCCCGGCGTGGGCAAAACTTCCATCGGCAAATCCATTGCCGAGGCTTTAGGCAGAAAATTTTTCCGGTTCAGCCTGGGCGGCATGCGGGATGAGGCTGAGATCAAGGGGCACCGCAGAACCTATGTGGGGGCCATGCCCGGCAAAATGGTCCAGGCCCTGAAAGACACCAAAGTAGCCAATCCCGTGATCATGCTCGATGAGGTGGACAAGATCGGGGCCTCTTACCAGGGAGATCCGGCATCGGCGCTTCTGGAGGTGCTGGACCCGGAACAGAACGCCGAGTTTTTAGATCATTACCTGGACCTGCGCATGGATCTTTCCAAGGTGTTGTTCATCTGTACGGCCAACACCCTGGATACCATTCCCAGTCCGCTGCTGGACCGTATGGACCGCATCAATCTGTCCGGGTATATTACTGAAGAAAAAATAGAGATCGCCAGAAAGCATCTGTGGCCCAAACTGCTCAAACGCAACAAAGTGGCGGCTTCCACCATCACCATCACCGACCCCACCATCCGGCATCTTATTGAAGGGTATGCCAGGGAGGCCGGGGTGAGGGGTTTGGAAAAACAACTCAACAAGATCATCCGCAAGAGCATTGTCACCATTCTCAAGGAAAAGAAAAAACGGATCCGGGTGACCATCAAATCCCTGGAAGAATACTTAGGCCCCCCGGTGTTCAGAAAGGAAAAACAGATGCACGGGGTGGGCATTGCCACAGGCCTTGCCTGGACCGCCCTGGGTGGGGTGACCCTGCCCATTGAGGCGGTGAAGGTGCACAACAAGGGATCGGGCATCAAACTGACCGGTAAACTGGGGGATGTGATGCAGGAATCCGCCTCCATTGCCCTGTCCTATGTGCGGGCCAATCCCAATTTGTTCGGGATCGACCCGGAATATTTTGATGAGGCGTTCATTCACCTGCATGTGCCCGAAGGCGCTACCCCCAAGGATGGCCCCAGTGCCGGGATCACCATTACCACGGCGTTGGTTTCTCTGGCCAGAGGTCAGGAGATTCCCCGTCCTCTGGCCATGACCGGTGAGATCACTCTGACCGGCAAGGTGCTGCCCGTGGGCGGGATCAAGGAAAAAATCATTGCGGCGCGACGATCCGGAATCAATGAGATCATTCTGCCCGAAGGGGTGAGCAGTGAATTCGAAAAACTGCCGGACCACATCAAGGAAGGAATCGATTTTTCCTTTGTAAAAATTTACCGTGACGTGTTCAGGCAGGTGTTTGAAAAGTCCTGATTATTTGATTTTTTTTTAACCACGAAGAACACGAAGATCACGAAGCAAGGACTTCTTCGTGGTCTTCGTGGTTAAACAGGCTGACGACTGTCAATTCTCAGATCAGGGCACGGATCCGTTCCCATCCGTCTTCAGGGATCTGGGCACCGATCACCTGGCATACTTCGTATCCGCAGGCAGATGCCAGCTGTCCGCTTTTTTCAATGGATAATCCATTGGCAATGCCGAAAAGAAACCCGGCAGCCCACAAATCACCCGCACCCGTGGTATCTTTAGCCTCTTTCTCGGATATGGCATTGATCCGGGTGGTGTTGTTGTTGAATGAAATCAGGCTGCCCCGTTTTCCCAGTTTCAACACCCCATAGGTGACATGGGTTGATAATGCCTGAAGCGCGTTTTTTTCGTCCGTGTAACCGGTAAAGGCTTCGGCTTCGTCCTCATTGGCAATCAGAATATCCACATAGTCTTTGATCAGATCATCCAGGATTTCCCGGCTGGCATGGACCACTTCAAAGCTGGCCAGGTCCAAAGCGATCATGGATCCGGCTTTTTTGGCCGCATGGACCGCTGACATCATCAGTTCCGGATTGAACAGCAGATATCCTTCGATCATGGTGATGGCCGTATCCGTGAACAGGGAAGGGGTGATCCGGTGGGATTCCAGTTCCGTGGAAGCGCCTAAATAGGTGAACATGGACCGCTGGGCATCCGGGGTGATCACGGAGATCACGCTGCCCGTGGGAGATGGGGACAGGGTCAGTTCGGGCTCCACCCGGGCGGAACGTAATGCATCTTTAAACAGCGTGCCGAAGTTGTCGTCCCCCCGCCGGCCGATAAACCGGGCCGCCCCGCCCAGCCGGCCCACACCGATGATGGTGTTACAGGCAGCGCCGCCCGGCACAATGGCCGGGGCTTTGTCGGTTTTAGCCAGAATCGTTTTAATATCGTCCGATTCCACCAGGGTCATACCGCCTTTTTTTTTGCCCAGTTGTTTTAAAAAGTCATCGGTTTCATTGATCAGGATATCCACCAATGCGGAACCGATGCCGGTGATGCGTTTTTTGTATGGCTGGGGTATCATATTTTTCTCCTCAATGGTTTTAAAAAAATTTGAAGGTTGAATAAAGCATAAAGAATTGCAGGCCATAATTCAAGGAGTTTTTATGTTCTTAACAAAATATGAACATATATTGATATATTTCTGGATAACTATTGACAAATGATTTTTGGTTCGGTATAAAAGGATCTTAATCATTACATTTGTGGATTAACACATGACACAGATTGTCCAATAATTTTTTAAACAAGGAGCGAAATATGTCAGACAACAAATCATATCTGTTTACATCTGAGTCCGTGACTGAAGGTCATCCCGATAAAGTGGCAGATGCCATATCCGACGGTATTCTGGATGCGATCATGGCGGAAGACAAGCATTGCCGGGTGGCCTGTGAAACCCTGGTCACCACCGGCCTGGCCATGGTGGCCGGTGAAATCACAACCGACTGCTATGTGGATATTCCGGAAGTGGTTCGAAGTACCATCCGGGAAATCGGATACAACTCTTCCACCATGGGATTTGACTGGAAAACCTGCTCCGTTGTCACCAGTATCGATCAGCAGTCCGTGGACATTGCCCAGGGTGTGGATGAAGGCGCGGGTCTGTATAAAGAACAGGGTGCCGGGGACCAGGGCATCATGTTCGGTTTTGCCACCAATGAGACGGAAGAGCTCATGCCCATGCCTATTTTATATGCCCATAAACTGACCAAACGGCTCACCCAGGTCCGGAAAAACGGGGCTTTGGATTTTCTGCGGCCCGACGGCAAATCTCAGGTTACCATTGAATATAAAAACGGCAAACCCCAGCGGGTGGATGCCGTGGTGGTCTCCACCCAGCATAACAATGACGTGACTTATGAAGAATTGAAAGACGCCGTGATCAAGGAAGTGATCCGGAAAATTATCCCCAAAGAGATGATGGACGGGGATACCCGGTTTTTTGTCAATCCCACGGGCCGGTTCGTCATCGGCGGACCCATGGGAGACTGCGGGCTCACGGGACGTAAAATTATCGTGGATACCTATGGGGGCCAGGGCAGCCATGGGGGCGGATGCTTTTCCGGAAAAGATCCCTCCAAAGTGGACAGAAGTGCCTCTTACATGGGACGGTATGTGGCCAAAAACCTGGTGGCATCCGGCATTGCCGACAAATGCGAAATCCAGGTGGCCTATGCCATCGGTGTGGCCCAACCCGTGTCGTTGATGGTGGATTTCATGGGGACCGGAAAAATCCCTGAATCAAAAGCCGTGGACATTGTCAAAGAGGTGTTTGATTTAAGACCGTCCGCCATTATCGAAACCCTGGATCTGTTACGTCCCATTTATCGGAAAACAGCGGCTTATGGACATTTCGGCCGCCATGATCCTGATTTTTACTGGGAAAGAACCGACAAGGCCGATCAGATCAAAGAACTGGCCGGCATTTAATTTACGATCTGATCACAAGCTGGTTCGGGATCCGGTCCACACCGGATCCCGGCACTTGTCTTTTTCAAAACCATGTCGATGATCGTCGAACATTCGCAATACACACACAAAAAAAGAGGAGTTTTACAACATATGTTACAGCAAGCCAAATCCCCATCTTATATTGATCTTGATCATTCATTGAAATACAAGGTCAAAGATATCAACCTGGCCGAAGAAG
>JAGYOW010000055.1 GCA_018399285.1 Desulfotignum sp.
CCAGGCGGTGGATCAAAACGGCGTCTTGGGGCATGTGTTCCTCAAGTAACAGCAATTTTTCGGAAGTTAACACCGCAACCCGGGCATCTGTTTTTGCCTCGTAGGTACAGGGAGAAACCCGGCTGCCGTAGGCGGCAGCCTCGACAAAAAAAGTGCCCGGCCCAAGGTCGCGCAGTTTGGTCGGATTGCCGCTGGCTGTTTCAGCCATTTCACTGATAACACCGTTCATGACCAGGCAGATGCCAGGCGCTTCTGTTTGAATATCCAGTACAATTTCCCCTCGGCTGTATTCTTTTTCTATCAGATATGGTGAACACTTGTCGATTAATCCTTCAAGCCGGGCCTGCCGGTCAAGAGCAAGCATCAGCTCTTCGGATGTGCTGTCAAAGAGGCTGTTCCTGGCGGCTTGGCCCGCTTTTGATGACGATCTCAAAATAAGGTTCTCATGTTCGATGATATAGTCTTCCGCCCATTGCAGAGCGGCATCGGTGTGAGAGAAGATTTCAACTTGTCCGGCAGTATCATGGTCTAAATTTTGCTCAAGCATTTCACTGAAACCCTGTGGCAGGGCGGTAAATAAAAATGTTATTTTCTGATCTGCGAAACGGTTGATCAATCGAATAAAGTTGTTCACCGAGGAGATGTCATAACCGTTTACAGCTTCAAAATCAAGGATTACCAGATCGACGGATTCAAACCCGGCATCTTTCACCGCGGAAGTGATGTGATTGATCAGACCGGTGACTGAACCGAAGAAAATATAACCATTGAGACTGTAAAAAGCCACTTTTTTGCCCTGCACTGCCAGCAGTTTTTTTTCGGGCAGTGTGCGGTCTCGATTGCTGCGGGTTGATGATAGGTCACCGGAATGACGGATGATCGGTACCCTGCTGAAGCGAAAAACGAAAAAAAGGATCGATGCGAACAAACCGAAAACAACCCCGTGCAGATAGCCGAATATTGAAATGATCAAAAAGATCGCCAGCACCATCAGGTGATCACTGCGCGGCATTTTTTTGGCTGTATCGACAAGCCAGTCGGAAATGAAAAACAGTCCCAGTAAAAGCAAAAACCCGCCCAAAACGGCCTTGGGAAAAAGGACGAGTAAACTGCTGCCGAAAACCAGCGTGAGAACCAGGAGCACGACCACTGTCAGTCCGACCACCCTTGTATACGCACCGACGCGCAGGCCGAGGGCTGAGAGACTGAGTGCATTGTAACCGGGATGACTACCGGTCAGACCGGCAAGGACATTGGCCAGCCCGGTTGATTTCAGTTCTCGGTTCATGTCGTATTCTTTTTTAGCTGCTGTTTCGATGCCACCGGTATTAAGCAACAGACCAAGCAAAGATATGAAGGGAATTACGGCGATGGCCGGCAGCTGCGTGACAACCAGGCGCCAGTTTACATGCCTGAAATCGCCGGGGCCAAAAACGGGCCAGAGCGCGCTTTCGGCAAAGGGTTCGAAGAGCATGCCTGCTTCTCTCGCTTCCGCCAGGGGGGTATCCGTTATGATTAACACCAGATAATATAGGGCAACAGAGACGACAAGGGAACCGGGCAGAATCAAGAAATTGGAGAAACGTCGAAGTGAAAAAAACAACAGCAGCGCATACACCACGCCCGGAACCCAGAGAAACAGAACCTCTCTGGTTAGCAAGAGGCTGAAAGTTTCAACAGTCAGAGTCATTCCTGTCATGACCTCTATGCTTCCTTTGCTTAGCAACCAGCCGGTCCCTGCAAGAAACCCGCTGATGACCGGAAACGGCATAAACCTGAACAATTCAGCCAGCTTGAACTGTCCTATCATATAGAAGAAAAAACCGGTCAAAAGAGCGGAGACAACCAGGCCGGCCGTGATTGTAATATAGGCTTCAATGCTTTCAGGATTGCCAATACCGGCCGACAAGGCAGCGGCCACCCCTGCATAAAGAGCGACGGGGGCATCCTGGGGTATGGCAATGACCGAACGAATACCGCTTGACAGGGTAGTGACAAGGACAAAAACAAGGGAGCCGGCAATGAGCATGCCAATCCCTTTGCCTACATGGTCCTCGAGCGGACCGGAAAAAATCATGGAGGCAAAGGAAACTTCGATGATAATAACCATCAATCCCAGCACCAGGCCGACACTTAAACCGGGCAGAAACTTGGAAGACCTTACATCTGCAAGTATTTCACTTGCTCTGTTATCGATTCTTGAGCCCATGTCCACCTCTTAAACGCCGGTTGAAAGTCATTATCAGAAAATAGGTCTCATGGCGCCCATATAGGTCCTCAGTTTTTTGCCCACCTGTTCCACGGATGTGGACCGGATGGCCTGGTTCACCTGAATCAAACGGATATTGTCCACCCCGGCGTCCGGGGTATCAAGTCCTTGCCGATCACATCCGTATCAATGGATGCCATGAATTCTTTGAGCATGGGAACCGCACTGTGGCTGAAAAGATAACACCCGTACTCCGCAGTATCGGAAATCACCACATTCATTTCATACAATTTTTTCCGGGCGATGAGATTGGCAATCAACGGCACTTCGTGTAAAGATTCATAATACGCGGATTCCTCCAATAATACCGGCGTGGTGGTATCATAGGCCAGTTCCACCCCGGCCTTGACCATGGCCACCATGAGTATCCCATAATCAAAACAGGCCTGTTCAGACAGTTCTGTTTCCGGGATACGGCTTTTTCAAAAGGCGTGTCTGCCGTCTGAGCCCGCCAGGTGAGCAGGTTGACGTCATCGTTGGCCCAGTCTTTCATCATGGTTTCCGAGAACCTGCCGGACATGATGTCATCCATATGCCGGTAGAACAACGGGCGTCAGAATCTGTTTGAGCTGCTCGCTCAACTCAAAAGCCCGGATTTTGGCCGGGTTGGACCAGCCGGTCCATCATGTTGGTGATACCCCCCGTGTTTCAGGGCTTCGGTGATCGTTTCACCCGTACTGAACCGGCCAGAAGCCGGCACGCATCGCCTTCATCCATGCCTTTTTCAATCATCTTGTCAAAGCAAAGCAACGATCCGCCTGAAGCATACCGCACAAAAATGGTCTGTTCCCCATGAGATCGATTTCACTTCCGCCACAAACGATGATTCCATTCCCGGCCCGGTGACCGCTTAGGCCGCAGCATAGGCTTTGGCCAGTTCCATGCCCTCACCTCTGGGATCATTTTTCCCGATGGACCTGCAATCAGTGTGGGGAACACCGAATCCGCGTTTGTATTCTTCCCTGGACTTCGGTTCCGGGTGATTTAGGCGCCACCATGATCACGGTCAGGTCCTCTCGATCTTCATGCCCTCTTCCACAATATTGAATCCATGGGAATATGACAGACAGGTGCTTTTCATCAACGGCATGATCGCCGTCACAACCGATGTGTGCTGTTTATCCGGTGTCAGATTGATCACCAGATCTGCCGACGGAAGCAACCGCGCATATGTGTCCACCACAAATCCATGATCTGTGGCGTTTTTCCAGGACTGCCGTTTCCCGGCAATGGCTCCATCCCTCAACGCATAAGACACATCCAGACCGGAATCCCGCAGATTGAGCCCCTGGTGCAGCCCCTGGGCTCCGCAGCCCACAATCACAATTTTTTTGCCTTTCAGGGCCTCCACACCGGAAAATTCAGCGGTGTCCATGAAACGGCATTTGGATAATTCCGCCAGTTGCAGCCGCAGCGGCAGGGTATTAAAATAATTGTCTCCCATCTTGCTTTTCTCCTGATATGTTATCATTTTTCAATTTATGCCAAACAAAAAAAAAAGACCTATTCTGATCAATTTTTGTGACCGCGTCAAACCAATCGGCCATTTCAGACGGCTTCCAAAACCCTTTCCCCAGGCAAAAACAATACCTGATTGACAACGCGTATATCAAATTGATACATTCTGTTTTTACTTAAACCGATGTCATCAAAATTCAACCCATTAGCCTTGGTCATGTCAGCCTTATCCCATGAAACAAATCCGCATTGCTTCTGCCGAAGACAAAAAAGAAGTCACCGCACTTCGAACCAGGGAATTCGACCGTTCCAAAAATTTCAAACTGCTGAAACCCGAACTGCTGCACTGGAACCATACCGATGAAGCTCATACGGTTCTGGGAATCTGGAATGAACACCAGGAAATAATTGCCACATTGCGGCTGATCCGTGTCGCAAATCTTCAGGAAGCCGTCAAACGCCTGGAAGCGGACATTCCCATTGCCATCCATTTTCCCTGTCTTATCTTCAATTCCGCTGCCACCCGGCAGGATTATCACAGGCAAGGACTCAACCAGCTGTTACGCTATTACAGCATCCGGGCCGCCCAGGCTCACCACATCCAGCATTTGATCAGCCCGGTTTATCTGAATGCCCCGAGACTGGCGCTGATGGAAAAACTGGGATACACCTTTCATGAACCGCCTCATACCTGGCAGACCAAACTGGCGCCATACAGCCCGAGAATTCTGGCAGTACTGGGAAAAAGCCGCTTTGCTTCGGCCCGGGATATTCTGGAAAAAGCCATCCCCCACCTCATCAGCACCTATCCCTGGACCGGAGAACCGATTAGTCTGTAGGCTCGATTTCCCGGAAAATCTGATCCGCAGCACCCAGAATATCGATGGACGGGTTGTACCCCACCACGGTGGCGGCCTCGATATTCAGTGAGATGGAAAAATCTTTACCCACATCCATGGGTAATCTGCCGGGATCCGCGCCATCCAGAATTCTCAATGCATATTCCGCGCATTGAAGTCCAAACTTTTCCTTGTCTCTGCCGATACCGATCACCAGTCCTTTGGTGATATAAATGGGCTCTCCGGTACTGGGAAGGCTGTATTTTTTGAAACAATCAAAAAACAGATCAAAATTCTGATCAAATGCATTGGAAATCTGCACATAAAACACATCCACTTTAGGGGCTACTTTTTCCAGAGCCGCAGTGATATTTTCCCGGATTTCTTCTTTTGGCAGCACCTGATTGTTTTCATCCCGCAGGGAAAATCCTTCGTTGAAAAATTCAAACCCGGCCTCATGGCTGAGTTCCGTGACTTTCTGGATGGTGCCTTCATGACTGGGCGATCCTTTCAGGTATATCATTCCGATACGCTGAAACGCCATCAACTCATGAAGCAGGTGAATGCCGATGCCCACATAATCCCGGGTCTCCACGCCGGTATAATTGGCCCCGGACCCTTGCCAGTCTGTGATCACGCCCGAGGTTTCAGGTGCGCCCAGGTCCGTGAACACAATGGGAATCGTCTTGATTTCCCTGACAGTCCGCTGGGTGGAGTGGGTGCCGATGGAAAAAATCAGATCCACATCCTGCCGCGTCTCCAAAGAAGCCACAAACGCATCCAGTGCCGCAATATCGCCATCTGCATTAAAGGTGTCGATGATGATTTTATCCGCAGCCTCAGACTGTTGGATCCCCTGCCTGAATCCTTTGAGAGACAGGGTATAGGGCTGAAACGTCTGATGCTGGACCGTCACTATCCGATAGGAGTTTTCGGCTTGTACCCCTGAAGGATGCCAGCCGGATATCAGAACTCCGATTATCAGAATCAAACATTTTTTCAACATGGTGTCATTCCCGTCAAACAGTTAAAGTTCAAAATATATCATGATTCCGGTTTAAAAAAAATCCAGAAAATCAGATTTCCCAGAACACACAGCCCGCCCCCCATCATGATGGCGGTCTGGATGTCAAACCGGCCGGCAAAAAATCCAAAAAAAACCGGCCCCAGGCTGCTGCCGATGCGTTCAATGGAATTGTACACAGCCAAAGCAGTTCCAGCCCCCATTTTCCGGGCGGTCCGGGTTTTCAGCAACAGGCTGGACTGGGCCGGAAAGGTAATGCTGTTGGAAATACCCAGTACCAGAAGGGAGATGATCACAAACAAAGCCGTCATCCATGTTGGTCCTGCCATAAAAAAATAAAACAGGATCAGGACCCCGCCCACCAGAACATTGGAGGCCACCACAGAGATCCGGCTCTGACGGATCTGTTTGATCCGCCGGTTCAGAAAACCGGCAAACAACACACTGGGAAGCGTATAAAACATCATGATCCGGCCGATATCCGCATAGGCGAAATCCGGTTTAAGCAAAATGGGCACGGAATAATAAAAATACCCGATAAAGATGATCCGGGTAAAAATACCGTGCATCAGCACACAGACCAGATTCAAGTCCCGGATACCCAGCCTGAAAAAAGCGGTGAGACCGGTCTGGTCCGCCGGATGCTGTTCTGGGTTGTTTATGGAAGCCTGCTGGATATCGGCCTTGTCCGCAAGAATCATATAGTCGAACACAAAAATCAACAGCACCATGGCGGCAGCGGTGAAAAACACGAACTGATAGGAAAAATATTCCACCAGAATACTGCCGATAATGATACTGCAAAACAATCCCCCTGAAAATGCGGCAGTGAAACCGGCCAGATGAAACGCCTGGTTTTCAGCGGTAGACCGTGCCACAATGAATTGTTTGCAGGAAATGACAATAAAAGCGAACCCCACGGCACAAAGCATTCTGCCGAAAATCAGCTGAAGAATATCACCGGACAGGCCGCAGAGCACCAGCCCGGCTGAGGTACACAAGGCGCCTATGCCAATCCCGTAATCCGGATGAATCCACCGCTTGAACAGATTGCTGCCCATGAACAGCATGAAAAAAAACACGGTGATCATATAACAGGTAATGGGAAGTCCCATCAGAATTTCATCGGAAAACACACCGGTCAGAACGGTTTGTTTATCCAGCAGCTCTCTGGAAAAAATCGGCAAAAAACTGGATTGCAGATTGGCCCCCATAAAAAAAATGAACACAATGGGACGGATCTGGGACGGGTCCTTGAATTTTTTGACCACTTCCTGCCGGTCCATCAGGTGATTCAGGGCGGATCGCTGTTTTTTGACCGCCCCGAGGAACCGTTCCCGGCCGTGGAATATGACAGTCAAAATCTCGGATGAGACCTGGTTCAGATGGGCCAGGGTCTGATAAATCTGCTGTCTTTGAACCGTGACATGCTGTCGGATCCGGGCGGAGATCGGGTTCATTTCTTCGGGCATCACAGCCCCGCACCAGGGGTTCACCCTTTGTATCATGTGGTTCAGGGTGTTCATGGATTCCCGGAACGGCGCGGCCACCAGCCTGGAGGCAAAAAACCGGATAATTTCATAGGCAATGATGAGGCCTGCCACCACAATGGTGATCAGGTCAAACAGCATGGACATCATTTTCCGGTCCGCTTCCATGCTTAAGCCCAGACGGATTTCCTTTACCCGGGAATCCGGGGCTGCCGCATCACCCCCTGCAAGCGGCAAAGCGATTTCCCGGGAAGCCTGATCTTTTTTTTCGGCAAAAAACAGCACCTGGTCACCTTGCACAATCCGGATATAGGCCAGATCCGGGGTCTGGGCCAGCACATCCTCCAGAAAAGGGGTCATGCCCCCCAGCAGGTGAATCGGAATCCCGAAACCCAGGGCGTAATCGATCTCTTTTTTCAGGGCCTGCCCCAGCTCTTTTATCTGGGACAGATTCTGCTGCTCATAGGCACGCTTGAACATGGCGGCATTGAAAAACATGTACAGGCCATGGGAAAGACCCACAAAAATCATGACAATCAAAATCAGTCGTCTGCTCTGCATGATGGGCTGCCTTTTTTATCAATTGATGCGCAACCGCGCCGTCAGACGTCTGTACAACGCCTTTTCCCACGATGCCGGGTCCGGTTCCCAACTCACCCCGTCGATGGCATCATACAGATCCCGGTGATCCACGGACAGCCATTGTCCGGCCCGGATATCCTGAATTTGCTTTTTGCAGGTGAACAATGGAGACATATCAATGCCCCGGGCCTGCAGCCGATCATACTGCCCGGTCTGAATCCAGGTGTCCATCTCGTGAATGAACCGGTTATACGGCCGGTTGATCAACCAGGTCAGCACCAGATAGAGAAAAGGCAATCCCACCGCCAGCATCCCCAGAAAGGTCACCACCGACCGCCTTATCAGCAAAAGGGTTTGTTCCCGGATCTCCCGGAGAGACACCTTCATGACGATGTTTCCTTTGACCCGGGTCCGGTCCGCCAGGGGAATATGGATCTGAAACGCGTCCGGCTTCTTGTCCATGGCAAAGGTGCGGGTCATGTGAAACTCCCCGGGGGAGGTATCGGGTCTGGCGGAAAAGAGCACGGTTCCCTGGTCATCGATGATATGCAGGTTGTCAATGTCTCCGGGAATGATGTCCGTCAAAAGCCGGGCATAATCGATCTGGTCCAGAGGTTTTCCGAACAAAAGCGATTTGTTGAGTTTGCGCTGCATCTGGCTGCCGATGATCCGGTATTTCCTTAGATTGCTTTCTTCCAGGTTGCCGGTCAGAAAACCGATTTCAAGAAAACAGTTCAATCCCTGGACAAACAGAATAACCAGAAAAGTGACGATCATGATCCGGGATCGTAATTTCATGAGACCCCTTTGTATTGTATCATAAGCATGGCAATGTCATCATACTGGGGTGCCCCGGCAGCAAAGGATTTCAGGTCGCCTTTGATGTATTCCACCAGAGTGCGGGAAGATACCGGTGCCTTTGAAACAATGCGGTCCAGAAGGGTTTTTTCCGAATAAAACCGCTCCTGATCATCCATGGCCTCGGTGACACCGTCCGTATACAGAAACAATGCTTCCCCCGGTGCCAGGGTCAGCGACAGATCCTTATAGCAAATGTCGTCCATGATTCCCACCATCGGACCGCTGATCGCTTTTTGGTACCCGGCCTGTCCGGATCCCATGATATGCACGGCCGGGTTGTGCCCCCCGTTGGCATAGGTGACCACACCGGTATTCAGGTCCAGTATCCCTATGAACAATGTCACAAACATGGACTGGGGATTGTCACTGGAGATGGCATCGTTCACCTCGGTCATGATGGCACCCGGACTGATTTTCTTGAACGCGGATGTTTTGATCAACGTCTTGGTAATGGCCATCATCAAAGCAGCCGGTACCCCTTTGCCGGACACATCTCCGATGGTGAAACACAGTTTGTGATCTTCGACAAAATAAAAATCATACAAATCCCCGCCCACTTCCTTGGCCGGCTCAAGGGAGGCAAAGATATCCATGGCTTTGCAGTCGGGAAACGGGGGGAAAATCTTGGGAAGCAGTCCCAGCTGGATATCTTTGGCAATATTGAGTTCTCCCTGGATCCGTTCATTTTTGGCTGTTGTTTCAAGCAGTTGACGGATATTTTCCTTCAGCTGCCCTTTCATGAAAACAAACGCGTTGGCCAGAAGTCCCACTTCATCCCTGTTTTTTTGGGCCAGTTGATCCAGATACATGTCCTGGGTTTCATCCCGGGTCAGATCCGCCGATGAAAACGCCTTGACACGATCCGCCAGAAATTTCAAGGGTCTGGAAATCCGGGACACCATCCAGGCCGCAGACAGAAGACTGCACAAAAGAATCAGCCCGATCAATGCGCTTTGTTTGAACACAATCTCTTTGGCCGGCGCCCGGATCTCCGACACCGGCACCGTGACCCCGATATACCAGCCCAGGGGTTTGAAAAACCGGATATAGGCGATCATCTCCTGTTTTTCAAACAGATCGGACTGATAAGACAAAAACCCCCCCCCTTGAATGGCCCGGGTCACCATATCCTGAACCAGGAGATTGCCGGTCTGAAAATTGACGGTTTGCTTAAATTGACTTGCAAGGTCCGGATCGGTCATGGCCAGCACGGAAAACGCGTTGTCAAACAGAAAAGCGATTCCGGTCCTGCCGATGCGGATGTCGGCAAAGGTTTCTCCCAGAGTTTCCACGATTTTGGACAGTTTTTCCTGGGCCTCCACCTCGATATCTTCAATATTGACAACGGTTCCCACCACCCAGTCCCAGGGACTGAAGGTCTGAATGCAGGTCAGATATCTGGCCCGGTATGCTTTTCTGTCCGGCCAGTTCACCACCGAGACAACCGGATCGGGGCTGATGCCGGCTGCATCCAGGTTCTGGGCCAGGGTGTTGCTTTTCATGTCCATGAATCCGCTGATATCCAGTCCTACAAATTCAGGGTCGGGATGTGCGAGCACGGTCAGGTTTTTATCTGCGATAAAAAGAGTGCCATGGGTTTCCTGATCCGTGCTGTTCATCACCCAGTCCAGCACCATCTGCTGGGCTGTGCCCATGGAAGACCGGTTTTCGCGGCTGTATCGATGCTGTTGCTCGATCAGCTTGACAACCAGGTCGGTCCGGGCCTTTAATATCTGTTTATACCGTGTCACCGAATCGATCTTATCGGTTATCAGGTTGTTGTATTCCCCGCGGATATTGAGATTGATCAAAGACAGCACGTGCTGGGACAACCGTTCCTGCTGGGCCAGCATGGCATGGTTTATTTCCTTACCGGAGATGGTGATGATGAGTATGGCTGTCACCGCCATGATGGCAATGACCAGAAAAATAATTTTGGACTGCACAGAATTGAGTAAAGGCACTTTTTTTTTAACAGGATCGGTTTCTTTCAAAACAGGCAGTCTCCATATGTTTGCTGATGTGATCTTTCTTATATCGGATACCCAATCCTTTTATCAACACAAAATTCATTGATTTTTCATAAAAAAAAAGCGTAATAACATAAAACACCTGAAAAACAGAGCGCTTGATACGGTATGGTGATACTTATGCATGACAGCAGTGACAAATTGTTTGAAATTTTACGCGATGCCGCCAGAAAAGTGTCCATGGGGGCTTATGATGACGCAGATCAGCTCATGGAACTGACCAACACGGACAAGTATCCGCCCACGGTGGCGGAACTGGCGGAAGCCTTCGGCATGATGATCGTCAGAGTGGAATCCAGAGAATACAACCTGGAGCAGCTGCTTCAGAAAATCCAGGACAAAAACAAAAAACTGGAAGAAATCCTGGCCCGGGTTCAGCTTCTGGAAAGCATTGAAATGCACCTGAAAAAATTTGTACCCCAATCGGTTCAGGACCTGATTTCAAACAATCCGGAAAACCCGGATCTGAACAAACATGAAAGAGATCTTTCCGTACTTTTTCTGGACATTGCCGGGTATACCAAAATGAGTGAAACCACATCCCAGGACAAGATGAATTATCTGATCGAAACCTACTTCAGTGAATTTTTAAATATCATTGTCGAAAACAAAGGCGACATCAACGAAACCGCCGGAGACGGCCTGATGATCCTGTTTTTGGCCGATGATCCGAAAACACATGCGTTCAACGCGGTTTCCGCTGCCATGGGCATCAAAAAACGGACCGAATTGATCAATAATTCATTAAAAGGAAAATTTTCCCCGGTGACCGTCAACATGGGGATCAATTCAGGAACGGCGTCTGTGGGCTCCACCCGGTTCAAGGGCATTGCCGGAGACCGTTGGACCTATACCGCTTCCGGCGCGGTCACCAACATTGCGGCCCGGATCTGCTCCCATGCCCGAAACGGGCAGATCCTGGTCACCGACATGACGTCACATCATATTAAAAACCGGATTACCTTGTCTGATCCGGCGGCCCTGGAACTGAAAAATGTCCGTCTGCCGGTGTCCGTCCGGGAAGTGTTGATGGATTGACCCCTTTGGATTGATACAATGAAAAAAAAAACCAGACAACTGACCCTGACGGCCTGTGTTGAGAATCTGGAACCGCTTCAGGATTTCATTACCGCCTGTGCCCGGGATCATTCTCTGCCTGATGACCGGATTCTCAAACTGCAACTGGCGTCGGAAGAAGCGCTGATGAATATTTTCAGTTATGCGTATCCAGATGAGGCACCCGGAGATGTCACGGTATGCTGCACTTTGTCAGACGACCACGATCTGCTGATCGCTTTTGAAGACAAAGGCCATGCTTTTGATGTGCTGTCTGTTGAAGATCCGGATACCGGCCTGTCTCTGGAAGAACGGACCGTGGGAGGACTGGGCATCTATTTCATCAAAAAAATGATTGATGCGGTCTGGTATGCACGGAAAGAAAACAAAAACATCCTTACTTTCCGCATGGCCCTGCCATAAATTTTCGGCATTGCCGGGCGTTTTCAGGCCGGCAGGTCGTCCATGCTGTCGTAGCAGGGCAAAATGGACGGAAATCCTGAAATTTCAAGTACTTCCTTGATGTTGCCCTGAAGTCCGGCCAGGCTCAGCTCACCGTTCAAGCCTTTCAATTTTTTGGCCACCACCAGAAATATCCGCAACCCGGCACTGGACACATATTCCAGCCGGGACAAATCAAATACCATCTTATGTTTTCCCTGGTCAATCATCTGTATGACCGCCTGATCCAGTTCCGGGGCTGTTGTGGCATCCAGCCGCCCGGTCACGCACACCACACAGGTGTTGTTCTGCATTGTTTCTTCTATTTGCATTGTTCCTCCAGATCTGTTGAAAATTTCTCTAACACAGCATCAAATGCTTCCAACACCGGACAGCTGTTGCTGTAGACCAGAGAATAGGACAGGTTTTCCGGTTTTGTCAACCAAAGCCTTAAAAAGGCCTGGCGCAGAAAACATTAAACACCTGGGGCTTGCCAGTCACATAATAATTTACCGGCCTGTCTTTTTCATCCACCACTGTTATATTCACAAGACTTCTCTCCACAGCATGGTTGTCATCCGATGTTGCCGCCATCGCCAGTTTCCAGGCATACCGCCAGGTGGTGACATCGGAATCCAGCCAGTTTTCCTCCAGGGACGGTGAATACCCGGTTACCAGCTTTCCATGAGTCATTTGCTGAAATTTTACCCTGAATCCTTTGGGTTTGACAACCCAGTCCCGGGCGATCAGTTCCATTCCTTTGGCAAGTTTCATTTTATTCTCCCGGCATTGGTTCGGTCATATCTTCGCCGGAAGGTGGAATTTACGGTGTAAGCCGGAAATTGGGCCGGTCAAAGGTCTCCACCACAGCCTGGCCCAGGGCGGCCTGCCGGATCCGGCCGGTTTTAGACCGGGCTTTGTCCACATTTTCTGAAGGGATCTCGCACTTCTTATACCACGCGTCCGGATTTTCCAGAAATTCCAGCAGGATAGCAGCAGCATCCCGGGCTGTATTGCAGGAGTGAACCAGCCGGGGCATGAACTCGGGGCCGTATTTTTTTTCAGCGATCTTCAGGGTCTGTTTCCGGGCATGGTCCCACAGATTGTCCGGGTCCAGCAGAATAATGGGAGCCAGAGGGTTTTCATGCAGTTTCATGGAGGTAATGGTGATGGCCAGCTCTTCCGCGCTGCCGTATCCTCCGGTATTGACCACCGGCAGGTTGCTCAGCTTCTGGAGATGGTCCTGTCTTGCCAGGCGCAGTCCTTCATTGTATTTGATCAATCCGTCACAGGTGGTTAAAGATGCCTGATTCTCTCCTTCCAGATCAATGGCAATGCCCATGCTCATGAGGTTGTGCTGCCGGGCCAGGTCATTGGCCTCTTTCATAAGTCCGGGCCCTCCGCCGTGAACAATGCCCATTTCATATCCCAGTTTCGGGGCCAGCTGATTGATCAAATCGATGGTGAGCCGGTTGTCCGCTTCACTGGTATGGGACCCGTAAAAAGCGAACCAGTAGCGGACCCGGTCAAACCGGTCCCGGTCGTCCGGTTCCATGAAACAGCCGTGGTAAAAGGTATAAAGCTTGTCAATGTCCGGATCATACCGCAGAAATTCACAAGCGGCCTGTTCCGAATGGGTCAGGCGGATCATTTTTTTGACATACTCATCCGCAAAGGACGGATTGTCCCTTTGGATGAGAAACGTGCGTAATCCACTGGTCCTCAAGGCATCCACCACATCCATGTCCGGAAAATCCCGGCCGATGAACACCCGGGAATTCACCCCGCCCAGCACAGACAGTTTTTCCAGGGTATTTTTGAATTTTCCGTTTCCTTTTTCCGGTACCCGGGGCATATTTTTGCGAAACGTGGAGGCCAGGATCGCGTTACGGATGATCTCCAGCTGGGCCTGTCCCAACGGATCCAGGGCTTTGGGAATGGGGATGAAATTGGCTTTGTTCAAAATCATTCCCAGGGCCGTGTCATCCATGGCGGCAAACAGATTGGCGATCTCCGCATTGGTGAGCAGATCACTGAGACGATACCCTTCCTTGACCTTGACTTTTTCCAGGGGCACGGTCAATGGGTTTTTGGCCCGGAAAAACCGGATCCGGATCCGGATATCGGTCAGAGGTACGGCTTCCGTGCCAAAATTATACAGTTCCACCTGGCGGTCCCTGAAGGTTCTGAACGGATCCAGCACCCGGGCCGGCAGATGCTCGATCTTTGCCGTTTCCGGATCCGTGACTGCGTCGATGATTCCGTAGATATCGCCCAGAGAAATTTTAATGGCACCCACAAACAGGTCGTTGGGGGAAAGCGTTGTATTATCAAGATCCAGAGACATGCGGGACCGGATCGTATTGAGGGCACTGCGCCCTTTTTTGATCACTGCGTTGATGCCGGCCGAGGTGATGGCATGGGGTTCAAAGCAGTATTGATACGGCTCCAGCTCCATGGCGATATAATCACAGGCTTGACCGGTGTGCGGATCGACTTCCTGACGGATCTCAAACCCTTCATAAAACCCTTTACCGGTCTTTTTTCCCACAAACAGCCGCTTGTGCAGATAATGGCGGACATCCTTGATTCTCAGCTCCGGATCCATGATGGCCAGGCGCCCGATTTCATCCCCTTTCTTGAACAGGTCCAGGGCATTGCCCAGCAACGGGTTCAGATTTTGAAGCCGGCCCTGCACATAGATATCTGATGCTTCCACCACGGGTTCAGCCCCTTCAGCCAGATCGGTTTTGATACCGATCTGGGCGTTGCCGCTCCGGCCGGTGAACAGATAGGGTTTGCCTTCCTTGATGGCGGACCGGATATAATCGGATACCAGGGGAAAATGAAACCGGGCCGACAGTATCCCGGCGCTTTTTTCCTGATCATGCATATCGGAAATATATCCGTCCGGGCTGATAATCTGAAATATCTGCATTTTTTCTCCTTTTACGTTCAAACCATATCCTGTGCATCATAACCGACCCAGACCCGCTGTCAAGTCAAGACACAACCCTTCCCACGCAAAGGCTCTTTTTTCAGATCCCCAAAATCGGATAATGCTTTTAAAAAGCAGCATCCGATGATACCATACCCGGCTTGTGAATGAATTGAAACACAAAGGAATTGAAAATGGATACCCAGATAAAAGTCAGAGGATATCACACCGATTTATACCAGCACGTCAACAATGCCAGATATCTGGAATTTCTGGAGGAAGCCCGGTGGCAGCTGTTGGAAGACCACATGGATCTGGAGTCTTTCATGCGGGGAGGATATTTATTTTTTGTCGTCAACATCAATATTTCCTACCGCAGCCCGGCCCGGGTGGGAGACACCGTCACCGTTC
>JAGYOW010000056.1 GCA_018399285.1 Desulfotignum sp.
TGTTCGGTTTTTCAATCTTGACTTTAATGGCTCATTTGGCTATTAGATGGTCATGACACATATCACCCGCATCAGTCAGGAAATTCAGGTCCCTGAAAAACAGGTCACTGCAGTATTGAATCTGCTGGATCAGGGCGCCACCATTCCCTTTATTGCCCGGTACAGAAAGGAGAAGACCGGATCTCTGGATGAAGTTGCTGTCACGCAGATCCGGGACCGGCACCAGTCCCTGGCCGTTCTGGATGCCAGAAAGGCTGCTGTTTTAAAATCTTTGACCGAGCGGGACCTGCTGACACCGGACCTGGAACAAGCCGTTGGGACGGCTGACACCCTGGCCGGTCTGGAGGATCTGTATGAAAAATACCGGCCCAGGCGCCGGACCCGGGCCATGGCTGCCCGGGAACAGGGGCTGGCTCCGCTGGCAGATATGCTTTTGGCCCAGTCCCCGGACACGGATATCAAACAGGCGGCCCGGGGATTTGTTAATTTTGACAAGGGCGTTGAAACAATAGATCAGGCCCTGGCCGGGGCCAAAGATATCATTGCCGAAACCGTGAATGAAGACCCAAAAGTCCGAGATGCGGTGCGGCAGCTGTATCAGAAACAGGGCATGATCCAGTCCCGGGTTAAAAAAGGTCAGGAACAGGCCGGCACAAAATTCCGTGATTATTTTGACTGGCAGGAGTCTGCACTAAAGGCCCCGTCCCACCGGATACTGGCCATGCTCCGGGGGGCCAGGGAAGGCATGCTCACCCTGCATGTGACCGTGGACCCTGACCTGGCGGTTCAGACCATGGCCTCCTTTTATCTGAAAAAACAGGCGTCTGCCTGCCGGGACCAGGTGTCAGCCGCCATCCAGGATGGGTACAAGCGGCTTCTGGGGAAATCCCTGGAAAAGGAATGTTTACAGGCCTTGAAGCTGGCAGCGGATCATGAGGCCATCCAGGTGTTTGTGAAAAATATAAAGGATTTGCTGCTGGCGCCGCCCCTGGGAGAAAAACCGATTCTGGCCATTGATCCGGGGTTCAGAACCGGATGCAAGATCGTGTGCCTGGATGCCAAAGGCGATTTGTGCCACCATGGGGTAATCTATCCCCATACCGGAGAAGCGGCCAGGGAAAAGGCAGGCCGTATGCTTGAGGATCTGGTGAATCAATACCTTATTCAGGCTGTGGCCATAGGCAACGGCACCGCCGGCAGGGAAACCCTGGCCTTTGTCCGGGAACTTGCCCTGGCAAAAGGGGTTGAGCTTGTCATGGTGGATGAAAGCGGGGCATCCGTCTATTCAGCATCAGACATTGCCCGGCAGGAGTTTCCCGATCACGACATCACGGTGCGGGGAGCGGTTTCCATCGGCCGCCGCCTCATGGATCCCCTGGCCGAGCTGGTGAAAATCGATCCCAGATCCATTGGCGTAGGCCAGTACCAGCATGATGTGGACCAGAAACAGCTGCGCCAGGCACTGGATGACACCATTCAGATCTGTGTCAATCAGGTGGGGGTGGAAGTCAATACCGCCTCCCGGGAACTGCTGGCCCGGGTGGCCGGGTTGAATGATACCATTGCCGCCAACCTGGTGCAGTACCGCCGGGAAAACGGGCCGTTTCAAACCCGGAAGGGGTTTTTGAAAGTGCCCCGGCTGGGCCCAAAGGCCTTTGAACAGGCAGCCGGGTTTCTGCGGATCTGCAACGGGAAGAATCCTCTGGACGCATCCGGGATTCATCCTGAATCCTATTCAATCGTGGAACAGATGGCAAAAGACCAGGGATGTGCCCCCAAAGATCTGGTCAAAAGTCCGGACCGGGTGAAAAAAATTGATCCCCGGGTTTATATCACCTCTCAGACCGGTCTGCCTACCCTCACAGATATACTTGCGGAGCTCAGGCTGCCAGGGCGTGATCCGAGAAAATCCTTTCAAACCGTTTCATTTGATCCGCTGGTAAAGGACATAAAAGACCTGGTCCCCGGCATGACACTGCCCGGCATTGTAACCAATGTTACTGCATTCGGTGCATTTGTGGATATCGGGGTGCACCGGGACGGTCTGGTGCATATCAGCCAGATGGCAGACCGCTTTGTCAAAGATCCCAATGAGATTGTCTCTGTGCACCAGCCGGTTCAGGTCCGGGTCCTGGAAGTGGATACCGTTGAAAACCGCATTTCTCTTTCGCTGAAATCCGTCTGAAAAAAATCGTTAAAAAATGATAATGCGTTGAAAACGGCTCAGACCGCATTACATTATCTAAATCATGAGCAGTAAAAGGAAAAACCGGTCTAAAAAGTTAAAACAAGTGGATTTCAATGAAATCCGCGGGTATAATAATTCATTTCAAATAAAAGGAGAATCCCCATGGCTTCTACCAAACTATCAGGCAATCCGGTCTCTCTGGCAGGCGAATTTCCAATCAAGGGTACGACGGCACCTGATTTCACCGCCGTGAATCAGGACCTGTCTGAAATCACGCTGAAATCTTTTGAAGGCAAACGCAAGGTGCTCAACATTTTTCCCAGCATTGACACGGATGTGTGCGCCACATCCGTGCGTAAATTCAATGAAAAGGCAGCCGGCCTGGATAACACCCAGGTGATCTGTCTGTCAAAAGATCTGCCCTTTGCCCTTAAACGGTTCTGCGGGGCGGAAGGCATTGACAATGTGGTGTCCGCCTCTCTTTTCAGAGATGCGGAATTTCCCGGAAACGCCGGGGTTTTGATCACGGACGGGCCGCTGAAAGGCCTGACCGCCCGGGCGGTCATTGTGTTGAATGAAAAAAATCAGGTCATATATGCCCAGCTGGTGGATGATATCACCCACGAACCGGATTATGACGCGGCCCTGGCAGCGCTGTAAACCGGTCAAAACACCCGGCGGGCACCGCCTGAAAAATTTGTAAATTTGTTTTACTCAAGAAACAGGGGGAGTTATGAGTCGTTTGATAAAATGGGTTCTGGGAATCGTGGCAATCCTGGTCGTGTTGATGGTGGCCGCAGTGGTGCTGGTTCCCATGCTGGTGGATGTCCAGCAGTATAAACCCAGACTGGAGGAACTGGTGACACAGCAGACCGGCCGGCCTTTTTCCATGGGAAATGACATGGATGTGTCTGTATTCCCCTGGGTCGGGGTCCGGTTGTCGGATGTCCGCCTGGGCAACCCGGAAGGATTCACTGCAAAGGATATGGTGGCAGTGGATCAGTTTGAAGTTCGGCTCAAGGTAATGCCGCTGCTCTCCCGGCGCATCGAGATCAGTACCTTTGCGATGAATGCCCCGCAGATCTTTCTGGAGCGTCGAAAAGACGGCCGGGCCAACTGGGAAGGCCTGGGAAAAACAGATGCCAGGAACGGTGAAAAGAAACCAGCCGCAGAAAAACCTGAATCAAAGGACTCGGGCTTGCCCATTAAATCGCTGATGGTGGAAGATTTCACCATCAGCGATGGGCAGGTTGTTTTTTCAGACAAGGCAGCTGGTCTGGAAAAGCAGATCACTGACCTGAATCTGACCCTGGGAGATATCAGTCTGGACAAGCCGGTACAGATCGATTTTACGGCCCGGATGGATGAAAAACCCGTATCTTTGAACGGAAACATCGGTCCGATGGGAAACAATCCCGGCCAATCAGACATTGATTTTGATCTGGTAATGAAAGCCCTGGGAGTGATGGATGTGACCCTGGCCGGCAAACTGCTGGATTCGTCCAATGACCCCCGGGTGGACATGGACCTGGATGTGTCCCCGTTTTCTTTGCGCAAACTCATGGCGGAGCTGGAACAGCCCTTTTTCATGGAAACGGCGGATCCGGCTGTGTTTGAAAAAATCGCTTTGCGTACCCATATTTCGGGGAATGCGTCTGCGGCGTCTCTCACCCGCGGGCAAATGACCCTGGATGACACTTCTTTGACGTTCAGTGGGGCCGCAAAAGCTTTTGACAAGCCGGATGTCGCATTTGATCTGGTTCTGGACCAGATTGATCTGGACCGGTACCTGCCTCCGGCACAGGAGAAACCCAAAACCGGGAGCCCGTCTTCTGATGGAAAAAAAGAGGCGGCTTCCGGTTCATCACCCGACTATGGTCCTTTGCGCAAACTGGTGCTGGACGGCAAACTGAAGATCGGACAGATGACAGCGTCCAATATCACGGTTTCGGATGTTGTCGCACATGTGACAGCCCAAAACGGTCAGATTGCACTGGATCCGTTTTCCCTGAACCTGTATCAGGGCAGCCTGGCCTCCACACTGGGGGTGGATGTGCGCAGGAAATCTCCTGCCACCCGAATAAACCTGGATCTGAAAGGTATCCAGGCCGGTCCTTTGATCAGAGATGCCATGGAAAAAGATCTGATTTCCGGTACATTGACCGGAGGGGCTGTCTTGACCATGGCCGGGGATACGGCGGATCAAATCAAGAAAACCCTGGACGGCAAAGGAAAAATGACTTTTACAGACGGTGCCGTTGAAGGCATTGATATTGCCGGCATGGTTCGCAATGCCGCTGCCAAAGCCGGGCTGGGACAACCGGTCACTGAAAAACCCAGAACCGATTTTGCGGAGTTAACCCTTCCGTTTTCCGTGGGGCAGGGGGTTTTCAATATCATGGACGCCGGGTTGAAATCGCCGCTTCTACGGGTCAATGCGGCCGGCCAGGCGTATCTGTTAAAAGAAACGTTGGATATCCGTGTGGAACCCAAGCTGGTGGGAACATTGAAAGGCCAGGGCGATACCGCGGACCGAACAGGGATTATGGTGCCGCTGCTGGTCACCGGACCGTTTGCATCTCCTAAAATCCGGCCGGATCTGGCAGGATTGCTGGGAGGCGGGTTGCCGGACAAGGAAAAGATTAAAGAGATGATCGATACAAAAAAACTGCCGACCACAGACACAAAATCCCTGGAAGAAGAGGGGAAAAAAGTGTTGAAAGGGTTGTTACCCGGCCTTCAAAATTGATGAATTACCCGAAATGAAGGGAAAATAGTTATGAAACGTATTCATTTGTTTGTCGTATGTCTGGCTCTGGCCTTGACTGCAGGGGCTGCCATGGCATCCAACTCCTGGCTGCAAAAAGGGAGCGATGCCTTGAAATCTTTGGGCGGCGGGGATGAAACCACAGCGGTTTCAGGTGCCGGGGCTCAGCTTCCCATGGCGGATGTGGTCGCCGGTCTCAAAGAAGCATTGACTGTGGGAGCCGGTCATGTGGTGCAGAAACTGGGACAGACCGACGGGTTTTACAAGGACCCTCAGATTCATATTCCTTTGCCGGGAAAACTGGCCACCGTGAAAAGCGCGTTGGACAAGGTGGGCATGGGGTCGTTTGCCGATGATCTGGAGCTGAAATTGAACCGGGCCGCCGAAGCAGCCACGCCCAAAGCCCGGGAACTGTTTTTGAATGCCATCTCCAAGATGACCTTTGAGGATGCCAGACAGATATTGAACGGACCCGAAGATGCCGCCACCCGGTATTTCAAGAAAACCATGTCTCCGGACCTGGCCGAGGCAATGGCCCCGGTGGTGGATGACAGCCTGGCCCAGGTGGGGGCGGTTCAGTCCTATGACCGCATGATGGGAAAATATGCGGATCTGCCGCTTGTGCCGGATGTGAAAGCAAATCTGACCGATCATGTGGTGGACAAAGGCATGGACGGCATTTTCCATTATATGGCCAAAGAAGAAGCCGCCATTCGCACAAATCCGGTGAACCGCACCACGGATCTGCTGAAAAAAGTGTTTCAATAGAACGATACCCAAGCTGTCAAATATCAGTGCCTGACCCGGATCGGTCAGGGTTGAAATCAAAATATGGATAAGTAAAGGAAGCGAGGCAAAAATGGAATGTCAATTTCTGGGCGGAACCGGTGAAGTCACCGGTTCCATGCACCTTTTGAATACGGGTCGGGATGAAATCCTTTTAGATTGCGGCATGTTTCAGGGGCGGCGCAAGGAAAGCAATGAAAAAAATCGATATTTTCCCGTGGATCCGGCTAAGATCACCAACATGGTGCTGTCCCATGCCCATATCGATCATTCCGGCCGGATTCCCGTGCTGACCCAGGCCGGATTCTCCGGCCGGATCATCACCACCCGGCCCACCCAGAATGCATTGTCCTATATGCTGATGGACAGTGGACATATCCAGGAATCCGATGCCCAGTATCTGAATTACAAATCTTTGCGAACGTTTCTTTACCAGGAAGAGCAGAAAAAGAAAAATCAGCAGCTGACCAACAAGGAAAAATCACAGATCAAGCGTCTGCTCAAAAAAAATCCATATGATCTGGATACGGATGCCATTGCCAAGCTTCAGAACCAGTACGGTCTTGACACCACCGCGCCGTTGTACACCCAGGAACAGGCCAGGCAAGCCTTGACGTATATTGATGGCTATCCTTTCAACCATGAAATTTCCGTGGGCCGGGATACCACGGTTAAATTTTATGTGGCCGGTCATATTCTTGGATCTGCATTTTCCCTGTTCACGGTGAAAGAGAACGGTCGTGTTTGCAAAATTCTGTATACCGGAGATATCGGGCGTTTTGACAAACCGATTCTCAAAAATCCGACCCTGGAATTTGATGAACAAGATACAAAAATCGATCTGATGATCATGGAAAGTACTTATGGAAACCGGGAGCATGGGCCGGTGGCAGACCTGGAATCCAGCCTGAAAAAAGTGCTGCTGGAAACCCACGGGCAGGGCGGATCATTGATTATCCCTTCGTTTGCCTACGGCAGAACCCAGGAGTTGATCTATGTGTTTCATAAACTTTACGAATCCGGGCAGGTGCCCCAGATGCCCATTTATGTGGACAGCCCCCTGGCATCCAATCTGACCCGGGTGTTTGGCGAACATCCGGAGACCTATGACAGGGAAACCCATGCCGCATTTCTTGAAAAAGGACTGAATCCGTTCTATTTTGACAAGATAAGGTTTGTTCAGACGGTCGAAGAGTCCATGAATCTGACCCGGGATGAAACTCCCCATGTGGTGATTTCCGCATCCGGCATGTGTGAAGCCGGGCGCATTCTTCACCATTTGCGACATAAGATTCACAACCCTAAAAATACGATTCTGATTGTGGGATATATGGCCCAGCACACTTTGGGACGTCGGATCGAGGAACTGGGTGAACAAGCAGCCGAAGAAAATGGATCAGCGGTTCCTGAGGTTAAAATTTTTGGAAAATCCTACCCGCTGGCTGCCCGGGTGGAAAAAATCGAAGGGTTCAGCGCCCATGCCGACAAGCACGAACTGATGCGGTTTGTCACACAATCCAACCTGGATGTCAACAAAATCGCCATTGTCCATGGGGAAGAATCCCAGAGCAACGCCTTTGCCGCCGATTTGAGGGAACACGGATATGACGCGTTCATACCCGCTCCCGGAGACATTGTTCCGTTTTAATCGATGACTCGGATGGTGACCGGCTACTTGTTTTTGGCGATCACCCCGATGCCATGGCATAAGATAAACCATATCCCGTTGGTGGAAAAGAAAAAATACAGAATAATATTGGACAACCCGCATTTCACGCTTTATGTTAATTTTCAGTTTCGTTTTCCCGGTCCGGGTACCAGGGAAATAAATGTGAATGACCGGCTTTGAAATAAAAATAAAAGGCCGGCGACCGGGGTAAATTGATATATGCCCTGAAAGGATTTTTTGTACAATGACTGATACCATCAAAGCAGGCGACACCATTTCTATGGATTACGGGAAAAACAGGACGGCACCGTGTTTGATTCATCTGAAGGCCTCTGGAAATTTACCGTGGGATCCGGGTATGCTGATCCCAGGGATTTGACGAAGACCCGTGGTGGGAATGAAGCCTGAGTGAATCCAAAACGGTGGAAGTACCGCCGGATCAGGGGTATGGCCATCGCCATGAAGATGCATTTGTGAACATTCCCAAGCCCAGATTCCCGAGATATCCCGTTGAGTGAAGGGCTTGTTCTTCAGCTTCAGGACCCCAGGGCCGGCCGGTACCGGCTACCGTGACCGAAATCACGGATGAAAATGTAAAAATGGATATCAACCTTATGCTGGCCGGGGAGACGTTGACCTTTGATATCACCGTCCGGGAAACCGGGCTGACTCCGGATACCCAGGACTGCGGACCCGGAGGATGTGAGTCCGGCTCCTGCCAGGAGTTGCTGATGTTGAGTAATATTTAAACATGATCAGGTTCGGATTTTCCGAACCTGATTGTTCCATGATTCGCCTGAAGGATGTGAAAATGAAGATCGCCATGTCAGACCCGCCCGGTGTTGATGGATGTGACTGCCAATGTCGAAATACCATCGACCACATCAACATATGCAAAGGAAAAGGGCGGATCTCATTGTATTTCCCGGAAATAGCCCTGACAGGATATTTTGTGGGGTTAGGGTATCATGGAAGCGGCATTGACTATAGTTCTCCCAGGTCCGGCGCATTGCCGCCGCCGCAAGGGCACGGCCGCCGTGGTGGGGTTTATTGAAGAGTCGGTCCATGAATTTTTATAATGCCGCTTTGGTGGCAGTGGATGAGTGAACTGGTTTGCCTATCGAAAACTGAATCTCCCCAATTGCGGGGTGTTTGAAGAGAAAAAGTTTTTCCGCGGAAAGCATATCCGGACTTTCCGGCTTCAGGGCCTGAATATTGCGGTGTTTATCTGCAATGATCACCTTGGCACCCGTCATTGCCGTATCTGGGCATTACCCAGAAAGCGGAGGTGTTTCTGACCCTGTTTAATTCATCAGAAGGGTCCATGGCGGATGAGTTCAGCAATATTGAAAGCTGGGGAGATCATCAATCGGTTTTATTCCAATTTTCGGTATTTACAATATCTGCGTCAACCGGGTGGGAGAAGAAGGCCCGGAAGCGATCCGGTGCATGCCGGCAAAAAATAACCGATTTTCCGGATGCATTCCGGCTGCCTGAATTGAAAAAAATATCATTTCTGGGGCGGCGGTGAAATTATCAGCCGTATGGCCATGCTGTTTTACAAAGCGGTCAGAATGAAGAGGATATGGTGATGGGCGCCATCTCCAAAGATATGCTGCGCCGCAAAAGATCCTGTTGCCTTATTTGAAAAACGATGACCCATATTTCACATTTCGAGAGTGGGGGCGGATCCTTTATTCAAAGAAGGTTTTCGGTGAACACGGGTAAAACGATTGATACTGGCCGTGGATGATAATCCCAAAAACCTTCAGTTTCTGGGAAAATTGCTTTCAGCAATGGATTTGAAGTGGCAATGGCCCAAAGCGGGCAGCAGGCATTGAATTTCATGCTCAAAGAAGATCCCGACCTGATTCTGCTGGATATTATGATGCCGGAAATGGACGGATATGCGGTTTGTAAAAAAATCAAAGCCAATTTATCCACCCGTCATATTCCGGTGATTTTTCTGACCGCTAAAACAGAAACCAGTGATGTGATAAAGGGGTTTGACGTCGGCGGGGTGGATTTTGTGACAAAACCGTTCAATGCCGAAGAATTGCTGGCCCGGGTAAAAACTCATATCGAAGTAAAGATTCTCAGGGGTCTTCTGCCCATCTGTTCCCAGTGCAAGAAAATAAGAGATGACCAGGGATTCTGGGAACAGGTGGAACGATATTTTGAAACCCATGCCCAGGTAACCTTTACCCACAGCATCTGCCCTGATTGCATGGACAAACTTTACGGAGATGCCGACTGGTATCGGAAATCACGAAAATAATTAATTCCTGCCTCAGTTTTCCTGCCTTTGGTTGCTTTTTTCCCGGATTGCGTTATCTTATTTCCATTATCATGTTATAATCAAATTTTTATGAAAGAACTATTTGAAATACAGGAGTGTATATGAGTACTGTCATCGCTATGGCTGGTAAGGGAGGCGTTGGAAAAACCACGGTTTCCGCACTGATTTTAAGATATTTCACCCGGCATGTCCAGTCTCCGGTCCTGGCTATTGATGCCGATCCCAACAGCAACCTGGGGGAAACCTTAGGTATGACCATTGAAAAAACCGTGGGCGATATCCGGGAAGATTT
Source organism: Desulfotignum sp. (assembly GCA_018399285.1). Classification (GTDB taxonomy): domain Bacteria; phylum Desulfobacterota; class Desulfobacteria; order Desulfobacterales; family Desulfobacteraceae; genus Desulfotignum. Next base: position 10,002 of record JAGYOW010000056.1, read on the forward strand.
CATGAGAGATCCCCAGGGGGTTCCGTCCGGTATGGACAAGATTCTGTACCTGGAAATGCTTATGAACCAGGTACTGATCGAAAATAAAAATTTCGATCTTCTGGTGATGGGCCGTCAGGAAGGCCAGGGGTGTTACTGCATGGTCAACAATATTTTGAACCGGTTTGCCGATGAGCTGGAAAACAATTACAAATACATGCTGGTGGACAATGAAGCCGGTATGGAACATTTGAGCCGGCGGACCTCCGGAAAGGTGGATATGCTGTTGATGGTCACGGATTACGCCTTGCGCGGCCTCCGGGCCGTGGGCCGGATCAACGGCCTCCTGGATGATCTGAAACTGGATGTGCGGCAGAAAGGACTGGTCGTCAATCGGGCACCGGATAAACTGAGCCAGGCGTTTCTGGATGAAGTGGCACAGATCGGCGTGCCATTGTTGTGCACCATTCCCCAGGATGACAACCTGCTGGAATTTGATATGGAAAGACGTTCCATGCTGGAACTGCCCGATGATTCTCCGGCAGTGCTGGCGGTGAACGATCTCATGGAAAAGGTCATCAAAGTCAAGGCGTGATCTTATGGGATATGTGTTTGATTTCAAAGAGGCAACCCATTATGATGCCTGGTTTTCTCAACCGGGAAACCGGCATTGCTTTGAGCTTGAAATCAAACTGCTTCTGGATCTCATGGATCTGAGATCCGGTCAGCGGGTTCTGGATATCGGGTGCGGCACAGGCATGAGTCTTGTGCCGCTGCTGAACCGTGGATTGAGCTTGACCGGCGTGGACCCATCCACATATATGCTGGATATGGCCCATGAGCGGCTGGGAAACAGCGTGGATCTGCACCGGTGTTCGGCCGAGGACCTGCCTTTTGACGACAATGCTTTTGATACGGCTTTCTTTTTCACCAGCCTGGAATTTGCGGACCGGCCGGCCAAAGCGGTTGAAGAGGCGTGCCGGGTGGCCCGGGAACGGGTGGTGATCGGTGTTTTGAACCGCCATGCGCCCGTTAATTTCTGCCGCCGGTGCAAGGGACTCGTTTTTCCCAGTATCTATTCCCATACCCGGTTTTTCAGTATCTGGGAACTCAAACGGATGCTGTTCAGTATTCTGGGGGATGTACCGGTTTACTGGCGGACCACGGGCCAGTTTCCATTTATCCGGGGGCGGATCATATCTGCGGTTGAAAATAATTCATGGGTTCAGAGATCCATTTTCGGCACATTCATCGGCATGCGCATCAAACCGGTACCCAAGTTCAGGGTCCGGCCCCTGCCGTTGAAAATCAAGAAACATAAAATACAGAACCGTGCCACCGGGCTGGCCACCTCCTCCCGGGCACGGTCCAGAGATTGAAATGGAAGCGTATCTGTATGATAAACTGAAAAACAGCCGGGTCCGGTGCCGGACGTGCTGTCATTTCTGTTTGCTGGAACCGGGCCATCGCGGGCTGTGCGGCGTCAGAGAAAATCAGGACGGCCGGCTCATGGCGTTGAATTATGACAAAATCATCGCCCACAGCGTGGATCCCATTGAAAAAAAACCCATTTTCCACCTCAAGCCCGGGTCCCGGTCCTATTCCATTGCCACCATGGGGTGTAATTTCACGTGCCGGTTCTGCCAGAATGCCGATATCGCCCAGATATCCAGTGAGCCGGGAACCCGGATCATGGGCAGACCCATGACGCCGGAACAGATCGTGGACAACGCCCTGGCTGCCGGGTGTCAAAGCATTGCCTACACATATACCGAACCCTCGGTTTTTTTTGAACTGGCGTTGGATACGGCCCGCCTGGCCAAAGACAAAGGCCTGTTCAATGTATTTGTCACCAACGGCTACATGAGCCCGGATCTGATCCATCAGGTGGCCCCGTATCTGGATGCCGCCAATGTGGATTTGAAAGCGTTTGACGATGGGTTTTACCAGACTTTCTGCAATGCCCGGCTGACACCGGTGAAGGAAAATCTCAAGCGCCTGAAGCGGGCCGGGGTGTGGGTGGAGGTTACCACACTGGTGATTCCGGGACTCAATGACGATCCGGAGGAACTGACTGCTTTGGCCGGGTTCATTGCGGATGATCTGGGGCCGGACACCCCCTGGCATGTGTCCCGATTTCATCCCACCCACCGGATGACGGACCGGGGTCCTACCCCGGTGGACACGGTGGAAAAAGCCTGGGATATCGGCAGAAAAGCCGGCCTTTATTATGTGTATGTGGGCAATCTGCCCGGCTCATCCCATCAGCACACCCGATGCCCCCATTGTGATGCAACAGTGGTGGAACGACGGGGCTTTGACATCCTTATTCATATGAAAGAAAACGGTATCTGTCCCGGTTGCGGTGCGTTGATATCAGGTATTTATTGAAAGACCAAAAAGTATGTTGAAACAAAAAATTCTGGCTTACGGGAAGATGATCAAATTTTCCCATACCGTGTTTGCCCTGCCGTTTGCTTTGTCTGCCGTGGTTCTGGCCTGGCAGACCCATGTGCCTTCCTTATGGGAGTTGTTTCTGATTCTGGTGGCCATGGTGGGGGCCCGGTCGGCGGCCATGGGATTCAACCGTATTGTGGATGCGGATATTGACAAAAAAAATCCCCGGACCGCTGTCAGAGAAATTCCCAGCGGGGTGTTGACCCGACCCCAGGCCCTGATCTTTGTGGGGGGGTCATCGCTGCTGTTTGTGGGGGCTGCGGCTTTGTTGTCGCCCTTGTGTTTCGGGCTGTCGTTTCCGGTGCTGGGGATGCTGTTTTTCTATTCCTATACCAAAAGGTTCACTGCCTTATGTCATGTGGTGCTGGGATTTGTCATCTCTCTGGCGCCGGTGGGGGCCTGGGTGGCGCTCACCGGAACGCTTAACTGGGGCATTGTCATGCTGGCGGCAGCACTCTGGTTTTATATTGCCGGATTCGATATCCTGTATGCCTGCCAGGACATGGACTTTGACCGAAAACAGGGGTTGTTTTCTCTGCCGGTTCTGGTGGGGCCGGTTCGGGCCATGCAGATTTCCACCCTGTTTCATGTCCTGTTTCTGGTATTTTTGCTGGGCCTGTTTCTGGCATTTGACATGCACGCGGTTTTTCTGGCCTTCTGGGCTATGATCGCTGTCTTGATCGTGCTGGAGCACCGCCTGGTCAAACCGGATGATCTGTCCCGAATCGATATGGCTTTTTTTCACGTCAATTCGACTGTGTCCGTGATCTTGTTTGCCGGAATCTTCCTTGAAACCTTTTTTTAAAGAGGATGCATGATCCATCCTGAAACCATTGTTGCGGGCATTGATCAGACAATGTCTCCCCGGTGGGAGGAATGACAATGCCTGGGATGCCGGAACCGGCCCTGGAGATTCTGTGCCTGCTGCAAAAAAACGGAATACCCGCCTTTGTGGTGGGCGGCGCAGTGCGGGACATGTGTCTGGGCCGGCCACCCAAGGATGTGGATATTTGCGCCGATGCGTCCATTGATACCCTCAAGGCAGTGTTTGCCCATCCCCCGGTCCGGGTTGTCGGAAACACGTTTCCGGTATGTCTGGTCCATGACATTGAGGTGGCACCTTCCCGGGCCGTGTCAGATCAATTTCCTGAAGATGATCTGGCCATGCGGGATTTCACCATCAATGCCATGGCATATGATCCCCTGGAGAACCGGCTTGTGGATCCCTTCAACGGCCGGTTGGATCTGGAAAACCGTATTATCCGGTTTACAGGCGACCCGGACGCCCGGATTCTGGAAGATCCGGTGCGCATGATCCGGGGATGCCGGTTTAAGGTATTATTGTCTGCAAACCTGTCCGATGCCGCTCAGAAAGCGATTGCTGACCATGCCGGTTCCCTGACCCCGGATATCCCCGGTGAGCGGATCCGCAATGAGCTGATCAAGGCCATGGCCCTGCCCGCACCGTCTGATTTTTTTCACTGCCTGCATGACACCGGCCTGCTGGCCGGAATACTGCCCAGCCTGGACCGGTGCCATGGGTTGGATGGCGGTCCGTTTCACGGAGAAACCGTTTTTGAACATTGTCTGTTGGTGGGAGATGCCCTGCCTCCCGGGCAGCCCCTGCTGAGACTGGCCGGATTTCTGCATGATGTGGGCAAGGCAGATGCCCAGGGGATTAAAGACGGCCGGATCACATTTCACAGCCATGAAACCCGCGTGGATGCTTTGACAGCCGATCTGGACCGGCTGCGGTTTTCTGTTCGGGAAAAAGCCTATATCCTGGCCCTGGTCCAATGCCATATGCGGCCGCTGGCTTTCAAAACCCGTCCCAAATCCGTGCGCCGCCTTCTGGCCATGCTGGCACAGAACCATTTGAGTTTTCAGGATTTCATGCGAATGCGTATTGCAGACAAAAAAGGAAACCTGGCCAAATCCCCCTATACACTGGCGGATATCCGGGACCGGGTTGAAAAAGTGCGGCGTGAAATGGCCCGGCAGACCGCATTTCATCCCGATGATCTAAAGATTTCCGGGCAGGACATCATGCAGGTTAAACAAATACCGCCCGGACCGGCAGTGGGCCGCATCAAACACCAGATGTTTGAAAAAGTGCTGGAAGATCCGGCGCTTAATACCCGGGAACACCTGCTTGCGATGCTGCAGGACATGGACTGAAAGGACAGGATGTTATGGACGATATCGTATTGATCAACATCACCGGTAAGGATCGGCCCGGGCTAAGTGCCTGTTTTGCCGAAATTCTGGCCCGGTATGACGTCCGGGTTCTGGATATCGGCCAGTCGGTCATCCACGAGTATCTTTCTCTGGGGATTCTGGCGGCCATTCCCTGCAAAAAAGATTTTTCCGCTGTCTTCAAAGACATGCTGTTTGAAGGGTATAAATCGGGTCTGACAGTGGATATCAAACCCGTGGATCCGGAAAGCTATGAAAACTGGGTCAATGCCCACGGAAAGGAACGCCGGATCATCACCATCCTGGGACCGGCCATCAGCGCCCGGCAGATTGCGGCGGTGACGTCGGTCTGTGCCCGGAACGGCCT
>JAGYOW010000057.1 GCA_018399285.1 Desulfotignum sp.
TGACCAGGGATTCACCCTGCCGCATCTGTTTTTCGGGCTGGTGCCCGGCAGTATCGGAGAAACCTCGGCCCTTTGCTGTCTGATCGGGGCCGCCATTCTGATGATCACCCGCATCGCCAACTATCGGATCATTCTGGGCGGCATGGCCGGACTGATTCTGACCGCGCTGCTGACCTGGCTTCTTCCGGGCGCCTACGGCACCTGGGCCGATGCCGGCCCATTGTACCATCTGTGCGCCGGCGGGTTTTTGTTCGGCATCACCTTTATGGCCACGGACCCCGTGTCTGCGCCCGGCACCAATCCGGGCCGGTGGATTTTCGGGTTTCTCATCGGATTTCTCACCGTGATCCTGCGGGTGGCCAACCCGGCCTTTGCCGAGGGCGTGATGCTGGCCATCCTGTTCATGAACGTGTTTGCCCCGCTGCTGGATCATCTGGTCATGAAACACCGCATTTCAAAGAGGATTCCAAATGTCTGACAAAAAGCAATCCAACCGGTCATTCAAAAACAGCCGGGTCTATGTGGTTTTCTTTGCCCTGGCCGTGGCCCTGGTGTTCAGTGTGCTGATCACATCCGCCGCCACCATGCTCAAGCCGTTACACCAGCAGAACCGGATTCTGGATAAAAAAACCAACCTGCTGGAAGCCGCCAACCTGCTGCCGGAAAATGAAAGACTGACCCCGGAAAAGATCCAGACCATCTATGACACCCATATCCGGGAGGTCCATGCCGATCCCCGGGGACAGATCCTGAGACAGGCCACGGGTGACAGTCTCCAACTGTACCTGATCCATACGGATCAGCAGGTGCAGGGATATATTGTCCCCATCAGCACCCGGGGACTGTGGGGGAAAATCCATGGCTATCTGGCGTTTGAAGCCGACGGTGAAACCGTGGCCGGCTTTTCCGTGTACAGCCATTCTGAAACCCCGGGTCTGGGCGGTGAAATCGAAAGCCAGTGGTTTCAGGACAATTTCAAGGGCAAAAAAATTCTCAACGCCCATAATCAGCTGGTTTCCGTGAGCATTGCCAAAGGCAAATCCGAGAACATGCCGGAAAACCTCCAGGACCATTACGTGGACGGCATCTCCGGGGCCACCCTGACCGGACGATACCTCAGTGAAGGGCTGGAGGAGACATTGACGCAATATGAACCGGTTTCCATTATTTTCCGCCAGAAAAAAGGAAGCCTGACCCATTTAGAAACACTGCTGGATGAATAAGGATATTTTCATGCAAAACAATCTTTCTCACTACAAAGAGATTCTGGTCAAAGGCATCTGGAGGGAAAACCCAGTGGCCTACCAGGTGCTGGGTATCTGCTCGGCATTGGCCGTCACGGTCAAAATGTCCACGGCCCTGGTCATGAGCATTGCCCTGACCCTGGTGGCGGGATTTTCCGGTTTGATCATCTCCAGCCTGCGCCACTTGATCCCCTCCAATATCCGGATCATTGTGGAACTGACGGTCATTGCCTCTCTGGTGATCGTCACGGACCAGATCCTCCAGGCGTATCTATATGATATCTCCAAACAGCTGTCCATTTTTGTGGGCCTGATCATCACCAACTGCATCATCCTGGGAAGAGCCGAGGCGTTCGCACTGGCCAACAACCCGGCGGATTCTTTTGTGGACGGCATTGCCAACGGTTTAGGCTACAGCATGATCCTGATGGCCGTGGCATTTTTCCGGGAACTGCTGGGATCCGGACAGTTTTTCGGCATTTCCGTGATTCCCGGATTTGTGTATGATATGGGGTTCCAGGACATGGGCATCATGGTACTGGCACCGGGGGCGTTTTTCATCATCGGCCTGCTGGTCTGGCTTAAAAACAGCCTGCCCGGCGGCATATCCCACGAAAAAAAATAAGGAGCTGCCATGGGCGATCTGCTGAGTCTGTTTATCAATTCCGTGTTCATCGGCAATATCCTGCTGGCCTATTTTCTAGGCATATGTTCATTCATTGCTGTCTCCAAAACCATTGAAACCGCCACGGGACTGGGACTGGCCGTGATTTTCGTTTTAACGGTCACCAGTCCGGTGAACTGGCTGATCTACCACGGTCTGCTGGCTCCGGGAGCCCTTGCCTGGGCCGGATTTCCGGAAATGGATTTGAGTTTTTTAAAATTCATCACATTCATCGCGGTGATCGCTGCCATGGTGCAGGCCGTGGAAATGGTTATCGACCGGTATTCCCCGCTGCTGTACGCCGCTTTAGGCGTGTTTCTGCCTTTGATCGCAGTGAACTGCGCTATTTTAGGAACATCGCTGTTCATGGTGGAACGCAACCACACTTTTGTCGAATCCGTGGTGTTCGGTGCCGGGTCCGGTACCGGATGGATGCTGGCCATCGTGTCCATGGCCGCCATCCGCAAAAAAGTCCGGTATGCCGATGTCCCGGCCGGGCTGGACGGGTTCGGTTTTATCATGATTGTTGCCGGGCTCATGGCCATGACCTTTATGATGTTCTCAGGCATCACCCTCTAGCATAACTTAAGGAGCATGCAGTGATTTACCTTATCAGTTTGTTGATATTTTCCGGCGTGATCATTATCCTTGTGTTTGTGCTTTTATTTGTGGAAGCCAAAGTCACCACCCAGGGCAGCCACACCATTACCATCAACGACAGCAAAGATGATGCCCTCACGGTTTCCGGCAACCCCACACTGTTGTCCGCCCTGGCACAAAATGACATTTTTCTGCCCTCCGCCTGCGGCGGGTCCGGGTCCTGTGCCATGTGCAAATGCAAGGTAACGGACGGCGGCGGCGCCATCCTGCCCACGGAGCTGGCCCATCTGTCCAGAAAGGAAAAACTTGAAGGGGTCAGGTTGTCCTGCCAGCTCAAGGTCAAACAGGACATGGCCATCCTGGTGCCGGAATCCATTTTCGGCATCAAAAAGGTCAACGCCATTGTGGTGTCCAATGACAATGTCTCCACCTTTATCAAAGAGCTGGTGCTGGAACCGGAGGAACCCATTGAATTTGAAGCCGGGGCCTATATCCAGATCGATGTACCTGAATACGAGCTGACCTTCAAGGATTTCCAGATTGACAGCAAATATGTGAGTGAATGGAAAAAATACAATCTGTTCGATCTGGCAGCCAAAGGGATCAAGCCGGGGTTCCGGGCCTATTCCATGGCCAATCCCCCCCATGAAAAAGATATTGTCAAACTCAATGTGCGCATTGCCACGCCACCGCCGGGCACGGAAAGCATTCCGCCCGGATTCGGGTCCTCATTCATCTTCGGGCTCAAACCCGGAGACAAGGTGCAGATCAGCGGCCCCTATGGCGATTTCATGGCCAAAGACACGGACAAAGAGATGTGCTTTATCGGCGGCGGGGCCGGCATGGCGCCGCTGCGCAGCCATATTCTCCATCAGCTGGAAGGCATCGACAGCGGACGCAAGATCACCTTCTGGTACGGGGCCAGGTCTGTCAAAGAGATGTTCTATCACGAGGAATTCCTGGATCTGGAAAAACGATTTGACAACTTCACCTATCATGTGGCCCTTTCCAGCCCGGAAAAAGAAGACAACTGGACCGGGCCCACCGGATTTGTCCATGTCCATCTCATCGATGCCTATCTCAAGGATCATGAAGACCCCACGGAAATCGAATATTACCTGTGCGGCCCGCCGCCCATGATCGATGCGGTCATTGAATCCCTGTACGATCTGGGTGTGGAGGATGACATGATTTTTTTCGACAAGTTCAGCTGATGGACAATATCACGTTTCTGGGGAAACAGTTGAAAAATCCCCTGGTCCTGGCCTCGGGCATTCTGGGCAACAATGCAAAAATTCTGGAACGGGTACACAAGGCCGGGTGCGGGCTGGTGACACTGAAATCCATCGGTCCGGCCCCCAGAGACGGGCACAGAAACCCCACGGTCATTGACTTAGGCGGCGGCATGATCAATGCCGTGGGACTGCCCACCCCGGGATATGATCACATGGATGCGGAATGGCAGGCCCTGGCGGACCGGGATTTTCCTGTCAATGCCAGTATTTACGGCGGGTCCGTGGCAGAGTTTGTCAAAGTGGCGCAATTCGTGTCCGACCAGGGACCGGATTTCATTGAAATCAATATCTCCTGCCCCAATTCCGATCACCACGGCATGCTGTTCGGCGTGGATGAAAAAGCGGCTTTTGCCGTCACAAATGCCGTCAAAAAAGTGATTTCCGTGCCGTTGATCGCCAAACTCACCCCGGCGGCCCCGGATATCGGGAAAATCGCCAAAGTGTGCGAGGATGCGGGAGCCGATGCCATCTGCGCCATCAACACGGCCGGACCGGGCATGGTCATTGACATCGAGGCAAGAACACCCGTGCTGGCATTCAAAAAAGGCGGGTTGTCCGGCCCCATGATCAAACCCGTTGCCGTGCGGTGTGTGTATGACATATACCGGGCCGTGTCCATCCCGATTATCGGCTTAGGCGGGGTCACCACGGGAGAAGATGCCGTGGAAATGTTCATGGCAGGCGCCACCCTGGTGGGCATGGGATCGGCCGTGCGGTACCGGGGCATGGAGGTGTTTCATCAGGTGTACCGGGAGCTGACCGACTGGCTGGCAGCCCATCATTTCACCCGGGATGACATTATCGGCGCGGCCCATGACCCCATTGCCGGCCCGGATTCAACTGCAAAAAAATCCAGGAAAACCCCATGATCGTTGACCAGAAGCCTGTCATGCTCACTGTGGCGGAAAAAACCGTGCATACCGCGGTTTATACCACCCTGTTTTTTGATTTTGCCATTGATTTCCGCCCCGGGCAGTTCGTCATGGTATGGCTGCCGGGAATCGATGAAAAACCCTATAGTCTTTCGTACCACTCCCCCACCCGGTTCGGCATCACCATCGAAGCCAAGGGCCTGTTTTCCCGCCGGGCCGCCGATCTGAGTCCCGGGGATTCTGTGGGCATCAGAGGGCCTTTCGGCAACGGGTTTGATATCATTTCCTCGCCCCATACGGCCGTGGTGGCCGGCGGCTGCGGCATGGCCCCGTTAGCCCCCCTGGTGGAACGGCTGCACCCGGACCTGTTTTTCGTCCATGGTGCCAGAACCCATGAGTTTATCCTTTTTCCGGACCGGTTTGCCGCAAACCGCCATATCACCACGGATGACGGCAGCCTGGGCCACCAAGGAATGGTCACCGACCTTTTAGCCGCAGAGATCCGGCGCCGGGCTGATCAGGGCGCCCCCCCGTTTGACAGGGTCTATGCCTGCGGCCCTGAGGTCATGATGCACGCCGTGTTCACCTTGTGTGACGTCCACGGCATTCCCTGCCAGGTGTCTCTGGAACGGTATATGCGGTGCGGATTCGGCGTATGCGGTGCCTGTGTGTGCAGCGATCAGGTGGTATGCAAAGACGGGCCCGTGTTTGACTCAAAACAACTGAAGAAAATGCCGGATTTCAACCGCACGGCCCTGCTTAAATCCGGACATGCCGTGCCCTTGTCCGAGTATGTCGCCTGGCGCTGCCTGTGACGGCTTTTGTAATGCGCATTTAAAACAACCTTGACACCCCAGAGGATCCAAAAAACCCATGACCGACAAAGAATCTTTCATCCGCTTTCTGGTGGAATGCAACGCCCTGAAATTCGGAGAATTCCAACTGAAAAGCGGCCGTATCGCCCCCTATTTCATCAACACGGGCATGTTTGACACGGGCAGAAAAATCACCCAGCTGGGAACCCACTACGCCAAAGCCGTGCACCGGCATTTCAGCACCGGATTTGACGGCATTTACGGACCGGCCTACAAAGGCATCCCCTTGTGTGTATCCACGGCCATGGCCATGGCGGATATGGGCCATGACACGGGATATGTGTTCAACCGCAAGGAAGCCAAAACCTATGCCGACAAAAGCAGCACCGTGGGCATGGCCCTGGACGGTGACACCCGGCTCATCCTGGTGGATGATGTCATCACCTCGGGCAAGGCCATCAGAGAATCCCTGGAGGTCCTGAAAACCAGCGGCAACCCCCGGGTCAAAGGTATTGTCATCAGCGTGGACCGCCAGGAAAAAGGCACCACTGAAAAAAACGCCCTGACCGAGGTGGCACAAACCCTGGGGATACCCATTTTTGCCATCGTTACCCTGGCAGATATCACCGCATTTCTGCACAACAAAGAAATCAACGGCCAAGTGATCCTGGATGATGCCATGATGGAAAAAATCAAAACTTATCTGGCGCAATACGGCAGCGCCTGATCCATATGAAGCACCGCGGGGAAGGCAAATCGCACATGATTGACCGGTTGACCCAAATCTATCAGCTGTATGACCGAATCATGGACCCACGGCATCGGGCGTGTACCGATAAAGGCTGCTGCACCTGCAATGTGACCCTGATGCCTTGAAGCCCGGTGATACCGACAGTCGTCTTCATCCCGACGCCAGGCGCTTACGCAATAATCATTATGTAAACGGAAAACGGTATATCCCTAAACAAGCACCAACCGGTTTGCCGTGGTTGCAGCATGTGGAAGATGCTTTGATCTGCCGGAAGAAAAACGATCCCGCATGGGGCAAATGCCCGCCGTTGGAAAATGACGACAGCATGGTCTATGATGTCCGCCGTTCGGTGTTAAAATACGATCTGGAAAACTGATTGTAGACGGCCAGCAGGTGCACAGATGCCTCTCCTGGGTGGCTCACATGAACAACGTGTTTTTAAGGCGTCATTGAACAATTCCTGGACCTGAACTGACATCGGGCAATCTGTCGGACATGTCATCGGCCTGGTCCGGCAATGATGTGACCGGTCAGGACATGCAGAATCATGGATTCAAAACAACGGATTGTTCGTTAAAAACCCATCAAATGCCTGATGATCCTGCCGGAACACCGGGAGCAAATAGCACCCACGCCGTGACCGCCCGGATGATCAACACCGCCCCAAACAGAATCAGGGAGGTCAGGGCCATGGCTACGCGGATGCATGCCGTTGGGTCATCTGAAAAATATACCGCAATTCAAAGCAGTCATCCCATGAAAATGGTTTCCGACCTTCGCGTCTTTGCTGCTGATCTGTTCGATTGAAAGCCGGTAAAAGGTTTGACAGCTGGCACCGCCGGCTGAAGAATCCGATGCTGCCCCGTATGCCGGGCATCTGGCGTACCGCCCGACCTTGATCTCAGCCCGCCAGGAAGCGTATTTTCACAATTCAAAGACTACAGCCTGCACCCGGACCACCTTCCGAAATATTCCGCACACTGTTTTTTCCGGGACTGAAAAATTCCGAATCAAGCGTTTGTTTACGAAAGCAACCAGCCTTTCCTATTTCCTTCTTGATCAATGTCGCGAAGTCCTGTAAATCCGGTACTTATCCTAAGGGTACCAGCCGGGCCGGCACCGGGCCCACGCAACCATCCGCGTGTTTCACCATAAACCCGTGCTTTCGGTCCTTTGCACCTGGTCGCGATTTCCCCTTGACACGGTAGAACTTTTGTTCAATTGCACTCCTGGTGCTGTCACCCACAGAAAGTGGTATATCAGCAAAATATCCTGGTGAAACCGACTGGGGTATTGGATGGTGCGCACCAGAAGATCTGTGTGGTTAATATAGCAAATGCAAGGATTATTCCGCGCATCCTCTGGGCAGGACTCCGCGACCAGGATTTATCGTGATTCAGAGCATAACCTCCGGACAGGCCGGTGGCACGGTCTACCATGGCATCCGGCATCCGATACTGATTGTCACGGTCCCCGCCCTGGCCCTGAACCCCGCCGCAACTGGGCAATGCGGAACTTCCTCGAGGCCAGGGTACCGGAACAAGGGATTCAGCCGCTTCCGTTTCCCGCTACCCCGATAAATTTCGCCATATTGAATAAAACGCTTTGGATGGATAGACTGGCGAGCGCGGGCGGCTGTAGAAACCGGACTGCTCCGCCTGATCCAGGATGTGTTTACTGGTTTCTGGCCTCGCCCAGAAACCCAGAGAATGGTCGACTGGCGGTTACTTCGAAGCGATTGTCCGGCCGGGGAAAAATAGGCCTGATCCAACCCATGTAGTTCCGCTGCAAACCCCGTTATACATGCCCGCCATCATGCTCTACCTGGGATTAGATCCGGCATCGGATCAACCCGGTAACGCAGAATACGCCATGTGCGTCACCACCCGCCCATTCAGCACCCGGACCGGCCGCCTTATCGGGCCGCGTAACCGTGATCACCACCTGGAACCGGGCAAGAGCAGCCCTTCCATCCGGCCCAAAGACCGTTATTGGAAAAACTGACCCGGATGGTGCTGTTGAACTGAAACACAAAGGGAGATCCCCATGCAGCTTGAACCGCTTGACCTCTACTGGTGAGATCTTTGAAAAACCGGGCAGGATGCGCGTGCTGGGAATCATCTATTCGCCGGAAGTCCAGACCGGGCCGCGGAGAGCTGACGGCAGCCTTCAGCAGGTGGTGGGCCAGGCGAACTCCGCCCGGAACGACGGCGCAGCCATGGCCATGCCGGATACTCATCGGGGTATGGGTTTCCCATCGGCGGGTGGCGGCGTTGACCGGGACAACGGGCATCTCCCCGTGGCGTGGGGTATGATATTAATTGCGGGGTGCGTCTGGCCACCACAGCCTTGACGAAAAGAGGTCCTATCTGGAATCTTTTTAGCTGAACCATCGTTCCAGCCGTCCCCGCCGGTGTAAACCAAAGGATCGGTCCGGCTGTCTGTTCGGGAATCTGAAACAGGTGTTGACCCAGGGCAGTGCCTGGGCCGTGGCCCGGGATTCGGCGCGAAGATGAAAGATACCGAACACACCAGTTGTAACATGCGTTCACCCCGCGCCGGATCCCGGGTATTGAGCGACAGGGCTTTGGAACGGGGGCAGAAACTAGCTGCACCGTCAAACCATTTCTGGAAATCGGGGTGGTGGAAGAGATTTGATGCGCATATCGCCCGGGTATTCGGATTGTTTCCCGCCAGGTCACCGTGATGCTGCATTCCGGATCCCGGGGTCTGGATACCAGGTGTGACGATCACCCGCAGCTGGCGCGTGGCAAAGCCGGGGTTGACCCTGCCGGACTGGCAGCTGGCCTGCGCCAAGATCCAGTCCGAGGAGTGGGGCAGGCCTATCTGTCGGGCTGGCATTCGTGCCGCCATCATAGCCCGGCCAAACCGCCAGATCAGCTGCAACGTGTTCTGGCAGACACCATGGAAACCCCGTCCATCAGTCCGAACAGCCTGCAGAACCTGCTGCACGACGTGCGCCAAGCAACATCGCTACAAAAAGAGACCCATCAGGTGGATGGTAAAAACCAGACCGTGCGTGGTGCGTAAAGGTGCCACCTGCATTTTCCCGGGCTGGGAACCCTGACATTCCGGACCGGCCCGCCAAACAATGACCACCCGGAGACATGGGCCGGGCTTCCTACGTGCTGTGGAAAAAGTAGTAATAAAGATGCCGGGCGGACCAGACTTTTCAACTCTTAAGCATGGGGGGGCTACGGGCTTTTTGAGCCGGAAAGCCGCCAAAAAGCGGGCAAGGCCGGGTCATCCAGCAGGAGCTGGCCAAAAGGCATTGTGGTGAAATACACCGGCCGGTTCACCGCGACCGAGGAGATGCCGGAAGCGCAAGGCGATGTATCTGCGGCGTGGCGCGGGTCCACGGGGCCGATCTCCAGGGATGCAGGCCGTGTTATGTCCCATGTCGTGGTCATAATATTGAATCGATCACTCACAAATACCCTTTTAAAATCTGCTTTATCTGATGCTATATTCCAGGTAATGAAATGCTGCTTGAAGGCGGTAACCCCGCCGGGCAGTTTTCGTGCAATTGTTATGGAATTTTGATTATACGATGACCTTATAGGGAATGACCCGTTTACCATCACCCCGCTACCGGAACAATGAACTGTCTGAGGCTTCCCAGGTGGCGGAAGTCCCTTGACCATGTCAACTCTGTCAACCAATACGCCTATGTGCACCCTCCCATCTTAAAGTGTTGTCAGGAGCTGGTCACCCCTGGATTCATATCAAATCTGGCTGACGACATCACCCCTTTTCTGGATGAAACCAAATGGCGCAGACATCGGGCTGTGGGACCTGGTGGATCCTGACCAAGCTGGGACAGCGCTGGTGCATACCGGGCTGCGCGGTGGTGGCGATGTACACCTCCATGATGGAACTGTCATCCCGTCATCCTATCTGTAAAGCGATATTCAGATTCGCGATCAGACATCGCGGTGATTCACTGGCTCAGCACCGCTCGGACCTGCACCGGATCACGGGCGGGTTCATTCCGCGTCCGCCAGTATCAAAGCGGCAGACGATTTTATCGATTGATATCGGCTTCACAATGCCGTGGACAAGGTGCTGGGCACCCTGCTGCTGGAAAAAACCGACCGCGCCAAAGTCAGCGCCGGTTCACCGGCTGACCTTCTCGAAATTGTTCACAAGGGCCCGACGCCTGGACATCTGGTCCCCGCATCCAGCAGAGGCGCTCCCACCCACCAGAGCATCCTGCTGGCAAAAGAAATGGGCATCACCCTGGTGGGATTTGTCAGACCTACCAATTTTGCCGTGTTTACCCATGCCCGAAGAATCTTAGAAAATGGAGATAAAAAATGACATCTTCCCAAGAGATTTTCAACACCGCCCTGGTCTACGAAAAAAAGATCCGGGATCTGTACCGGTCCGCCGTGGAAACCATCGATGATCCCCGGGGTAAAGAACTGTTCCAGGCCCTGGCCGATGATGAACAAAACCATGTGGCGTTTCTGGAGCACGGCCTGACCCTTTTAAGGGATGACAAAGATCAGGAACTGGAAAAACCCGGCACTTCGATTCCCTTTCCGGACCGGGATTTTGAAAAAATCAAGCAGATGGCCGATCAGATTCCAAAAAATATTCTGGGGGATCTGAAACGGGTGCTGAACGCGGCTCTGTCCCTGGAATTGGAAACCAGCCGGTTTTACCGGGATGCCATTCAGAAAGTGGATCACGGGCCGGTCCGGGATATTCTGGAAAAATTCTATGACATTGAGCAGCGCCATGTGGAAGTGGTTCAGATCGAACTGGATTTCGCCTCCAACAACGGGTACTGGTTCAATTTCATGGAAACCGACATGGAAGACTGAATGCCCGCTGATCTGCTGACGTTTCTTTCGCCCGGCATGACATGGAACATGCTGGTCGTGTATGGATTTCTGCTGGGTGTCATTCTCCTGTTCGCGTTTGACCTGGTGCGGGTGGACATGGTGGGGCTGCTGGTCATGGTACTGCTGCCCCTGTCCGGTCTTGTCACCCCGGGGCAAGCCATTTCCGGGCTCAGCTCCAATGCCGTGGTATCCATCATTGCCGTCATGATCATCGGCCACGGCCTGGACAAGACCGGGGTGATGAACCAGGTGGCCGCACAGATCATCAAGCTGTCGGGAAAAAGCCGGAACCGGATGATGACTCTGGTGGCCGGCACCGTGGCCGTGATCTCCAGTTTCATGCAGAATATCGGGGCCGCGGCCCTGTTTCTGCCGGCCGTGAACCGCATGTGCCGGCAGCTGAACGTGCCCATCTCCCAGGTGCTCATTCCCATGGGATATGCTGCGGTCATCGGCGGATGCATCACCCTGGTGGGATCCAGTCCGTTGATCCTGCTCAATGACCTGGCCGGAGCCTGGTGGCATGCCAACCCGGAGCTGGTGGCCCATCAGCCTTATTCCCCATTTTCCCTGTTCTTTGTGGCCCCCATGGGCATCGCCCTGGTGGTGGCGGCCCTGGTGTATTTCATTTTTCTGGGGCGCTGGGTTTTACCCAGATCCGAACCCGTGGCAGATGCCTGCAACCTGTTGAACCATGACCTGGAATGCACTTACGGCCGGGAGGTAAGCAAGGTGTTTGAACTGGCCGTGCCCGGTAATTTTTTCACCCGGCGCCTGGAGGAACTGGAACTGCGGCCGAAATACCATGCCACGGTGGTGTGCATTTCCAAGCGAAACGGCCGGTACCGGGTCACTGAACCCGGACGGGCCGATGTGATCGAACCCTTTGATGTGATAGGCATTGTAGCCAACGAAGAACACGCCCGGGACCTGGCAAATGACCTGGGGTGGACGTTGAGACCCGAACTCAACGACCTGTCCGGGGTGCTGTCCATGGACAATGCCGGCATCACCGAAGCCATTGTCACGCCGAGATCCGAACTGGTGGGAAAAACCTTTCACGAATACGGATTTCGCAAAAAACTGCGGGTCAACCCCCTGGCTTTGTATCGTCAGAACCAGCTCCTTCTGGAAAACATCTCTATAATTAAAATCCAGCCCGGCGATGCCGTGCTCCTGCATGGGGAATGGGAAAAACTTCACCTGCTGAAGCAGAAACCCATTCTGGCATTTACCGAACATCTGAAAGGGGAAATTCTGTATCCGGAAAACGCGCTCAGGGCGCTGAGTTGCCTGGTTCTGGCCCTGGTTCTGGCTCTGGGGCTCAATATCCAGCTGTCCATCTCCCTTTTGGCCGGGGCCGTGGGCATGGTGCTCACCCGGGTGATGACCCTGGATCAGGCTTACCGGAGTGTGGACTGGATGACGGTGTTTCTGCTGGCCGGGCTCATCCCCCTGGGCATTGCCTTTGAAAACACCGGAGCTGCCGGGTTTCTGGCCACCAGCCTGACCCATATGCTGCACGATTTTCTCACTCCCGTGACTCTGTTCCTGCTGGTGGGCGCTCTCACATCCGCCTTTACCCTGTTTGTGTCCAACATCGGGGCCACGGTGCTCATGATTCCTCTGGCCATGAACATGGCCGTGCAGTGCCAGGCGGATCCGAGAATGGCGGCCATGCTGGTGGCCATTGCCGCATCCAACACCTTTATCCTGCCCACCCACCAGGTCAACGCCCTGATCATGCGGCCCGGAGGCTACCAGGTCAAGGACTATGTCCGGGCCGGCACGGGCATGACCCTGATCTTCATGGCCGTGGTCATGATCATGTTCCGGGCTGTCTACGGCATGGCTGCCTGAATTGGCCGCCAGAAATCAGCTCCTTTACAAATGGTGCCGGATGACTATTTTGATTATCGAACCGGTTGTTGTTTATGACCTTAAACACTGTCAAAGGAGCGATTATGAAAGCATTGAAATTTTATTTTGAAAATACCAAAGGCACCGGCATTCTATCCACTGCCGACAGCAGCGGCAAAGTGGATGCCGCCATTTATTCCCGTCCCCATTTTCTGGAAGAAGATCAACTGGCCTTTATCATGAGGGACCGGCTCACCCATCAGAACCTGACCTCCAACCCGCACGCCACATTTCTGTTCATTGAAAACGGTCCGGGCTACAAAGGCAAACGCCTGTTTCTCAAAAAAGTCAAAGAAGAGGAAAATCCGGAACTGGTGGGAAAAATCAAGCGCCGCAGATACACGGATGACAAACAGGAACCCCGGTTTCTGGTGTACTTTACCCTGGAAAAGGAACTGCCCTTGATCGGTGACGGCACAGATTAGCTGTCACCTTTTGTTACAAAATGATTTGTCCGGGAAATATTTTAAGAGACGGTCTCAATATAAAATATTTCCCGGATTTTTTTTAAACATTACTCGATCAATCAGACATCTTTGGACACATCAATCTCGCATTGATTGTTGAGCCGGAGACGAAACACATACACGGCCAGAATCACAATCGGAATGACCACGGCAAATCCGACAATGGGTAAAATGGTGAGGCTGACAATCGTCATGGCAACGGCTGCTGCCACCAGAAATCCAACAAATAAGTACTGCATCATTTTTTGGGGAACACAGTTTCTTAATTCCATCGCGTCCTCCTTTCAAGATTAAAACCATCTGTTTCATTCAAACATCGTGTCTGAATTCCAGCAGGCTTGATATCAAAAACAATAATACATCTATCGAAGAAAGCAACTGCGTTTGGACAAAATGACTTGACAATGAACAAATCTCTCACTAGAATGTGAATTGTGAATCACAATTCTGATTGGAGCCTATAATGTCCGCCCGGAAAACAGACACACAACAGCGCCAGGAACAGATCACCCAGGCCGCCCTTGACCTGATCAATGACCAGGGGGTTTCAGGGTTGAGCATTGCCGGCATTGCCCGGCGGGTGGGGATTGTACCCTCGGCGTTGTACCGG
>JAGYOW010000058.1 GCA_018399285.1 Desulfotignum sp.
ATTGAACAGCCGGTCCTGGTGTTCCTTGTCCGGCCACACTTCTGTGATTCCCAGGGTGTCAAACCGGCGGGTATACAGGTTTGTGATGGCCACGGCCGGCGATGCCAGCATTCCGATGTGTGTTTCTTTGGCGAAATCAGCTTTGACCTGATCCACCACCAGATCAATCATGTTGATCACGGGAATTTTCACGGCTTTCTGCACGGCATCATAATAATAATGGGCCGTGTTGCAGGGGATCACCAGAAAATCCGCACCCCAGGCCTCCAGGCGCCGGCCCATTTCCGCCATGACCGGGCCGGGATCTTCACCGTTCCCTTCGATGATGGCTTTGATGCGGGAGGGTACCTTGGGATTGTTGTCCACGATGCACCGGATATGGTCTTTGTCATCCAGGGCCGGGGTCAGGCGGATGATCCGCTGCATCAGGTCCACCGTGGCCTCGGGTCCCATGCCGCCGATGATGCCTGCCACTTTTTCGTTGTCTTGTGTCATTGTCTGGGTTGCCGTCTGTGTTGAAGCGGCCGCCCCGCGAAAAAAAGGCGGCCGCAGGGTTATATCATTTTCTGAAAGAATCCATATACGCATACAGGGCCGGTGATCCGCCCGTGTGCAGAAACAGCACATTGGCGCCCGGAGCGAAATGGCCTTTGCGGACCCGGTCAACAAGGCCGGCCGCGGTCTTGCCCGAGTACACCGGATCCAGCAGAATCGCCTCGGTCTGCGCAAACAGTTTCACCGCTTCCACCATACTGTCCGTGGGAATGGAATATCCCGGCCCCACATACTGGTCAAAACACACCACACTGTCTCTGGGGATTTCCTTTTTGACCCCCAGCTTGGCTGCGGTCTCTTTTGCCAGTTTGTATACGATCTCTTCCTGAACCGTCTTTTCTCTGGACACATTCATCCCGCTCACGGGGATGCCGGTCTCCATGGCCGTCATGCCCACCACCATGCCGGCGTGGGTCCCGGCGGAACCCGACGGCACCACAATGTGATCGATGTTTAAGTGCAGGTCATTGAGCTGGGTCATGGTTTCTGCGGCACAGGCGGCATAGCCCAGGGCCCCGATGGCATTGGAGGCCCCGCCGGGAATGATATAAGGCGTTTTGCCTTCTTCTGACAACCCGGCTGCCTTTTTTTCCATGGCCCCCATCATGTCAGTCCCGCCGGGCTCCACCTCGATGCTCTTGACCCCCAACAGCTGAAACAGAAAATTGTTGCCGCTGGCATCTGTCTTATAACTGCCCTTCACCCGTTCTTCCAGAATCAGATGGCAGTCAAGCCCCTCTTTGACGGCCCATGCCAGGGTCAGGCGGCAGTGGTTGGACTGCACGGCCCCGCAGGTGATGATGGTGTCTGCCTTTTTTTCCATGGCATCGGCAATGCAGAACTCCAGTTTCCGGGTTTTGTTGCCCCCGGCAGCGCCGGGCAGCTGATCGTCACGCTTGACAAACAGGTTGACTTTTCCGCCCAACGCCTGGCTCAATGCAGGCATGGGTTCGATGGCAGTGGGAGACTGAATGTATTTTCGTCTGGGAAATCGTGTAAAATTCATGGTGTTCCTTTTTGTATATTGTTTTTTATAAATGGTGCTTGTTTTATGACGGCAATTGAAAAACCGCTTCCACCTCAATGGCGGCGTTCAAGGGCAAAGCCCCGACCTGGAACGCACTGCGGGCGGGAAACGGTTCTGTGAAATACTGGTCATACACGGCGTTGACCGCTTTGAAATTGTTGATATCCGACAGAAAAACAGTCGTTTTCACGGCATCTGCCAGCCCGGCGCCGGCGCTTTTGGCAATGGCGGACAGGTTCTTGAAAACCTGATGGGCCTGTTCCTCAATGGTACCTGTCACCAGCTGACCCGTTGCCGGATCAATGGGAAGCTGGCCGGAAGTAAACAAAAATCCGTTGGCGGCCACGGCCTGGGAATATGGGCCAATGGCTTTTGGGGCGTTATCTGTTGCAATAATCTGTCTGTTCATGGTTTGTTATCTCCATTTTTTTATTCAGGTTCACGGGGCAGCACACTGGCCGCCACATCTGCAATGATCTGGGCAATTGATTCACAATCCGCCAGATCAAAGGTCAGGGGAATTCTCATGTCGCACATGCCGGCCAGTATACGGTCAGTATTGGGCAATTCGGGCAGATTGTCAAAATATTTCCAGCTGCTGTAGGCGCTGGTGAACCCCACGGGCCGTTTGTTGCCGAACCATTTGAGTTCCACGCCCCGCAAAAGGCAGGTTTCCAGAAACCGGCGGATCACAGTGGGATCATCCGTGTTCAGGTTAAACTGGATGGAGCTGCCCACATACTGCTCCTTTGGAGCCCGCTTTGGACAGAAGAGGCCCGGTATCTGATTCAGCCGGGATTCCAGGAGCAGGTACCGCCGGTTCCACCTTTGGCATTGGTCATCCAGAATTTCCAGCTGGGGTCTTAAAATCGCAGCCCGCAGGTCGTCCATGCGGCAGGAATAATTGGGCACCAGTTCCCGGATCGCTTCAAACACGGCATCATCCGGCCGGGACAGGTGCCGGTCGTAATTCATGTAAGACCCGGAATAGATGATGGCTCTGGCCATCAGGTCCGGGTCATCCGTGACCAGCAGACCCCCTTCGCCGGAGTTCATGTGCTTGTAGGTCTGGGTGCTGAAGCAGGCGGCCGTGCCAAAAGAGCCGGACAGTTTTCCGTTCCACCGGGCCCCCATGGTGTGGGCGCAGTCTTCGATCAACGTGATCCCGTGCTGCCGGCAGATCTCCATGATCCGGTCCATGTCGGCAATGTGGCCCCGCATATGGGACATCATGAACCACTTGACATCCTTTTCCGCCGCCTTGGCCGCCAGATCGTCAAAATCAATGGTGTAGTCATCCGTGATCTCCACCAGAATGATTTTAGCCCCCGTGTTATGGATGGCGCCCGGCACGGGTGCCAGGGTATAGGCATTGCACAGAATGCGGTCCCCGGGTCTGACCCCGGCACTTTTCAACGCCAGATACATGGCACTGCCGCAGGAGGCGCAGGCAAGACAGTATTGGCTGCCCATATATGCGGCAAACTCTTTTTCCAGCAGCGCGGTTTCAGACACCTCATCTTTGACCACATTGTACCGGTGAAGCCGTCCCGACTGCAATACACGGACGGCACTTTCAATGGCCGGCTGGGAAATGGGTTCCTGCCGGGTAAAGCTTTTTGAAAACATCATGGGTTGATCGGTTTGTACAGGCATATCCATCCACCTTGGTATTCTGACAACGGTTATGAGTAATGTTTCTGGGAATAGACATTGAAATCCCATTCCTGATCCGGGAAGAATTTTTTCAGCCGCCAGTCACAGGCCCGGGCATGACCTTCCATGCCCTCCACCCGGGACAACCGGGAGGCCCGGGAGCTGATTTCCAGACAGGCCTGTTTTTCAATTTCCTGAAATGTGCAGATTTTGAGAAATTTGTGCACGTTCAGTCCACCGGAATAATAACCGGCTTTGCGGGTGGGCAGTATGTGGTTGGTGCCCGAACACTTGTCTCCCTGGGCCACGGTACAGTAATCCCCGATAAACAGAGACCCATAGGCGGTCAAATGGTCGCACCACCACTGGTTGTCTTTGGTCATCACCTGGACATGTTCGGGGGCATATTGATCGCTGACTGCAGCCATTTCCTGCCAGTCGTCACACAGGACAATCTCCCCATAATCCCGCCAGGATGCGGCAGCCACCTCCGGATCCGGCAGATCATCGATTACCTGGGGCATCATCTTCAATACCTGTTCCCCCAGCTGTCTGGAGTCTGTGAACAGCCACACCGGGGAGTCATACCCATGCTCGGCCTGGGACACCAGGTCCACGGCAATGGTCATGGGATCGGCCGTGTCATCGGCAATCACGGCGGATTCCGTGGGTCCGGCAAATACATCGATGGCGCATACACCGGATCCGGCCAGCAGGGCCTTGGCTTCCGCCACATAGGCATTGCCGGGACCGGCCAGAATATTGGCCGGATTGCCCGTGAACAGCCCGAACGCCATGGAGGCAATGGCCTGGACCCCGCCCATCTCCAGAATGATATCGGCTCCGGATATGTCCATGGCATAGGCCACGGCCGGATCAATGCTCTTTCCCCGGGGAGGGGAGGCGGCAATCACGGTTTTCACACCGGCCGCCTTGGCCGTGGCCACACTCATGACAGCGGAACAGGCATGGGCGAAACGGCCCCCGGGGATGTAACACCCGGCCACATCCATGGGAATAATACGCTGTCCCAGACGGACCCCGGGATAAATCTGGGTTTCAAATTCTTTGATGCTGTCCCGCTGGGCTTTGGCAAACGCCGACACCTGCTGGTGGGCAAACCGGATATCTTCTTTGACAGAGTCCGGAACCGTGTCAATCAACTGCTGTTTTTTCTCTTCACTGAGAATGAACGGGTCGGTCCAGTTGTCAAACTTCAGTGCCAGAGCTTCCACGGCTTTTTCCCGGTCGGCCCGGATATCGGCCAGCATCTTTTCAACGGCCGGCCGGATGGTTTCACTGTGGGATTCAGCGGTTTTCACCGCTTTTTTTAAATGCTGCATTTATCGTGTTCTCCATATTTGATTAAGGTCACGCATCTGTTGTGTCATTATCTGTTCTGATTCTTCTGAAGAGATCAATATCCAAACGCTTTGGGCAGCCAGAGGCAGAATCCCGGGATATAGGCCACAGTAAACACGGCCAGGATCTCCACAATGGAAAAGGGAATCGCCTTGACCGATATTTCTTCGATACTCACTTTTCCGATGCCGGATGCAATGAACAGGTTTTCCCCTAACGGCGGTGTTTCAAATCCGATTTCACAGCACATCACCAGTACCACGCCAAAATGGATAGGGTCTACGCCCAGGCTGGTCATAACCGGCAAAAGCACAGGTGTCACCAGCATGATGGTGGCCAGGGTCTCCATGAACATGCCGATCATGATCAGGAAAATGATGACCAGTGCCCAGATAATGAACACATTGCCGGTCAGGGCCAGCAGCCAGGCAGCAATGGCATCCGGGATCTTGTACTGCACCAGGAGCCGGCCGAATGCCTGGGCCGTGAACAGGATGATCAACACCCGGCCCGACAGCCAGGTGGTGGAATCCAAAGACTTGAAAATGGCGGGCAGTTTGAGCTCCTGGTAGATGAAAATGCCCACGAACAGGGTATAGAAAATCGAGACAATGGCGGCTTCCGTAGGCGTGAAAAACCCGGAATATATGCCGCCCAGAATCACCACCGGCGCCATCAAAGCCCAGAATCCATCCTTGATGGTCACCAGGGTTTTCTTTAAAGACCATTCATCCTCATTGGGTTTGTATCCCTTTTTTTTGCTGATCACATAGTTGAGAATGATGATACCGGATGCGATGAGCAGGCCGGGAAACACCCCGGCGATGAACAGCTGGGTGATGGATACGCTGGCCGTCACCCCATAGATCACCATGGGAATACTGGGGGGGATCACAATACCTAAGCCCCCGGAAGATGCTGTGATAGCCGATGCATAGCTGCGGTCATATCCTTTTCTGGTCATGGCCGGAATCATGAGCATGCCCACGGCGGCCGTGGTGGCCGGACCGGACCCGGATATGGCGCCGAAAAACAGGCAGGCCAGTACCGTAGATGCG
The DNA here is from genome assembly GCA_018399285.1 of Desulfotignum sp. Classification (GTDB taxonomy): domain Bacteria; phylum Desulfobacterota; class Desulfobacteria; order Desulfobacterales; family Desulfobacteraceae; genus Desulfotignum. Next base: position 5,659 of record JAGYOW010000058.1, read on the forward strand.
CCCAGGCCTCCGGCCATACGGCCTGCCAGAACTTCAGCAACGGCCACCAGGCGCCTGGAAATGCCGGATCCCTGCATCAAAGCCCCGGACAGGATAAAGCCGGCAGGGCCATGACCGGAAACGAATTCTCACCGCATTATAGGCGATCTGCACCAGGGTGGTCACATCCTTGCCGATGGACATGAATGCAGCCATATGGCCGCCATGCCCAAGGCCACGGCAATGGGGGCACCGATCACCAGAAGAATGCCGAACGCGCCGAACAATACCGATGAAATCATGCCATCCTCCCTTCATCGTTTGAATCGATTATATCCCGCTTGATATCTTCCAGGCTCGTCGAAATATCGTCCACATCCACGATGTCTCTTTTCAGGATATGTTTCAGGATAGACCTGATGATCCGGATGCTCATGAGGTGAATGAAGGGAAACAGCATGTAAATATACTGCATGGGGATATCCAGGGCTGGCGAATAAAACGGATATTCTATCATATCCCGGATGACTTCAATGCTTTTAACCGTCATGATGGCGTTGAACACCAGCTTATATGCCGTCGGCGTATGAGCTGGGACACATCGCCCACGATTTTTGGAAACAGTTTGAACTGAAAGGTGACCTGTTATGGCCCCCAGCCGGGCTGCATAGGATGCGCCCAGAAAGGCGAACCAGACAAAGGCGAACCGGGATGCTTCCTCGCCCAGGCCAGCGAATTCTGGAAAACGGTCCGCATGATCACCTGAAAGAACAGGAGGATGACAAAAAAAAGCCTGCCAAGAAAAATTTACACAGATATCCTTCGATATTATCCAGGATCGTGATTGACGTTTTAAGCACGCGGCTGGAGAGTCACTTTTCTGCTCCTCACCAAAAATTTTTTCAAGGAGGGTGCCCTGGATTACAGAGCACCCTCTTCGGCTTCAACCGCAGATACCAGGCAGGTGATTACTGGGCCTGTCTGGCTTTTCCGCTTTTTTTCAAGCCTCCGCCATTCACTTCCATGACATAGTCCTGCCGCCGACTTGTCATAATATTCAGGCCATACTTTTTCCTTGGCCACTTCAATCATCTTGTCTTCGTCAGAAAATTCACTGTATTCCATGCCGGCGTCCAGCATGGCCTGGAGGGCTTTTTCAGATTCTTCCATCTGGAACAGCACACAGTACCGCTGGGCTTCGATGCCGGCCCGGACCAGGATGTCTTTGAGGTTCTGATCCATTTTCTGGAAATGTTTTTCACCCACAATCATGGGCTGCAAAGAGAACTGGTACGCAGCGTGTGATGTATTTCTGGACTTCCTGAAATTTCATGGTGTAGTTGACAATATAGGATTGTCCTGACCGTCCACCACGCCCTGTTGCAGCGCGGTAAAGGTTTTGGCCATGCCATGGGGTGGGATTCGCGCCCCAGGCTTCATAGGATGCGATCATCAGGGCATTCTGGGGGGACCCGGACTTTCAAGCTCCACATCAGCCATACTGGTGATTTGCGTTTGGAATTGGTCAGATGACGGAAATTGGAATAGGTCCAGGCCAGAATCCGATTCCGGCTTCCTTTGAAGGATGTCATTCCATTGTGCACCCGCTTTCCTGGGTGGTGATGGTGGACTATATCCCGCATGCTCTTGATCACATAAGGAAAGGTCAGGATGTTGATTTTCCGTGAAAACGGGGACAAGTTGGGAACCGACAGCATGCAATAGGGTCCAGTTCACCGCTGCGGGTGTTCTGGAGCATTTCCGTTTCATTTCCCAGGGCGCTGCCTCCGGGAACAGCTGGACTTACCGTCACCGCCGGTGTAGCCTCTACCAGATATTTGAACTGTTTGGTGAGATGGCTTTTAGTTATTTGAGTTGATGGGATCCCCGAATCCCAGCTTCAATACCTGTGCGGAAAATGCCTGGGTTGATACCAACAGGCAGACGGACATCACTTACAAGGTTAAAAGAAAGCCACTTTTTTATGCGAATTCCCTCTGTTTGATTTAGTACTCCAATTTGTTACTATAATAGTAACTCCAATCTTATAGTCGAATTTAAAAAGATATTTATTAATGTCAACACCTTTTTAAACTTTTCAATGTTTTGTATTTCATGGAACTGCTAAATATGATAGTGCAATTCAGATTTCTGTGTTTTTAGTATGACACAAACCAGATAGTATTTAAGTCATTATATGTGATATGATACACTGGATCAGACAACAATCAGGATATAAGATGTCCAGTAAAAGACCACACTTTTCAAAACTCTGGAAAAAGGGCCGTCGATTTTAGATCTGTTCGGCCGGGAACACCATCTTGGTCCCTGACGGAATTTCCACGCCAACCGACCACGTGCAAAACTTCCACCTACCGTCTGGTCAATACCCTGATTCAGTTGGATATTCGCGCAAAAGTGTCACGGACAAATCCCCGCGCTTAGCCCGCCATGTTTTCCATGGGCCATGAATGCTTTCACGGGTTTGATATCTATCAGGCATCAAGCCCATCATTGACAAGACCTTTTCGAACATCACATATCCATCGATTCCGCGCTGATTGACGGATTCAAGCTGATTTCCCGTACCGCCGGGAAATGCCCAACTTGGTGTCGTTCCACCTGCCCCTGATTATGGATGAACTCTATGCCCGGGCCATGGGAAAGATCGTGCTGGCCAACCTGGGGCCCCGACGACCTGGAACACTATTTTTCCGACCTGACGCCCAAAAACTGACCCTCACACTCTGGCGGACATCGACGAGATCCGGAAAGATAATCCGCAACACCCGAACCAGGGGGTATTCCATCAATGACAAGGAATATATGACCGGGGTGATCAGCATCGGGGCGTTCCATGATGAACTTACAGACCAAATCCGTGGTGGGGGCCGTGAGCCTGATTTTCCATCCAGAAAGAATATTCCTGGATGCCATCGAAAAACAGGTATATCTGTGTTGCTCACCCGGCCACGGAAGCCTGACCTCATCACCACCGCCGGCATCCGGCAGTAGGTTTCTTCAGCTATATTCCCTTCCGGCAGGTGAGGCAATCGTTCTTTCCCTCAAAATACAATGTTTGACATTTAATGTGAGCCATTATATTTTTAATTATGATAAAAAATTTTAAAATGCAAGTGTACAAAATCTCTTACGAAGGAAAAAAGCCCAAAGCAATTCAGAGCTTTTCAGGCGATAGCAGAACGTAAGCTCCAAATGCTTGACAGTGCAGATGAACTGCTTGATTTACGATCTCCACCCGGTAATCGATTTGAAAACTTGGGGGAGACAGACAAGGGCAGTACATAAGAATCAATAAACAGGCGTGTATGCTTTGCATGGTCTGGATGAGCCTTACGATGTAGAGAGAACAGACTACCATTAGGAGGAACAAATTATGAATAATATGAGCAATCCATCCTGGAGAAATAATCAAAGAAGAGTATTTAGAACCATTAAATATGAGTGCTAATGCGCTGGCTGTTGCCTTGCGCGTATCAGCACCTAGAATCAATGATGTGATAAGACAAAAAGAGGGGTTAGCATTGATACGGCTCTCAGGTTAGCAGATACTTCAACACCACCCCACAATTCTGATGAACCTGCAAATCAGTTATGACCTCAAAATTGCCAAACAAAATATGACAAAAATTGAGAATGAAATTATCCCTCTGCATGCTACCACGGCATGAATCCGCAGCAGACGGTTTGCAGACACGTCCAATCGATGATCGTCACGAACAGACGGAGTTGGGCCGCACCCAGGCCCTGATCAACCACGGGATCAAAGATTTTCAGGCGCTTACATGGCGGTCAAATATGTGGCCGGCCACATGGACAAATACCCGGACACCATCGGCGCCGACACGGTGGACACATTGGACCGCCCCTCATCCGGTCCCCCCTGGTTTGAAAACAGGAATATTCGTATTTTCTGTTTAATGAGGCTGCCGAAGCCTTGATCCGGCTTGCCGCCCGGGTCAGAGAACCGTTGTCAAAAAGCATTATCCAGGCACTCAACGATATTTTGTATACATCTCACGGAAAACGCCTGCGGGCCGTAAACCAGGCCCTGGGAGAGCTGCCATGGAAACCGGCGGCATCCGATCCCCGGGTCATGGATCACCTGTCTGTTCTGCCGGTAGATCTGAAACGGGCTTGTGCCCGGGTTTGCGGCGGGGGCTGGAAGCAAACCCGATGGCAGGGCCGGAGTCCTGATCATCAACATATCCGGCAGCGCCTGTGTTGTGCTGAAATTTGCCACCAGCGCCGACAATATCACGGACCTGCCTGGGAAGCGGCCTGGCTCACCCGGACTGGTGCAGTTCCCGGGGATATGGCTGCCATGGCTTTGATACGCCCGTGCCGATTGAACACAAAGGGCACCGGGTGTTTGACATCACCTTCCGGATTCGCCCGGTGACACACCCCTTTCCTGTACAAGCAGACCTGCATTGCGTCGCCCTGCCCTTTGGCTACTATGAGTACCCCAACGATCCGGGATGTCTCCAACCCAGCGTCAGACCCGACATGTGTTCATCAAAAATGCCCGGATCCTGGGTCAGATGACCGAAGGGCATCGTTCACACGGCGTTGATCCCATTGTTTCATAACCGGGTTCAGCAGCGGCGGCGCAACGATCAGGGCGCATTCCGTGGGAACATGCTGGCCGTCTGGATCAGTGGCTGGATTCCTGTCAATATCCCAACTTTGCCTGTTCCGGCCCCAGGGATTGAACACATCGAACAAAATTGATACCGGCGCCGGACTGCGCCACTACATTGGCGAACATCTCTTGAGCTTCAACTTGCGACGGGCAGTGTTTTCAGAAACAAGGCCCTGGACCGCAGAGGTCTGACTCGACGAAACCCCTGGAAGACACAAGATCTGTTTGACTGGGCAGCGTTTGAATCCATGATCACAGACGTCAGCGACAATTATTTTAAAGGACTGTGCAAAACGGGCCTGCCCCAAGAGCTCTTGCAGACCATCCCCCGGCTCACCCGTGCGTTGATTCAGACCATGGGATATGATGAGCATATGATGGAAGTGCTGCGGATCCAGGATCAAAACCGGATGACCAAGGAACAATATCAGCAGTTTTTACATCAAAGGGGGATAAAAACCATACCCCCGAAAGGACAGACGGATATTTTGCTGAGCACAGGCCCCCACCTGGGCGGATTCAATCAAAGCATTTCTGTTCCGGAACTCATTGAATACCTGTTTCGGTTTTCCGCACTGGCCGTGTCTCACTGCTTTCTCAATGGACACCGGTTGTCAGGATAAACGGTTTTAAGTATAACCCGCTCTGAAAAAGGATATCCATGAATTTAACATCTGCATTTGTAAACATCGACCCGGACCGGTGCACGGGGTGCGGAACCTGTGTCCGTGTCTGCCCCTCAGACATCATTTCCCTGGAAAACCGCACGGCCCGTGCCGCCCCGGACACGGACGCGGCAAAATGCCTGGTCTGCGGCCACTGCATGGCCGCCTGCCCGGAAAGCGCCATCCATATCCCGGCACTGGATCCCAGCCTGAACCGGTTTTCCGCCTTTGACCTGGACCCGGCCTGGCTGGCCCCGGGCAAAGGGATCCCCACATCAGACCTGGCCCGGCTCATCTGCTCCAGGCGGTCCTGCCGGCACTACAAACAAACGCCCGTGGAAAAAGAAACGCTTCAGGATCTGATCCGGCTGGCTGTATTCGCCCCGTCCGGCACCAATTCCCAGGCCTGGACCTTTACCTGCCTGACATCCAGATCCCAAGTCCTGGTCCTGGGAAACGCGATCAAGGATTTTTTCAAGGGGCTGAACAAAAAAGCGGAAAATCTTCTGCTGCGGAAAGCCCTGGCCCTGGTGGGCGCCAAAACCCTGGACCATTATTACACCAATTATTATGAATCCGTTAAAACGGCCATCCTTCAGATGGAGACGGAAAACCGGGACCGGCTCTTCCATGGTGCGCCCGCGGTCATTCTCATCGGGTCATTCCCGGGGGGGTCCTGTCCTAAAGAAGATGCCCTGCTGGCTGCCGGGAACATCCTTCTGGGGGCACATACCATGGGTCTTGGCACCTGCCTGATCGGGTATGTGGTGGCTCCCATGGCCGCAGACCGGTCCATTCAGAAAAAACTGGGAATCCCGGCATCGGAAACCATCCATGCCGCTGTGGCGTTAGGCTATCCCAAAGAAACCTATCAGCGCATCACCGGCAGAAAGCGCCCCGTGATCCGGTTCCAGTAGCAAAAAAGTTGCAACACCGGGGAAACGACTTATATTGAGAATTTTTGAATTATCTGGAGAATGCAGTTTCAATGATAGACAGAAAACAAGACCATACCGCCGGAGAAGGCATTTTCACTGCCCAAAAAGCCTGGCAAGTCGTCGCACTCATGGGTTTTTTTCTTCTGGGTCAGGTATCCACCCCGGCATTTTCCGGGGAAGCCCTGACCTTTCCCCAGGCCCTGGACATGATGGTCTCCCGGAATGAGTCCGTTTTAAGCGCGGCTTCTGAAGTGGAACAAAAGCAATACGAGGCAAAAGCCACCCGGGGATTGAATTTTCCCGAAGTGACCCTCAGCGGCCAGTTTGTCCGGATCAATGACGCCATTGACCTGGATCTGAATCCCATCAGGGACGTGATTCTGGCGTTGCATCGGACCTTCCCTTCAGCAGCGGTTCCCTTGTTTCACGAAACGGTTCAGGAAGACACTTTTTTCAAGTCACAGCTGAACGTCACCTGGCCGGTGTACACCGGGGGAAAGATTTCAGCGGCCCAGAGCGCTGCGGATGCCGGGGTGCGGGAATCAGCGGCAAAACTGGACCAGACCAGAGACACGCTCACCTCGGAACTGGTTAAATATTATTATGCCGTCCGGCTGGCCGATCAGGTGTATCAGGTCCGCCAGGAGGTCGTGGATGCCCTGGATCAGCATGTGTTTCAGGCCCGGCGGCTGCAGGAAGAAGGATTTATTGCCAGAACCGAGGTGCTTCATGCCCAGGTGGCCCAGGCCCGGGCGGAAAGGGAACGCAAGGCATCGCTCCGGGACCTGGAGCTGGCACAGATAGCGCTGGCCAACATTCTGGCTGCAAAAAACCCCGTGATCCCGGTTTCTCCGTTGTTTCTTTTGCCGTCCGTTGACCCGGAAGCTGCTTTTATCAGGCAGGCCCGGGATCACCATCCCGCCATCGCCCGCATCGAGGCCGTGAGAGACAGGGCCGGGGAAAACCTGAAGGCCGCCAGATCTGAACGGTATCCCACAGTATATCTTTTCGGGACCCGGGAACTCTACGAAAATGATTTGACAGTTCTGGACCCGGCCTGGTCCATCGGTGCCGGGGTCAATGTCACCCTTTTTGACGGGGGGGCCAGGGCCGGCAAGATCGCGGCCGCCCGAAACATAGAGAACCAGGCGGAGTTGATGCAGCGCAAACTGGTCAGAGACCTGGAAACCCTGGTGTCCTCCCGCTACCAGGAAATGATGAAAGCCAGTGAGCAGTATGATTCCCTGCAGTCTTCCGTGGATCTTGCGAATGAAAATATCCGCGCCAGAAATCGTTCTTTTGAAGAAGGCCTGGCCACATCACTGGATGTGGTCGACGCCCAGCTCTCATTGTCCGAGACCCGGGTGGGAAGACTGCTGGCAGCTTACAATTTTGACGTTGCATTGGCCCGGCTTCTGGAAGCATGCGGCCGTGGAACAAAATTCCCCCAGTACCTGGCAGGAAACATGATGGAGGTGGAACATTGAAACGCATGCGGACAATATTGGAGCCGCTGATCGGTCTTCTCGTCTTAATCGGTATCGTCTGGGGCCTGACCCTGTACCTGCAGGAACCGGAAATTCAATACATACAGGGGGAGGTTGATGCCACCCAGGTCAACCTGGCGGTCAAAATCGCCGGGCGGGTTTCTGACGTGTTTGTGAAAGAAGGAGAGTACGTCCAAAAGGGAACCAGCCTTCTGCGGCTTGACAGCCCGGAAATCACGGCCAGGCTCACCCAGGCTTCCTCGGCCCGGAAAGCCGCTTCCGCCCAGAAGGACAAGGCAGACGCCGGGGCCCGGAGCCAGGACGTGGACGCGGCCATGAATCTGTGGATACAGGCCCGGGAAGCCGCGGAACTGGCTGAAAAGACTTACCGGCGCATCAAC
>JAGYOW010000059.1 GCA_018399285.1 Desulfotignum sp.
AAACGCGGCCGGGTACAGTTCCATGTCCAGCATCAGCAGGGCCACCCGGTTTTCCATGCGGACACCGGACGACATAAGCGCATTGCCGAACCGGTTGGCTTGCTTTGTCAATTCTCCATAGGTCAGTTTCCGGTCTTCACACACCACGGCGATCTTGTCTTCTCTGCCTTCCCGGATGTTACGGTCCAGAAAATAATCGGCTGCATTAAATCTTTCCATTCCAAGATATTCGAGTTCCATAAATCACTTCCTCCTAAATAATTATTTTTCCAACATCGGATGGAAAAAAAGTTTCAAACTTTTTTCTTCGATTTTACCGGGTTTGGTCAACCAGGATGCGACAAAAAATACGATACCGGCGATAATGAATGATGCCAGAAATCCATTCAGCTGGAACATGAACTTCTGGGGAAAGAGCACCATGTTCTTGCCCCCTATAACAAAGAATAATACATTCATAAAAACACCGGCCAGTGTGGACAGGATCGCACCCGTGGCTGTGGCGCGTTTCCAGTAGTAGGCCCCCCACAGGGCAAAAAATGTCACAGCCACGGTCCCAAAAGCGATGACGGACAATTCTGCCACGGGGGTGGTGGGATTCCAGGCGATCCATACACAGACAGCCATGATGATCGCCACAAATCCCCTGGCCATGGTGACATATTCCGATGGTTTTGTTTTCGGGCGAATGACTTTGATGATGTCTATAGTCAAGTTGGCAGCATTGCCGAACACCAGCCCGTTCACCGTGGACATGGCTGCCGTGAACCCGCCGGCCACAGCCAGGGCCGCCAGCCAGTCCGGCATGGTGGCGGCAGCCACCAGCCCGTAAATTTTATCCGCTTCCACCCCTTTGAGTCCCGGCACAATGACATTGCCGGCAACCCCGATGAGTGTGGGCATGGTGATAATAAACAAGCAGATGCCGCCAAAGGACAGAAACATGGCTTTCAACCCCCGGACCGACCGGCTGGAATAAGCATGCATATAAGGCTGGGGGAAACAAACACACCCTAAGGCCATGGCCGATGCCATGCCGAAAATCATGGGATAGCTCCACACCTTGCCCCCGGCCCAGCCGATCTGAAACAGGGTGGGATGTTTGGCCATGACCATCTCCATGGTGGGCACGAACCCGCCGTTTTTCATCATTACGAAAAAAAACAGGACAAACACCATGATCGAAAAAAACACGCCCTGGATGGCATTGACCCAGGCCGCCCCTTTCATGCCTCCCATCATCAAATAGATGGCGATGAAAAACGGCACGAAAAACAGGCCCATACGAAAGGAGATGATCCCGTCGCTCATGGCTTCCAGCATCACACCGATGCCCTGGATCTGGGCCACCACATAGGGAACGGACGCCACGAGCACCACCAGCACCAGAATGATTTTCATGGGAGTGCCGTACCGTTCACCAAACGGGGCCCCCATGGTCATCCATTTTCTGGCCCGGCCCAGAAGAAAGGTCTTTTTGTGCATGAAATACCATAAAAACCCCAGAGGCACCAGGTTGGCCGTGAGCACATACAAAGACCCATACCCCAGGCGGTATCCGAAACTGGACATCCCGAACATGGAGAACGCGCTTAAAAATGAGGCCAGAAGACTGAAAATCAGCACAAAATACCCCAGACTGGAGCCGGCCACAAAATAATCATCCGCACTTTTGGTGAATCCCTTGCGAAACGCCACATAACTGATGAACACGGATACGAAACATAAACTGGTGATAATAATGACAGCCATCATGAGCGGGTCTCCTCCATATCAATTTTTTTCAAAGCATCCACGATTTCCGCCACATCCCTGTCATACAGCGCCAGATCGGTTTTGAACAGATAGACCCATTCAAGAATGAACAGCAGTGCCCCGATCACAAGCAGAACAAATGCCCAGGAAGGCATTCCCATGATCAGATCCACCTCGCCGTACCGGCCATACCCGATGGGGCACCAGCACAGAACAGTGAGTACAACAAACACGATTAAGAAACCCAGGTTTTTTCGTTTGTTCGCTTCTGCGGACATGTGCGTTTCCTCCTTTTGCGCTTTTGGCGCGAAAAAATTAAAATAGTTATGAAACCGCCTGCTTTTCAACCCGGGTTACTTGAAACCCGGATGTGTTTCTTAATGGATGTTGTGTGTCTTGTGCGCTGCTTTAAATCATTTATCTGAATACACAAGAGCAATTCATGTGCCATGATTACAATGCGGCTGCATTATAACTGAAGCACCCGGTGATTACCGGCGATGTGGTTTTGGCGACGGCCGACGAAACAAAAAGAATGGATAAAAAAACAGAAAGAAACGTTGCAGACTAGAACGTTTCTTTCATCCGGAATTGGGTGACAACTGATATTTATGTATTTTTTTTCGCAACGTGGGCAGGGAGATTTTCAAAATCCGGGATGCCCGGGTCTTGTTCCACTGAACCGAGGCCAGCACGGCCTGGATATGCCGTTTCTCCACCTGGGCCAGAGACTGGGACGCCGGATACCGGCTCACCTGTGGCGCGGTGCCTGACAGCAGCGCATCCAGGGTTTCCACCAGAATCACATTGCCCCGGGACCGGATGGCCGCGGAAATAATCACATTTTCCAGTTCCCGGACATTACCGGTCCAGGCATGTGATTTAAGCCGCTCAATACATCCATCCTGAAGCTGCATGGGTTTGACTCCCAGATCATGGGCACATTTGCGGATAAAATGATCCACCAGCAAAGGGATATCCGACAACCGGTCCTTCAAAGACGGCAGGGTGATGGTGACCACCTTGAGCCGGTAGTACAGATCGGCCCGGAATTTTTTTTCCTTGACCATTTGGTCCAGATCCTGGTTGGTGGCCGCAATGATCCGGCACCGGGAAGTCAGGTTGCTGCATCCCCCCACCCGCATGTATTCTTTTCTTTCCAGAAACCCCAGCAGTTTGGCCTGCAGGTTCAACGGCAGTTCCCCCACCTCGTCCAGAAACAGGGTCCCGTCCCCTGCCAGCTCGATTTTCCCGGGACGCTGGGTCACAGCTCCGGTGAACGCGCCTTTTTCATGGCCGAACAACTCGCTTTCCAAAAGGGTATTGACCACGGCGGAACAGTCAAAGGTGATAAAGGACTTGTCTTTGTCCGGACTGCTCAAATGAATCCGCCGGCTCACCAGCTCCTTGCCCGTACCCGTCTCACCCGTGATCAGGGCCGTGGCCCGGTTCTGGCAAAGCATGCCGATCATCTTGAACACATCTTTCATGGCCCGGCTGCTGCCCACGATCACTCCCCGGTCGAATCCGGCCGGTCCGTCGGAAAATCCCGAATGTTTCCGGTCTACTTCCAGACTCTCAATGGCCTGGGCCACGGTATTGTCCAGTTCCACGGCATCCAGGGGCTTGTGGATATAATCGTATGCCCCCAGCTTCATGGCTTCGATGGTGGTTTCCATGTCCTGGAATGCCGTGATCATGATAATCTTGGCCAGCGGATTAAACGACTTCATCTGCTTGAGCGCGTCCAGTCCGGACCCGTCCGTGAGACGAATATCCAGGATCACCACCTGGGGATTTGTCTTTTCAAACAGTTCCAAAGCCTGTTTAACCGTGGCAGCCGTATGAACGGCATGGCCTTTTTCCGCCATGAACATGGAAATGGATTCCAGAATGGTGGATTCATCGTCCACAATGAGCAGATCAGCCACGGACATCTCCTTCACAGGGCAGACACACCTCAAATACGGTGCCGCACGTTTTTCCAGCTTTAACATGGACAAATCCATCATGGGCCTGAACCATCTGTTTGACATTGGCCAGACCCAGTCCCGTTCCTTTCATTTTGGTGGTATAAAAAGGCTCGAATATGTGGGGAATCAGCTCCGGGGGAATTCCGTCGCCATCATCCGACACCCGGATGGAGACAAACGTTTTCCGGTTCTGCGTTTGAACCCCGGTGCAAACAAAGACATTTCCTGCCGGACGGATCGAATCCAGGGCATTGAGCAAAAGATTGATCACCACCTGTTCGATTTTCGCCTTATCCGCAGTGATATCCAGAAGGGATGAATCCAGATCGACCCGGCATGACGCCTGAATTTTGCGAAATTTCACATCCAGCAGGTTTACGCAGAAATTCACCACATCATTGACATTCACGGGACCCGGGGCCAAAGAAATCGGTTTGGCAAAATCCAGCAGCTGCTGGAGAATCGTTTCCAACCGCTGAATCTCGGTCTGGGTAATCTGAAGCCGCTTTTCGTCGTTGCCGGCGAACCCGTTGTTCTGTCCCAGGATCTGCAGGTTCATCTTGATGGAGGACAACGGGTTGCGGATTTCATGGGACAACGATGCCGTGATCTGACCGATATAGGCCATGCGTTCCATCTGCCGGCTTTTTTTCTCCAGCTTCACCCGCCGGGTGATATCCCGGACAATGCACAAGGTGTATTCCCGGCCCTCGAACCGGGACGGCCGGCACCCCATTTCCGTGGGCAGAGCCCGACCGTCCCTGCGCAGGCGCCGGTATTCAAACACCGCCGGAACCGTGCTGTCCAATGGATTCCGGATCACCCGCTTTCGCAAGGCGGTCTGATCTTTTTTATGAACCAGGCTTAAAAACGATGTCATCAGGATCTCTTCGGGGATGTCAATCCCATGCATCTGGCAGAACGCCGGGTTGACAAATGCGATCCTTTCGCCTTCCAGCACCAGATACCCGTCACTGATCTCTTCCACCAGGGTTTTGTATTTGTGCTCAGATTCTTTCAACTGGGCCGTTCGGGCCGCCACATCCTGTTCCAGCCGGTCCGCATATTCCTTGAGGCAGGTTTCATGCATTTTCTGAAAATGGTTGGAAAACCGGTGAATGGTATAAGCCAGGCAGGTATTCACCTGTTCGATGTGGCGGCACAGACATGCTTTGGGGGATTCTTCCACCAGCACCGGGACAATGAGTATTCTGAAAAGCTCGAACGCTTTTTGCACATCGTCCAGGGGAAATCCTGATTCCAGCCGGATACTGGTAATTTCGTTGATGAACCGGTGGATGGCGGTGTAGTCATTTTCAGCCAGCACATGAAAAAATGCATCATAGGCCCGGGCTGTGGTTCTGGCCAGCTCATCCGGATTTCTGGCGGCATAATTGTCAGATACTTCTTTGAAGAGCCGGTCCCGCCACTCACGAACAATCCGTTCCCGATGCCGCTGAAGCAGCGCATCCAGTCTGAAACCGGTCAAGTTGTCTGCCGGAATCGCTTTCACCGGTGCATCTTTTGTCATGGCACCCTCTTTTTTTGGTTAAAGAAAGAAGCAGTCTTTTCATAGCAGGCCAGATGCGGTTCGTCAAATCTTCAAACGGGCCGGCCGATTTTCAGTATTTTTCTGGCATACTGAATGCTTTTTTTACAGGCAGCCATCTCTTTTTCCCGGGCCACCTCCAGGGAATCATCCCCCATGTCCCATTCGATCTCAAAGGTGATGCGGTCCGTGGGGGACTGATCACAGATAATCTGAAGGGTTTTGAAACAGTCGATGTCCCCGTCGCCCAGGGCCACCCCGTGGAACCGGATACCGAACTGGTCCCGGGTCAGCTTGTGATCGCAGAAATGGTTGCAGAAAGCATAAGGGGCCAGTTTTTCCACAGCCTGTTCCGGATTTTCCAAAACCCCCATGGAGTTCACCGTGTCCACACACGCCCCCACCAGGGGATGGTTCACCTGGTGGATCACCCAGAGGATCTCATCGGCAAAGGTTTCCGTGTGGTTTTCCACGGCCAGTTTGATGCCGGTTTTTTCCAGCAGCGGCAGGACGGCAAGAATCTCTTCATGAACATCACACAGCTGCCGCATGACTTTGGGGTGGAAACAGGAACCATACAAAGGCCGGGGCCGCCGGATATCCAGGCTCAGTTTGGCCAGGCCGGCCCCGATTTTATGGGTAATATCGATCCCTTTCACCAGGGTGTCGGTGAGCCGGGGATCAAACTCCTCATTTCGGGAAAAGTTATACTCCAGATACAGACCGTGATCCTGAGCTGCTTCTCTGACCGCTGCCAGCCGTTCGTCGGTCTTGGTCTCCAGATCGCACCCCGTGATGTGCAGCCCGTCCAGACCCCATTCCACAGCCAGGTCCATGAGCTGAAACAGATTGATTTCCTTGGGCCGGGGATCGGCCTGAATCCCCCAGTTCTGTCCCAGGCCCCACAGGTGCAGCGTATAGGTGTGAAGTCCCAGTTTCATTCTTTTTTTCATGATATGCCTCTTTCTGAGTTTTGTTTTGTTGCATCAACCTTGTACAGAATGCTGTAAAGATCCGGGATGAACAGCAGTGTGATTGTGGTGCCGAAAAGCAGTCCCGTCATGATGGATAGGGCCATGGGCTGCCACAACTCATTTAATGTTCATAACTCACATGTTTCATTTTTTATTCAATGCCTGACTAAAAATTTGCGAAACCCTATCATATTTAGCCGTATACCGACAATAACTTAAATTAAAAACCTGCCCCGGCATTCAACCGCTATCAAACCATTTTTCAAAACCCCGACAACAATTTTTTTTGGTGCATACCTCTTGCCAGACAATTTTAAAAACGATAGGGTTATCCTACAGGTTCAGGCAATCTTCAAAGGAGAAGCCATGACCCGGAAATACTTTCAAAAACACCGCCCAGATCAAATTTCAGCGGCCGGCGATCCGCACTGGATTTTTTTGACCCCGGCCCAGGCTGTGGATGCCGTTGCCCTGGACTTTCAGGCTTACGGCCCCCAACCGGAGCTGTTCAGACGTATCGCCCCCCTGATTCTGGGACAGCAGTGCCGGATCACGGCCCGAAACGAAAATTGGAGCGGGGTATCGGTACTGCGGGGAACCACCTTTGATCCGGTAGAGGATCATCACCTGGGATTCTATCTGATTCATGTCCTGGAAACCGATCCCCCGGACCTGAATACCCTGGCCGATATCTGCCGGCAGGTATTCCAGGCATCCTCCATTGCCGGACATAACCACACCGGCACCATTTCCGGCATCTGGACCCATGCACAGATGGACCGGTTCATCTGCCGCCAGTGCGGAGGATGCTGCCGCACCCTGGATTATGAAACCGCGTGCGAGGAATCCGATGTCCGACGCTGGCGGGAAAGCGGACGAACCGACATCCTGGCCTGGGTCCAAACCCGGCACATTTCGGCAGGCCATTCAGGTCCGACATACCGGATCTGGGTGGATCCGGACACCGGAGAAACCGCCCGGACCTGTCCCTGGCTTGCACCCTGCCCGGATCATGCCGACCGGTTTGTGTGCACCATCCACCCCGTCAAGCCCGAGGTCTGCCGGCAATACCCCTTTACCGCCAAACACGCCGCCATGACCGGATGCTGCGGACGGTATGCCGCCCCAACCGAACCGCCCGTTTCCAGGAACCCATGACCCGGAGAAACAGTATGCGATATATGGTCATCCTCTGTCTGTTTGTCTTTCCAGTCACGGCATCCGGATTCGACTGGCAACAGATCCCTAAAGAGAAAAAGGTGGTATATGCCAATGCCGCCGGCATGGCCGTGATCACCGGGTGGGGCATTGCCAACTGGGATTATTTTTCCACCACCCCGTCCGCCAAAAAAGAAGGCTGGTTTTCCGGCAATACCAAAGAAGGCGGTGCAGACAAACTGGGACATTTTTATACCAGCTATGCTCTGTCCCATTTTCTGGGGCATACCTTTGAAACCTGGGGGTATTCTCAAAAACAGGGTCTCCGGCTTGGGGCGCTGTCTTCTTTTACCATCATGAACTGGATGGAGCTGGGAGATTCCTTTTCCGAATATGGATTTTCCTATGAAGATTTTGCCATGAATGCCCTGGGATGCGCCACCGCCTATTTTATCGGAACCCGGCCGGAACTGGACAAAAAAATCGATTTCAGAATCGAGTACCGGCCCCGTTTTGATGCGGCCGATGTGTTCACCGACTATGAACACCAGAAATTTCTGGTGGCCCTCAAGCTGGACGGTTTTGAGCAGGTCACCCATCCGCTGTTCAAATACCTGGAACTGCACCTGGGATATTACGCCCGGGGATTTTCATCCCATGGCACCCCGGAGCGGACGCTTTATGCCGGTATCGGTGTGAACCTTTCCCGGATACTAAACGGTTTTTCCCTGAACAGGCTGTCCACCCTGACCGAGTTTGTCCAGGTACCTTATACCTACAAAGCATTTGAAAACGATCTTTAAACAGATAATCCTTTGCCGCCGGATGGAAAAAGCAGTATAATTCAGTATCATCGATAACCATTTAATCCAAGGAGAGCTCCATGCTCAAAAAAACCGTTCTCATACTGATCGTTGCCGCACTGTTGTCCAGCGGGTCATTTTTTTCACTGCCAGCCCGGGTCCATGCTGAAGAATTTTCAGCGGACATCGTCACTGATATGCAAACCGGCAGTGTCAACGGGAAAATGTATTTCAAAAACACCCGGGTGAACCGCAATGAAATCATGGGAATGATCAACATCATGAAATATCCGCAGGTGTATCAGCTCTTTACAGGCACCAAAAAATATCATGTTTCGGATGTCACCGAGCTTGAAACCGACGGCCCCATGGCCGGTGTCGCAGATTTTGAAATCTGGGCAAAAGAGAACAACCTTCAGAAAACCGGCACGGAATCCATTGAGGGATTTGCCTGTGATATTTATGAAGGCACCATTGAAGTGGATGAAGAGACCGGTGAAACCGCACCCATGAAAATCTGGCTTTCCAGAAAACTCCAGTACCCCTTGAAATCCGAAACCATGATGCCGGACCCGGTGGGCAGGGTCGCGAGCCTGGTCCAAAACATCAAAACCGGAAAACAGCCGGACCATCTGTTTGAAATTCCCGACGGCTATACCCGGGCCGCATCCATGGAACAGGCCATGGGGATGCCGGACATGAGCCAGTTTTCCGAAGAAAAGATGCCGACGGCTGAGCAGATGGACGAAATGATGAAACAGGTACAGGACATGATGAAAAACATGCCACAGGAATAATATCAAGGAGGCTGTCATGAGAATCATACCCCAAAAAATAATGTGCGCGGTTGATTTCAGTGAATTCACCAACCTGACGCTGTCCTACGGGCAGGCATTGGCCAAAGAATTTGAGGCACATCTCACCCTGTGCCATGTGGTATCCAACATGGTGCTGATGTCCTCTGCCGGACAGGCCTATATCGCGTCTGAAAAAATCGAGGCGGAACGGCGGCAGGATGCGGCATCCCGGCTGGAAGACATTGGCAAAACCCTGGATATGGACTGTGACACCATGGTAACCACGGGGCATCCGGCAGATGAACTGACCCGGATTGCGGAAGAGACCGGCGTGGACATGGTGGTGGCCGCCACCCACGGCGGGTCGGGCGTGAAACGGTTTCTGGTGGGATCGGTCACGGACCGGCTGGTGAAAACCCTGTCCTGCCCCGTGCTGGTACTCCATGGCAAGGCAGAGCCGGACGTCCTGCCCGGGGATCGGAAAAAACTGTTGAACCGGATTCTGGTGGGATGCGATTTTTCCCCGGATTCCAGTCTGGCGTTTCAGTACGGCCTGAGCCTGGCCCAGGAGTTTGAAACCCGGCTGTTTCTGGCCCATGTGGTCCGGCCCACGGAACACGTGGAATTTTCCAGTGCCGACTATATCAAGGTTCAGGAAGGCGATTATCTGGGCTGGAACCGGTCCGATTACTTAGGGCTCACCCGGCAGGCCAATGATCCGGATGCACAGCGGAATGATGCGCTGCGGGAAAGACTGGAACGGCAGCTGGCCCGGATGGTGCCCGAAGAAAGCCGCCACTGGTGCACACCTGTGACAGCGGTCCTTGAAGGAGAACCGTACCAGGAACTGCTGACATTTGCCGAAAAAAACCAGGTGGACTTAATCGTTTTAGGGGTCAGGGGCCACAGCCTGCTGGAAAAATTTCTGGTGGGATCCACCACGGAGCGGGTGATCAGCCGATCAGTCTGTCCGGTAATGGCGGTCCGTCAGACCGATACGGATACCTGAATAAAAAAAACATGTTATTTTGACGACAGGCATGATATATCTGTATTGAAAACATAACAACAAATGAACATATATGTATATCTAAAGGAGTTATATCATGCCTAGTTTTATCCCCAACGGACTTCCCCTTCTCATCGGCAGCCTGCCGCTGGACGATCATGCCAACGCCCTGGATCTGGTGTTTGCCCACACCCCGGAGGTGCCTCTGTGGGTCCAGCTGCCCAAATTCAAGGAAGAAGGAATGGTCCGTCAATTCATGTACGGGCTTCCCGGCGTAGCGGAAAAAGAAGACACCTGGTTTATCGACACAAAGACCCCGCAGTTTGACGAAGAATTCATCCAGTTTTTTGAAGACTATCTCATTTTGTCAGAACCGGACGCGGATTTTCAGTCATCCCGGTTCGCGTTCACCCCTTTGACCGGCAAAGGATTTTTCCATTTCCTGGAACGGGTGGACAAAGATCCCGGCCGGTTTGAAGCGCTCAAAGGCCAGGTCACCGGCCCTGTCACCTTCTGCACAGCGGTCAAAGATGAAGCGGAACGGGATATTTTCTACAATGATCAGTTGCGGGATGCGGCCGTGAAACGCCTGGCCATGAATGCCAGATGGCAGGCAAAAGAGTTTGCCAAACGGGGCGCCACCCCCATTGTTTTTCTGGATGAGCCGGCTCTGGCCGGGTTCGGCACCTCTGCGTACATCACCATCACCCGGGCCGATGTCCAGGGATGCATCGATGAAATCGCCCAGGAGATCCATGCGGAAAACGGCCTGACCGGGGTTCATGTGTGCGCCAACACGGAATGGGACCTGCTGCTGGACAGCACCATCGACATCATCTCTTTTGACGCGTTTTCCTATTTTGACAATTTTATTTTATATCCCCAGGCTATCAAAAAATTTCTGGGCAAAGGCGGCATCCTGGCCTGGGGCATTGTGCCCACAGGAGATGCCGATCTGATCGCTCAACAGACCAGTGACGGATTGACTGAAAAGCTGGCCGGCCAGATCCGGCAGGTCGCTGCCCTTGGAATCCCCGAAGAAAAGATCATCGCCCATTCTTTTGTGACTCCCAGCTGCGGCACCGGCTCTTTGGACCCGGCATCCGCCACAAGGGTGCTGGAACTGACCAAAGCCGTGTCTGAAAAAATCCGGGCCCGGCAAAACGCATAGCGCTCATCCCCGGATATCAGGTATTTTCCCATACCTGATACCCGGCACCTGACTCTCGAAGCTCACCCCTTATTTTCCCGGGCCGCCTCTGCGTTGAAATCTCCGGCTTTGCGTTCATAGGTCTCAAAATACTTGGGATAGGCCTGTTTCATGGCGGCCAGGGCCCGGTCCCATGGCAGGTCATCAAAACTGCCGTGATCGGTCACATACTCCATGTGCCGGTTGCCTAAGTTGTCAAAGGGATGAAAAATAGAATCACGGGTCCCGTCAAATTCCAGAGGCTTGACATTGAACGCTTCACACAGGCTTAAATTAAATGCCGGGGTGGCCTTGACCCATTTTCCGTCCAGATAGATTTCCGTAAATCCGTGCCAAACAAACAGATCCGTTTGCATCAGCGCCTTGAGCCGCTCCGTGTTCAAATGGTTTTTCACATCCGCAAACCCCAGCCGGGCCGGAATCTGCTGACTTCGAAGACAGGCGGCCAGCAGCACGGCCTTGGCCACACAATACCCTTCTCCTTTGGCCAAAACAGCACTGGCTTTGATGCTGTCTTTCACCGGTTCAATGCTGTAACCAAGGCGACAATGGGTAGCCGGTCTGAGAGGATGAACGGCCACACTGGGACTGAGACACGGCCCAGACTCCTACGGGAGGCAGCAGTGGGGAATTTTGCGCAATGGGGGAAACCCTGACGCAGCAACGCCGCGTGAACGATGAAGGCCTTCGGGTCGTAAAGTTCTGTCAGAGGGGAAGAAACAGCAAAAAGACAATACCTTTTTGCCTTGACGGTACCCCAGCAGAAAGCTCCGGCCAATTATGTGCCAGCAGCCGCGGTAATACATAAGGAGCAAGCGTTGTCCGGAATTATTGGGCGTAAAGAGCTCGTAGGCGGTATCGAAAGTCAGCTGTGAAATCACCAGGCTTAACCTGGTAGGGTCAGCTGAAACTTCGGTACTTGAGGGTAGAAGAGGAAAGCGGAATTCCCGGTGTAGCGGTGAAATGCGTAGATATCGGGAGGAACACC
>JAGYOW010000006.1 GCA_018399285.1 Desulfotignum sp.
TCGCCAAACATATTGCTGCACAAAATGACATCAAACTGCCCGGGGTCTTTCACCAGCTGCATGGCTGCATTGTCCACATACATATGCGTCAAACCGATATCGGGAAATTCTTTGGCAACGGTTGTGACGGTTTCCCGCCATAAAACCATGGAAAACAATACATTGGCTTTGTCAATGGAAGTAACGCTTTTACGTCTTTGACGGGCCGCCTCAAATGCCATCCTGGCAATGCGTTCGATCTCGAACCGGGAATAGACCATGGTGTCAAAGGCATATTCATCCTTACCCGTTCCTTTTCTGCCTTTGGGTTCTCCAAAATAGATACCGCCGGTCAGCTCCCGGACACAAAGTATATCAAACCCGTTTTGAACAATATCCGCCCGCAAAGGAGAGGCTGCGGCCAGGGATGAAAAGACCCGGGCCGGACGCAGATTGCAATACAGATCAAAATGTTTTCTCAAAGGCAGTAAGGCCCCGCGTTCCGGCTGTTGTTCCGGAGGCAGGTGTTCCCATTTCGGGCCGCCCACAGAACCGAACAAAATGGCATCGCTGGCCTCACACAATGCCAGTGTGGCAGATGGCAGGGCTTTATTATAGCTGTCTATGGCAGCGCCCCCCACATCTGCATATTCATATTCCAGTTTGAATCCATATAACTGTCCAACCCGGTCAAGTACTTTGACTGCCTGTTCCATGATTTCGGGTCCGATACCATCCCCGGGTAATACCGCGATGTGGTTCACAATGTTTGTCTCCTCGTTGAAATTAAAAAAGAGGCTGATGAAGAATCAGCCTCTTTTTTAGGAATTTACGTTGAATTATCGGATGATTGTTACATCATTATTTCCGGTTGCTGTACTCTGCATACGCCATGGCTGTCGTTCTGTACACCAGATGGGCCATTTTTGAAAACGGCAGAAAAGCGAACAGATTGAATATGGCAATCAGGTGCAGGTAATACAGGATATAGGTTGTCCATTCCAGATGCGCCAGACGGGCCATCTGGGTGAGCATGCCTGTGACGCCCAG
Organism: Desulfotignum sp.; assembly: GCA_018399285.1. Taxonomy (GTDB): domain Bacteria; phylum Desulfobacterota; class Desulfobacteria; order Desulfobacterales; family Desulfobacteraceae; genus Desulfotignum. Next base: position 1,030 of record JAGYOW010000006.1, read on the forward strand.
GGCAAAGACAATCCCCAGAATATACCAGTCTTTGTAGGTGCTGACCTGATCTTTGTTATCCAGACGGCTTTTGATCATCAGACCCGATCCGATCACCAGAGCCACACCGGCAATGTTGCCCAGCCATTTGACCGGGTTCAACTGGGAGTAGGGACCCGGGGTCTGGAACACATACAGCACGAAAAAGAAAATACCGGTGACAATGAACAGACCGATAAAGGAAAACAAAACCATCATATGAGGCGTGGCACGCTCTTTGTTGGTTTCACATTCATTGAATTTTTCATGTTTAAGAATGGTGGGAACGGTTTTGACCAGCGCCTGGACCAAAGATTTATAATCAATATTCTTTTTGTCGGTTTTTCCCTCCATCACGGCGTTTTCATGAATATCCGTGATAAACCGCCGCAGACTCAGCAGAAAAATGATGACCACGGCACCTGCCAGGGGCACAAATGTCAGATCCACAAACCAGGTGGAAAAGAAATTGGCCTGGGCAATGACCCCCTCGTGGGCATGGGACCAGGCAATGCCGAACACGTTGAATATTTTGGTCATGACATCACTCTGGGCCATGGTGATATAGGCGAGAATGGCAAACCAGATGGCTGGAATTCCCAGCAGCCAGGGGAGCTTTTTGGGATCATTCACCGCTTTGGCCAATGCTTTGGGCTGGGCATATTCAGTAATGGCTGCCGCACGGATTGCCGCCAGTACATCACCCGGAGCCGCGCCTCGGGGGCACATGTCCGTACAGTCACCGCAATTGTGACACAGCCAGATGTCCCCGTTTTTAATGAGCCGATCTTTCAATCCCCATGAGGCGGCAATCATTTCCTTTCTGGGAAACGGGCTGTTTTCCGGAGAAATGGGACAGGCCACGGAACAGGTGGCGCACTGGTAACATTTTTTCAGGGTGTCTCCGCCAAGACCGCGGATCTGTGCAATAAACCCCAGATCGGGTTGGGCAAGGTATGTTTCAGTCATATTAAAAAACCTCCATATGGTTTGAAAGTTGTGACATTAGAAACCCTTGAACGGGTTGGGACCCAGGGCATCCACTTCTTCAACAAAATCATTGATGATCTTGGGCAGTTTGTCGTATTCGTCAATGGCCACTTCCACAAACGCCACGCGTTCCTCTTCCAGGGCCAGACTGGACAGGGCATCTCCGATTTTTTTCACCCGGACTTCCGCCAGCTCGGAGCCTTTGACAAAATGGCACTGGTAATCATCGCCGTGCTTGCAGCCGATGAGAATCACGCCGTCCATGCCCTGGGCCAGGGCATCTTTGATCCAGATGGTGTTCACGGACCCCAAGCACCGAACCGGTATGAAACGAACATCCGGTGAATAGTCGATCCGGTTCAACCCCACCATATCCAGGGCCGGGAATGCATCGTTTTCACAGATCAGGGCCAGGAAACGGAAAGGGGGCTCATCAAAGTCATCCTCGGAAGGCACTTTGACGGCTTTGATCTGGGACCCGATGGAGTCAATGGTGTAGTCGGCAAACGAAATAATTCGTTCCGGGCAGGCTCCCATGCAGGTGCCACACCGGCGGCACCGGGTCGGATTGGCTTTCGGGGTTCCTTTGGCATCATCATCCAGCGCACCAAACGGGCATTCCACGGTACAGCGTTTGCACTGGGTGCATCTCTGGAAGAAAAATTCCGGAAACGTCATATCCCCGGATCTGGGATGGACCGACATACCCCGGTTGGCACTTTCAACACACTGGATGGCTTTAAGAGCGGCACCGGAAGCATCTTCAATGGATTCTTCAATGGTCATGGCCCGGCGAATGGCTCCGGCCGCATAAATTCCGGTTCTCTGGGTTTCATAGGGAAAACAGATATAGTTGGAGTCGGCATACTGGCCGAAAATATCATTGTCGCGGAATCCCGGTCCCTGGCGGTATGCCAGGTTCACTACGGGATCATCCTTGGTGACCGGGACCATGCCGCCGGCAACGACCACCATGTCCGCTTTCAACGCCAGATTTTCACCTAAAAGGGTGTTTACCGCAGTCACCTCCAGGCCATTTCCCTGGGTTTTGACTTCAGTGACCGACCCTTTGGTCATGAATACGCCGTCTTCCTGCTGCATGCTCTTGTAAAAATATTCCTGCAACCCGGGGGTCCGCATGTGCTGGTAAATCACAAAGGCTTTGCCGTCGGTATAATCTTCAGTGACATACCGGGCCTGTTTCAAGGCAACCTGTGAGGTGACGGACCCGCAATAGTCAAAATCGGCATCATCCTCATCCTTGCCGGGTGACTGGATGAACACCACATTTTTGGCCGGCTTGCCGTCGGACGGTCTTACAATTTTGCCTTTGGCGGCAATCTGCTCAAATTCATGGTTGCTCACCACATCGGGAAGGTCGAATCCCAGATGATCAATGCCCATTTTTGACAGGTCTGCCGGACGCCACCCGGCCGCCAGAATCACAGCCCCGTAGAGCTCACCATCCGGGTCCAGATTGAGAATATCCTTCCGGCCTTCATTGTATTCCAGAAATTTGGCATGGGCCGCTTCAGGATCCAGTTCTTTCCCGGTTTCATCCACCAGCATCTCTTCAGGCAGGGGGAATGGTACATCAAAGGGGATTCTTTCTCCGGGTTTTTTAAAGGTCACGGTAAACTCGCCGGGTTGACCGGCAATCCGTGCCACTTCACAACCGGTTCTGACATCGATATTGGGATATCCCTGAATTTCCTGAATCAGTTTGTCCGCCACCGGGGCCTGCAGGGTTTCAAACGGGGCAGATACCGGCATCTGACTCCGTAATTTTGCTGCGTACCCGCCCAGGGCATCGGTTTTCTCGACAATGGTCACATCATACCCGGTCTTGGCCGCATCCAATGCCGCTGCCATGCCGGTGACCCCCCCACCTAAAACCAGAATTTTCTTGGAAAAAGATTCCGGTAGATAAGGGGTCGGCAGTTTTACTTTTTCCAGACGGATCATTCCCATCCGGATGTAATCTTCCGCTTTCATCTGAATCCGGTCAAAATGTTCTTCATCGTCTTTCTGTTCTTCGGTCAAAGCCGGGTAGGTTTCCCTGGAGTGCGGCCATACCACGCCTTCTCTGAGGTTGACCCGTTCCACGATGCAGTTGTCGAACCGGAACACATCAAAGTTGACCCGGCGGGAACAGGCACCGATCACCATGGCATTCACCTTGCCGTCATCCACATCTTTCTGGATGAGGGCCACGCCTTCCTTGGAACACAGGAAAGGATGCGTGGTACAGTTCAATCCTTCTTCCTCAGGGATCTCCACCAGATCTTCCATATCCAGGGTGTCTCCGATTCCGCAACCTGTGCAGATATATACGCCGTATTTTTTATCCATGGTTTGTATTACCTCCTTACAAGGGTCTGAATGGCTTTAAGTGCCATGCCGGTAGCATTCTGGTTGGATGTGACAACATCGGCCGGCTTGTTGGCGCATCCTGCCGCAAACATACCGCCTTTTGAAAAGTCGTTGACGATAAATCCATCCGCATCAAAAGTCAGGTCCGCGGCAGGTTTGTCAACGGCGGCCGTGGGCTGCATGCCGGTGGCCAGTACCAGAAGATCCACGGTCTGCCGGATTTTATCGCCGGAAATGGTATCTTCAGCCACCAGGTTGATATTGCCGGTGCCGTCTTCTTCACTGACTTCAGCCACTTTTCCCTTCACAAAAAAGATGTTTTTGTCTTCCTTGAGTTTGGCATAGAATCGTTCGTACTTCAGACCCGGGGTCCGCAAATCAATATAGTAGATATAGATTTTGGCATCCGGGTATTGTTCCCGCAGATAGGTGGCGTGTTTTAAAGACGCCATACAGCAGATATAAGAGCAGTAGGGCAGATGGTTCTCGTCCCTGGAGCCGGCACACTGGGCAAACGCAATGGTTTCAGGGGCCTTGTCATCAGACGGCCGGACAATTTTTCCCTGGGTGGGGCCATTCAATGACGCCAGTCTTTCCAGCATCATGTTGGTGACCACATTCTGATACCGGCCGAATCCCAGGTTGTCGATCCGGGTGGCGTCATATGGCTTCCATCCGGTGCTCCAGACAATGGCACCCACTTTCAGATCAATGGTTTTTTCTTCCATGTCAAAGTCGACGGCGTCATATTTACAGGCTTGTTTCACCTTGTCTCTGTCATCGGTGCTCATGGACGGATCCATGACATAGCGCATGGGAAACGCCATGTTGTGGGGCAGGTACGCTGCTTTCCGGCGGTCCATGCCAAAATTGAATTCATTGGAAATCTCAGTTTCACAGACCTTGGCACATTCTCCGCAGGCCGTGCAGTTTTCATTCACATACCGGGGCGCTGTTTTTACTGTTACGGTATAATCCCCGGGATTGCCGGCCACATTCTGGACTTCGGTCATGGTGAGAACTTTGATGTGCTTGTTGTCTTTGATCCGCCGGTAGTTGATTTCAAGTCCGCATGTGGGCGGGCAGAGTTTCGGAAAATAGTGTTTGAGCTGAGACACTCTTCCACCAAGGGATGCTTCCTTTTCCACAAGGAAGACCTCATAGCCCACTTCAGCGGCTTCCAGGGCGGTTGTCAGGCCGCTGATCCCCCACCAACCACCATAATGCTTCCACTGACCGGAGCTGAATTATCTGTTGTCATGCTGTCCCTCCGTGCATTTTAAGTTATATTTTTAAATCTGTTGAATTATATGGCCAATGCCAGGTTGTCATAATCCCAATCAGGATTCGGTGTTTGTCATCCTTCTCCTGTTTTGGCAGTCTGCAAAGCCGAAAATGGTTTGATACGGGGTTGCAGACAATCACAAAAAGGAGACAGGTACAGGAATTTCAAACAGATCCCGGAACTGAAAAAAAACCCCCCAGGCACCGAACTGCCGGCACCTGGAGGTTATGGTCATGCCAATCACATATGTGTCAGATCAGATGTCACCACTAGCCGGCAATGATCTTGACATACGGGACCTTTTTTTTAGGCTCCATTCATTGGACTCTTTGTTGTAGGTCGAGTTGGTAAAGCAGAACCACTCGTCATCATTCTGACCCATGAAGTCGCCTTCTGTAGTAGAAGCCCGGGTACCGGGATTCTTCACGGAACTGAATATGACGGGTATGGGCCCTGGAACCGTATAGAGACGGTGGGTGATTTCAGGCTCTCATCAGTTCATGCAGGTCACCGGCACCAATGTTTTCAAGGTCTTCACGGAACATTTCAAACAGGTCCATGAGAACTTCCAGGTTTTTGCCGGAGGTCATAGTGGTGCCGGTACCACCGCCGTACTATTGGTCATCTTCATGAGACGCAGGGGCCATGCCGGCCGGTTTGCAGTAGTTGGGGTTGGATATCCGGGCTGTGGTATACGCACAGTGATCCAGGTAATTTCTCACCGGTTTATAAACGTAATCCACCAGCTCCTGATCGGTTTCTTGAATCCGGTGACCTTGTCGCCTTCGGCTTTCAGGTACTGAACCATGGATTTGGCAACGATCCGGCCTTCGGCATGGGAACCGGAGGAGAATTTATGACCGGAGCAGCCCACGCCGTCACCGGCGGTGAACAGCCCACGTACGGTGGTCATTCTGTTGTAGCCCCATTTGTAATCCGCAGGAACCCAGTCTTCATCCGGACCGGAGCACCAGATGCCGCAGCAGCCGGAATGAGACCCCAGCAGGTACGGGTTCGGTGTGATGACTTGAGTCTTTTTCTCAGGTTCGGTGTTAGTGGCGCACCACAGACCGGCCTGACCCACAGACATGTCAAGGAAATCTTCCCATGCTTCTGATTCCAGGTGCTTGAGCTCTTTTTTTGCTCATAGGTCTCACCCAGTTTTGCCAAGGGCATCAGATGTTTTCATGATGATGGCCCGGGCCTTTTTGTACTCTTTCATCATGAGATGGTTTCTCAGACAGGTGGGGGTTACTGCTGCGGTGCCATAGGGAGCGTATTTTCCAGCTCAGCTTTGGCTTCGTCAGAGGCCGTTTTCACCCAGTCCGTTGACTGTCTGGGCCTTGAACAGCAGGAACCAGGCACCCACAGGGCCGTAACCGTCTTTAAAACGGGCCGGGGTGAACCACCGGGTTTTCCATCATGGACAGTTCGGCACCGGCGCGCAGGGCCATGGTGTAGGTGGAGCCGGCATTCCATACCGGATACCATGCACGGCCTTTTCCCTCTCCAACAGAGCGGGGCTGGTAAACGTTCACCGCGCCACCGCAGGCAACCATAATGGTTTTTGCACTGATGATGTAGACTTTGTTTTCCCGCACAGAAAAAACCCACTGCACCGGCAACGCGGTTGGGATCTTCCTTGTCGTTGAGCAGCTCAACAATGAAACACGTTCAATGATGTTGTCTTCACCCAGCGCTTTTTTTGCCGGCTTCAGCAACAATTCTCTTGTAGGATTCACCATTGATCATGATCTGCCATTTACCGGTACGAACCGGGGTGGCACCGGATTTAAGGCTCCCGAGTTTCAACCCTTTCTTACCGTCCATGTTCTTGCCGTCATCAGTTTTCTTCCAGACCGGCAGACCCCATTCTTCAAACAGGTGAACCGAGTCATCCACGTGACGGCCCAGGTCATAGATCAGGTCTTCACGGACGATTCCCATCAGGTCGTTTCTGACCATGCGGACATAGTCTTCAATTTTTGTTTTCACCGGATATAGGTGTTGATGGCGGAAAGCCCTGGGCAACAGCGCCGGATCTTTCCAGAGCGGCTTTGTCGCACAGCAGGATTTTGGTGCCTTCGTCTGCCCATTTCTTGATCTCAAAAGCAGTACCACAGGCAGCCATACCCCGCCGATGATCAGAATGTCAACATCTCTTTGTCAACTTCCGGTCTCTAACTGCTTTAAGTTCTCCAACTGGTTTGTTCGGTAATGCCATTATATACCTCCAAAAATATAAGTGTCAGAATTTGTGTTTGTAACAGTCTAAATTATGCCAGTTCCGTGGGGGTCGGAAATTCATACCCGTCTGCTTCCTGGGTGGAGAGCAGGCCGGAATTCAGATCCTTGCTTTCAGATCATCATCATAGGAATTGGCCTCTCCTTCAGGGGTGGTCCTGATGGGAAACTTGAACCGTTTAACAACACCATTTCTGAACTTGCAGGTCCACATGACATCTTCGGTTCCCAGCATGGGAACAACAGATGCGCCCATGGGGACAAAGTCATTGTAACCTCTGACTTCAATGGCCTGGGACGGACAGATTTTTACACAGGAATAACATTCCCAGCACTGATCCGGTTCCTGATTGTAGGCTTTCATTTCATTGGGATCCAGAACCATCAGATCATTCGGGCAGATGTACATACATGCTGTTTTATCCCCGCCTTTACAGCCGTCACATTTTTCTGTGATTACAAAAGTCGGCATTTAGAATACCTCCATACGTTAAGTTAATCAAAAGCACAATACCGTTGTGCAACTATGTTTTATATCAAATTCAGAACCAGGGACACTCCCTGTTCTGATATTTCTCAAACGCCTGCAACCTCTTTTATCTTCTGAAACATGTCAAATAATTGCAGGCAACAAATAAATGCTATGGCAATAGCACTGGCATATAGTTTTTGTCAAGATTTTTTAAAAAAGATGCATGAGATTTTTTCAATTACTTAAGGTTTCATCAGACACGTCCATATGTTAGGATTAACTAAAACCGCTACTTTATATATAGGCAGATCCGGAACGGATAAATCTGATGGTAAAAATATTGATTTTTGATAGGTTGTCCAGGGTTGTGCTACCATGTTTTTTAAACACGCTGTAATTCCAAGGAGACACCATGACCCAGGATATGACGCCGGTCGGTTTAGATGATCCAATGAGTTTTGCCTGTGGGCCGGAAAATGTATGCTTCAACGACTGGCAGGGACCTGGATCAGGTGTTGACACCCTATGATGTGCTGCGGCTTAAAAATCATCTGCACCAGTCATCCCAGACGTTTTTACAAACATATACGGCCCGGCATTCCGGACCGGCCTCAGGCATGCCTGTGGTGACATTAAAATTCAGCCCGGCCACTGATATGCCTGCCCGTTTGTGACACATACCATGGCTGTTCTGTTTATCCGGACCGGCCGGGGTCCTGCCGGCTGTATTCATATTCGTAAGGCCCGGGCCATATCCCGGTCCCGCGAGTCCGGTGAAATCCGTGAATATTATGCCCTCATCCAAGAAGCGCATTGCAAAGGATTCAGCGTTAAGGGCACCCAGACTGTGGGTCAGTGGCTGGCGGGTCAGGATGTGGCGCAGCATAACATGAACAATGATAAGCTCATGGAACTGATCCGTCTGAAAAACAGCATTATGCCCGGTCCGCTTTCTGATGATCAGTCAAATCTGTTTTATCTGTCCTTATATAATCTGGATGAATTCCGCCGGCAAATTTTCAGTATGAAATTGCTGGACGGGCTGGCCGTGCCCGGGCCGATCTTGGATAAAATCCGCACCAGTGATGATGTGTTGCTGGATTTAGGATTGAAATGGGTGCGGTATCAATTGTTTGGTATTGTCATGGATGAATTTTAACAAATCACCAGGAATAAATAATGGATGTGAATCATAAAATCGCATTGGTGCTGGGAGCGGTCAAAGGGATCGGAAAAGGCATCGGTCTGGCTCTGGGGGAACGGGGGGCCAAATTGATTTTGACCCGTCATGACTGGGAGGATGCTTTTGACCGGATGGAGGCGGATTTTGCCGATACCGGTGCCGAACATCACATTTTGACGGCAGACTTGCGGCAGATGGATCAGGTGGCCCAAATTGCAGACTTTATCCGGAAGCGGTTTGGCAGACTGGATATTCTTGTCAACAACATCGAACGGGGGGGGTGGCCCGCAGTTCACGGGCCGTATGTGGAAGAACAATGGGATCTGGAAATCGAAACCACCTTGAAGGCCAAGCGCTGGGTCTTTGATGCCATGTTTCCTTTGCTCAAGGCGTCTGAAGACGCGGTGGTGATCAATCTGTCTTCCGTGGCAGCCATTACCGGCCGGTCCGGTCCGGCAGCTCTGGTGTTCAATGACGGATATGCGGCAGCCAACAAGGGAATTCAAAGTCTCACTGAAACCTGGGCCCGCATGGGTGCCCCCATTGTCCGGGTGAACGAACTGATGCTGGGATTATTCGAGACCCGTCATGCCCAGGGGACAAGGGGGTGGGAGCAGGTACTCACTTTGGCGGAAAAACAGGCCCTGGTGGATCATACCCTTGCCGGGCGGACCGGCACCATTGAGGATGTGGTCAAGGCCTGTCTGTTCATGATTCAGGACGCCCCTTATCTGACCGGCAGCGTGCTCCGCCTGGACGGCGGTTTTGTGCTGGGCGGGGAAAATGTGCCGCCCATGCCCCGGGGAGTGCTGTAATTTTGATCTGTATGTCTGAAACACCTTTTTCCCGGCAATGTATCAAGAAAAATCTAGGTGCGGGTGTTGGTTTCAGTTCCCGGGATCGAGCAACATCTGGGCAATGGTCTGCCGGATACGGCCGGTCCGATTTTGTTGCTTTTTGAACTGTTGTTCCAGTACCGCCATTTGCGTATAAAACGGCGTTCTGTCAAAAGGAATATAGTCCCGGGCGTCAAACTGCCCGGCATCGCATCCCGGCCCCCGGATCACCCGGCGGCCGGGCGGGTGCAGTTCATGGGGCAATCCATGAAGCCGGCAGATCATGGGCCTGTATGCATACAGGATGCACCGGCCCTGGTGGTTGAGCGGGCACATTAATTTCTGGGACTGGCCGGCCTTGTCATGGGCAAAAGTCTGGCTGACATAGTCGGCGGCTTTGTCTTGAATCTCTTTTCTGCGTGTTGGCGTCATCTGAGAAAATCCCTGAATCAGATACGCTTTTTCAATAAAGGTATGATGGAAAAACAAAGAGGTGCAGCAATTGTCACTGCACCCGTCGCAATGAAAATTATATCGATCCGCTACCCGGTCATAGGATCGGTCCATGTTTTCGTACAGCTGTATCAGAGAAGAAAAATTATATGGGATCATTATGGACTCAAAGACTATACCAGAGGATTGGGTAAAAACAGTTTGGAATAGACCTCCAGGGCATATCGGTCCGTCATGCTGGCAATCATATCGCAGACCGATCGTTTCAAGCTGTTGTTTTCAGCATCCCAGGGAGCCATTTCCATTTTTTCAAGTTCCAGCTGCAAGTGGTCCGGATGGACAATAAAATACCGATACAACCCTTCAATGATTTTCTTGGCTTTGACAAATTCGTTGTGCACCCCGGGGGACCGGTAAACCTGTTCATAGAGAAATTTTCTTAAAATGGTCATGGCGTTAAAAATGTCCTGCCCAAGTTCCAGAATGAATTTGCCGTTTTTCGGGCCACTGTGACTCACCAGATTCTCGATCATTGTGCTGGCTCGGACGGAATGGGTTTTACCCAATTTTTTCAGACAGATGTCGGGCACTTCATCCATGGTGACTACCTTTCCGCGAAGGGCATCGTCCAGATCATGGTTCAGATAGGCCATGATATCGGCAATCCGGACAATCCGTCCTTCCACAGTGACCGCAGTCTCACCGGGTACGGCAGGAATGATGTTGCCGAATCCTTTGGAGTGTTTGAGAATCCCGTCCCTGACCTCCCGGGTCAGGTTCAGTCCCCGGCCTTTGTTTTCGAGGGTGTCCACGACCCTCAGGCTTTGGTTGGAATGGGTGAAATACGGGGAATGGACTTCAGTGAGTGCAATTTCCCCGGCATGTCCGAACGGGGTATGGCCCAAGTCGTGGCCCAGTGCCACGGCTTCTGCCAGGTCTTCGTTCATGCGCATGGCCCGGGCGATATTTCTGGCAATTTCCGACACTTCAAGGGTGTGGGTCAGCCGGGTCCGGTAATGATCTCCCAAAGGCGAAAGAAAGACTTGTGTTTTATACTTGAGCCGCCGGAAAGAATTGGAATAAACGATCCGGTCCCGATCCAGCTGAAACGGGGTCCGTATATTGCATTCGGATGTTTCTGAAAGCCGTCGTGTAGCTTGCCGGCTTGAGGTGCCATAGCGGGACAAAAAATCCTGCTCCCGTTTTTGAAACCTTTCCCTGATACTCGGATCCGGTGGAACATCAGCTAATTTTTTTGATAACGCTTCCATAAATCCTTATTGCAGTTTTATCAAGATAGTATAAAATACTACATTTTTAAAAAAAAGCAAGAAAAGCGGGAAAAGGGGAGCCAGAAGAAACGAAAATGAAAACAAAGTACAGCCATGAAAATGAAAATGCCGCCAGCGATGACTTCTTTATGCAGTCAGCGCTGGCCCAGGCAGCGACAGTCCTTGAGCAAGGAGAATTTCCCGTTGGGTGTGTTATTGTTCAGGAAAATCGGATCATCAGCCGGGGTGCCCGGAATGGAACCATCCCGGAGCCGGGTCGATGCGCCATCATCAGCGAGGTGGATCATGCGGAAATCCGTGCGCTGAGACAGTTGGAATCATGCACTTACCCGGTGATGCCTGAAAAATGTACGTTGTATTGTACCCTGGAACCGTGCCTGATGTGCTTTGGTGCGATTATACTGACCGGGATACCCCGAATTGTTTATGCATTTGAAGACCCGATGGGCGGGGGAACGGCATGTGACCTCGCATCATTGCCCCTGCTTTACAAAAAATACCGGGTACAGGTAAAAAAAGGGGTCTGCCGCAGAAAAAGCCTTGATCTTTTTTACAATTTTTTCAATAAAAAGGGAAACCAGTACTGGAAAAACAGTCTGCTTGAACAATATGTGCGAGATCAAAAACAACATGGGGCGGGGAAATAAATATTGCATTTTTTCGACTTGATCTTTATAATAGCAAGGTTATGCTTGTTTGATATCAAAAAATATACATAAATATACCATAATAATGGATTGGATTTTTATCAGGAGGTGAAAAATATCTAAGCAAGGACGACAGGATCAATCGAATGTGAACAAGGGGATCCGGGCCGAAGAAGTGCGTGTGATCGGCGCTGATGGGGAACAGATAGGTATTCTGGCGCTGACGGAAGCTTTAAGGATTGCTGAAGACCAGGCCCTGGATCTGGTGGAAGTGTCGCCGGATGCAAAACCACCGGTCTGCAAGATTATGGATCATGGAAAATTCAAATACGAGCAGACCAAAAAAAAACAGGAAGCCAAAAAAAAGCAGAAAACCACACAGATCAAAGAAATAAAGGTTCGACCGAAAACCGATGACCATGATCTGGCGACCAAGGCTCGGCACATTGAAAAGTTTATCAGCAACAATGACAAGGTGAAAATTACTCTGGTATTCCGGGGGCGTGAGGTGGTACTCAAAGAACAGGCCAATGCCGTGCTGGAAAAAGTGGTGAATCTGACCTCGGAATTTGCTGTAGTTGAACAGTTGCCTAAATTTGAAGGTCGGGTGATTACCATGCTGCTTGCCCCGAAATAAGCCGGATACCGGTTCAATCAGACATTCCTGTATAAGATCATCAATCCAAAGTGAAATGGATAGAGGTGTGTACTGCGTTTTAGCGTATGCATCTTTGTCATTTTTTTTTTGTAATTTGTAACAGCCAAGCTTTTTAGGACAAGGAGATGTAAAATGCCCAAAATTAAAACCACCCGAGCAGCAGCGAAACGGTTCAAAAAGACCGGATCAGGGAAATACAAGTTCAGAAAATCCCATGCCAGCCATATTTTGACCAAAAAGACCACCAAACGGAAACGATCGCTTCGTTTGGATCAGATGGTTGCCCCATCCGACATGAAAGAAGTCCGGCGGATGCTGCCCAATGGGTGATAATAAAGGAAATCGGCTGTGCCCTTTGAATATGGCGGCACGTGGCGCAAGCTGTACTGAATTTTTGAATTTTTAAGGAGTTTTGATAAAATGAGAGTAAAAAGAGGATTTAAAGCACGGCAGCGGAGAAACAAGGTGCTGAAACTGGCCAAGGGGTTCCGGGGCGGCAGAAGTAAATTATTCAGAACCGCAGCGGATTCCGTTGACAAAGCATTGATGTATGCATACCGGGACCGGCGGGCAAAAAAGCGGGATTTCAGGAAACTGTGGGTCGTCCGAATCAATGCGGGTGCCAGAATGAATGACCTGTCCTATTCCCAGTTCATTCATGGCCTGAAACTGGCAGGGTGTGAACTGGATCGAAAAGTACTGGCCGACCTGGCTGTTTCAGATCCGGCCGGATTTTCCCAGCTGGCTTCCCAGGCATCTGCCCGGCTGAACTGAACAGGCCCATCAAGGGGGATGTTTTGCAAAATCAGATCCACGAAATAGAAAATCAGGCACTTGAAGAGATTCAGGCTGCAGAAACTTTAGAAGATCTGGAAATGGTTTCTGTCCGGTACCTGGGGCGAAAGGGGATTTTAACCGCTTTTTTGCGGGGGATCTCTTCTCTTCCCGAAGATCAGCGCCCGGATGCCGGGAAAAATGCCAATCTGCTTAAAATGAAACTGGAAAAATCGATCCACCAGGCGCGATCCCGGAATCAGACTGCCAAAACTGGTAAAAGTTCGGGCATTGATGTGACCCTGCCGGGTCGAAGGCGAGGGTATGGGGCGATTCATCCCATCACCCGGGTGCTGGATGAGATATGCGACATTTTCATGCGTCTGGGATTCGACATCGCAGAAGGCCCTGAAGTGGAAACCGATTATTATAATTTCGAAGCGCTGAATATCCCTAAGTATCACCCAGCCAGGGACATGCAGGATACCTTTTATGTGTCGGACAACATCGTGCTGCGGACCCATACTTCCCCGTCTCAGCCCCGGACCATGGAAAAAACACAGCCCCCGGTCCGGATCATATCCGCCGGCAAAGTGTTTCGGTGTGACTCTGATCTGACCCACACCCCCATGTTTCACCAGATCGAAGGGCTGATGGTGGATGAGCAGATATCGTTTGGTGATTTAAAAGGGGTCTTGACCACGTTTGTCCATCAGTTTTTCGATCGTCAGACCGCTTTGCGGTTCCGACCCAGTTACTTTCCGTTTACCGAGCCCAGTGCGGAAGTGGATATCCAGTGTGTGATTTGCAAGGGAAAAGGATGCCGGGTGTGTTCGAAAACCGGGTGGCTGGAAGTTCTGGGATCCGGTATGGTTCATCCGGCCGTGTTTGAAAATGTGGGGTATGATACCAAAAAATATACCGGGTTTGCATTCGGCGTCGGTATCGAGCGGATGGCCATGCTCAAATACGGCATTGATGATATCCGAAAATATTTTGAGAATGATATGCGTTTTTTAGGGCAGTTTTAATTATGAAAGTCACGCTGAGCTGGATAAAAGAATATATTTCTCTGGATCTTGAACCGGAAGAGATCGCCTCGAAACTGACCATGGCCGGCCTTGAAGTGGATGCGATTGAAAATCTGTATGCGTATCTTCAGGATATTGTGGTGGCCAAAGTACTGGAGGTCAAAAAACATCCGGATGCGGATAAATTGAGCTGCTGTGTGGTGGATACAGGAAACAGTACTACGGCTCAGATTGTCTGCGGTGCGCCCAATGTAAGGGTGGGCATGTATTCGGCATGCGCGTTGCCGGGGGTAGTTCTTCCCGGGGATGTGAAAATCAAGAAAAGCAAACTTCGGGGCCAGGTGTCGGAAGGGATGCTCTGTTCGGGCGCTGAACTTCGTTTAGATACCGATGCCGCCGGCATCATGGATCTGTCCGGAGAGTATGTTCCGGGAACACCGTTGAATCAGGCACTGGATTTTGCCGATACTGTGTTTGAAATCGATTTGACGCCCAACCGTCCCGACTGCCTGAGAGCGTAATGGGGAGTGGCCAGGAAGCGGGTGCTTTTGTCCAGCCGGCCCAGAAGATTGTCAAGCCGGATGTGACCCTGGCACCGCAGCGCTTAAGCGGCACATCCATTCATGATCATGCCCGGGTGGATATCAAGGATCCGGACCTGTGTTCCCGATATAGTGCCGGTCTTTTTATTTGATGTGTGACTGTGGGACCGTCTCCTCTGGTTGCGGCGTCGGCTGAAACTGTGGGACTGACGCCCATCAATAATGTGGTGGATGTGACCAATTTCGTGATGCTGAAAACCGGACAGCCCCTGCACGCCTTTGACTACGACAATCTGGCCGACGGGCGTATTGTGGTTCAAAAAGCTGGAGATGAAAAGGAATTTATCACCCTGGACAGCAAAAACACACCGTCTGGATTCAGATATGCTCGCGATCTGTGACGGCAAGCGACCGGTTGCCCTGGCCGGAGTCATGGGCGGTGAGAACTCGAAATCGCTTCAACCACCACCCGGGTTTTGATCGAAAGCGCTTGTTTCAACCCGGTTTCATCCGTCGGACCGCCAAACGGACCGGTATTGCCACGGGATGCATCCCATCGGTTTGAACGGGGCGTGGATCCAGATGGCACGGTGTATGCGTTGCAGCGGGCCCCGGCCCTGATGGCAGATCTGGGGGATGCGGCCATTGCAAAGGACATCATTGATGCCTGTCCGGAACCGGTGGTGCCGGTCTGTATTGAACTGGACCCTGTTGCCGTGAACATTCGTCTGGGAACTGACCTGTCAGTCCAGGAGGTTTCCGGATTCTGGAATCAGTGGAAATTGGACAGCAGCTGGCTGGAAACGGCTGCCTGATGGTTTCGTTCCCACTTTTCGTGTGGATGTCACCCGGCCGGAAGACCTGTCTGAAGAAGTGGCACGGTTATGGGGATATATCCGGATCGACACCACATATCCGCCGGTGGCCAAGGGCCGTCCTGTAAATCCGGGTGATCCTGACACGCCGGACTGTTCGCAATATACTCAACGGACTTTCCTTTCTGAAGCCATTAATTACAATTTTATTGCCAAAGATTTCTGCGACCGGCTGCGGCTGTCGGAAAACGATACCGACGAAATGTGGTGCAGATTCTGAACCCGCTTTCCGATCAGATGTCCGTGCTCAGAACATCACTATTACCGGGCCTGTTGGAAAATATGCGGAAAAATATATCCCAGCAGACAGATACCCTGAAGCTGTTTGAAATCGGCAAAACCTTTTTCAATACAGATGCCAAATGCATTGCCCGTCGAAGTGGGAAATGCTGGCCGGACTGATCACGGGTAACCAGACCCGGCAAACTTGGTACGCCAAAAACAGCCCGTGGATTTTTTTGATCCAAAGGGCCCTTGAAGATCTTCTTGAAGGTCTGGGGATTAAAGAGGTAATTTTCACACGGATCGATGAAGCCGCCTGTCCCTATTTTGAATCCGGTTACGGTGCTGTGATCCACAAACAGGGAGATATCGGTGTTCTGGGGAAAACTGAGTCACCCGGTATTGAAAGTTTCGGGCTCAAACAGGATGCCTATGTGTTTGAACTGGATCTATCGGCGGTGATGACCCATATGCCGGACCAGATAGGCCAAACCCTCTGCCGCGATATCCTTCCATTTCCCAGATGTGACCCTGATCGTGGACCGGCAGATTCCGTGGGGGATGTTATGGGCCAAATGAAAACCATTGCAGAAAAAAGAATTTCTGGTGGAAGACATGTATTTGTTTGACCTGTTTGAAGGCAGCCCCCTGGCCGAAGGGAAAAAGTCTTGTCATTTCGAATTGTGTATCGTTCTGACAATAAAACCTGATGGAAAAACATATCCGCAAGCTTCATGCTGCCATTTCCAGCGCCGTCTGGTCAAGACGTTTCATGCGGACCGCCGGAATAACACACGGGCTATTGACAAAAGAAACGGGGTATTGTTATACATTGCCGGGTGATGCGGGTATAACTCAGGTGGTAGAGTGCAAGCTTCCCAAGCTTGATGTCGCGAGTTCGAGTCTCGTTGCCGGCTCCACTTTAAAAGGGTGTGGCCGGCAGAAAGGTCCAGGGAATGGAAATGAAATGGGTGCGATCTAAGCCGAGTCAGGAAGGGCGAAGATTCAGTTGAATGTTGAACAGGAACGGGCATCTGTCTGTTTTTGTATTTTAAACAAAGGTGTTCAGGTGCTTATCAGACAATGGATTTGAGTCAGAAAAATAAACAGCATATGAGCTTGATTACACAGGTGGCAGAAGACTTGTGTCAGGGAGAAGGGTTTGAACTGGTGCATGTGGAGACGGTTACCTGGAATCGTCAGACCATCATTCGGATCTATGCGGATAAGCCCGGTGGCATCACGCTGGTGAGTGCGCGGTTATCAGCCGCCGCCAGCTGGGAGATCTGCTGGATGTCCACCTCCTGATATGGGCGGTTATCGTCTGGAAGTATCATCGCCCGGACCCCACCGGCCATTGAAGAAAAAAACAGGATTTTCACCGGTTCAAGGGAAGCAGGATTAAAATAGAAACCAGGACATCCATCCAGGAAAAAAAAAAGATTTGCCGGCATACTTGAACAGATACATGAAGATGCGGTTGTTATTGAGGTGGATGGTGAACGGGTAGAAATCCCGGATCTGCAGATTGACAAGGCAAACCTTGCAGGCCGGTAAAAATGGAGAACGCTTAACCATGCTTATACAGATATTAAAAGAGTGATCGATCAGGTCAGCCGTGAAAAAAGGGATTGACCCCGAGGTATTGATAAATACCCTCAAAGAAGCCATTGTTTCCGCAGCCAGAAAAACTGGGGCCACGCGCGGATATCGAAGTGCACTATGATGGCAAAACCGGTGAGGTCGAAGTGTTCCATTTTAAGGAAGTGGTGGAAGAGGTGGAATTTCCGGACAATGAACTGACCCTGGAACAAGGGTATGAGTTTGATTCCGAGTGTGAGATCGGAGACAGTTTGGGGATCCGGATAGACACTGAAGAGTTCGGCCGTATAGCAGCCCAGTCCGCCAAAACAGGTGATTATTCAAAAAATGCGGGAAGAGAGCGCAATGCCGTGTATGAAAATTTCATCCATAAAAAGGTAAAATCATCAACGGAATTGTCCAGCGGTTTGACGGGGCAGCATCATTGTCAATCTGGGACAGGCGGAAGCGGTGTTGCGCCCCAGAGAGCAGATGCCCAGGGAAAATTACAAACGGGGAGACCGGATCCGTGCGTATGTGCTGGATGTTTGGAGGAATCCAAAGGGCTCAGATATTGTCCCGGACCCATCCGGAGTTTTTGATGGAACTGTTCAAAACCGAGGTTCCGGAAGTGGCCGAGGGGATTGTAACGCTTCAGGAGCTGCCCGGGTGCCGGGTGTCCGGGCGAAAAATTGCCGTGTCATCCACGGATTCCGGGATGTGGATCCGGTGGGGCCTGCGTGGGTATGAAAGGAAACCGGGTTCAGAATATTGTCCAGGAGCTCGTGGGAGAAAAATCGATATTGTTCAATGGAGTCCGGATGTGGCCCGTTTGTCTGGTAATGCCTTGTCCCCTGCTGAAATTTCCCGTGTGATTATCGATGAGGACAACCGGTCCATGGAAGTGATTGTCAATGATGAATATCTGTCTATTGCCATCGGCAAGGGAGGCCAGAATGTGTCTTTGGCATGTGAAATCACCGGGTGGCATCTGGAAGTGACATCCGAAGAAGAATACAGCCGGGAAGTCAAACTTGGATATGACAGCCTCATGAAACTGGATAATGTCGGCCTGCCCATGGCGGAAATTTTATTCAAGTCCGGATACGCCTCTTTGATTGATATCGTGGAACACGTCACCGGAAGAACTGGCGTCCGTGATGGGTTTTTCCGTGGAAGAAGCCGGTGCGACCATTGCCCAGGCAAAACGATTGATGGAAGAACAGGCGGCGGCAGAAATGCCAGCACAACTTTCTGAAAAGATGATCCGGTCGAAGCAGAAGAACAGCTTGGCGCACAAGAACAGATCGAAGCAGAAGAACAGGTTGATGCTGAGGAAGCAGTTGAAGCAGAGGAAGAAAACAGGTTGAAGCAGAGGAGCCGATTGATGTAGAAGATCCGGGCAGAAGAAACCGACTCCGGGATGTTGTGGATGATAACGAGGCTAAACCGTAAATCGCATACACAAACCAGCAACACCGCAGGCTTGGGCAAAGAACATTAAAAGAGGATTACTTGGGGGCAAGGTATGGCGAAACTCAGAGTATACGAATTGGCAAAAGATCTGAACATGACAAACAAGGCACTGGCTCAATAAGCTCAAAAGAGCTCGATATTGGATGCAAAGAGCCATATGAGTTCTTTGGAGGACAGTGCAATCAAACAGATCAAGGCCAATTTGTTCGGCAAGTCCAGACAAAAGGAAGACCTCAAAGTCAGGCCCTCGGTAATACGCCGGCGTAAAAAGAAGATTGTGCGGGATCCGGATGCGGCATCCCAGGAAAGATCAGTGGACAGCGAAGCATCGGAGACGGATGTGCCGGAACCCCAGGATGCCACAGACAGTCAAAAAACAGCTCCTGACACACCGGATGCCCCACCGGTGGAGGTGGAACAAAAATCTGATGCTGCACCGGAATTTCTATGAAGTGCCAAAGCCACAAAAGACAGGTTTGACAAAAAGAAAAAATCCGAACCTGCCAAAATAATTAAAACCGG
This sequence comes from Desulfotignum sp., assembly GCA_018399285.1. GTDB lineage: Bacteria > Desulfobacterota > Desulfobacteria > Desulfobacterales > Desulfobacteraceae > Desulfotignum. The sequence goes on from JAGYOW010000006.1 coordinate 20,504, forward strand.
TAAAAAACAGCTTTTCCCCCGGAGCCGGAACCGGTCAAGCCGACACCTGCCTCAAAGCCTGTGGAAACAAAAAAACGGAACCAAAAACGACGGATGTTTCGGGATCAGACAACCGCGCCTGTGGTATCAGAGGATCAAAAGTGCCTGAAAAAACATCACCACCGGCGGAAGAAAGGCACCTGAAAGACGATGCAGCCCAAAACGTGAAGGAGCCTTTGACGGATACGGCGGATAGGGAAACAGAAAAGGCAGAGGAGCTGAACCTCAAAAATCTGATGTTTCGGGAAGCGCCGGCAACACCGGAGACTGAAGAGGCAAAATCATCCAAAAAGAAAAAGAAAAAAAGAAATCCACACCGGCCAAAATTGTGAAAAAGCCGATCCTGTGGTGTTGGAAAAATATTCGGAAAACAAGGGCGGAAGAAGAGAAAAAGACACGGGTTCAGAGCGAATTGCCCGACCGGCTGTACGGAATCGAGCCGGTGCGGTTGCAACCGGTCCGGTACAGGTGCGCCGTTTATTCCAGGCGAACCGGATCCGGGATTCAGAAAAAGATCGCCGCAAGGATGAGGGTCCAGGTGATTCGTTTGACGGGAAACGCAAAAACGCAAAAAAGAAATCAGTGGTAGAGGGAGAAGAACTCTACCGGGGCCGCGGCAAAAAGAAACGGGGCAAAAGACAAATGGCCAAAAAAGGGGGTTCCAGAAACCCAGATCACAACCCCCAAGGCGATCAAGCGGCGGATCAAGATTGGACGAGGCCATTGGAGCTGGCAGAACTGGCCAAACGGATGGGAATCAAGGCCAATGAGATGATTGCCAAACTCATGACCATGGGTGTGATGGCCACGGTCAAACCAGACCATTGATTTTGAAAAACAGCAACCTGGTGGCGGCGGAATTTGACTTGAAGTGAAAAAGCCAGTTTTGAAGAAGATGTTCTGCTTCAGGTCGAAACCGATAATCAGGATAAGGGCCGCATGATCAAGACCCCTCCCGTGGTCACCATCATGGGACATGTGGACCATGGGAAAACATCATTGCTGGATGTCATCCGAAAAATCCAAAATTACCAGCGGAGAGGCCGGCGGAATCACCCAGCACATCGGGGCGTATAACGTCGATACCCCCAAAGGCGGGCGGATCACTTTTCTGGACACCCCGGGCCATGCCGCTTTACCGCCATGCGATCCCGAGGGGCCAAGGTCACGGATATTGATTCTGGTGGTGGCGGCGGATGATGGTGTCATGCCTCAGACCATTGAGGCCATCAACCATTCCAAAGCCGCCGGGGTGCCGGTGGTGGTGGCCGTGAACAAAATGGATAAACCCGGGGCGGATCCGTCGTATCTTGCGGGAACTGGCTGAACGGGACCTTTGGCGGAAGAATGGGGCGGAGACGTGATTTTGTCAGAGTGTCCGCCAAAAACTGGTGAAGGGATCGATGATTTACTGAAATGGTACTGCTCCAGTCCGAAGTGCTGGAACTCAAGGCCAATCCGAACCGGAATGCCAGCGGTTATGTGGTGGAATCACGGGCTCGATACCGGCCGGGGGCCGGGCCACGGTGCTGGTGAAGCAGGGTACCCTGCGGGATGGAGATTCCATCGTGTGCGGGCCTCCATTCCGGCAAAATCCGGGCCATGATCGATGACCTGGGCAACCGGATTGAAGAAGCCGGTCCCTCCACGCCGGCGGAAATCGTAGGATTGACCGGGGTCCCGGATGCCGGAGACGAGTTTGTGGCTGTGGCGACAGACAAGGATGCCAAACAGATCGCCAATCACCGCATGCAGAAACAGCGGGCCAAAGAACTGGCCAAAAAGAGCCGGGCCAACCTGGAAAAAATGTTTGAGAACTTAGGTTCCGAGGAAATCAAAGAGTTGAAGCTGATCGTCAAAGCGGATGTCCAGGGGTCCATCGAGGCATTGAACGATTCCCTCAAGGATCTGGCCAAAGAGGAAGTGGATATCAAGATCATCCATTCCGGAGTCGGCACCATCAATGAATCGGATGTGGGCCTGGCCAGTGTGTCGGATGCCATTATCATCGGATTCAATGTCAGACCCACACCCCAGATCCGGAAAATGGCCAAGGACGAAAATGTGGACATGCGGTTCTATGATATCATCTATGATGTAATCAATGATATCAAGGCGGCCCTGGACGGCATGATGCCCTCCACCTTCCATGAAATTATCATTGGGCGTGCCGATGTTCGGGATACTTTTGTGGTGCCTAAAATCGGCACCATTGCCGGATGCCACATTGCCGAAGGCAAGGTGATCCGAGGCAAGAAGGTAAGGCTGCTCAGAGAAGGCGTGATCAAGTGTGATACCCAGCTGTCCTCTCTGCGTCGATTCAAGGATGATGTCAAGGAAGTGGAACAGGGGTATGAATGCGGCATCGGTCTGGCCAAATACAATGATATCAAGGCGGGCGATATCATCGAGTGTTATGAAGTGGAAGAAAGAAAATATATGCCCCAGAAAGAGAACTGATGAAACCATATACCCGGGCTGAACGGATCAGCATAAAGATCCAGCAGGCCATAACCGAGCTTCTGACCAAAAAGATCAGTGATCCCAGAATAGAGATGGCCACGGTGTCCCGGGTCAAACTGACCCCGGACCTGAGGCTGGCCAGTATCTATGTGACGGTTTTCGGAGACGAGGACCGGATCGCAGCCACTTTGGCGGGCTTTAAAAACTCCAAAGGATTTATCAAAAAGCACATTGCTCCCCAGCTGGGACTCAAATATATGCCCGAACTGCGGTTTTTTCACGATGATTCATTTGACAAAGCTGCCAGAATGGATGCCTTGATCGATTCAGTGGTCAAAGATATCCCCAAAGATTCGGACCCCGGCAGCGGGGAATCTGAATAAGCATCTGTGTTTTGAAAAAGCGGCGGTATTGATGAAAAACGGTATGGTGCTGATCAACAAGCCGGAAGGTATCTCTTCCGCCCGGGTCGTCAGTCAGGTCAAAAAGATATTTCAAGTAAAAAAAGCCGGACACACTGGAACGCTGGATCCCTTTGCCACAGGCCTTTTGCCGATCGCTTTAGGGCATGCCACCCGGCTGACCCGGTTTTTTCTGGGGGGCGCCAAGCAGTACCGGGCCACAGTGTGTTTGGGAATTGAAACCGACACCTATGACCGGACCGGTCAGATTGTCCATCAAGCAGATCCTCGATTCCTTGGCGCCATTGAACCGGAACAGGTACAATACATCGTGGCAGGATTCAAAGGAAAACAACGGCAGATCGCGCCCAGCTTTTCAGCACTGAAACACCAGGGTCAGCCTTTGTATAAACTGGCCCGGCAGGGAAAAATGATCCAGAAACCCGCCCGGCCCGTTGAAATTTTTTCCATCCGGATGATTGCTGTGAACCTGCCTGAATTTGAACTGGATATCCATTGTTCCGGTGGCACATATATCCGGAGTCTGGCCCATGATATTGGAGAACAACTGGGATGCGGTGCACATTTGTCAGAATTGTGCCGGACCGGTGTCAGCCATTTTACACTGGATCAGGCTTATGAATTGGATGCACTGTCCGGACTGTCTCCGGACAGATCCATCATTCCCATGTCAGACTGTCTGTTTTTTCTGCCTCAGATACAGGTGGATGATGCGACGGCAAAAAAAATCGGTCATGGGATGAAACTGTCTGACCATGATGTCCGTTCATGTCAGACAGAACCGGTACCCGCACGGACCCCGGTCCGGGTTCTGGATTCGACAGGTTGGCTCATTGCCGTGATAGAAGCGGATCCAGACAGGACAGAATATAATTATTGTTGCGTTTTCAACCGGTAAATGGTAGAAAGATCTGCCCCCTTGTAATGAAAAAATGCAGGGAAGTTTTCAGTATCGGCCGTTTGGCAGAAGCATCGGGATCGTCTGAATGGAATATTGGATGCCCCTGGTAACGGCGCAAAGCCGGCCAAATGAATGCCGGAATTTATTTATTCCAGATAAAGGAGTTACACCGTGGTATTATTAGCAGAAAACAAAGAAGAAATGATTGAGCAGTTCAAGCTGCATGACTCGGATACCGGATCCCCCGAAGTACAGATAGCGATTCTGACCCATCGCATCAGCTATCTGACCGAACATTTGAAAGTGCATAAAAAAGATCATCATTCCCGGCGGGGTCTGCTGATCCTGGTTGGCCGGCGCAGAAGCCTGCTGGATTATGTCAAGAAGAAAGACATTAACCGGTATCGGTCTTTGATCGATAAACTGGGGCTCAGAAGATAAGATGACGACAAGCCGGTTTTTGACTGTGTTCAGGTCAAAAACCGGCTTTTTGCAATTGACCACCGGGCGGCAATTCTTGAAAATACGAATAAATAAGTTCGCATCTGTGCCATCCAGCAATTTGTTGGATGATACACATGCGGGTTTATTATTTTGAGTATTTTTCAATGGATTTCCGCCTTTTTACCATCAATAAAGGAGAAATCATGGAAAAAACAGTAACAGCGACAATCGGCGGCAGGGAATTTTCCATCAGCACCGGCAAAATGGCCAAACAGGCATCCGGTGCGGTGGTAGTGCAGCTGGGCGAAACCGTGGTACTGGTGACGGCAGTGTCGGCAAAAAATCCCAAAGAGGATGTGAGTTTTCTGCCCCTGACCGTAGAGTACCAGGAACGAATTTATGCGGCAGGCCGGATTCCGGGCAACTATTTCCGGCGGGAGATCGGCCGGCCGTCTGAAGATGAAACATTGCGGGCCAGACAGATCGACCGGCCCATCCGTCCGTTGTTCACAGAAGGATATAATTTTGAAACCCAGGTCATCGCCACTGTGCTGTCAACCGATAAATGTGACCCCGGCATTCTGGCTCTGGTGGGGGCATCAGCCGCTTTGGAAATTTCAGATATTCCGTTTGACGGCCCCATTGCCGGTATCATAAAATGCCGTATCAACAATGAGTTCGCTGCCAATCCCACCCTGGAACAGATGATGGAAAGTGACATTGATTTGACGGTGGCAGGGTCTAAAACCGGTGTGGTCATGGTGGAAGCCGGCGCCAATATCGTGTCGGAAAAAGACATGCTGGATGCCATTTATTTCGGTCATGATGCCATGCAGCCCATCATTGACATGCAGGCGGAATTAAAAAACCACCCTGGGCAAGGAAAAGAAAGTTTGTTCCCGCAGAACGGGATCCGGAACTGGCTGCCAAGGTCGTGATTTTGTCAGAGACGGCATCCGCGAACGTGTCCAGATCAAGACCAAAATAGAACGTCAGAATGCGTTAAGCCTTTACAAAGATGAGGTGGTGGAACATTTTACCCAGGAGTATCCGGACCAGGGTAAGGAAATCAAGGAAAATTTCAGCAAGGCGGTCAAGGAAGTCAGCCGTGAAATCACCTTGACACAAAATCACCGCATTGACGGCCGGGCCTTTGATGAAATTCGTAACATCACCTGTGAAGTGGGAATGCTGCGAAGACCCCACGGCAGTGCGCTGTTTACCCGGGGAGAAACCCAGGTCCTCGGAGTCATGACCCTGGGATCCGGCCCGGATGAACAGCGGGTGGAAACCCTGGCCGGCAACGAGACCTCGGGCGTTTATGCTGCATTACAATTTTCCTCCCTATTCCGTGGGAGAGGTGAAGGGATGGCGGTCCCAGCCGCCGGGATATCGGCCACGGGCAATCTGGCCACCCGTGCCATTGAAGCGATACTGCCGGATCCGGTAGATTTTGAATACACCATCCGGTTGGTGGGGTGAGGTCATGGAGTCCAACGGTCTTCCCCTCCATGGGCACGATCTGTGCCGGGTGCCTGGCGCTCATGGATGGCGGTGTGCCCATCAAAGGCACCGGTTTCCGGTATTGCCATGGGATTGATCAAAGACGGGGACCATACCGTGATTCTGTCGGATATCCGGGGGATGAAGACCACTTCGGGACATGGATTTCAAGGTAGCCGGTCCTGAAGACCGGCATCACGGCCCTGCAGATGGATATCAAGATCAAGGAGCTGTCCAAAGATGTCATGGAAAAAGCTTTGATTCAGGCGAAAGCAGGCCGGCTTCATATTCTGGGAGAGATGTTGAAAACCATCAACACGTATCGGGATGATATTTCTCCCCATGCCCCCAAAATTTTGAGCATCACCATTAATCCGGACAAGATCAGGGACATTATCGGCCCCGGCGGCAAGATTATCCGGGCGCTCCAGGCGGACACCAACACCACCATTGAAGTGGATGACTCCGGACTGGTGAAAATTGCCGGCGAAAATCAGGAGGATGCGGAGCGGGCCCTGGCCATGGTGGCGGATATCGCGCTGGATCCGGAAATCGGGGCCATCTATGAAGGCAAGGTCGTGAAAATTACCGATTTCGGGGCGTTTGTGAATATCAAATCCGGCACCGACGGTCTGGTTCATATTTCCGAGCTGGCTGACTACCGGGTCAAGAAGGTCACGGATGTGGTCAAAGAAGGGGATGTGATCAAAGTCAAGGTCCTGGATATCACCCGGGATGGAAAAATCAAACTCAGCTACAAAGCTGTCAAGGCGGATGAAAAAGAATAATTCTTTTTGCGTCTGTCCGCTGGCTTCGGGCAGCAAAGGAAACGCGTTGCTGGTCTCCACGCCGGACACCGCCATTCTGGTGGATGCCGGTTTGTCCGGTGTGGAGCTTCAGCGGCGGATGGCGGCAGTGGGACAGGATCCTGCTGATTTGTCCGCCATTGTCATCACCCATGAACATATCGACCATGTCCGGGGTGCCGGTGTCCTGGGACGGCGCTTCAATATTCCCGTATATATTTCTTCTGCTACCCATCAGGCCTGCCCCGGTCTGGGCCATGTGCCTGAACTGATCCATTTTGAATGCGGGACCCGGTTTGACATCCGGGATCTGATCCTGGATCCCTTTTCCATCTCCCATGACGCCTCGGACCCGGCCGGCCTGACATTGACCTGGCAGCAGAGTAAAATCGGCATCGCCACGGATCTGGGGGTGGTGACCAACCTGGTGCGGACCCATCTGTCCGGTTCTTCCGTTCTTTACCTGGAATCCAATCATGATCCGGAGATGCTCATCAACGGGTCTTATCCCTGGCATCTGAAGCAGCGGATTCAATCGCGCACCGGGCATCTGTCCAATAGTGATGCCGGCACCCTTCTGGCGGACCTTTACCATGACCAGCTGCACCATGTCATCCTGGCCCATCTGAGCGAGGAAAACAACCGGCCTGAACGGGCCCTGGCCGAGGTGGGCCGTTGTCTGAATCGGCCGGGCATCGCTCTGTCCGTTGCCGGACCCGATCGTCCTGGAGACGTGATCCGAATAACAGGAGAGGAAATACCACGGTGACAAAGGAATCACCCCAAAAATGGTATTCTGGATCAAACCGGTGTAAAAAAAAGAATAATCCTTGACTGTTTTTTTATAATGGTTTAACCATTGAGGGAAAGTATCTGAAAATTCATTCAAAAGGAGTTTGATTATCATGATAAATAAACTTATCAGTCAGATTCTTCCCCATATGCCCGAGAAGCTGATCTGGCAGTTTTCAAAAGAGTATATTGCCGGGAAAAAAACGGAACAGGCCCTGGAAGCGTCCAGGGAGCTGAACCGGAACAATACCCTGGTCACCCTGGATATTCTGGGTGAGTTCATTGAAAACATGGACCAGGCCAAAGACAACCGGGATCAGTATATTGATCTGATTAACACGCTTGAAGCCACGGATGTCAAGGGAAATTATTCCATCAAACCCACCATGTTCGGTCTTCTTCTGGACAAGCAGACCTGCTCTGACTACATGCGGGATATTGTGGCCACGGCGGCTGAATATGATAATTTTGTCCGCATCGACATGGAAAACTCCCCCACTGTGGACGACACCATTGAAATTTTCAGGCGGATCAAAGCAAAATTTCCAAAAAATGTGGGATTGGTGCTTCAGGCGTATATGAAACGGACCCGTTCCGATATCGAAGCCATGCTGGATCTGAAATCCGATGACGCTGATTTGAACTTCCGGCTGTGCAAAGGGATTTACGTGGAACCACCGTCCATTGCATACAAAAAATATGAAGAGATCAATGCCCATTATCTGGAAGATCTGGAATTCATGTTTCAGAACGGCATCTACCCGGGCATTGCCACCCATGACAAACCCCTGATTGAAGGGGCGCTGAATCTGATCAAGAAATACAACATCCCCAAAGACCGGTATGAATTTCAGATGCTGTACGGTGTGACACCCAAACAGCGGCAGAGCCTGGCGGATGCCGGCCACAAGGTGCGGGTGTATGTGCCGTTCGGGGAACACTGGTTCGGGTATTCCACCCGTCGGCTCAAGGAAAATCCAGCCATGGTCACCCATATTGTGAAGGCGTTGTTTGCCAAAGGATAAATAAGGAGATGCCGCCATGAACGCCGTCATCGATGCGTTGAATTTTCGTCATGCCTGCAAGAAATTCGACCCGGCCAGAAAGATTGCCACTAAAGATCTGGACACGATTCTGGAGGCGGCGGTGCTGTCTCCCTCTTCCTTTGGTATGGAGGCCTGGAAATTTCTGGTGCTGCAATCACCGGATATCCGGGAGAAACTGCGCCCGGCCTGCTGGGACCAGGCTCAGATAACTGACAGCAGCCATGTGGTCGTGATTCTGGCCAGACCGGATCAGGTGGTTCCGGGCCACCCGTATGTGGCTGAAAGTTTTGGCCGCAGAGGGCTGCCCCAAGATGCCACCACCGCTTATATTGAAAAATACCGGCATCATATGGAAACAGAGGTGCTGCCGCGAATGAATCTGTATGCCTGGTGCAGCAAACAGTGTTATATCGCTTTGGCCGATATCATGACCGCTGCCGCGGCAATGGGCATTGATTCCTGCCCCATGGAGGGATTTGAAAAAGACCGGGTGGAGCGCATTCTGGAAATCGATACCCACAAGTTCGAGGTGGCGGTGCTGGTGGCCCTGGGATACCGGTCGGCTAAACAGCCCCCCCGCCGGCGCCATTCTAAAGATAAACTGGTGGAAATCCGTTAACCGGCCTTACTGAATCTGAACCCGGTTTTTTTACCCCTTACAGGGTTTCTTTTTCCAGCAGGTGATAATACTCACCTTTGGCCCTGACCAGCTCCGGGTGGCTGCCTTGTTCCCGGATCCGGCCATTTCTGAGCAGCAGTATCCGGTCACAGTGCCGGATGGTGGACAGGCGGTGGGCGATGATGATGGACAGCCGTCCTTTCATGAGCCGGTTCATGGCCTCATGCACCGCCTGCTCTGATCCGGAATCCATGTAGGAAGTGGCCTCATCGAAAATGATCAGATCCGGGTTGCAGGCAAAGGCCCGGGCAATGCATATCAGCTGTTTTTCTCCGGCGGACAGAGGGCGGCCGCCTTCCTTGAGCATGGTTTCGGGTCCATTGAATTTGTCATATAAAAATCCGCAGTTGGCCTGCTCCAGCACTTTTTTCAGGTCCGGACCGTCCAGGGGATTTTCCGGCGGGCAGATATTGTCTTTCACAGTGCCGGAAAAAAGGATGGGATCCTGCATGACCAGAGCGGTTTTCCGTCGGATATCCATGGTGTTGATGGATTCCTGAAGTTGACCGTTGATTCGGATAAGGCCGGCATCCGGCCGGTAGAATCCTGTGACCAGGTTGATGATGGAGGTCTTTCCGGACCCGGTCTGACCCACGATTCCGATGGAACTCCCTTTTTCAAGAGAAAAACAGATATCTTTGAGCACCGGTGTTTCCGTGTCATAGGAAAAATGAACATGATCAAATGCCAGGTGATGGATGGCATCCATCCGGACTCTTTTTCGGGTAAGGCGCTGCCGGTCTTTTTTCTGTTCCAGCACGGTGGTGATCCGTTCCGCCGATGCCAAAGCATTCTGAAGCAGATTGAATTTTTCCGACAGCTCCCGCAACGGCCTGAAAAACAGTTTCATATAGGTGAGGAATGCCACCAGTTCGCCGATGGTCATTTCATGGGCCGTGACCTTGAGACCGCCGGCCCACAGGATGACGGCCGTGCTGATGATGCCCAATAACCCGATAAAGGGCATGAACACGGCAAACGTCTTTATCTGGCGCATGGCGGCATCATAATGGGTCGCATTGAGATCCCGGAACCGTTTGATAAACGTGGCTGCACTGCCAGTGGTCTGGATGGCCCGGATGCCGGAAATGCCTTCGGAAAAACTGTGGTTGATCTCCCCGATCTTCTGTCGGATGGTCCGGAAGGCGCTGCGCACATGCCGGGAAAAACCGGTGACACTCATCAGGATCACGGGCACCAGCCCAAACAGGTAAAAGGCCAGTCCGGCATTGAGCCGTGCCAGCATCACAAAAATGGCTGCCATGAGCACCAGATCCTTGAAGATGAACACCAGCACACTGGTGAACATCTCGTTCATGTTCTCAATGTCGCCTGCCACCCTTGCCACCAGCCGGCCGGAGGCATTTTTATCATAATAGGCCACCGGCAGGCCGGTCATGTGGGAGAACAGTTTCCATCGCAGGTTCAGAATAATTTTCTGGCCGGAGTATTCAAGAAACAGGGTCTGACCGAAATCGATGACAAATGCGGCCAGAATCATCAGGCAGAAAAAAAGACCGAACGACCTGAAATCTTCCATGTGCAGACCCAGAAACAAGGCATCCTTTGAATTCTGGCCGGATTGGAGGATAAACCCGTCCAGGCCTTTCTGGATGAGCAGCGGGATGGACAGCTCAAAGAAAATACCGGCAAACACCAGCAGGGTGGACACTGCCAGCATCCAGGCATAGGGCCGGATATAGGGCCACATCGCTTTGGCCAGGACCAGGTCGGCCAGACGGATTTCCTTTTCTTCCCGCGTCATCAGGTCTCCTCAAACTGCTGCACATCAAATGCATGCCGGTAGTATCGGCTGGTTTCAAGCAGATGGGCATGGGATCCGCCGGCAGAGATCCGGCCGTTTTCAAGAACATATATGGTGTCGCAAGCGGCCAGAGCGGACAGCCGGTGGGAGATAAGGACGCAGGTGCGATCCTTTGTCCGGCGGTGGATACCGTCGATCACCCGTTGGGCGGTCTGGGTGTCCAGCTGGCTGACCGGATCGTCCAGAATCAGCACCGGCTTGTCCTCCACCAGGGCCCTGGCCAGGACCAGCCGCTGTTTCTGTCCCCCGGACAAGGTCACCCCCCGCTCTCCCACAAGGGCTTCCAATCCCCGTGGCATGGCTTTGATGGTATCGGAAAGATCACAGATTCGGATCACTTTCTCCAGTTCAGTATCTGGCATGTTCCGCCCCATAAGCATGTTTTCCCGGATGGTGGCGGAAAACAGAAACGGTTCCTGGGGCATGAATGCGATGCAGGACTGCAGGGCTTTGGGGTCCATGTCCGTGGTGGGAATGCCGTTCACCCGGATTTTGCCTTGTGTGGGATCATACAGCCGCATCATCAGACACGCCAGGGTGGTTTTGCCGGTCCCGGGCGGGCCGGTGATGCCCACCCGGCTGCCCCCCGGGATATCCAGACAGATGTCCGACAATATGGGGGTGTGGCCGTCATAGGAGAACCCGGTATGGCTGAACCGGATCTGGCGGATCTGGCGGGGCATGGTCACCGGGTTTTCCGGACAGGTGATCCGGGGCCGGGACTGGAGCAGGGCGTTGATGCGGCGCAAAGAGGACATGCCCCGCTGGAACAGGTTGGTCATCCATCCGATGGCAATGATCGGCCAGGCCAGCAAACCCAGATACTGGAGAAACGCCACCAGTTCTCCGGGGCTCAACGTGTTGCGCATCACCAGTATTCCGCCGTAGAACAGAATAATCAATGAAGAGATGTTAAAGAAAAACCCCAGCAAAGGACGCAACAGGGATGTGGCCACAGCCCGTTTCAGGTTTTTGCGGAAATAATCCGTGGCAGCATGGCCCACCCGGTTTGTTACCAGCGATTCAAAATTGAACACCTTGATGATCCGGATCCCGAAAAAGCTTTCCCGGATCATTTCAGTGAGAACAGAAAATGATTCCTGGGCTGTGGTGTGAAAGTCATGCATTTTTTTACCTAGGAATCGTGTGAAGAAAATCAGGGCCGGCATGGGAATCAAGGCCAGGGCAGTGAGTTTGGGATGGGTCCAGATCATGATGGCCAGAATGGCGCCTCCCAGCAGCACCGTGTCCACCAGCACAATAATTCCGAATCCGAAAGCCATGCGCACATGGTTGATGTCCGAGGTGGCATGGGCCATGATATCCCCGGTATTCACCCGGTCGAAAAAAGCCGGGTCCAATGCCATGATATGGGTGTACAGCTGGTCCCGGATCCCTTTTTCCAGATTTCTGGCACTGCCCATGAGCAGAATGCGCCAGGCATAACGCAGCACCGCCATAAGCACGCCCAGCCCCAGAATGAATACACACTGACGGATCAGTACGGCCCGGTCCAGGCTGCCCGCATCCAGGGTATCCACCACCGAACGGATCACCTGGGGCACGATGAGCTGAGTGCCGTCCACAATGATCATGCATACCATGCCCAAAAGGATCTGGGCCTTGTACCGCCTGAAAAAGGGAAGGATCAGTTTCAATCCTCCCCCCTTCCGACCGTCTTTGACCGCATCTGTCTGAACCTGAAAATTCATGACAGAAGCATAGGTTATTTTCCGGTGGTTTTCAATACTGTTCCGGTCCATACAGTCCCGGATTTTCGGGGCGTTCCCTTCTGCTGTAAAAACCGTCAACGATTATTTAAAAAAACTCAAACACATATTTGGCTGCCGTCAGTATCATGATCCAGGTCAACATCCATTTGATGGCCCTGGCAGGGACAAATTTCTGGCACCGGGCCCCTAAATACATGCCCCCCATGCCACCGACACCGAATAAAATTCCCAGCAGCCAGTCGGGAGCCACGGACAGGTGGGGATAAAACGGGGCAATGGCCTGGTAAAAAGCAACCCCGGCAATGGAGGTGACAAAGGTCCCCATCAGGGCCGCGCCAGCCACGATATATACCGGCAGTCCGAAAAAAGTGACAAAAAAAGGGGCGATGATGGAACCGCCGCCGATGCCGTAAATCCCGCCGACAATGCCCACAATGAAACTGAGAAAAAAAATGCCTGGAAAAGATACCTCATAGGATTCACCATAAAAGGTGAATCCCAGCCGGCGGAGGTTGAAACCGGTCACAGTGGAGGGCCGCGAAGTGGCATCATCTGAACGCCAGGTTTTCATCAGGGTTTGAAACCGCTTTTCACTGTCGTTTTTGCCGGCATTCCGGCCGGATTGCTTCCGCAGGTCCCGCATCATTTTAAGCCCGATATACAGCAGGACACCGGCGGCAAACAGCTTGAACAGTCCGGGGTCCGGGAGCCAGGTCACCCGTACAATTGCACCGATGAATACGCCGGGCAGGGTGCCTGCAACGACGATCCAGGTCAGGGGCCATACCATCCGTCCCTCGCGCCAGTAACGGTAAACCCCGCTGGGAATGGCCACAATGTTGAACAACTGATTGGTGGCACTGACCGAAGGATGGGTGTAGCCCAGAACCGACATCTGGAACGGCAGGGAGAAACGCACCGGATATCCTGGCCCATGGAGGTGAAAAATGACACCACAAATGCCACCAGCGGCGGTACCCAGATGGTCGCTTCAATGCCTGCGGTTGAAAAATACATATCAATTTCTCCGGTAAAACGCGGCTTTATTATCACGTAAAATAATATATTCGTGATGATAACAACCATTGACAAGAGACGTCAAGTATTTATTGAATCATCCCATAGAGGTCAAAGTGCCTCTTTCTTGCAGATCTGTGCCGTGATATCCTCGATCGGTCCCTGGATTTCCCGGTATAAAGCAGGGAGATCCGGTCCGGGCTTTGTCCACCGCTGTTTCCGTGGTACTTCATCTGGATTATAACGTTAAAAACCTTTACCGGCAACAAAAGAAAAGGGCCATAAAAAGATGGAAAACTGCTCTGGTCATGCTGGGCGGCAGCCTGGGTGCGGCAAGCCGTTACGGGATTACTCTTGTGACGATCAACCTGTGGGGCACCCGCTTTCCTGGGCACGCTGGCTGTCAACATGGTGGATGTTTTCGATTGGGCTTTTGTTCGCTGTCGGACCGGGTGCTCGTTGACCCCGGAGATGCGCCTGCTGCTGATCACCGGTTTTTTAGGGGCGTTGACCACCTTTTCCGCTTTTCCATGGAAACCACAGCTGCCGGCCGGCATGCGGATTTCAGGCAGCGATGAACATACTGGTCAACAATCTGGGCGGACTGGCGTTGACCGCTTTGGATTGTGGGTCGGCAGCGTGAAATAGGCAGAATTTTGCGCAACTTCAATTCCATTCAGGACATGGTCGTTATTCCGACGGGGCCGGATATTTTTCTATGAACATTTTTTCTTGCACCGGCAGTGCTGATGAGCACCAGTTCGTCTTTTTTTTTTTCAAGGACAATGGCCGGGTTCGGGTTGATGATCAGGGCTTCATCTTTTTAACGGCCACCACACTGCACCCGGTTTTTTCCCGGATCTGGATATCGATCAGGATTTGTTTTCCAGTTTGGCATGCAAAGGCATTCTGAATACATTGAGGCCTTCGAAAGCATGAGCATTTTCTGGGGTTGAATCAGGTTCATGATGGTGGTGGTGAGCAATGAACCGGAAGGACATCACCAGATTGGCACCGGCCCGGTGCAGGGGTGTTGATGTTTAAGTCCAGACTGCTCCGGCTGATGATCTGCACATCCGGTCTCGTGACGGCGGCAGTAAATGGTCAGGCAGATGTTCAGGTTGTCGTCATGGGTAATAATGATTGACGAAGTGTTTTCCAGGCCGGCTTCGATCAGGGTATTTCTCGGTCGGCGGCACTCCCGGATAAAGTTGGGGTGTTTGGTCGGCAATACCGGGTTTTTTTTTCCACCACGCAATAATCAATACCCGGATACGCAGTGCCTCTGCCACTGCCCGGCCTACCCGGCCGCCTCCCAGCACCACCACAGGGCGGCTGGTGTCTGTCTGTTTTATCCGCCGGAGCAATAGAGGTGTCAAATCGTTCCAGTTGTTCTTTGCCTGGCCAGCACCAGCACCGTGGATTCCGTGATCCGGGTTTCGGCGGTGGGGATGTGAAATTTTCCCTGTTCCCAGATTCCCACCTGGCCGTCACCCCGCAGATTTCGCAACCGGCTTTCAGCCATTGTTTTCCCTGGAGCCAGGTCCGCATGGCTGGGGCTTCGGCAATCAGCAGGTCATCAAACTGCCCGATGATATTGGCCTGCATGTTGACCTCAGGACCCGGCGGGACAGGGCCCCCTGCCCAGCATCTGCAAACCGGAACACGTGGGTGCTGCCGGCCAGCTTGGAGAATATCCAGAGAATCTTCCAGGTCCGCGTTGGTCACTGTTTTCTTACCTGATCATTGGTTTTCCCCGGATGGTGTAAAATGATGTTGGTGCTGGCGATGTCATCATTCAACACCACGACCATTGCAGCCTGGCTTTCAATACGCAGCCGGCGGTAGGTGTCCGGGATCATCCAGTTCACCCACTACCACGTGATATCCCTGGTCATAAAATCCAGGCAACTTGCAGCCCCGAGGTGAGAACTCACATAGGCAAATCCGTATTGATTGAGCTTTTTCAATGAGGTGACAGCCACCGATCAAAATAGTAAGAATCACATGTCCGACATGGTGTCAGAACGGCTCCTGGGTGCCTGCCTTGTTCTTGTTCTTCCAGCCACGGGGCATAGAAAACTGGATAAAGGTAAAAGGCAGCATCACCTGGCAGAAAACGTGATGCCGCTGGAACAATACCACGATGGAAAAAAGGCGGCTCATATCACTGTGAAAATATCACCAAATCCCAGGGTGGACATGGTGGTCAAGGTCCAGTAAAAGCCGGTGATCCAGCTGTGGCTGACGGCCTCGTACACCATCAGCACATGAAACAGCACTGAGAACAGAGCGAACAGAAACGCCAGAATCACCTCGGGAATTTGATCAGAATCCAGCCGCTGCTTTTTTGGCTGCCGGTTTTCAAAAACAAGGGTCATTGGGCTGCCATGGTTTTGAGCATTGAGATGTCTTCCCTGAGTTTTAGGTCAAACCGGATCATTTTCAACTGTTGTATATCATACCGCACATTTCTGGCCAACGGTTTACAAAATGATGTCGTACCGGTCATGACAGTGTCTCATTCCTTCGGTTTGGTTTCCTCAATATGCGCAAATCATTTGTTTGGTACCGGAATAATTTTTGTATTGACTTGAAAAAGCAAGTATAAGGATAGTTGTTGGCTACTTATGTAGATATATTCAGTGACAACCCAGAGGTAAGATGGATAAGACCTTTTAAAACTCAAGGCCCTGGCCGATCGAAACCGGTTCAGATCCCGCTTTTGACCCAGTATGAAGAGCTGTGTGCCTGCTAGATCACGGAACCAGGTCTCGGGAGCCACTGCCTCACGGCACCTGGGCATTCTGGTCACGGCCGGTCTGGTCAAGAGCCGGAAAGAATCCTGGTGGGTCTATTTTGCCCCGGATGAAAGCGGCGATGGAATGGATAACATCCTGGGACTGGTTGCTGCCCTCGGCTGAGCCTGTTTGATCAGATTGAGGCGGATCTTGCGGTTCTTGATGGGATCATGGCGTTGTCAAAAGAAGATCTTTGCCGGCAACAGCGGGGAGAGGCCTGCTGCCCGGTGCAAAAAAAGGAGAAAGCAGATGGATGACCAGAAGTTGAAGATTTTGTTTCTGTGTACGGGAAATGCGTGCCGAAGCCAGATGGCCGAAGGGTGGACCCGGCATCTCAAAAATGATGTGATCGAGGTGTTTTCCGCAGGCGTCGAAACTCACGGCGTGGACCCCAGGGCCGTGGTGGTGATGAAGGAGGCCGGTGTGGATATTTCCGGTCACCGGTCCAAACCTGTCAGTGAATTCCAGGACAAAAAAATGGATGTGGTGATCACGGTGTGTGACCATGCCAAAGAAACCTGTCCCTATTTTCCCCTGGCCGGTAAAAAGTCCCACCGGGGATTTGAAGATCCCCCGCTCCTGGCAAAAGAGATCCGGAAGCGAGGCGGAGACGAACAGGAGCAGCTGGACTGCTACCGGAAAGTCAGAGATGAGATCCGGGCGTTTGTGGAAAACCTGCCGGATAATGTATTGCAATAAAGGCAAAACAATAGAACAATCCTGAAAAAGGAGAAAAAATTACCCATGAGTTCCCCTGTTGAAAATGATCGAAAAATGACCAATGTGTTTGAGCGGTACCTGACCGTCTGGGTCGGGTTGTGCATTATCGGCGGCATCCTTTTAGGTAAAATCACTCCCGGGCTGGCAAAAGCCCTGGACGGCATGGCCATCACCGTAAACGGGGCCCCCGTGGTATCCATCCCCATTGCCGTGTGCCTGTTTTTCATGATGTATCCCATCATGGTGAAGATCGATTTCGCCTCGGTCATCCGGGCGGGAAAAAGCGGCAAACCCGTATTCTGGACGCTTTTCATCAACTGGGGCATCAAGCCTTTTACCATGTATGCCATCTCTGTGTTTTTTCTGGGGGTTGCATTTAAAGGATTTATCGGTGCTGACGCCATGGATCTGGTGAAAATCCCCTTCGGCCTGAACCTGCCGGTGGGAGCCGTCCACGGGGACGGGGTGGTGGTGCTGCACGAAGGGGTGAAGATGCTGCAGATCCCGCTGTGGCGAAGCTATCTGGCCGGATGCATCCTTTTGGGCATCGCGCCTTGTACAGCCATGGTTCTGGTGTGGGGATATCTGTCCCGGGGCAATGACGGGTTGACCCTGGTGATGGTGGCTATCAATTCTTTGACCATGCTGGTGCTGTACGGAGTGCTGGGCGGATTTCTGCTGGGCGTGGGCAAGCTGCCCATTCCCTGGCAGGCCCTGCTGCTGTCCGTGGGGATCTATGTGGCTTTGCCCCTGGTGGCCGGGTATTTTTCCAGAATCTGGATTATCAGGGCCAAGGGCGAAGCATGGTTTAAGGAAAAATTTTTAAGGGTTCTGACCCCGGTGACCATTGGGGCCCTGCTGGTGACCCTGGTGCTGTTGTTCAGCTTCAAAGGCGATGTCATCACCGCCAATCCATTGACCATCCTGTGGATCGCGGTTCCTTTGTTTATCCAGACCATCCTTATTTTTGCCATCGGTTATGCCGGAGCCGTGTTCATGAAATTCACTTATGAAGATGCGGCCCCGGCCGCCATGATCGGGGCCTCCAACCATTTTGAAGTGGCCATTGCCACATCGGTCATGCTGTTCGGGCTGTCTTCGGGCGCAGCCCTGGCCACGGTGGTGGGGGTGCTGATCGAAGCGCCGGTGATGCTGATGCTGGTCGGGTTCTTGCAAACGGACCCGTCACTGGTTCAACGGCTGATATGCGATTCACAAGAAAGGCAGGAAACATGACAGATAAACAGCTTTTTTTAAAGATACTGATGCTGGATGCTTCTTCCGGATTTTACAGGCTCAAACGGTATGCAGTGGGGGATTTTTTCGACCCGTGGACCTGGGCATCCACATGAGTTTCAAGCACAACAGCCTGACCATCGGCGGCGGTCTTCTGGCCGGTTCCATTTTTCCGGGATCGAACCGATGATTTTCTGCGGCATGTCTCTGCTGGCACGGATTCTATATATCATCCATGGGCGGTGCCGCCCTGGTGTTCGACAATTTGGGGATCAATCAGCTGGTGATTCTGGGCAAAGCCGACCGACTGTCTCTTGCTGTATCTCAACCGGAATCACGGAGAGGAGATCGAGGTGGAACTGGTGCCGGTGTTCCCCGATACCATATGGAAAATGGGCCGGGGCGGGGTTTATGGTGTGATGGAAGCGGCCATGACCCGGTTTTCCGGCCGGTATGAAACCGATCCCAGGGTGCTGGCCACCGGGCCGGCCTCCCGTACACCGATTTCGGTGCCATTGCCTCGGCCCCGGTGCGCAAGGGAAAACTGACGCCGGTGGATACCTGGGCCGGCCGGGGCGGGTTCGGATCCAAGCTTTTCCAGGAGCACGGCATTGTCGGCATCATCTACGGCGGCACCCAGGGACGAGGATTTCTGTGAACGCAAGGTGGCGGATCAATGGTTTGAGGACAAATACACCAGCGCATGGGCCGCCAAGGACATCGAGGCCATCACCAAATACCGGTATGATCCGGGGTTGAAACCGGCGGCACTTTCGGGGTGAACTATGCCACCATGTCCGGCAATAATCCTTCGGCGTTCAACTACCGCACGATTTACTGGCGCGAAGATGAACGAAAAACCTTTCACCAGAAATTTATCCGGGACCATTACCTGACACAGTTCAACGAGGAAACGATCCAGAAAACAGCAGAAAACTCCGGTGGCGAACCCTGTGCGGCCGTGTGCAAGAAAATGAACGGAATCTACAAAAAGATTATGAACCCTATCAGGCATTAGGCCTTTGTGCGGCATCTTTGATCATGGGCCGCGGAAATGCTGGCCGGCCATGCCGATATGCTGGGATTTGATGCCATTGGCCGCAGGCGGAATCCTGGTCACTCATGGACTGTCTGATGAGGCATTGCTGGCCCCGGACGATATCGAGCGCTCCATGAAGCCGAAATGGGATTTCCAGGACTTTGATGCGGTTGAAGATTCCTGCACAATGCAGAACTTGGAAAGCGTCTGGATGAAATGGTCCGGCCGACGGGAAGATCCTCGGTGGTACAGAAATCAATGTGGCCCAAGTAAAAGAAAAAGGCACACCCGTCATGGACCGGTTCGTTCACACGGCATTTGCCCGCCAGGGCTGGGATGGTTCCCAACCAGTACTGGACTTCGGGGTGCTGGCCCCCAGCGGTCATCATGGGCAAATACTGCTGCACTATGGCAATAATTTCATGGCACCGGGCATTAAAAAGTGTTGAAACGCCCATCGCATGCTTCAGGAACTGATGCTGACAATCTCGGAATATGCCGGTTTCACCGGCCTGGGCCGAAGACCTGATGCCTGACATCATTGAAAATCTACGGGTTGGAAAGACCGGTTTCTTGCGTCCATAAGCCTGACCGCCGGCCGTATCACCAGCCGCAATGCCTCGGTATTCTGGGAATCGGAACGGAATATCGACATGGTCCATACCTTCTTGAAAAACAAACAACAACTGGATAATATACAGGATCCTGATCTGACCACTGGCTGATCTGTTTGACAAAGATAAAACACCGCCGCATTTGAATTCTGGTATGAGATGCACAAAGGCACCCATGAAACCCTTCTTGATTTTCTCGGTCTGATGGGATGATGTTCACTTCCCTGACCGGCTGATCCAAAAACATATCATTGGCTGAAAGTATTGAACCGTGAGAACACATAACTGCAGCACCCGCAAGGCGATCCCTGATTCCCGGAAAATGAGACCGTTACCTTGATTGTGGTGATCATCACCCTGATCACCATGATAGTGAAATTGTTGCCGGCCTTATCAGCGGCTCCATGGCGCTTCTGTCCGACGTATTCACATGGGCACCCATGCCCTGGCCCTGTTTATCACTCTTGCCGCATATATATTTGCCAGAAAAACAGATGGACAATCCATCCTTTTGTTTCGGTACCGGAAAGGTCGGCGTGCTGGGCGGATACACCAACGCAATATTCTCCTTGATTGCAGCAGTTGCTATGGCGTTTGAATCCATTGAACGTCTGATCAATCCGGTCCATGATCCTGTTCAATCCAGGCCATTGTCGTTGCCGTGATCGGCCTGATCGTCAATATTGTTTCCGCCATCATCCTGGGCCACGGGGGTTCGAACCACAGCCATGATCACGACCCTCTTCGATCACATGATGATCATTCAGACCTCACCCAAAGCCATCAACACCTGGTCATGAGTGACCATAAATTTCAAGGCCGCGTATCTCCATGTCATTACAGATGCTTTGACCAGTGTTCTGGCTATATTTGCCCTGCTGGCAGCCAAATTTTTCGGATCTGGTTCGGGCAGATCCCCTGGTGGGGATCTTAGCGCCATTGTGGTGACAAGATGGGCCATCGGTCTTTGAAATAGACCAGCAGCGTTCTTCTGGAATAACCAGATACATCAGAGACGGTCACCTGGCTGCGGGAATTGATCGAATCCGACACTAATATCCATTGAAGACCTGCATATCTGGCAGATTTCAGAAAACGAACAGTCCCTTATTATTGAGCCTGAATTTTCAGATAAAGACCCGTCCTTTACCACAATCTTGTGAAAAAGGCGGGTCATTTTGATCACATCACTGTTGAAATTATAAGCCCCATCCGGATTCCTGAAATCTGGATGACCATGCCTGAAACTCAGACGGTGATCAGCAGTTCAAGCGGATGAAGCACCTGCCGGAAAACACGTGCGCAAGCTGCATGCGGCAGGGACAGGCAGTCCCTTCCATGTGTTCCCGGCACACCTCGCATCCGGAACGGCCAGCGCATTTTTTGAAGATTTCCAGAACCAGGGAAGTGAAATCAGCTGCCGTTCCCATCACCCGCCCCGGTTTTCTTCAACGAACACCAACCCGGCCAGCGTCAAAGAGAAGATCAGGAAACAATATCCCGTGCCAGGGTCAGCACGGAGATGGGCTTTCATTCAGGCTAGTGGAAAAACACCCGCAGCTGGATATCCAGGGGCCCCGGGCCAGGTTGAAGAATGTCAGTCCCACAAATAAGGGCTATCAGCACGGCAGCCAGGGCCGATGCCCCGGCCATCCACCGGTTGATCAGCAGACAGGCGCCCAGGCTCAATTCCAGCCAGGGCAGTATCAGGGCGACAGTTCACGATATCCGGGCAGCACCTGGTAGTTGTAGACGGCCTCGGCAAACAGGTCCGGGTGGATGATTTTGTCGATGCTGGCATAGATAAACACACCGGCTATGACCAGCCGGGTAAAATGATACCCTATAATGAGTGCAACGTTTTTTGATTGTTTTTTTTTGGGCATGGCACCTCCGAAAGATCAGGATGAGGGGGTGGTAACGGGCAGATTGTGTTCCTTCCACAGGGTCCAGCCGTTGACCAGCACCTTGACCCGGGTGAACCCCAAGTCCTTGAGAAACAGTGCCAGGTCATGGCCTTAGAAACAGATTTCCCTGTCGTAGTAAGTGATGACCATGGCTTCCGGGTCCAGGGTCATGATGACGGTTTCAAAATAGTTGTCCATCTCATGCCAGGGCAGATTGACAGCGCCCTGATGTGTCCCTTTTCATACTCGGCAGGTGTCCGGGCATCCAGAAACTGCGGCATTGTCTGCAAACAGGGTTGCCGCATCTTCCAGAGAAATGGGCAGGGTGCCCCCGTCTTCTGTCACCAGTTTATCCGCCATGGACCAGGTTTCACAAAAGGGATGCTGTCCGGCCGGATGAGGCTGACAGCCGCACCCAGTGCTGCGGATATCAGCAGGATGAAAACAGCTTGGCGGACAGAGCCTGTGAGATGTTGGCCGGTACGTGAAGATACTGTCATGGGGTCGAGTTCCTTTGGTCTATAAGGGTTGCAGGGCCGAAAAAAGGGATTGGGCAATGAAATACAGGCCCAGCAGCATGATGGTGGCACCGGCCAGTTTTCTGAACCACATGCCGGCCCCGCTCCAGGCGCTGCTTTCCAGCAGTTTTTCACCAGGGCGGTGGAACTGCCGGCAAATCACGATGGGCAGGCAGTGGCCGATACCGAACACGATGATGAGGATGATGCCGGTCATCACTTTTTCCCTGGATGGTGATCAACGCCAGAATAGGGGCGATGAATCCGAAGGTGCAGGAACCGGACAACACCCCGTAGGCCAGCCCCAGCACAAAGGCCCCGGTCATGCCTTTGAGTTTCAGGTATAGCCCCCTGACAACGAACATTTTTCAACCCCGAGCATACCCAGGGCCACCCAGACCAGAATGGCGCCCACCAGTATCTGCCAAAAGTTTCCCACATCCCCCCAGCATCCGGCCCAAAGGGCGCAGATGATGCCGATAAGCGCCATGGTGATAAACAGGCCGAAAGTGAAAAAGCGCGGAATAGATGCCGGCCTGGCGGGGTGGACCGCTTTTTTCCTGGCCCCCACGCATCCCCTACGATCAACGGATGGAGGCCAAATGACAGGCTGAACAACACACCGATCATGCCCCACAAAAATGATCCCAATTGCAGCGGCACGATGCCGCCGGTCATCCACTGGTTCACGGTCAGAAAACAGAATCAAGCATCATACGTTCCTTGTCAATCTGAAAGGGCGGGTTTTTCAACCCCCATGCGGGTTAATTCGTTCCACAATGGCATCTTCACTCATGAATCCCTGGCGGCGGTAACCTTTGCCTTCAGTGTCAAAAAACCTGGGTGGAATGGCCCTGATCCCGAACCGGGGGCCTGGTCCCGGTGTTTCCATACATCGATGAACGCGATCACGGCCCGGTCCCGGTAGGCTGCCTCCAGTTTGGTGATCGGGGCCATCATTCGCAGGGCACACATTCGGTGGCTCCCCAGATCGATCACTATGGTGACCCTGCCCTTACCGGCAGGTCATTGAACTGGAGAACGAACCCTCATAGTCTGAGGTATCCACGGGTTGATCTGTTGTTGCAGGACTTTTTTTGAACTGGGTGTTCACCAGAATGAATACGGCAATCAGGCAAACCCGACCAGAATGAGAATACGCACATTTTCACTGGGCCACCCCAATTTTTCCAGGATGGGCTGCATCATGTCACAGGGAACACATCCGGTGGCACCGTACCCACCAGGTGGGTTTTCCGAAGAGTCTGGCTTTGTCCACCGGGTTGTCGGTCATCTTTTTGTACTGGGCATCCACCCATGTGTCATCGATGCGGATCTTGGGTGGCGCTGCCCCAGATCATGAATGTGTAGGTCCGGACCGCGATCTGTTGTTTGTTTTTCAGCAGAAATTGTTTGATACTGTCTGACACCTGATCAAAGGGCATGCCCCCGACCATCTCCTTGTTTTCATCATAAAAGGTTTTTGCCTCTTTTGTCGGAAACCAGAAACGCGGCAATCTGTCTTCGGGTCACATTGTTGCCGTCTGCCATGCCGTTTTTTTCATCTCATCTTCCAGAATCAGGGTGAGGATCTCCTGTTCCGCCAGAAAGATGAGGTTGTTTTCCAGCTGGTCTTTCAATCCCGGATCATGCTGATCCAGGGTTTGGGCCATCCGGTGTTTCATACAGATGGGTCGGGTCATCACGGGCATGTCCTTATTAAGGTTGCGTGTTTTTTATTGTCTGCCTTATTGGGTCAGCCAGGATTTGACATCCTCTTTTTTGGGGATTTTGCCCACGCATTTGACATCCCCGTCAATGACCACGGCCGGGGTGCCGAAAACGCCGTATCCGGCAATTTCCATGACACCGGTCACCTTTTCCACAGTGGCTTCCACCCCGGTTTCAGCCACGGCTTCGGTCACGATTTTTCCGGTTTGTTCGCATTTGGGGCATCCAGGGCCCAGTATTTTGATTTCCATGATGTGACTCCTTTAAATGTATGTTTGGGGTTGCACTATACGATAAACGTACCATAAATCATACCGGCGATGGTGGACATCACAATGATGATGGCACAGAACACCGCTGTTTTTTTCACGCCCATGACCCCGCCGATCACCAGCATGTTGGGCAGAGACAGGGCTGGTCCTGCCAGCAACAGGGCCAGCGCAGGGCCCTTGCCCATGCCGGCACCTAACAGCCCCTGGAGGATGGGCACTTCGGTCAAAGTGGCAAAGTACATGAACGCCCCGGCCACCGAGGCAAACAGGTTGGCCCACAGCGAGTTGCCCCCCAGCAGGGTCTGGATGTACTGCTCGGGGATCAATGCAGAGTGTCCGGGCCGGCCCAGGAGAAATCCCGCCACGATCACACCGCCGAACAGCAGCGGAAAGATCTGTTTCATGAACCCCCAGGTGGCGTCGATCCAGGACACGCACTCATCTTTGGTGAACCAGGCTTTGAGCATCCAGCCCAGAGCAATTAAAAGAAAAATGGTGATAACCCATTTGGCGGCAAAGATGGCCGGCCAGAGACCTGTGGCGTCCGGGGCCGGTTTGGCAAATGCGGCAAAAACAAGGATCAGCACCATGGTCAGAATATAGATGCTGTCCTGGAAAAGGGTCCGGCCTGTGTCATCTTCATCCGGCACATAGATCTGGCCTCCGGTTCTGGCCATGTCGTCTTTTCTGAAGATCACCGACATCAGCAACCCCGTGATGACTGCAAAAATAATGGCACCAATGGCCCGGGCCAGGCCCAGCTGCCATCCCAGGATTTTGGCGGTCATGGTGATGGCCAGCACATTGATGGCCGGACCGGAGTATAAAAATGCCGTGGCCGGGCCGATGCCGGCCCCCCGGGTGTAGATCCCGGCAAACAGCGGCAGCACCGTGCAGGAGCAGACCGCCAGGATGGTGCCGGACACCGATGCCACGGAATAGGACAGAATTTTATTGGCCTGATTGCCGAAATACTTGAGCATGGATGCCTGGGACACGAATACGGCAATGGCACCGGCGATGAAAAACGCCGGAATCAGGCAGGTCAGTACATGTTCCCTGGCATATTCCTGGAGCATCATGAACGCCTCCAGCCCGGACTGCCGGATCACCGGATGTGCCCAGGGGATGAAATAGGCCATGAGAAACAAAGCCACTAGAATGAGCAGTTTGGTTTTTTCTTTCATTATGGAAAACTCCTTTATGGAACCGTCAGTTCCGGTTCAAAATGACATTCCGGTCAATGGCAGGCAGGAGCCGGACCAGCTCTTTTATGTCGGATTCATCCTCCAGCCAGTGGTGAAGATGGCTGATCAGGCTGGCGGCAAACGGGCTCTGGGTGCCGTCCGCCAGTTGATAGTTCACCCACAGCCCGTTTTTCTGATAGGTGATCAGGCCGGCATCCTCCAGGATTTTCAAATGTTTGCTGGTGGTGGACTGGGCTTTGTCCAGGGCGGTCTGGATTTCACACACGCACATGGTTTTGTGCTGAAGCATTTTCATGATTTTCACCCGGGCCGGATCAGACAGGGCTTTCATCACTTTGATAAACTCTTTCATGGTCCCCGCTCCTATAAATCGTTAAAACGGAATATATAGTTACATAAACCGGTTGTCAACCTCCGGAATAAAAAAATGCACCATATCCAAAAAAAAGCAGCAGGCGATGTACCTGCTGCTTAAAATTCTGCTTGTTTTTATCTGCGCTCAGGGCTGGATATATCCAGCCACCCGGATTTTGATGGTACGTTTGGGATCGAGATCGGTTTCTATTTCAATGATGTCAAAGTACCGGCCGGCAGTGCTTTTTTTGTTGTGAACCGTCAACACAAAATAACTGTCCGGCGGGCTTCCCTGTTTTTCGATGGTAAAGTCGATATCCCGGCCGTTTCTGGCGGATGCATTTACAATGTTGAAATCGGGAAAGGCCGCTGGGACGATTTTCATCTCAGCCGAAATGGTGTCGCCGGGTTTACCTCTCAGACTGATCATTTGAGGCGTAAGACGGGCGACAGGCCGGACTTCGCCGGACAGAGACACTGTAATGACCTTGTTCTCAGGATCGTTGGTGTGGATTTTGATCACCTCTTTGACCATTCGGCCGCCATAGCCCTGTGTGGCAAAGGATGCATTTAATTTTCCTTCTTCCCCCGGAAGAAGGTGCCGCGCGCTGGTGGCTGCGGTGCACCCTCAGCCGGTCTGGACTTTGAGGATTTCCAGCAAAGCGTTTCCGGAATTGACCAGCGTGAACTCATGGGTGACCACATCGCCTTCAATGGCCGGATCAAATTCATAACTGGGGTCTGGGAGGGTGATGCGGGGGGTGCCCTGGGTGCTGGATGAAGAGGTCCCGGTGTCGGCAGACAGGGGCAGTATCCACAGGAAACTCAGCATCAGCAGGAAAAACCGTTTTTTCATTAATAATTCCTTTAAATTCATGATATATCTTGAAAATGGAATATAGATTTAAAGACCCAGCGTCAACCCATTTCTGGAGCCAGCCATGGCGGCACCTTATCGGCATTGTCTTTCTTTGGCGCGTACAAGGTATAAAATCTTCAAACGTGTATGCTTATTCTGATGCTATTTTGCGGCCGAATCTAAAGGCCAGGTCGCAATCCAGCGGGAACACCTTCTTTGTGGCGCTTTATTTTTCTTCCTTATCAAACATTTCATGTTCGTATTTTGGTAATAGAGACATCCATTTTTTTCGGGCGGCCCAGGCCGCTATTCCCTGGATGATCTTGACCAGGCCCCGCTTCTTTCCTTCTACATCAAACTCCCTGCAGAAAATCCGTTCCCAGGTGCCGAAATCCAGTTTTCCGTCAGTGACGTCGATCACACTTTCCGGCCCATGATCTGCCGCTTCATGGGCATCAGCATTGTGTTCCTCCACATTGTGCCGGTACTGGGACACCGGTTCAGGGAGCCAGTTTTTCCAGCCACAGGTCATAGTCATGGTGCAGTGCGGGTCAGTCATCGTTGATGAACACTGAAGCGGTTATGTGCATGGCGTTTACCAAATAAAATGTGTATGATTTCTCGATGGATGACAAGTGAAATAAAAAGAAAAATTGGGCAGGTACCTGCGGTCGCACTGCTTGGTGGCGCGTCAGGTTGGAAAAACCACCCTTGCCAAAACCATCGCAAAATGTATGGATTTGATGCGTCAATCGTCTGAAAGCCTTGCGGGTCGGATCAGTTACCTGTACATGAGCGGGCTGAACATCATTGAAACCGGCAGCGAAAGTGACACAATACAGACATTTTGGGTTCGAGGCGGTTTTCCCGAGAGCTATCTGGCGGCAGATGGCTGAAACAACCCCATAATATCGTTGAGATTTTGATTAACTCATGATAGTAGCCATTGTGATGGTGGTTTGTTGTACTTCAACAAACGTTAACACGATCAAAATATCAAAGGTCAAGTAATGTCCCGGAAAATATCGATTCAGGATGCCGTTAACGGGTATGTGGATAAAAAAGCGCCCGTACTTTTTTTTGTGTTGTCCCGGAAAGGGGAAATCGTGTCGGCCAATCAGTATGCAAAGGACTTGACCGGTCTTTCAACGACCGGACAAAACTTTTCAGATGTGATTGTTGATTTTTCAAATGAATTCGATCCGGCAGCCGCTGCCGGGGACCCGTCCATCGAAAGGATGCTGACGGTCGGGGTGAACAACGCCTCTCCCCGGACGTTTTACTTTTCCTTTGAGCCCTGCGAGGACCAGATTCTGGTTTTCGGCAGGCAGGACACGGACGAGCTTGAAACCATGCGCAAAGAGGTTCTGTCCCTGAATCGGGAACAAGGAAGCCTGATGCGGCAGCTTCACAAGGCAAATGCCAAGCTTAATAAAAGTCTCTCTGACCTTAGACAGGCCCAGGCCAAACTGGTGGAGTCCGAGAAAATGGCGTCCCTGGGCCGCCTGGTGGCGGGGTTTGCCCATGAAATCAATACACCCATCGGCATCGCATTGACGGCGTCATCGAGTATTGCAGAGGCATCACATCAGATTGAACAGATGCTGATGCAGGAAGAGGTGGAAGAAGACGATTTGATTTCAACGCTGGAGACCATTCGGGATGCGTCCAGACTGGTTTTTTCCAATCTGAACCGGTCTGCGGATCTGGTGGGAAGTTTCAAAAGAACCTCCATGGAGCAGAGTGTTGAGGAATTATTTTTATACAGCTTGAATGATACGATCAAAGATGTGCTGACAAGCATGAAAATGACCATCAAAAATACATCCATCAAAGCCGTCTTTGACAGTCATGAAACCATTAACCTGTATGGGAATCCCGGGGATATTTTCCAGGTGGTATCGAATCTGTTTGAAAACAGTGTCCGCCACGGTTTTGACAACGGGACGCTGGAGGGCCTGATTTTTATAGAAATCCAGAAAGAAAATGACAATGTTCTGATCCATTATTCTGATACGGGAAAGGGGATGTCCGCCGAAGTGGCGGAACGGGTTTTCGAACCGTTTTATACCACGGTAAGGGCCAGGGGCGGCACGGGGCTTGGCATGTATATCTGTCATAACATCGTGACCAGCCGCTTGAAAGGGACGATTGAATGTAAAAGCACCCAGGAGAAAGGGACGAAATTCATATTGACCTTTCCTGTGACAAAGGAAACGATTCATGAAACTGATCCGATCAAAAAATAAAAAGACATGGCCCGATGAAACAAGAAAAGAAGAGAGACAAAGGCCTCAAAACGGCAAAATGGAAGTTTCTGAACGGCCTGCTCAACCCGAAATCAATCCGGATGGGAATCATTGGAAAATGCTCATTGTGGATGATGAGCCCGATGTCCATGAAATCACCCGGATTGCGCTCAAAGGGTTTCGTTTTGACGGAAAAATTCTGGAATTGATCAGCGCCTATTCTGCGGAACAGGCAAAAGAAATTCTTCACAGTGATCCGAGTTTTTCGGCGGCACTGATTGACGTCGTCATGGAAACTGAAGAAGCGGGTCTGGATCTGGTTCGTTTTATCAGAGAAGAAATGGGGCTTTCACACATTCGGCTGATCGTTCGAACGGGTCAACCCGGCAAGGCCCCGGAACGGTATGTGATCGATCATTTTGATATCGATGATTACAAGGAAAAAACAGATCTGACCACACTGAAAATGTATACCATGTCCCGCAGTTCCATCAAATCGTATCGGGATATCCTGACCATTGAAGCCAACAGGACCGAGCTTGAAAAAAAAGTCAAAGAACGCACGCAGGAACTGCACCGGGCAAATCAGGAATTAATCGAAATTTCCTTGACGGATGTGTTGACCGGCCTGCCGAACCGAAGGCATGCCACGCAGCAGTTAAAAACACTGGGAGGAATCGACCGGTTCAGGAAACCCCATATCTGTGATGATGATCGATGCGGATCATTTCAAAGCGATCAATGATACCTATGGTCATGACGCAGGTGATTTTGTTCTGAGGAGCTTTCCAGAACCCTTCAAATACGCCGTCAGACGGATGATTTTGTCAGTCGGCTGGGAGGGGATGGAATTTTTAATCATCTGTCCGAATACCGATCGTTCCGTGGACTGCAAATTGCCGAAACCGTCAGAAAATGTATCAGACATGTTGTTCCAACCGGAGACGGGTTTTGGAAGGGCAGTGTCAGTATTGGTGTGGCCGTCCGGAAAAAACACATGAAAACATTCGAATCCCTGATTAAAGCGGCGGACAAAGGGGTTTACGCGGCAAAACAGGCCGGTAAAAATTGTGTGAGAGCCCCCTGATTTTTGTGGTATTGACTTGACCCCTTTGGCTGACGTAAAATTTCGGGGATGATGGTCATATAATGGGTTACTGTTATGTGACCGGCAATGCAATCCAGCGAACAGGTGGAAAAATGAGAGTGGATTTATGAAGTTGAACAGATCGAAAAATAAGCGCAGATTGCCTGGTGACGTCAAAGGAGAAGTAAAAAAAGACGTTCCTGCCAGGGATTTGACAGATTCGACAAGTTCCGTTGCGCCGGCGTTGGATTCTTCCGGTAATGCCTGGAAAGTGCTTCTTGTGGATGATGAGCCCGATGTCCATGAAATCACCCGTATCGCTTTGAAAAAATTTGTCTATGACGGCAAAGGTCTTGAATTGACCAGTGCTTATTCAGCAACACAGGCCCGGGAAATCCTGCGGAACGATCCGGATTTTGCCCTGGCAATTATCGACGTCGTCATGGAAACCGGAGAAGCCGGTCTGGACCTGGTTCATTTTATCAGAAAGGACATGAAACTATCTCACATTCGGCTGATCATTCGAACCGGCCAACCGGGAAAGGCGCCGGAGCAGTTTGTGATACAAAATTTCGATATTGATGACTACAGGGAAAAAACAGATTTGTCTAATCGGAAAATGGTGACGATGCTCAGAAACGCCATCAAATCGTACCGGGATATATCCATCATTGAAAGGAACAGGACCGACCTGGATCAAAAGGTGAAGGAACGGACCCGGGATCTGAATGAAACAAATCTGAAATTGGAAGCCTCCGTGGCGGATCTTCAAAAGGCGCTCCGGGAATTGAAACAATTGAAAGGGTTGCTTCCCATTTGTTCCTATTGCAAAAAAATCCGGGATGACAAAGGATACTGGCATCAACTGGAAGCCTATATCCGGACACATTCCGAGGCTGAATTCAGCCACAGCATCTGCAAAGAGTGTTCAGACAAGTTTTTTCCGGAAATGAATTTATATGATGATTGACCTGTGTTCGACAGTCACAGAATTAAAGGCCCTCCGGAGGCTCCGCTGAGATCAGACCCGGAACACCTTCATTACCTCAACCCAAATGGTGATGTCCTTGAGCTTTCATTGAATTCATGATAGTTGCATTACTGTTGCATTATAAAAAAAATGGAATTTTAACCGGAAATGTCAGATTGCTGAAAACAGCCTGTCTGGAACATAATAGAGATCCTGCATGAAAGAAAAATCCACCTGTGAAGAACTGGAAAATCGGGTTCAGGAACTGGAAAAAAAACTGCACGACGCCTGGTCATTGACCGAAGAAATCATGATGTACATGACCGAGGGGCTTGTCATGACCGATACCCGGGGGGCGATCATGTTCATCAATCAACGGCTGTCGGAAATGCTGGGATATCCGTCTGAACAGATCATCGGAAAATGCTGGCTGGAGATGGTGCCCCTTGAACAGCAGGCTATTGCTCAGGCAGCGGAAGCCAGGCGTGCCCAGGGGTATACCGACCGGTATGAAATTTTTCTGCGACACAAAGAGGGTCGTGAATTTCCGGTGGTGATCGGGGCAGGCCCCAGGTTTGACAAACACACGGGTGAATTTATCGGCACCATGGGAGTTGTGACGGACATCAGCGAGCGCAGACAGGCTGAAAATGAACTCCGGAAGTTTGAATGGCTTGTCGAGAAAGAACCTTCCCTGGCGGATGTGGATGATCCGGCATTTGAGACAGTATATGGCGATGTCACGGAGCTGAACACCCGCCGTTTTATCCTGGACGGGGTCGGAAAAGAGCATCTGGCAGAAATGGCAGCGGACGTCATGGCCCTGCTCGATACCTCTCTTGCGGTCTATGAAGCCAACGGAGACTATGCATATGGTGTTTTCAGATCGTCCTGGTGTCAGTATATGGATACAGCATCCTTTCATTTATGCGGCACAAACGATGTCGGAAAAGCGCTTTCCTGCGGCAAATGGCTGTGTCATGACAATTGCTGGAATGATTCTGCCAAAACGGCGATGGTGTCCGGAAAACCCGCTGATATTGAATGTGTCGGCGGGATCCGGCTGTATGCCGTGCCCGTTTTTGCCGAAAAAAAAGTCATCGGTTCTGTCAATATCGGATATGGGAATCCGCCTCAGGACACTGACACCCTGGCCCGGCTGGCTGAAAAATATCATGTTGATTTGGATCATCTGCGGGCCAAAGCAAATGCCTATAAACCCAGACCGGAGTTTATCATCGAGCTGGGAAAAAAGCGTTGTCAGCATATGGCACGGATGATCGGAAAGATTATCGAGCGCAGACAGGCGGAAAAATCGAGTCAAAAATATCAGAAAGACCTTGAAAAACGCAATCATTTCATCCAGACGATTCTGGACAATCTGCCCATCGGGCTGGCGGTCAATTCGATCGATGAAGGACAGGCAATATTCATCAACAAAAAGTTCGAGCAAATATACGGCTGGCCCGGGGAACTGATCAAAGACATTGATACGTTTTTTCACAAGGCATATCCGGACCCGGCGTACCGGGAAAAGATCATGACCCGTATTTTAGCGGACATTGCATCCGGCGATCCGGAAAAAATGGCCTGGGACGGGGTGGAAATCACCCGCCAGGATGGTGAAAAACGGGTGGTCTCCGCCAAGAATATTCCCTTGCAGGAACAGAACCTCATGATTTCAACCGTTCAGGACATCACGGAAAACACAAAGCTTCAAAATCAGCTGCTCCAGGCCAGGAAAATGGAATCCGTGGGCCGGCTGGCCGGGGGCATTGCCCATGATTTCAACAACATGCTGGGGGTGATTCTGGGGCATGTGGAATTCGCCCTGGAAAAGATCGGAGAGAATCACGATCTGTCGGCCGGTCTGAAAGAGATTCAGGTTGCTGCCCAGCGATCGGCAGATCTCACAAAGCAGTTGCTCACCTTTGCCAGAAAACAGATCATTTCCCCGAGACCCCTGGATTTGAACGATACCGTGGAAAGCATGCTGAACATGCTGCGCCGCCTCATCGGGGAAGACATCGATCTGGTCTGGAAGCCGGCTGCCCATACCTGGTCTGTGAAAATGGACCCGTCCCAGATCAACCAGATTCTGGTGAACCTGTGTATCAATGCCCGGGACGCCATTGCCGGCGTCGGCAGACTCACCATAGAAACCGGAAGAAAAACATTTGATGACGCGTATTGCCGGAGGAACCAGGGGTTTATCCCAGGAGATTATGCGTTGCTGTCAGTGAGTGACAATGGCTGCGGTATGGATAAAGAAACCCTGAAAAACCTGTTCGAACCGTTTTTCACCACCAAGGGGGTGGGGCAAGGCACGGGTCTGGGCCTGGCAACCGTCTATGGTATCGTAAAGCAGAACAAAGGGTTCATCAATGTATACAGCGAACCCGGGCAGGGATCCACTTTCAATATCTACCTGCCCCGGCTTGCGGAAGAAGAGGAACGTTCCAGCGATGTTCCCATTGCAAAAACCGCTTCCGGCGGCACGGAAATCCTCCTGGTGGTGGAGGATGAACACGCCATTCTCAAAATGACCCGCATGATGCTGGAACAAAAAGGATATACAGTATTATCCGCTGCCACTCCGGCAGAGGCTCTGGAAGAGGTGGAAAATCATTCCGGTGCCATTGATCTGCTTTTGAGTGATGTGATCCTGCCGGAAATGAGCGGCCGGGACCTGGCCGGACAGATCATGGGTCGTTGCCCCGGCATCCGGGTGTTGTTCATGTCCGGATATACCGCCGATGTCGTCGCCCATCAGGGGGTCCTGGACGACGGGGTGGCGTTTATCCAGAAACCGTTTTCAATGAACGATCTGGCAGAAAAAGTGAGACAGGCCCTGGATCATGCCCCGGGCCACGGAAGACAATCAGGTGTTGTATCCAAAGACCGTTGACCTGTTTTTGGAAAATATGAAAATCACCGTTCAGGAGGTGTGTTCTAAAATGACCTATTCACCCAGATTAAGTTCCGGGTTCACGTTTGCCAGAAACCGGAGCACGTTTGTTTCCCCCCAGTCGGGCATGTGCTCGTTCTGCACCCAGGACTGCAGCGGCACCTGCGAGATCGCCCAGGCAGCCGTGCTGGGGGCCCAGACTGTGTATCCCACCACCACCGGGAACAATCAGATTGCATCGGAAAAAGATTACCCCGTTGATTTTTCCCATTTCAATATCAACGGCCGGGTGTTCGGGGCCCGGGGCATCTTAGAAACCGGTGATGATACCACTATTTTCAATGTTGACCTGGAACGGACGTATGGGTTTTACAACACGGTCAAGATGACCATGCCCGTGATTCTGCCGGCGTTGATCAAGCTGAACTGGCAGGATTATTTTTCCGGCGCTGCCATGGCCGGGGTGACCTGTGTGATCGGGGAACATGCCAGAAACAACGAACCAAACTTGAAAATCCAGCAGGGACAGGTCACGGATTTCCCGCTGCTGGGAAAAGCGTTAGACTGCTTTGCCAGATATGACAGAGGATATGGCCAGATCGCTGTGCAATGCAATGTGGATGATGATCTGATGGGGGTGCCTAAAATCGCCATTAAAAAATACGGGGCCAAAGCCATTGAGATCAAGTTCGGACAGGGGGCCAAAGGCACCCAGCCGGCCATCCGGGTCAAGGATCTTGAGACCGCACGGGTCAAACAGGAACAGGGGAACCTGGTGTATCCGGACCCCAGCGACCCGGTGGTCCAAAAAGCCTATGAAGACGGGGTGTGTCCCAATTTTTACACCTATGGCCGGCTGCCGCTTTGGACGCAAACCTCCCTGACAGACCATATAGACAAGTTACGGGATATGGGGGCTGAAAATATTTATTTTAAAATGGCAGGATATGACCGGACCGATATTGAACAGGTGATCCACATCGCATGTGAAGCCAAAGTGGACATGATCACTTTTGACGGGGCCGGCGGCGGGTCCGGTTACAGCCCGTCAAAAATGATGAACGAATGGTCGTTGCCCACCATCTGTCTGGAGGATGCCGTGGTGCGCATCTGCAGCAAGCTTCAGTCGGAAAAAATTCGTCTGCCGGCCATGGTGATGACCGGCGGATTTGCCAGCGAGGATCAGGTGTTCAAGGGCCTGGCGTACGGGGAGGGCCATGTGCTGGGAATCGGGCTTTGCCGGGCCTCCATGGCTGCGGCCATGACCGGGAAAACCATTGGGGAACAGATCAGAAATGGCCAGGTGCCGGAACGGTTCAAACCCTATGGGGCCACCATTGAAGAAATTTTCTGTGACCTGCCGGATCTGCGTGCCCTGTACGGTACACAGGCAAACACATTTTCCACAGGGGCCATCGGGGTGTTTTCCTATCTCAACAAGATGGCATTCGGATTAAAGCATTTTGCCGCGTTGAACCGGAAGTTCAATCTGGATCTTCTGGATAAAACCGACCTGATTCCGCTCACATCCGAAGCCAGGGCCCTGATGGAAAACAAATGGTTTGTTTAAAAAAACTGTCATTGCCGGGGAGGCTTTATGGACGTTTCCGTTGAAAAGAAAATTCAAATGCTTGGGACCATGATTGTTTCCAGAAAATTTTCAGACGCGCTCAGGAAATTATGCAAAATCAAGGACAAGATTCCGGGAATGATGATTGTGGCCGACGGACAGGAAGCCGTGGGTTCGGGCGTGTGCGCGGCACTGGAGCCGGAGGATGCCATTATTACCAACCATCGCAGTCACAATCATCTTCTGGCCAAAGGCGCGGATCCCAAAGCGCTCATGGCTGAAATCTTTGGTAAAAAAACCGGGTGCAACAAAGGCAAAAGCGGCACCCTGCATCTGGCCGTGCCTGAAATCAATGCCCCCTGTACCACCACGGTGGTGGGGGCCACCCTGCCCATTGCCGTGGGCCGGGCCTTTGCCCAGCAGTACAGAAAAGAGCCTCAGGTCACGGTCTGTTTTTTCGGTGACGGCGCTGCCGATGAAGGGTCTTTTCATGAATCCCTGAACCTGGCGGCCCTGTGGCAGCTGCCCCTGATCTTTGTTTGTGAAAACAATTTGTATGCCGGGGGCCAGCGGTATGAGGAACATACCCGGGTCACAGACATGGCGGATCGGGCCGGTGGATACGGCATGCCCGGCATCATTGTGGATGGAAACGATGCCCCGGCGGTTTACAATGCCGCACTGGAAGCCAGACAACGGGCCGTGTCAGGAAACGGGCCGACCCTGATCGAATGCAAGACCTACCGCTGGGGCGGTCACAGTGAAACCGATCCCCATGAATATCAGCCAAGAGATGAAATCAAGGCCTGGCAGGAAAAATGCCCCATCCGCCGCCTCAGCGAGGCGTTGTCGGATCAGGGAGCCGTCACTGCCGCTCATATGGCACAGATGATGTCACAGGCCGAAGAGGTTGTGGAAGAAGCGGTCCGGTTTGCCGAACAAAGCCCGTATCCGGCGCCCCGGGAAGCTTTGGAAGATGTTTATGCGTAACTGATACGGACAGGCGAAGCTTTGTCTGGATATATATTTAAGGAATCAAACCATGCAGAAACTTGGAATGGGACAGGCCGTGAACCAGGCCTTGAGAGAAGAGATGCACCGCGATCCCGGCGTGTTCATTGCCGGGGAAGGCGTGGGTGTGAGTATCCATGTCAACCCCATGCTGCCGACCCATGGCCTGCTGGAGGAGTTCGGGCCCGGGCGGGTCAAGGACACCCCTGTTTCCGAAGCGGTCATTGCCGGTCTGGCTGTGGGCGCAGCCGAAGCCGGGCTCCGGCCCGTGGTGGAAATCATGTTCAATCCTTTTTTCACCCTGGCCTCGGACATGATCGTCAACCATGCCGCCAAGCTCAGATACCTGTCCGGAGGCAAATCCACGTTTCCCCTGGTGGTGCGCATCAAAAGCGGGGCCGGGTTCGGGGCCGGATGCCAGCATTCCCACAACCTGGAGGCCTGGGTGGCCCACTGCCCCGGACTTAAAGTGGTCATGCCCGCCACCCCGACCGATGCCAAAGGACTGCTCAAGACCGCCATCCGGGACGACAACCCCGTGATCTTCATCGAACACATGGGCTCATATTTTGCGCCCCCCATGCCCGTGCCTGAAGAAGAATATCTCATCCCCCTGGGCCGGGCCGACATCAAGAGAAAAGGCCGGGACCTGACCGTGGTCACCTGGTCCGGAATGCTGGGTGCGGCCATGGGGGCGGCGGAAACACTCAGCCGGGAAGGAATTGATATCGAAATCGTGGATCTCAGGACCCTGACCCCGCTGGACACGGAGACCATCCTTGCTTCCGTTGAAAAAACCGGCCGGCTCATCGTCATGCATGAGGCCACCCGGACCGGGGGATTTGCCGGAGAGATCGCCGCTGTGGTCCTGGAGCAGGGATTTAAATATCTTAAAGCCCCGCTTCGGCGGGTTACGGGACCGGATATCCCGGTGCCGGTCAGTCCGCCCCTGGAGCGGTTTTACATCCCGAATGCAGATGATCTGATTGTGGCTGTCAGAGAACTTTTGCCATAAACCCCAGTGTATGGCATTTGCGGGAGCAATGCCGGGCAGGTCCCCGAAATCCTGGCCAAATACTGCAAAGATTTAGATCTGGTGAGGTCCGGCCGGTATTCTGAAGCGGCTCCCACCATTTTGTTTTTCCACGGCAACAGCCCGGTCGTCCGAGGTGAAAAATCTGATTGTGGAAAGCGGGTTTGCCAGTACCGGGAGCCTGCTCCGGGTGCTGGGCATTGACCCCTCAGACCGGGGCATCCAACTGCCTATCAGTCTGGACGATCAGGAAAAAATCCGTCAATGGACCGGGCCGGCATTGATCATTCACGGTGAACAGGATCAGCTGATTCCATTTTCCCACGGTCGGGCATTGTTTTCCGCCTGCCCGTCACCTGAAAAAAAACTGGTGAAAATTGCCGGTGCCGGGCATAATGATATTTTTCTGCGGGGACTGGAACCGTATCTGGCTGCTGTGAAATCCCTGGTTTTGCCTGACACCTGAAAGCAAAGCCGATGGCAAAATAATTAATCAAATTCAGGGATATGGTTGACATTTCGGCTTGCAGATGGTTATACAGTACAGGATTATTCCGGCGCAACCGGCCGGTACAAGAGGATAACATAAAAACCATAGAGGATACGGCATGATTCAATCGATTCTGATGATGGGGGGACTGGGAGTCGTCATCGGCACGGCCCTGGTGATCGCGTCCAAGGCATTTTATGTATATGAGGACCCCAAGGTCCTGGCTATTGATGATGTGCTGCCCGGTGCCAACTGCGGCGGCTGTGGCATGCCCGGGTGTACGGCCAATGCCCAGGCCATTGTGGCCGGAAAAGCCAGTGTCAACTCATGTGTGGCGGCCGGGGATGATGTGGCCCAGGCCATTGCCGCCATCATGGGGGTATCCGTGGCTGAAAAAGAACCGGAGTTTGCCGCCCCGGGATGTTATTACGGCAACAACAAGGCAGACCTTAATTATGCCTATCAGGAATCAGAGACTGCCGGGCCGCTGCCACATGCTTTTAGGGGATGAAAGTCTGCCATATCGGATGCCTGGGTTTGGGCACCTGTGTGACCGCCTGTATGTTCAACGCCCTTTCCATGGGACCGGACGGACTGCCCGTGGTGGATCAGGAAAAATGCACGGGTGCGGGGCCTGTGAAAAAATCATCCCAAAAACATTATCAAGCTCACATCCGTGACAAGGCGCATCATTCGTGAATACACGATCCAGGACTGCACCACTCCCTGCCAACGGGCCTGTCCTTCCGGGCTTGATATCAGAAAATATATTGGGATTGATCCAGGAAAGTTATGCGGATCTCTGGCAGTGATCAAAGGAAAGAATGCCCGTTTCCCTCGGTCATTTTCCGGATCTGCCCGGCATTGTGCGAGTTTGACTGCCGGCGGCGCCAGGATGAAACCGTATCAACGATCTCAAACGGTTTTGTCTGCGATTATGAAGAAAAACAGTCACAACGGATTCAGCCCTATAAAGCCCCGGCCACAGACAAGAACGTGGCTGTGATCGGCGGTGTGGAAGGATTGGCTGCCGCATCGTTCACGGCCCGTCTGGGACATGTGCGGCTACGGTTTTGAAAAACCGAAAGTGCTGGGGAGGCATTTTGCGCACCGCGATCGCAAGAGAGCGCCTGACCATGGATCTGCTGGACTGGGATATCCAGGGATTCAGGATCTGGGGTAACCTTTAAAACCGGCGTATCGCAGGAACCGACATTACCATTCCCCAGCTGCTGGCAGGTGAAGGATTTGATGCCGTGTTCATTTACGTCGGCGGATGGGATCCCGCATGGCCCGAAACGAAGGAGATAACCCCACACCGCTGTTTCGGCGCCCATCTGTATCGATCTCTGGTGCGCAGCGGGCAAATGAGAACATCACCGTGGCCTGCGGCAAGCATGCCGTGATCACGGGAGGAAAATTTCTGGCAAAAGCCGTGACAACCCTGCTGGAAAAGGGGTTGAAACAGTGACAGTCGTGTCAGAAAACCGGAGATGATCCGGATGTGGATCCACAGCGAATCGCTGGATGCTGAAGCGGCCCGGAGGCCGTGACCGTGGTTTATAACACCGGTATCACAAAGGTAATGGGACAGGAAGAAAACCTGACCGGCGTGGAAGCGGTGGATCTTTCTTCCGGTGAAAAACGCGAAATTGCGGCAGATACATTGATCATCGGGGCCGGGCGGTTTCCCAGACTGGTGTTTGTGCCCGTGAAAAACGGATAGAAAATGGCGAAGATGATTGCCGGAGGTGCCTGGCATGGGAAGGGGCGTGAACTGCCGAAAAACCGGATGTCCCGCCCCAGATCGGTCTGTTGTCAAAACAGGATGTGATCTCCGAATACCCGTCCGCCGTCGCAGCCATCAATAGCGGCCGAAAAGCAACAACTGCGGTTCATCATTTCACATGTATGGACTGGAATTTCAGGATCTGATCTGTTGATCACCCAACACAGCCGGATCAGGAATGTCCCACACAGATCCAGCGGTGGAAACCACACCAAAACCACCTGGGATGACCTGGCCCAGCCCATAGCCGCAGCCACGGTGATTTTCGAGGAAAATGCCCGCAAGGAAGCAAACCGCTGTCTCTAGTGCGGATTGATCTGTTATGAAAAACAAAAAAGTCTGACAAATGATCGCCCCGGCGGGTGTCAAATAAAGCATCCGCCGCCGGGCCGCCAGGAACAAAAA
Organism: Desulfotignum sp.; assembly: GCA_018399285.1. Taxonomy (GTDB): domain Bacteria; phylum Desulfobacterota; class Desulfobacteria; order Desulfobacterales; family Desulfobacteraceae; genus Desulfotignum. The sequence goes on from JAGYOW010000006.1 coordinate 60,945, forward strand.
AAGGGGGCCGGCATCTGAATCAATCAGATGCCGGCCCCCTTTGTTATTCAGCGATGGTGTATGCTTTTAAGGTATGTATCAGCTGAACGCTTTTTCCAGGTCCGGTACGATCTGTTTTTTCCGGCTCATGATGCCGGGCAGCCAGGCTTTCCCGTCTTTAGGGGCTACGCCGAACGCTTTTTCCACCACAGACTCGTCATCCGATGCCACCAGCAGTTCCGTGCCTTCCTTCATGATGTCGGTGAGCATCAAAAGAACGGAATGATGTCCTTTTTCCGCTTTCAAAGCTTTGATGTCTTTTTCCAGGTCTGCTTTGATGCCGTCCACAATGGACAGGTCCACCAGTTCCAGCTGGCCTACGCCTACGCCCTTACCGCTCATGTTGAAGTCTTTGTAATCCCGGAACACCAGCTCCCGGATGGGGGTGCCTTCCACTGCGGATTTGACCTTGAACATTTCAATGCCCAGGGCTTCCAGATCGGACTCACCGCAGATCTCGGCCAGTTCCGCGCACACGGCCTTGTCTTCATCCGTGCACGTGGCGGATTTGAAGATCACAGTGTCGGACAGAATGGCGCACAGCATGATGCCCGCAACATCCTTGGGAATTTCCACGCCCAGGTATTTGTACATGCGGGAGATGACGGTGCAGGTGCAGCCCACGGGCCAGATCCAGCATTCCAGGGGCTGGCCCGTGGTCACGTCCCCGAGCTTGTGATGGTCCACAATGCCTAAAATGTTGGCTTCTTTCAGGTCATCCGGGCTCTGGGCCAGGTCGGAATGATCCACCAGGTACACATCTTTGCCGGCATAGCTGGTCACCACGGCCGGGGCGGCCACGCCGAATTTGTCCAGAACGAATTTGGATTCCGGATTGAGTTCACCCTGAGCGGCCGGAGCAATATCCTCACCCAGTTTTTTCTTGAGATCCGCCAGTGCGATGGCAGCACAGACAGAATCTGTATCCGGGTTTTTGTGGCCAAATACCAAAGTTGTCATAAAACCTCCTAATTGATTAATGTCAAGTTTATACAAAAAGATGATGCGGTTGCTCACCCATCATCATACGGTTTCACAGTGATGGCTGTCCGTTGTCTGATGCAGTGAAATTGCAAAAAAAGCGGGCAGATCCATTTAAAATCAGAGTATCTTATAAAATTTATCGGCAATATAAACAAGGAAAATTTTAAAAATTCAGACCGGTTTGAACCGGTTGGTCCATGACCGGGTGCCTGGATTTTATTTTTAAAAACCCGGGACATGGGCCGGGTTTTTCCCTTGTTTCTGTTCAAGCATTTTTTTCTGTGGTATAAGGCTTATTTTAAAACCCAATCAAGATGAAGGATAATGACATGGCGATGCAGTTGACCGGGAGCCAGCGCAAATATCTGCGGGGTCTGGCCCATCATTTGAATCCCGGGGCGTTTGTGGGTGCCAGGGGAATGACCCCGGCGCTTTTGGCTGAGATTGAAACCGCCCTGGACGGGGCCGAGCTGATCAAGATCAAATTTGTGGATCATAAGGATAAAGCGGTTAAAGCCGGGCTGCTCGATGAGATTTCCCGGCAGACGGGCGCGGCGGTGGCAGGTATGGTGGGGCATGTGGCCGTGCTGTACCGTCCTCACAAAAATGCGGAAAAAAGACGGATTCATCTGCCCTGAACGGGTTTTGTGCGGGTCAGAATTTAAACGTAAACAATCAAGGGAATACCCAATTTTATGAAAGTCGGTATTATCGGCCTGCCCCAGACAGGCAAGAAAACTTTGTTTCAGATTTTAACGGGAAATCCGGCACTGGATCCGGCAAAAGCAAATAAACCCGTGCCCGGGGCCGCAGATATCATGGATTCCCGGTTCAACACCCTGGTGGATATGTATCAACCCAAAAAACAGGTCAGGGCCCGGCTGGATCTGGCGCTGCTGCCCAGACTGGAAGCCGAGACCATTGCCGGCGGCGAGATTTTCAGGGATATTGCGGACATGGATGCCATCTGTCATGTGATCCGCGCGTTTGAAGATGATGCCGTGTATCATGCCCAAGGATCGGTGAATGCCTGGCGGGATTTTGAAAATGTGAATGCTGAACTGCTCATGCATGATCAGATTTTTGCGGAAAAACGGATCCAGCGGCTGGCCGATGAGGTGAAAAAAATAAAAGATGAGGCCCGGCAGAAAGAACTGGATCTGATGCAGCGCATTCAGGCACACCTGGAGCAGGAAAATCCGTTGCGGTTGATGGCATTGTCCCCGGATGAGGACAAAATGATCCGCAGCTATCCGTTCATTACCCGGAAAAAAATGGTGATTGCCGTGAACGTGGCGGAAGAGGACCTGGGAAATCAGAATCTGCTGGCCCGGTTTGCCCCGGCCTGTCAGGCCCAGGCCATCGAGGTCATGCTGGTGTCCGCCAAAGTGGAAGCGGAAATCGCTTTGCTGGACACATCTGAAGAAAAACAGGAGTTTCTGGATGCGCTGGGTATTGAAGAAACCGCGCTTGAAATGCTCACCCGGCTGTGTCTGAGATCTTTGAACCTGATCTCTTTTTTTACCGTGGGCAAAGACGAGGTGCGTCAATGGCTGGTGCGCCAGGAAAGTAGCGCGCCCCGGGCGGCCGGGGTCATTCATTCGGATCTGGAAAGAGGATTCATCAGAGCGGAAGTGTTTTCCTATGATGATTTGATCGCTTTCGGGTCGGAAGCAGAGCTGAAAAAAGCCGGCCGGTTCTATGTGGAAGGAAAAACCTATCTGGTCAAGGACGGGGATATTTTAAACATCCGGTTTTCCGTATAGCCGGTGTCTTGTTTTTATCGATAAAAGGCGGGTTCCGATCAGACCCCGCCTTTTATGACATCTGTTATTCCGGTGCGTTGGCGTGGGCTTCGGTGAGCCGCTGTTTCAGATACGCCATGTCGTCCGGATCGTATTCATCCAGATCAAAACAATACCCGTCTTCTCCTAAAAGTCCCTCGGGAATCAGGTCCCCTTTTTCATCCGGGTCCGTGATCATCTCTCCGTAAAAGCACACAGAGAGCCACCGGTTGTCCGGATCATCATCAATAACATCCACCATGGCGTATAACTGGCGTTTTTTCTGAAGGTCATGTTTCGGGCGCACGGAATAACTGACCGTGGGCCGGGCCACGAATTCCAGCCCGGTTCTGTCCAGGGTCTTCAAGTGGGCCAGCAGTTCTTCAAACGCCTGTTTGATCCGGGTATCGTTGTCTTTCCATGCTGAAATGAATGGGTTCAGTTCTGTTGTCATGATTATTCCCTCATATGTTTGAGCAGGTGTCCGATTTCCGGAAAAATCAATGCGTTGCAGGCCAGTTTGCAGGCTTTAAGGCTGCCCGGGATGCAGAACACCAGGATATTTTTGATAATACCGGCCGTGGCCCTGGAACCGATGGCGGCCGCATCGATTTCTTCAAAAGAGAGCTGGGCAAACACGGGGCCGAATGCGGTGAGCGTTTTTTCGAAAAACGGCTGTACCGCTTCAATGGTCACATCTTTGGGGCTGATGCCCGTGCCGCCGGTCATGATCACGGCATGGGGGGTTATTTTTTCCACCACATGGGTCAACAGATTCTGGATGTCGGCAATATCATCTTTGACCACCTGGTGAATCACCACCTCATGTCCTTCTTTCTGGGCCTGTTTTTTGATCCAGGCCCCGCTTTTATCATCTGCCAGCTTCCTTGTGGTGGATATGCTGATCACCGCTATCCGGATATGCTGGACCGCTTTTTTCCTGTGTTCTTCAGTGCTCATGAATTGATTTCCCTGAATACCAGATCCTGATCATCATGTTCGGACACATGCACCTGGATGGTATCCTGGTGACCCGTGTCCATAAAAATGCCTTTGTAATCCGCCTGAATGGGCAGCTCCCGATGGCCTCTGTCCACAAGGATGGCCAGTTCGATGCGGGCAGGGCGGCCGAAATCCATGAGCGCTTCCATGGCGGCTCTGATGGTTCTGCCGGTGTACAGCACATCATCCACTAAAACGATATTGGTGTCGTTCACGCTGAACGGAATATCAGACGGCCTGACAACGGGCTGATGACTGATTTTTGTCCAGTCATCCCGGTACATGTTGATATCCATGCTGCCCACGGGCAGGGTCACATTCTCAATTTTCCGGATCTGGTCTGCCAGGCGGTGGGCCAGAAAATCTCCCCGGGTCTGAATCCCCACCAGGGCCAGATTGTCGGCACCCTGGTGTTTTTCAATGATTTCGTGGGCGATTCGGGAAAGAATGCGTTTGAAATCCGAAGCATTGAGAATGGGTCGCGTCTGTTTCATAACCTGCCTTTCATTTACAAAGGGGTTTATACCAAAAAAAAATGTACCACCTTTTCCACCCGGGAGCAATACCTTGATTTTCAGGGGAAGTCAGATATAATGCATCCGCATGGATGAGCATTGACAAAGGATGGATGCCAATGGAGCTGGACTGCACAGGGGTGATTCTGGCCGGCGGGAAAAACAGCCGGCTTCCGGGGAAAAAAAAGACCTTTCACCGGATTGGAGACACAAGCATACTGGAAAGACTGTGTGCGCTTTTTTCAAAACTGTTCAAGGAAACCATCATCGTGGTGAATGAGCCTGAAGCGTTCATGGGTCTGGACATGATGGTGGCAACCGACATCATCCCGGCCCGTTGTGTGCTGGCAGGGCTGCATGCCGGACTGTTTTATACGTCCTACCCGTATGCGTATGTGACTGCCTGTGATATTCCTTTTGCCAGTGAGGCCGTGATCCGGCATCTGGTGGACCGGGTCAGACCCGGAGATCATGTGGTCATCCCCCGGACGGATGACGGGCTGGAGCCTTTGTCCGCCGTGTATTCCAAAGAGTGCATTCCGTTGATCGAAGACAGTTTGAAAAACAATATATTCATGATTAAAAAATTTTATAAGAAAAAGCATGTCCGGGAGGTGCCCATGTCCGTGTTGAAACGCCTGGACCCGGACATGGGATTTATTTTTAATGTGAACACGCCGTCTGATCTGGAAAAAGCCAGACAGATGGCCACAAAATAGGGAGGGGTCAGGCCTGCGTTATTGTCGTTATTGAAACCAATAACGACAATAACGCAGGCCTGACCCCGTGCCTCCTTGAAAGGAAAGATGGATGGTGGAAAAGGATAGAAAAGACAGTCCCGTGACCCTGGCGCAGATGGTGGCAGATATCAAGGCCCATCCGGAGTTTTCAAAGCCGGAATGATTCTGGCCCATAACGGGGTGGTGCGGGAAACCGCCAGAGACGGCCGGGCCGTGACCGGGCTTGAGATTGAAGTGGATCATGCCCGGCTCGAACAGATTCTGACAAAGGAGCGGGCCCGTCCCGGCATCCTGGATATCCGGGTGTACATTCGGGAAAACAAACTTCTCAAAGTGGGGATGATGTGATGTTTCTGGTGGTGGCCGGCAATATCCGGAAAATGTGATCGCCGCGCTGACCGACACCCTCAATCAGATCAAGGCGGATGTGTTGACCCGGAAACCCAATTTTTTCAACAATAAACCTGCCCCGAAGGACTATTTATGAATGAATTTACCCACCTGGATAATCAGGGCCATGTGCGCATGGTGGATGTAGGGCACAAGGATCAGACACTGAGAACCGCTGTGGCGGAAGGGATCGTTGCCATGCACCCGGACACACTGGCCCGGATCATGGATGAAAAAAGTGAAAAAAAGGCAATGTCCTGAAACCGCCCGCATTGCCGGGGTTATGGCTGCCAAAAGCCGCGGATCTCATCCCCATGTGTCACCCGCTGAACATCACCCATGCAGGCATTGATTTTTTCGAACCCGGATACGCACAGTATCAGGATTCAGGCCACCGTGTCTCTGACCGGCCGGACCGAGGTGGAGATGGAGGCATTGACCGCGGTTTCCGTGGCCGGACTCACCATTTATGACATGTGCAAGTCCTATGATAAAGGCATGGTGATATCAACGGTACGCCTGATTTCCAAATCGGGGAAAAAGCGGCACCTGGCAGGCAAAGGATGTCCCGGAAAACAGAAGCCTTCGGTGTGACAGGATGTTGGTCACCCTGGAGAACCTGGGGTTTCTGGGGGCCGGCTTTGTTCTGGGGTGGTGGGGTGCGCCCTTCTGGTCCGCATCACCGGGGCCATGGCCGCCACTCCGGATGAAACAGGTGTCGGACCAGGCGTTGTACCAGCATGCCAACCGGTTCATGAAATGGCGGACCGCTATTTCAAAGGTTATGTCCGGGAAGCGAAAAAAGATTTCTCCACCCAGGGGCAGGCCCTCCGTCAGACCATGGATCCGGTGCGCCAGGCCCTGGACCAGTATGAAACAAGACTCCGGGCCATGGAAGCAGCCAGAGAACGGACCAATGGGGCTGTTTTTGAACAGCTGGCCCAGATGGGACGGGTCCAGCATCAGCTGCACCTGGAAACCGGGAACCTGGTCAAGGCCCTGCGTCTGCCCCATGTCCGGGGCCGATGGGGGGAGATCACCCTGAGAAAAGTGGCGGAGCTGGCCGGCATGGCCCGGTATTGTGATTTTCAGGAGCAGCCGGTCAAAGGTGCGGGAAAAGGGGCGTTGCGGCCGGACATGGTGGTGACCCTGCCGTCGAACCGCCGGATCGTGGTGGATGCCAAAGTGCCGCTCATGGCGTATCTGGATGCGCTGGAGGCGGACAATGAAGAGGAAAAGCAGGCCCGCATGGCCGATCATGCCCGCCAGGTGGCGGCCCATATCAATCAGCTGGCATCCAAAAATTATGCGGCTGCATTTTCCCCGTCCCCGGAATTTGTGGTGCTGTTTATTCCAGGAGAAAACTTTTTTTCCGCGGCTTTAAGTCAGCAACCCACCCTTATCGAACAGGGGGTGGAAAAAGGCGTGATCCTGGCCACCCCCACCACATTGATCGCTTTATTGAAATCCGTGGCCTATGCCTGGCAGCAGAAAGAAGGCATTGAAAATGCCGAAAAGATCCGTACGGCCGGAATGACGCTGTACCGTCGCCTGTGTGCCATGGCAGAAAGCATGAACCGCCTGGGAAAAGATATTGACACCTGTGCGGCAAGCTTCAACCGGGCCGTGAACGTCATGGAAAAAAAGGTCATGCCCCCGGCCCGGGAACTGGAATGCCTGGGGGTGGCTTCCCGGAAAATGCCGGATATCACATCCATTGACCCGCCGGATACAGGGACACGTGTGTTCAAAGAAAGGTCTGATCGTGAAGAATAAAATGCGGAACCAATCCGGTTCAATCCGAAAAAAGTGCCGGAAGCCGGGAAAAATCATTTTGGCTGCCTTGCTGATAACCCTGGCCGGATGCGGGGTATTGACAGACAAAGAACAGGTCGAGGTCCGAAAACAGAGCCTGGAAAAGCTGACACAAGCCCGGTACCCTGATTTTTTTGACAGCCTTGATTTTTCAGGATTTCAAACGGCGTTGAACCAGAGCCTGGTTTATTACAACCGATTGCCGGGTGACCGAATCATTGAGTTCGGCCCGGATCAGTACACGGTCAGGCATATGACGGAATCTTTGAAAACCCTTCAGGCGTTTCTGGAGACCCGTCCGCCGGCAACGGCTGTGAACCGGTTCATCCGGGACCGGTTTCATGTCTATGCCAGTTCAGCCAATGACAATGGCCAGGTATTGTTTACCGGATATTTCGAGCCAACCTACAGCGGCAGCCTGTATCCGGATGAACGGTTTCAATATCCGCTGTATCCGGTTCCCCAAAACCTGGTGGAAATTGATCTGGCAAATTTTTCCGACCGGTATCAGGGACATGACCGGCTCAGAGGACGGGTCAAAGGAAATCAGGTGGTGCCGTATTTTTCCAGAAAAGAGATCAACCAGATGACGGATTTTCATTTACAGGCCCCACCCGTGGCCTGGCTGGAAAACCGGGTGGACCGGTTTTTTCTGGAGATTCAGGGATCCGGCCGGATCCAGACCCCGGAAAACGGGATCGTGCGGATCCGGTATGCCGGTACCAACGGCAATGCGTACCGTTCCATCGGCCGGTACCTGATCGACAAACAGGAAATTGAAAAAGAACAGATGTCCATGCAGGCCATCCGGCAATGGCTGGAAGCCAACCCCCATCGCGTGGAGGAGGTACTCAGTTACAATGACAGTTTTGTTTTTTTCAATATCGCATCCGGAGGCCCTTTCGGCAATATCAATGTGACACTGACCCCGTTGCGGGCCATGGCCACGGATTATCGGATATTCCCCAAAGGCGCGCTTTGCTTTATTGAAATCCGGTTGCCGGGGGAGGGTTCCAGCGGATTGACGGAAGCTTCGGATGGGGAAAATCCGGAATCATGGCCGCCTGTTTCCCTGTTTGTCATGAATCAGGATACCGGGGGGGCAATCCGGGGACCGGCCCGGGCCGATCTGTTTTGCGGCAGTGATGAATATGCCCGGTTCACGGCCGGTCATATGAATGTGAGAGGGAACATGTATTTTCTGGTGATGAAAGAACGGACTGAAAAAGAAACCCAATAACTCCCTGCCCGAACGCTCAATGCCACCGGATGTCACAGGAATTGAACGCCAGGGTGACAGGAATGCCCGGCTGAAGATTCAGCTCAGACGCCTGCCCGGGGGGGATGCCCAGCATAAATGAGATGCCGCCTGCATCGATGGTGGTCATGATGTCTCCGTGCTGTCCGGTTATATACATGGATTGCACCTTTCCCCGGATCTGGTTGTCCGGGATACCTTCCTTTTTTTCCGGCCCGAAGATGTGGATATGCTTTCGCTGGATCACCGCGGTTTTTTTTAAAGACGCCGGTGCCGGGAGCTGAATGACCTGCCCATCATCCAGTTGCCGGGTCCAAACCGGGTCGATGTGGCTGTATGGACCGGGAATGGTAATTTCCTGACCTGCGGCAAAAAGAGCGCCATTGTTGATGGACAGCTGGGTGTCGCTGCACGTGAACAGCCAGGGCAGATCATGGCTGGTGATGACCAGGGTGGTGCCCCGGTTTTGTCGGGCGGCCAGAGATGCCTTGCGGATCAGGGCTGCGCTTCGGGTGTCCACGCTGGCCACGGGTTCATCCAGCACGGCATCGAAATTGACGCCCCGGATTCCGTTACCAAAATCGCGCCAGGATCTATAAGGGCGCAATCTTTCGGCCAAGTCATCGAATTGAGTGGCCAAACCGTCTGGCTCAACCAGCGGCAGGCCATCGGGGCCGAGGTTGAACTGAGCCAATCCCGAACTGATCTCTGATGCAGCAGTACCAAGCTTATTGGCAATGCCTTGTACCTCAAGGAGCGTGGTGGAAGCCTGCAGAAAGTCCTGCATGCTGGCCAGCCCCACTTCCCGTGAGCGCATGATGTTGAAGGATACAGATACTGGGGTGTGCCGTTGAACCACATGGCCTGAGGACGGGCGCATGGCAAAAGCCAGAATCTTGAGCAGGGTGCTTTTCCGGATCCGTTGGGGCCCATTGAGCCAAGTGGCCCCTTTGGAAATTTCCAGGTGGGCAATATCAGCACCTGCTTGTCTCCGTAAAAATGAGTCACGTTGTCCAGACGGTATGCGGGTGGCGTGAAAGTCATTGTTTCCTTAGAAAAGACAGACAGATATTAACACACAGAGCAATGGCCATGAGAACGATTCCCAAAGCGATCCCGTCGGCAAACTGACCTTTGTTGGTTTCCAGGGCAATGGCCGTGGTCATGGTGCGGGTATGGTATTTGATATTGCCCCCCACCATCATGGCAATGCCCACTTCCGTGAGAACCCGGCCAAAAGCAGTGACCACCCCGGCCAGGATTCCGTAGCGCACTTCCCACAGACAGGTGCGTAATATATGGTGCCTGCCAGCGCCCAGGGAAACCAGGGTCAATTTCAGATCCGGATCAATGTTTTCCACGGTGGCGGCGGTGATGGCGATGACAATGGGCAGGGCCAGCACGGTCAGACCCATGGCAATGCCGGTGAGGGTGAACAGCAGGTGCCATTCTCCTAAAGGCCCCCGGCTGGAAATCAGGGCATAGACGATCAGGCCGATGCAGACCGTGGGCAGGGCCAGAAGCGTGTCCACCAGAGTTTTGATATGACGCTTGCCGGGAAAATCAAAATATCCCAGCACAAATCCCAAAGGCAATCCAATGGTCAGGCTGATGATCATGGCAATGGTGGACACCTTGAGTGTGGCCGTGATGGCGGACGTGGTGGCCGGATCCAGCTGAATCAGCAGAAAAAACGCCTTGATGAATCCGTCAACAATATAATCCATCATTCACCAAAATTGTTAAGATGTGATGATATAACAGAATAATACATGGATCTGAAACCTTTATTCTTTTTTGTCAACGGTCTTTTAAAAACAGTTCATGGTATTCATCTTCCGAGATGTGCTGTTTGAGAAATCCATGGATGCATTGATAGATTTTTTCCAGATCATCGTCTGACAACCGGGGAACAAACATTTTCATGAACGTGTCTTCGGAAAATTTCTGCAGATAAAACATGATGGTCTGCTCATCGGTTTCTCTGTCCATGCCAAAGGCGCCTAACCCCTGGTAGGTGTGTATGAATTCATGGGTGTCTTTTTTCACGGGAGCTCCTGAATTTTTTTAAATATGCTGATCTTTTTAGCCTGATATGGCGGATGAAGCAAGCCTTGACAAATATATTTCATCTGATTTAATGGTTGGATAACAATGCCCTAATACAATTCTAGCAAAAAAAAGATAAAAAAACAAAATCAGCAGAAATATGCATGAACGGTATGCAGGGAGATGGTCTCCCTTTTTTCGGCAGTCTGTGGGTTTTTATTGTATTCAAGGAGGCAGCATGGCAACCCATTTGCACCGGGCAATGGACAAAATTAAAAAAGAGATTCTCGCATTGGGTGCACTGGTGGAGGACCGGTTCAGAAAATCCATTCACGCGGTCCGCACCCAGGATCTGGATCTGGCACAATGGGTCATTGATACCGATTATGAAGTGGATGACCGGGAAATCGAAGTGGAAGAAGAGTGCCTCAAGATTTTGGCCCTGTATCAGCCGGTGGCCACGGATCTGCGGCTGATCGTGGCCGTGATCAAGATCAACAATGACCTGGAACGGATTGCCGATTATGCGGGAAATATTGCCCGGCGGTTCATCACCTCGGCGGATGATCCCGGCAAATTCAAATATGATTACACGGCCATGGCGGAACAGGCGGTCAACATGCTGAAGCTGAGCCTGGATGCGCTGGTGGGCATGGATGTGGCCACGGCCTATCATGTTCTGGAAATGGATGGCGAAGTCAATACCATGCGGGACGATGCGTATCAGACCATGAAGGCGGATATCCAGGCCCATCCGAACATGGTGGCGGAAATTATCAATATGTATCTGATTTCCCGTCATATTGAGCGGATCGGAGACCACACCACCAATATCGCTGAAGAGGTGATCTATCTGATTGAAGGGGATATTGTCCGCCATACCTGATACGGATATGGCGTTTGAACAACCGCATTGAACAGGAAGAGAAACCAGATGCCCAGGGAAACCATTTTGATTGTCGATGATGAAGAAGATATCATCGAGCTGATTAAATATAATCTGAAAACCGAAGGATATGTCATTTTGACAGCCGGCACCGGCGAACAGGCCATTAAGACGGCCAGGCAGTCTTTGCCGGATCTGATCGTTCTGGATCTGATGCTGCCGGGCATTGACGGCCTGGAAGTCACCCGGTATCTGAAAAAAAATGACCAGACCGCGGGTATTCCCATTGTCATGGTCACAGCCAAAGGCGAAGAATCCGATGTGGTCACCGGGCTGGAACTCGGGGCCAATGATTATATTTCCAAACCGTTCAGTCCCCGGGAGCTGGTGGCCCGGATCCGGGCTATTTTGCGGCGCCGGAGAAAAACCGGTGACAAGGAGACGGCATCCGGTATCCGTCAGGTGGGAGACATGGTCATCGACCAGGCCCGGCATGTGGTGACCATCCAGGGAGAACCCGTGGACCTGACCCTGTCTGAGTTTGAACTGCTGTCTTTTCTGGCGGACAAAAAAGGGTGGGTATTCACCCGGGGCCAGATCATGGATGCCATTCATGGGGAAAATTATGCGGTAACGGAACGGAGCATCGATGTCATCATTGTGGGACTGCGCAAAAAATTGAAATCCCATGCCGATCTTATAGAAACTGTCCGGGGGGTTGGATACCGGTTCAAAGAATCATTATGAAAAAACAAAAACTGATCTGGCAGATATTTCCATTATTTCTGATCATCATCATCATTTCTCTGTCTCTGGAAGCCTGGTATTTCAACCGCCATTCCCGGCAGTTTTTTCTGGACAACACGGAAAAAGAACTCATTGTCCGGGCACAGCTGATTGAATTCAAGATTACTGAAATTTTGTCCGGAAAGCCGGTACAGGATCAAAAACTCAATGCCTTATGTAAAGAGATCGGTGCATCCATTCAGACCCGGGTGACCGTTGTCGACCCGTCAGGCGAGGTGATGGCAGATTCGTTAGCCCGCACAGCCACCATGGAAAATCATAAAAACCGGCCGGAAATTCAAACCGCACTCACCGGTGAAAAAGGCGTATCAATCCGGTACAGCCGGACACTGGATCAGAACATGATGTATATTGCGTTGCCTGTGGAAGCAAACACCGGAATCGTGGCCGTGATTCGAACCGCAATTCCCCTGACCGCCATTGAAAAAAATATCCGGTCCACCCGGAACAAGGTATTTGGTTTTCTGATACTCACGGTCATTGCTGCTGCCGGTGTTTCCTGGTATGTGACCCGGAAAATCATTCACCCTCTGGAAGAGATCAAAAAAGGGGCTCAGGCTTTTGCCAGGGGTGACCTTTCCAATCGGCTGGCGGTGCCGGATACGGAAGAACTGTCGGAGCTGGCCCGATCCATGAACCAGATGGCGGAGAATCTGACCAACCGGATCCAGGATGCTTTGAACCGGCAGCGGGAACTCGAGGCCGTGCATGCCAGTATGCAGGAAGGGGTGATTGCCATTGACAACCATGAGAAAATTATCACCATCAATGATGCAGCGGCCCGGATTTTCAATTTTCCCGCCCATGCGCTGAAAAACAAAAATGTGCTGGAAGTGGCCAGAAATTATGAACTTCAAAGCTTTATCCGCACGGCCCTTTCAACCCATGAACCTGTGGAAGATGATATCCTGATTCATCAGGATAAAGACCATATCCTCAATATTCATTCCAGCGCGTTATGGGACAGTCAGAATCATCGCATGGGAACGCTGATCATTTTTCATGACATCACCCGCATCCGGCGCCTGGAAAAGATGCACAAGGATTTTGCCGCCAATGTGTCCCATGAACTCAAAACCCCGTTGACCACCCTCAAGGGGTTTATCGAGACCCTTCAGGAAATGCCGGACAGTTCTTCCGAGGACCGGTCCGGGTTTTTGAAAATTCTGGAAAAAAATGTCAACCGGATGATTGAACTGATCAATGATCTGTTGTCCTTATCCCGTCTGGAGCGACTGGAAGGCACAGGGGTCCGGTTTGCCGACAATCAGTTGTCCGCCCTGATTCAAGGGGCGGTGGCGGCCTGTGAGCCATTGGCGGAAAAAAAACAGATCCAGATTCAAATCACTTGTCCCCAAGATCTGACAGTCCGGGTGGATCCGGTTCTGATGGAACAGGCCATTGTCAACCTGGTGGAAAATGCCGTGAAATACAGTCTTAAAAATTCTCAGGTGGATATCTGTGCCCGCAGCACAGGCAAGGATATCCAGATTGATGTCAGAGATGCCGGCCCCGGGATTGCCAAAGAGCATCTGCCCAAGATCTTCAACCGGTTCTACCGGGTGGACAGAGGCCGGAGCCGTCAGGAAGGGGGGACGGGGCTGGGTCTGGCCATTGTGAAGCACATCATCCAGTACCACAATGGTCAGATCACGGTATCATCTGTGAAAGGCAAAGGCACTGTCTTTCATATCCGGTTGCCGTCTCAGGCATAGAACATGGCTGCATTGTCGCCTAAAACGGCCTGCTTCTCTTCTTTTGTCAGGCCGGAGGCATCCAGATCCCGGTAATAACGGTCCGGGGGAAGCAGCGGGAAATCAGTGCCCAACAGCACTTTGTCCCCGACCCCGGCCTGGACAGCCATGTCATAGACCGCCGGGTCATACAGAAACGGAGAGGCAGCCGTGTCGTACCAGACATTTTTCAGGGTTTGCTTGAGCTGTTTTTTCATGATGTGGTAAAAAAAGATGCCGCCCCCCCAGTGGGCCAGAATGATCCGGTTGTCAGGAAACGAGGCTGCCAGTTTCTGAATCTGTTCCAGGGTCACCGGTGTTTTTCCGGGATAGGCATGGCCCACCGGCTCGTTGGTGTGGATCATGCACGGCAGGTTGCCTTTTTCCCGCAGTACCGCCATGATATCGGTCAGCTTTTCCAGAGCACTGTCGTCGATACCCGACAGGTAAAACGCCAGTTCCCCCACACCGGACAATCCGGCATCAATGCACCGCAGTGCTTCATTTGCCGCTCCCTGCCAGGCCGCATCAAAACAGGCCAGACCCCGGAGCCGGTCCGGCCATCGGTTGACACAATCGATAATATAGTCATTGTTTTTTTTTGTATAGTCCGGGTTCCGCCAGGGAAATCCGCAGGCGCAGGCAATATCCACGCCATGAACGTCCATGGCTTCAATCAGCTCATCTCCTTTGGCCATCAGGGCTTTGGGGTTTTTGTACAGCAGGGTGAATTCCGGTTCATGGGCAAAAAGCGCGGATCGATCCGCTATAAACGATTCCGGAAACAGATGGGTATGGGTATCAATGATCATGGTCGTTCCTTCATGAATTGTTGTTGAAAAAAAACTGGTGTCAATATATAGTATCTGATTTACACAGACAAGGGGTGAATCCTGGGGACGAGATGAAATATTATCCGATTTTTCTCAATGTCAAAGACCGGCCGTGCCTGGTGGCGGGCGGCGGTCAAGTCGGGGCCAGAAAAGCAAAAACCCTTGGATCGGCCGGGGCGTGGGTCACTGTGGTGTCCCCTGAATTTTGTGATCACCTGGCTGAAATGCCCGGGATTCGAAAAATTCAACGATGTTTTGATCCCAAAGACCTTGACCAGATTTTTCTGGTATTTGCCGCCACCGGGGATACAGCGGTGAACCGGCAAATTCAGAACCTTGCCAGGAAAGCCCGGGTATTGTGCAACAGTGCGGATGCCCCGGATCAGGGTGATTTTATTCTGCCGGCGGTCATGAACCGGGGAGATTTGATTTGTGCGGTCTCCACATGCGGGGCCAGCCCGGCTTTGGCCAGAAAAATCCGCATGGATCTGGACCAGGCCTATGGCCCGGAATATGCCACATTCCTGGTTCTCATGAAAGCGGTCCGGGAGAAACTGCTTGGCTCATCAGGCCATGATCCGATGGCCCATAAGCATATTTTCAGAACCATGATGAAAAAACCTGCCGGGTCTGGTGGCGGCAAATGACATGGCAGCCATCGATGCGGTGCTGCATGAACTGCTTGGCAGCCAATTTAATGTGAAAGAGTTGATACCTCAATAATCGGGAGCTGTTTATGGGCGTGCAAACAGGAAATACGTTGCTGCAGATAGCGTTTCTGCTTTATGTGTCAAGCCTGGCCGGGTATCTGGTTTTCTGGTCCGTCAAAAGATCAGTTCAGAAGATATCTTTTACCTGATTGCCATGGGCGTCGGGGTCCATTTTGCGGAATGCTGACCCTGGGTGGTGACAATCAAAGGCCTGCCCGTCCAGAACCTGGTCCAGAGCCTTTCCATGGCGGCCCTGGCCCTGGGCGCCATGTTTTTATATGTGCAATATAAATTCAATCTGAAAATGCTCGGGTTGTTTTGCGGCCCTGATTTTATCGATCACCATGCTGGCGGCCCTGGTTTTACCCGATACCCAGGCCCCCAACGATGCTTTCAAAGGTATGGTTCTATTGTCACATTCTTTGATTTTTGCGGGTGATGCCGCTTTGGGACTGGCCTGCGGTGCCGGCATCCTGTACTTGCTCCAGGAAAAAGGGATCAAGGCCAGAAATCCGGTTTTTTTTCAAGCGTCTGCCCTCCTGGACTTTCTGGATGATGTCAGCCATGCCTGTATTACCACAGGATTTTTTCTGCTGACCCTGGGACTGGTCACCGGATTTGTGTACGCCAAAGTGTTGTGGGGCCGGTTCTGGGCTGGGATTTCAAGGAGGTCTTTTCCATGGGGGCCTGGCTTGTCTATGCCGTGCTGCTCCATCTGCGGCTTTATGCGGGTTGGCGGGGAAGAAAATCCGCCATCATGACCATTGTGGGATTCGGCATCATCGTTTTCACCTTTCTGGGCGTCAATTTATTTCTGGGCGGGCATCACCAGGAATTTACCAAATAGCGGGAAACCCATGCCAAATATCATACTCATCGGTATCAACCATAAAACAGCGCCAGTGGCGCTCCGGGAAAAACTTTCTTTTTCAAAAGAGGAAACCCTGGCTGCTCTGGAAACCCTGAAGCAGCATCCGGGTATCAAGGAGGTCTTGATTTTTTCCACGTGCAACCGCACGGAAATTTTATATGTGGCCTCCCGAAGCGGCACTGTGGATGCCTTGATCACCTTTCTTGCCGGGTGTAAACAGATTTCACCGTCTGAATTTGTGCCGGCGTTATACATCCTTCGCAAGGAAGAAGCGGTCCGGCATCTGTTTCGTGTGGCAGCCAGCCTGGATTCCATGATGGTGGGAGAACCCCAGATTTTAGGTCAGATCAAACAGGCCTATCGAACCGCAGTGAAAGCCGGCACGTCAAAAGTGCTGCTCAACCGGATGATGCACAAATCGTTTTCCGTTGCCAAAAAGGTCCGCAAGGAAACCGGGATCGGAGACAGTGCCGTATCCATCAGCTATGCAGCCATTGAGCTGGCCAATAAAATTTTCAGCGATCTGTCTACCAAAACTGTAATGCTCTTAGGGGCCGGAGAGATGGCGGAGCTGGCAGTGGAACATTTGATTTCCCATAATGTGGGACAGATCCGGGTATCCAACCGGACATTTGAAAATGCCGTCTCCCTGGCCGAACGGTTCAAAGGCCGGGCCTTAGGATTTGAAGAACGGGTGGATGCGTTGACCGAAGTGGATATCATCATCTCTTCCACCGGGGCTGCCGACTATGTGATCACTGCGGATCAGGTCAAAAAAGCCATGAAAAAGCGAAAATACCGGACTCTGTTTTTTATCGATATTGCCGTGCCCAGAGACATTGATCCAAAGATCAATCAATTGTCCAATGTGTATGTGTATGACATCGATGATCTCAAAACGGTTGTGGCCACCAATATCCAGCAGCGGGAACAGGAAACCGTGAAAGCGGAGCGGTTTGTGTCCGAGGCGGTGATCAAGTTCAGGCAATGGCTGGACAGCCTGGCCATCGTGCCGACCATCAAGGCGCTCAACGATAAAATGACGGCCATCGTGGAAATGGAATGTGACAAAACCCTGTCTCATTTACCCCATCTGGCCGAACCGGACAAAGATGCCATTCGCCGGATGACTCAGGCCATTGCAACCCGGGCGATTCACGATCCCATCATGTTTTTGAAACACACGGGCGGTCATCGGGACGATTCATTGTATCTGAATGTGGCCAGGCAGCTGTTCAACCTGGATATGCTGGAAAATCAATAAAATCTTTACAAGTGAGTGAGGCCTGATATAATACGCAATTTAAAGTTTCTGGACCTTTGACCTTTAATTGAAGGATGAACACCATGAAAAAAGAAGATCTGGAATATTTCCATACCCTGCTGACCGAGCGGCTCAATGAACTGCTGAAACATGCAGACAGCACTGTGACCGGTATGACCCAACCCAAGGAAAATTTTGCCGATCCCACGGATCGGGCCTCCCATGAAGCGGAAAGAAGCTTTGAGCTTCGGATCCGTGACCGGGAACATAAATTGATCAAAAAAATCAAAAAAGCTTTGGATCGGATTGATAACGGGACTTTCGGACGGTGCGAAACCTGTGAGGAAGAGATCTCCATTGAGCGGTTAAAAGCCCGGCCGGTTACCACCCAGTGTATTGAATGCAAAACCCGGGAAGAGGACATGGAAAACGCCTTAGGGCTTTGACCGATATTGCCATTGATTGATCTTCACATACATTCCACCGCCTCGGATGGGTCTCTGTCTCCGTATGAGATTCTGGCCCTTGCCCAGGACAGCGGTGTCCGGGCGATTTCGTTGACCGATCATGACACCATTGATGGGATTCATGACATTCTTGATGATCTGCATGCGTTTGCTCTGGATTTCATCACCGGTGTGGAAATCTCCTGTGAATCGCCAAAAGGGTTTGATGGGCTCGGAAGTGTTCATCTGCTGGGATATGGATTTTCCCTGTACGACCGGCAGTTGAACCAGGCCCTGGCTACAGCGAAAATGGCGCGGAAGCAGCGGAATCCGAAAATTATCCGGCAGTTGCAGCACCTGGGGCTGGATATTACCATGACTGAAGTGGAAGACCATTTCAAGACCCGTCAGATCGGACGACCCCATATTGCTGAAATGATGGTGGAAAAAGGTTTTGTGTCATCTTTCAGTGATGCCTTTGACAGGTTTCTGGGCAATGGCTGCCCCGCATATATAGAAAAGTATAAAATGCCGTGTGCCCAGGCCATCCAGACGATTCTGGATGCCGGAGGCGTTCCGGTTCTGGCGCATCCCGGCCTGCTGTCGTTTAACTCATCCAAAGACCTGGAACGGTTTGTGGATACCCTGGTGGGATATGGGCTCCAGGGGTTGGAAGTTTTCTATACCGACCATGACCCTAGGAAAACCGCTTATTTCAAGACCTTGGCCCGGAAGAAAAAATTACTGATTACCGGGGGCTCCGATTTCCACGGCAGTTTTAATCAGGGGGTACGCTTAGGCCGGGGAAAAGACAATATCCGGGTGCCGTACACCTGTTTCAAATCCTTGACAGACCGGGTCACAGCCATGCGTAATCTGCACGACCGGCTGGATATTTTAGAAACCAATCTGGGGTATCGGTTTGTTGACCGCTCCCTGCTTCAGACGGCTCTTTGCCACCGGTCTTTTCTGAACGAAAACCAGACAGTGTGCGATTCAGACAACGAACGGCTGGAATTTCTGGGAGACGCGGTATTGGGTTTATGTGTGGGGCATATCCTCATGCAGCAGAGTCCGGCGAAAAAAGAAGGAGAGTTGTCCCGGCTCCGGTCCACCCTGGTGAGCGAACCGTCTCTGGCCGATATGGCCAGATTCATTGACCTGGGCCGTTTCATCCGACTGGGAAAAGGGGAGGCCGGTTCCGGAGGCGGGGACAAGAACTCCATTCTTTCCGATACCTTTGAAGCCGTGGTGGCGGCCATATTTCTGGATGCCGGGTTTGATGTCACCTGCGATCAGATTCAGATCCTGTTTGAGGAAACTGTGGACAGGCTGCTGGCCAAAGATTGTACCGTAGACTATAAAAGCCGTATCCAGGAATATGCCCAGGAGGTGTTTTCCCAGGCCCCGGTGTATACGGTGACACGTGAATTCGGGCCGGACCATGACAAAACCTTTGAAATCTGCCTGGAACTGGCCCATATTCAGACCCGGGGATTCGGAAAATCCAAAAAAGCAGCCGAGCAGGATGCCGCAGGGAAAGCCTTGAAGCTGCTGAAAAACAAATGATCTTATGACCACTTCGCCTCTGGTCGTTCCGATTTTTATCCCGCATTCAGGATGCCCCCACCAATGTGTGTTTTGCAACCAGACCGCCATCACCGGCCAAAAAAATTCTCTACCGGATGCCGCCCGTGTGGCTGAAATTATTGAGACCTATCTGGCCCATTCCGTGCCTCGATCCCGGGTGGAAGTGGCGTTTTTCGGCGGCAATTTTCTGGGGCTGTCACCCGGACAGATTTCAGATCTGCTGGAAAGCGTCCGTCCGTTTTTCGACACCGGTGTGGTTCACGGCATCCGTTTTTCCACACGCCCGGATACTGTGACAAAAGACCGGCTGGAACAGATTGGGACCTATCCGGTCAGTCTGGTGGAACTGGGGGTTCAGTCCATGGATGATCAGGTGCTGGCACAGGCGAACCGGGGTCATACCCGGGAGGATACCTGTCGAGCCATGGATCTGCTTGACGCATTCAACATGAATGCCGGGGTCCAGATCATGGCGGGGCTTCCCGGAGATACGCGGGAAGGAGTGTTTCAAACCACACAGGTTCTGGCAGACATGCATCCGAAGACCGCCCGGATTTACCCGGCCCTGGTTCTGAAAAATACCAGGCTGGCCCGATGGTATCAAAACGGCACCTACCAGCCTTTGACCCTGGATCAGGCAGTGGAAATCACCAGCCGGTCATATCATATTTTTAATCAAGCCGGCATGACAGTCATTCGCATGGGGGTACACATATCTGATGCGGAAATGGGATCGATTCTGGCTGGTCCCTGGCATCCTGCGTTCGGGCACCTGGTGCTTTCACGGATTTTATACCGGGAAACGGTTCGAAAAATTCAAACCCTGGGAACAAAAACGCTTTCAGGCAGTATACAACTGAGGATTCATCCTTCCCGGGAATCCCGATTGCGGGGGGACAGGAACACAAATTTACACCGGATGAAAAAAAAATTTCCAGGAATGGATTTTCGTGTATGGCCTGATCCGACCATGGTGATAGATCAGGTAAAAGTCGTTAAAATCCCTGCTTGAACAGATCGTCTGTACTGATGACTTCTCCTGGTTTCGGTGTATATTCCGTGGGAACGGTTCCTTCTTTGAAACATTCGAAAATAGTATTTTTTGATTCCTTGATGGGCAGCAATCCGGTTTTGGCATCGATTTTGGCAAATACCACCCCATCGGGAACAGTGAATGTTCGGATGGGTTTTCCTTCCAACGCCTGCTGCATAAAATCCAGCCATATGGGACTGGCGGTCCTGGAACCGGTCTCTCCTTTTCCCAGAGAGCCTTCCTGATCCAATCCCACCCACACACCGGTGGTGTAACGCGGGGTATATCCCAGAAACCAGGCATCAAACAGGTTGTTGGTGGTTCCGGTTTTCCCGGCCACCGGTCGTTTCAGGGCCTTGACCCGTTTGCCGGTGCCGGATGTCACGACACTTTCCAGAATATGGGTCATGATATAGGCGGTGCGCATGTCAATGACTTTTTTTCGCACCAGTCCGGAGGTTTCCAGCAGATTGTTGTGACGGTCGAAAATTTTGGTGATAAACACCGGCTCGATGTAATATCCGAGATTGGAAAAAACAGCATAGGCATTGACCAGTTCCAGTAGTGAGACGCCCGAAGATCCCAAGGCAATGGACAGATTTTCACTGAGATCCGATGTAATGCCCAGTTTTCTGGCATAATCGATCACATAGGGAATGCCGATATCCTGAAGGATTTTGATGGTGACCACGTTTCGGGAATGCACCAGGGCTTCCCTGAACAGGGTGGATCCGTAAAATGTTTCTGCATAGTTCTGGGGCTTCCAGGTGAAATTTCTTTGGGCATCTTCGTATACCACCGGTGAATCCATGATCACGGTGGCAGGGGTGTACCCTTTGTCCAGGGCCGCAGCATAGACAACGGGCTTGAACGCGGATCCAGGCTGCCGCCGGGATTGATAGGCCCGGTTGAACTGGCTGTCCCTGAAATCCCGTCCACCGATCATGGCTTTGACATGGCCGGTTTCCGCTTCGATACTCAGCAGTGCGGCCTGGGCAACCGGTTCCTGGAACAGGGTGAATTCATAATCATTCCCGTTTTGTGGCACGGATTCGACCTGAACCTGAATGATATCCCCGGGTTTTAACACTTGAGACGGTGCGGATATTTTGGATTCATAATATGCGGTATTCGAATTCGGCCGTCGCGCCCATGTCATGGTTTCAAGCTGGATGATGCCGGAAAAATTACCCACCCGGACCTCGGTTTTTTTGTTACGATCATCCACATCCAGGACCACGGCCGTATGTATGTCCCCGGAAGTCAGAATATTTTCCGGGATTTTTTTTGCTTCTTGGGTGCAGAATGCCTCGATTTGAGAAAGGGGAATCTGTCCGGACGGGCCCCGGTATCCCATACGGCGATCCAGATCCAGCAAGCCTTTCTGGACGGCACTCCGGCCCATTTTCTGAAATTCGATATTCACGGCCGTGTGAATCTGAAGTCCCTGGTTGTACAGCGCGTCTGCACCGTATTTTTTTTCAACATATCGCCTGACATGTTCTGTGTAAAAAGGGACCCGCTCGATAAACCAGTTTTTACGCGGCTTGATATCCAGCGGCATGTCAATGGCTTCGGTGACATCCATATTGGATATCATGCCTTCTTCCTTCATCCGGTTCAAAGTATAGATCTGCCGTTGTTTGGCCCGATCCGGGAATTGAAACGGAGAGTAGCGGCTCGGTGCCTGGGGAAGGCCTGCCAGCATGGCACATTCAGCCAGGTTCAATTCCCGTGCATGTTTGCCGAAATAATTTTCTGCCGCCGATTCGACCCCATAGGCACCATGGCCTAAGTAAATCTGGTTCAAATACAGATATAAAATTTGATCCTTGGTGAATTTTTTTTCAATCCGGTATGCCAGGATGGCTTCTTTGAGTTTTCGTTCATAAGTCCTTTCCGGTGTTAAAAGAAAGGATTTGGTGACCTGCTGGGTGATGGTGCTCCCCCCCTGGGTGATGGTACCGGCCTGAAAGTTTTTGATAAATGCCCTGAAAATAGACAGGATATCAATTCCCGGATGTTCCCGGAACCGGGAATCTTCCGCTGCCACAAACGCATTGATCATATTGTCGGACATGTCGGACAGAGGAATGACCACCCGGCGTTCCTTGTAAAATTCACCGATTTTTCTGCCGTCATCAGAATACACGTATGACACTGTGGCCGGCTGATAATCTTCCAATGTGTTGATTTTAGGCAGGTCCTGGCTCAGATAAACATAAAGGCCGACCAGTCCACCGGCGGTCAGCAACATGCAAATGAACACAAAAACAATGCCCCATTTGAATACAGAGCGCATCCGCTGGGCCTTCTTTTTTTTCCGTTTTTTCAGAATCTCAGATCTGGTTTTTTGGCTGGTCATGGTTTTTTAATAATAATGTGTGTAAATATTACAGCTTGTTATCAAATTAATCCTTTTAGGGCAATCATTTAAACGGTCTATGCAAACGTCATCTTTATGAAAATCAAATGTCAGTTTTGATCTTTCTTTTTTTTGTTCTTCCCATGGGAGCCTGATTACATTTTTAAGAATTTTTGGATCATATCGGTTTTTTAAGACAATATCAACAGGGGCTGTCTTTAATGAAATATTAAAATATCGGCCTGGGAATTGATACAGCATGGGAATCTTGTGATGCAAGGCTTTTTATAAATTGACTTTGTATCACGTTTTGGTTAATAATACAGGTTTTAAAACATGAATAAAAAGGGATAATTATCACAGCATGATGATTCAGCTTGATTTTGAGAAATCCGGCGGGTTGATTCCTGTCATCGCCCAGGATGTACAGACCGGTGAGGTGCTGATGCTGGCCTATATGAATCAGGCGGCATTTGACCAGACCCTGAAGACGAAAAAAGCCACGTATTACAGCCGTTCCCGTAAAAAATTATGGACAAAAGGAG
Source organism: Desulfotignum sp. (assembly GCA_018399285.1). Classification (GTDB taxonomy): domain Bacteria; phylum Desulfobacterota; class Desulfobacteria; order Desulfobacterales; family Desulfobacteraceae; genus Desulfotignum. The sequence goes on from JAGYOW010000006.1 coordinate 84,604, forward strand.
AGACATCCGGCCATGTACAGCATGTGAAGGAGATTCGGGTGGATTGTGATCTGGACACCCTGGTGATCAAGGTGGAGCAGGCAGGCGGTGCTGCCTGTCATAAAGGGTATAAAAGCTGTTTTTTCAGGATGGTGACCGACAAAGGACTCAAAATTGTGGGGGACCCGGTGTTTGATCCCGAAAAGGTATATAAATGATGGAAAAAATACTGAAATTGGGCCTCCCCAAGGGGAGCCTGCAGAATGCGACCATTGACCTGTTCAGAAGATCTGGATGGAAAATTAATGTAGAGGGTAGAAGCTATTTTCCGGATATTGATGACGACACCATTGAATGTGCCCTGTGCCGGGCCCAGGAGATGTCCATCAATGTGGAAACAGGTGTCATCGATGCCGGTCTTACCGGTCTGGACTGGATCGCGGAACATGAATCCGATGTTCATGTGGTGACGGATCTGGTCTATTCCAAGGTGAGTGCCCGGCCGGCCCGGTGGGTGGTGGCGGTGGCCAATGATTCACCGGTCAAGACCCTGGCGGATCTGAAAGGTGCAACTATTTCCACGGAACTGGTGAAATTCACCAAACGGTTTTTCAAAGAACGCGATATCAATGTGACAGTGAAATTTTCATGGGGGGCGACAGAGGCTAAAATTGTGTCCGGCCTGGCAGATGCCATCGTGGAGATCACTGAAACAGAAAGCACGATACGGGCCCATAACCTCAGGGTGATCCATGAGGTCATGACAACCAACACCCAGCTGATTGCCAACAAAAAAGCCTGGCAGGATTCCGCAAAAAAAGAAAAAATCGAGCAGATTGCTCAGCTGCTCCAGGGGGCGCTTGTGGCGGATCGGATGGTGGGCATTAAAATGAATGTGCCGGAAAAGAAAATCGCTGAAATCGTGTCGCTGCTGCCCAGTCTGAATGCACCTACGATTGCCTCCCTGTATCAGTCTGACTGGTTTTCGGTGGAAAGCATTATCGATACCCGGTATGTCGGGACCTGATCCTAAGCTGCTCAAGCGGGGGCGGAAAGGCATTATTGAATATCCTTTGAACAAAGGTGTTTGTGACATGAAACCACCACACGTGTGAACAGATCAAACCGTTCATCGTCATGGACGTGATGGAAAAAATTCATCAGATGGAGGCCGCCGGAATCGATGTGGTTCACATGGAGATCGGCGAGCCGGACTTTGATGTGCCTGAATGTGAACCGGGCGACCCGGGCGGCCCGGACTGCCATGCCACCAGCTATACCCACAGCTTAGGCGATATCCGGCTGCGGGAGGCCATTGCCCAGTATCACCAAGATACCCTATGGCACGTCCGTGGATCGGGACAATTCTGGTGACATCCGGGACATCCTGCCATGCTGTTGCTTTTTCAGCACTGGTGAATCCCGGCGATGAAGTGATCGTGTCTGATCCCCATTATGCCTGTTATGCCAATTTCATTCATTATGTTCAAGGCGTGCCCGTGTTTGTTGTTCAGGTATTTTGAGGATGAAGGATTCGTGTTTTACCCCGGGAGCGATTGAGGCCAGGATCACTTCGAAAACCAAAGCGATTTTCATCAATTCCCCCTTCAATCCCACCGGAAACGTGATTCCTGAAGACCGGATGAAAGAATCGTGGCCATTGCGGAAAAAACACGGGTTGTATATCATTTCGATGAAATCTACCATGGACTGGTCTATGAGGGCAAAGAGCATTCCATTCTGGAATTTACATCCAGCGCGTTTGTGCTCAATGGATTTTCCAAGCTCTTTGCCATGACCGGCCTCCGCCTGGGATATCTGATTGCGCCCTCGGCATTTGTCCGGGCTTTGCAGGTGCTTCAGCAGAATTTTTTCATCTGTGCCAACTCCGTGACCCAGCTGGCAGGTGTGGCAGCGCTTAAAGAAGCTGAAAACGACACACGGAAAATGAAAGAAATCTATAACCGGCGACGGTTGTATATGCTGCAGCGGCTCAATGACATGGGGCTTGAAGTGAAAGTGCCCCCGACCGGTGCGTTTTATATTTTTGTGAACGTGAAGCATATTTCCACGGATTCCTATGCCCTGGCCTTTGATATTCTGGAAAAAGCACATATCGGGGTGACACCGGGCGTTGATTTCGGGGCCAACGGAGAAGGATATCTGCGGTTTTCCTATGCCAATTCCATGGAAAACCTGGCCTTGGGCATGGACCGGATGGCTTCCTATCTTGCGACAGTGTCATGAAGATCCGTGACGCCCAGTTTGTGAAAAGTGCGGTAAAGCCGGATCAGTATCCAGAGTATGCTGTGCCTGAAATCGCATTTGCCGGACGGTCCAATGTGGGAAAAAGTTCCATGATCAATACCCTGATCCAGCGGAAAGATCTGGTAAAGACCAGTTCCCGGCCGGGGTGCACGCAGTTGATTAATTTTTTTCTGATCAACGACGACCTGTCTTTTGTGGATCTTCCCGGATATGGATATGCCAAGGTATCCAAAAAAATTCGTGCGGCCTGGCAGCCCATGGTGGAAACCTATCTGTCCAACCGTCCCAATCTGCTGGGTCTGGTGCTGATCATTGATATCCGCCGGGACCCCCAAGAAGAGGAACGTAATCTGGCCCAGTGGCTGATATCCCATCATATGCCGTTTCTGGTGGTGCTCACCAAAGCGGACAAACTGTCCAAAACCCAGCAGCAGAAACGGGCCGCCGCCATCAGTTCTCAGATGAACAGAAACACCAGCGAACTGATCCTGTTTTCCGCCAAAACCCGGGTGGGCCGGGAAATCATACTGGATGAAATCGCAAATCTGATCACATGGTATGAGCCCGGCGAAGAGGAGACCGACTGATGCAAAAAGAATTCCGGTCCGGTTTTGCAGCCATTATCGGTGCGCCCAATGCCGGAAAATCCACGTTATTGAATCAGGTGCTGGGGCAGAAAATTTCCATCACCTCCAAAAAACCCCAGACCACCCGGGATCGGATTCTGGGTATTATAAACCGTCCTGAATCCCAGATTGTGTTTGTGGACACACCGGGCATTCACAAAAGCGGTACCCTGCTCAATCAGCGGATCGTGGATCAGGCATTGCAGGCGGTGGAAGATGTGGATCTGGTATTGTTCATGGTGGATGCGGCCTCGTGTAATCATGCGGCTGAAAATATGATTGTCGCCCGGCTCAAGCAGGTTCGAAAACCCGTGCTTCTGGTTTTAAACAAGATCGATGTGGCTGGAAAGCAAACCGTGTTTGAACGGACGAAAGCCATGACGCCGGTGTTTGAATTTGCGGCAGTGGTTCCCATCTCCGCCCGGCAGAACATTCAGGTGGACCGGTTGATGAATGAAGTGGAAAATCATCTTCCAGCAGGCCCCCGGCTGTTTCCGGAAGATACTTTTACCGATGTCACGGAAAAATTTCTGGTCAAAGAGATCATCAGGGAAAAGGTGTTCCGGCTCACCGGCATGGAAATTCCCTATTCATCTGCAGTGACCGTGGACGCCTTTGAAGTGGAAAAAAACCTTATTGTGATTCATGCCAGTATCCATGTGGTACGAGATTCCCAGAAAGGAATCATTATCGGAAAAAAAGGGGCCATGCTGTCTGCCATCGGTACCCGGGCCAGAAAAGATATCGAAAAAATGCTGGGGAAAAAAGTGCTGCTCAAGCTGTTTGTGAAAGTCACCAAAGACTGGGTGAGCAATCAGCGAATACTCAACGAATTCGGGTATTGAGGTGAAAAATGGAACCGGATTTTTTCATGGATGACACCCTGTTGAAAAAAGAACGGGCCAAAGCCAGAAAAATCAGAAACAGTCAATGGTGGAAACGCAAACGTGCCACCGGTATCTGTCATTATTGCGGACTAAAATTTCTGCCGGCAGAGTTGACCATGGACCATCTAATCCCGCTGGTTCGGGGAGGGCGGTCGGAAAAGTTCAATCTGGTACCCTGTTGTAAAAACTGTAATTCCCAAAAACAGCAGATGCTGCCCTGGGAATGGGATGTGTATTTAGACCGGCTCAAGCCGTAAGCCATTGAAACCAGCCGCATGGTTTTCTGACATACGGCTTGAGCGCAGATGTTATTATTTTTTGCTGCACAACCGGTGAATGGTCTGTGCATGCCATTCACCGCGACCTGAAAATGTGGGTTGTCCTAAATCCACCAGATGTTTGGCGATTTGATCGTAGGTGGCCCCTTGATTTCTCATGGTATGGATAATGTTCAAGACTTCCTCCCGGGGAATCAGAGTGGTACTGTCTGCGGTGGCCGAAGCAGCCGGTTTTTCAGGGTCGGATTTTCTGCGTTTTCGAATCACCCGGCGTTTGGTTTTCATCTTCATATCATGGTCTGGTGCCGCAATGGGTTCAGAAAAGGAAGACAGCCGATTGACCGATTCACCAGGCATGGATGCCGGGGATTGCTCCGGGGAGATTGCCTGTGCCTGCTCAGTTTCCGGCATGACGTCATACCCGGCATCCGAGGCGGCCTCCGGGTCATGCAGCTGTTCCTGGTCCATTCGCAGGTGACTTACGATATGCTCGATGGCAAAGGCCTGGCGTTCGATGATATCCGCGGTTCGTTCCTGAATACTTGACATGTATTCCTGGTTTTTTATCAGGATTTCAACGTGATGCGTCAGGTTCTCAATGGCATCTGCAAGCAGGGTGATGCCGGGATCTTCCGGCGGCAGCTGGTTTCCCATGGGGCCGGGGGGAACCGGCTGCCGCTTGAGGTTGGGATTCCTGGGGTTCTGATATCCATTGTTAAAGGAATGATATCTGGGTGCATTGTTATATTGATAAGAATTGTCATAGTTTTTACGTGTTTTGGGCGTACGTTGTTTATCCGCCTGCCCATTCCGCAGGCTGTGTAAAAAATCATTCATTTAGTTCATGTTCTCCTTGAAAATGTGTTCCGGTCATGGAAATGACCTGATTTTCGTCAGTAAAGATTTCAATTGGGTTTTATGATATTGGCCCGGAATAATTTTCCGAATATGGGTATTGTGTTACATTACAGTATATATATCCTGTTTTTTTTGTTTTTTGTCAAGGCCTTTTTGCGAATTTCCCGGCGATAAACCAGATTTTCGTTTAAGTGAACGGCATTTACAAACTGAGGCGATATTCATAATTTTGGATCAGTTCAATGGCTTGCTCGCTGGACGTTATCCGGGACAGTGACTTTCGGATTTCAGTACATCCGGGCATCCCTTTGACGAACCAGGGAAGCCGGCCCCGAAGCATGCGGCAGGTGGTTGCCTCTCCAAAATGGCTGACATACAACTGGATAAGCCGTTCCATTTTTCTGAAGATATCCGCTGGAGTGACCGGAAGGCTGACCCCGTGTGTGATCAGCGCTTCCACCTGCCCGGGAAGAAACGGATTGGTCATGGCGCCCCGTCCGATCATGACGGCGTCACACCCGGTCTGGTTCAGCATGTTTGTTGCATCTGAGGGGGTAAGGATATCGCCATTGCCGATCACCGGCAAATTGGTTTGTTGCTTTATTCGCCGGATCAGGTTCCAGTCTGAATGGCCTTTGAATCCCTGTGTAGCAGTACGCGGATGAAAAACAACCGCATCCACCCCTTCTTTTTCAGCCATGTCAACCAGGGCAAATGCCTGGGAACCGGAAGCATCCCATCCGGATCGGATTTTTATGGTTAAAGGCAGTGACGTGGCCCGCCGGACCGCTTCAAGGATTTTTTGACTCATGGGCAGATGGTTCATCAGAGCAGCCCCGGCCCCTTGCTTGAGCACTTTTTTGACACTGCACCCGAAATTGATGTCCAGGATATCTGCGATTTCCATTTGGCTGATCTCTGCGGCAGCCCGGGCCATGATATCGGGTTCGGCCCCGAAAATCTGAACGGACAATGGCCGCTCTTTTAGGCAGGATGCCAGCAGAGCAAGGGTTTTTTCCGAATTGTAAAAAAGACCTTTGGCACTGATCATTTCCGAACACACCACCCCGGCACCGCACTCTTTGATCAGGCATCGAAACGGAAGATTGGTGATGCCGGCCAGAGGTGCCAGAAAGGTTTTCCCCTGAATGTGCAACGGTCCGATTTTCAATGCCGGAGAACCGGATGGCATTCCTGCTGCGGAGACACTGTCAGTCGGTTTTCGGGTCATTGGTTTTTTTCTTCAGGTCTGAAAATGAAATAATATTGTCTGTTTTCTCATGAGAATCAGAAGGGGCTTTTTTTGAGGGCGCGCTCTCCGGAAAGTCAGTGCCGGCGTCCCGGGAAAACGCAGAGGTTTCTTTTGGGGCAAGGATGGTTTCCAGGCGCATCTGTTTGCCGTTCATCTGAAATTCTTCTCCGTTGATATATGCATCTTTCAATATCCATGTGACGGTCTGCAACGGGATCTGAAGCATGAGAAGTGTTATCTGGAACCAGCCTTTTTTCGGGTCCGGCAGAATGTTCTCAACCCGGGCAAAAGCGATCGGTGCATTTTCCAGATAAATCAATACCACATCATTGATGGTTGCCATAACGCTCCTTTTCTTTTGTCTTGTTTCTCAAAACAATATACCATATTCTTGGGCGAATCAAAACAATGGAGTAGGCAATAAAGATGGGCGTTGGGAATAAAAAATGGCAGGTGTTCATGCTGGTGGGGGTTTCGATTTTCATGTCCACCCTGGATTCCAGTATTGTGAATGTGGCATTGCCTTATATTATGGAAGATCTGTCTTCTGATGTGAGAACCGTGCAATGGGTGGTGGTGGTGTATCTGCTTACCGTGTCTTCCCTGCTGCTGACATTCGGCAGACTGTCGGACATCCGGGGACGTCGCCAGATTTATGTGATCGGGTTTCTGGTATTCACGGTGGGATCGTTTGTGTGCGGGCAGGCATGGACATCCGGAATGCTGGTGAGCGCCAGGATCCTTCAGGGGATCGGTGCATCCATGCTCATGGCCTGTTCTCCGGCCCTGGTGGTGGATGCCTTTCCCCAGACGGAACGGGGAAAAGCGCTGGGTATGATGGGGGCGGTGGTGGCCGCAGGCCTGACACTGGGGCCTCTGGCCGGCGGGATGATACTGGCCTGGTTTTCATGGCGCTTGATTTTTTATATCAATATTCCCATCGGGGTGATGGCGATGCTCGCCGGTATTCTGGTGCTCAAGGATCTGCCCGGCGGTAAGGGGAGCCGGGAGCCTCTGGACAAAACCGGGAGTCTTTTGCTGATTTTGTTTTTGTGCAGCCTGATTGTGACCCTGGTAAGGCTTCCGGACTGGGGTGTGGTGTCTTTGAAAACCGGGATGGGATTGACGACAGCCATCATCAGTGGATGGTGGTTTGCCATGAATGAAACAAACAGCGCCTATCCGCTGTTGGATCTGGGGTTGATGAAGATCCGGCTGTTCATTCTTCCTTTGATATCAACGGCCATTCTTTTTGCCAGTTTGTTTCTCCTGGTATTCATGATGCCGTTCTATCTCACGTATCCCGGTGGATTTTCCGCCTCAAAAACCGGGGTTATCATGATTGTTCCATTCTTGTTTTTATTGATCATTTCCCCCATATCCGGGATGCTGGCGGATCGGCTCGGATCCCGGCTTTTGTGTACCCTGGGCATGACATTCATGTGCCTGTCTTTGTTTTTTCTGATTTTTCTGTCTCCGGAACAGGGTATATTTGCCATTGTCTGGCGCATGGCTCTGGCGGGTATCGGTACGGCAGTGTTTGTATCTCCCAACAATACCGCCATTATGGGATCAGTGCCCATGCATCAGCGGGGTATTGCCTCGGGCGCAACCGCTACGGCCAGAACCCTGGGCATGGTTTTGGGTGTGGCGCTGGCCGGAACGATATTCTCAGCTTTTCTGACGTTTCAAGGAGAGGGCATGGACAGTTATATTCCTGCCATGGCACCGGCATTCATGGAGGGATTCAGGCATGTGATGGCAGCCGGTACGATCCTGGCTGCCATCGGCATTGCAGTGTCATTTTCCCGGGGAAGCGAGAAAATGAAAAAAACGGACCAGGCCTGAAATTATTCCCTGTCCCGGGGAACCACGAACACGGGCACGGAGGACCGTTTCAATACTTTGCGAACCAGTTTGTCTCCCATGGCTTGTGCCACCAACCCCTGTTGTCTGCACCCCATGACGATAAAGGCACAGTCTTCTTCCACTGCAGAGGAAACAATCTCATCGGCAATGGAATGGCTTTCTGCCACCAGAATTTTTTTTATGGGAGAGACCGCATCCGCCGACATTTTTTCCCGGTCTTCAAAAAATCCGGCAATGGCCTGGCGGATCCTCAAGGCATCCACATTCTTACCGATGAGCAGATCCTGGGCACCGGATTTGTGTTTGGCTCTGATTTCTTTGTAAAGGTTCTCCCCAAATGCCATTTTTACCTGTCGTTGAGCGGACGGGCTGGCTTCTTCCATCACGTGAAGAACGATCAGGTTGGCACCGGTGTAGGTGGCCATGGTGACGGCTTGTTCAAAAACCGGTTTCATGTCCACGGACAGGTCGGAGGCAAAAAGAATATTCTGGACTTTTCTGGTCATTGGATTTCTCCCGTTCATTTATGAGGGTAACAATGGCAAAAAATACATCAAATAATTAACTATCATATACATATATAATTGTTTTGCAAGTCAATTGTTTGCGGCATTGTTTTGTCAGGTATGGCCGGGTCTCTGCAGCTGCAAGATTTGCAAGGTGTCATAATATTCGGCTATGGCTTGAATCCAGACAGGTTTATGATTATGTTCATTAAAATAATTTTTTACAGGAGGAAGTATGAAAGAGATGCTATGGATTATCGGGTTTGTCGGTATTTATCTGTTTCTGCAGATTTATATTCTGCCCAAAATGGGAATTTCCACCTGAATGCGGGATGCCTGTCAGGTGGCAGGCAAAAAAACCGGAACGGAAGAAACCACAAACATAATGGATTACCGCCCACCCTCAGGAAGTGACAAAAAAGAATGACAGATCCGACAATCGATTTGACATACAGCAGGTTCAAAGGGGCGGTACCACTCAAACATGAGGGCTTGAGTCAAAAAAATCCGCCACATGGGCTAAATAGGCTTCTAAAGAAGGAGACCTCAAGATTTTTTTTAGCGGGGCTTTGTGGTGTTTAAATGACAGTCCCAGGTAATGCCAGAATCCTTTCATGCGGCCGGTAAGATGGCCGGGACCGGAAAACCGGCCGGCATAGGCAGACACCAGATCGTCATGAAATTTTTTTAGCCGTGTCAGGCGCTGGTCCGGGTCTGACGTAATGCCTTTGATCTCTTCGGGCAGAAATGGATTGGACAGAATGCCTCTGCCGATCATGAACCGGCGAATGCCGGGAAACCGCTGTCTTACCACTGAAAAAAAAGCGGTGTCTGTTATATCCCCGTTGTAGACAAACGGGTGAACACAGGCGTCCATGGCCACCTCAAACGCATCAAGATCCGCCTCCCCCCGGTACAACTGGACCCCGGTGCGGGGATGCAGGATCACATGATCCAGCGGGTGACGGTTCAAAACCCGGATCAGATTATGGATCTCTTCTTTGTTCTGTCGGCCTAAACGGATTTTTACGGACAGCGGTACTGGAATCTGCCCAAGGATGGTTTCCAGAAGCGCGTCAATGGTCTCAGGAAACATCAAAAGACCGGAGCCGCGCATTTTTTTGGCGATTTTGGAATGGGGGCATCCCAGATTCCAGTTGATCTGGGTATGCCCCATATCAGCCAGATACCGGGCCAGAAATATAAAATCATCTGCCACATTGCCCAGGATCTGGGGAACGACCGGAAGGGCCAGATTGTGTTGCGGATTCACATCCGCTATCCGGGAAGGTTTGAGACGCTGGTGCCCCATGGTGGAGATAAACGGGGCCAGGGCTTCATCCACCCCGGAAAAATGCCTGGCATATACATTTCTGAACGTGACATCTGTAAATCCCTGAAGCGGTGCCAGTATCAGGGTGAAATCATTGGCTGTCATAGAGTGCGGCAACCTTGCATAATTTTGGTTATAAGTTGCATCAAAGCCTTGACAAGGGTCGCGGCCATGTGCGATGAAGCAGTTTGTTTCGGTCTGATGCTATATATAACATTTAATTGGATTGCAAGGAGTGTTTACCGGTATGAAAGAACTTTATCAGGAATTGATCCATATCAACCAGATGGCGGATGATTCCCGGAAAGAAGACAAGGCAAAAGCCTTTTTCAACACCTTGAACCAGATGCCGATTCCGGATCATTTCAACTGGGCGGGACAGATTTTTGAGGATTTTCACGTCAAGGAACATCCTGATAAAACTGCGTTGATCTGGCATGATATCCATACCGGTGACACCCGGTCATTCACCTATCTGGCATTGATGCAGAAAGCCAACCAGCTGGTGAATTTTCTGTCTGAAAACGGGGTGGGTCACAAACAGAACATGTATATGATGGCACCGGTTGTCCCTGAAATGTGGTTTGCCAGCCTTGCCTGCATCAAAGCCGGTATCGTGGCGGTTCCTACAGCCACGACCATGACTTCCCGGGAAATGGAATACCGGTTTGAAACCTACCCGCCGGATGTGGTGCTGGCGGATGAAGCCAGTGCCGAGTTCATCGATCAGGCGGCCGAACAGACCGGTATTCATCCCAAAATCAAATTGGTGCTGGGTAACAGAGAGGGCTGGACCGGGTTTGATGAGATTTTCCGGCAACCCATGGATGCACCGGCCGCGCCCACCCGGTCTGATGACATTTTGTTCTGCTTTTTCACCTCCGGCACCACCGGACTTCCCAAACGCGTGGGACACACGGCCGTGTCATATCCCCTGGGTCATCTGTCCACCAGCATCATCATCGGTGTCAAACCCGAGGACATTCATCACAATCTGAGTGCGCCCGGCTGGGCCAAATGGTCCTGGTCCTCTTTTTTCGTGCCCTTCAATGTGGGGGCCACCGTGACCGCGTTTTCCTTTTCTGCGCTGGATCCGGGACTGTATCTCAATGCCCTGGAAACACATCAGGTGACCACATTCTGTGCCCCGCCCACGGCCTGGCGGATGTTTGTGAATTCGGATCTGTCCGGCATCCGGTTGACAGGACTGCGCCAGTCCGTATCCGCAGGTGAGCCGTTGAACCCGGACGTGATCAACCGGTGGGAAAAACATACCGGTACCCGGATTCGTGATTTCTACGGACAGACCGAATCCACCGCCATGATCGGCAATCCCCCCTGGATGGCCGATAAAATGCGGTCCGGATCATTCGGTATCCCGTCATTTATGTATGACGTGGCCCTGGCCGATGATGAAGGCAACGAGATCACCTCTCCGGATACGGTGGGGCATATTGTGGTCAAACTGAACCGGTGGCGGGGCATCGGCCTGTTTTCCGAATATATCGGCAATCCGGAAAAAATGAGTTCTGTGTTTGTGGATCATTTTTATTACACCGGAGACCGGGCATCATTTGATGCGGATGGATACTGGTGGTTTGTGGGAAGGGCGGATGACGTGATCAAATCTTCGGATTTCCGTATCGGTCCCTTTGAGGTGGAAAGCGCCCTGATCGAACATCCGGCTGTGGCGGAAGCCGCGGTGGTGGGTGCACCGGATCCCCAGAGATACCAGCTTGTCAAGGCGTATGTGATTTTAAATTCAGGCATTGAGGGAAACCGGGAACTTGCGCTGGAGCTGTTCAAACATACCACGAATATCCTGGCGAAATTCAAGATTCCCAGAATCATCGAGTTTGTGACGGAAGTGCCCAAAACCATCTCCGGAAAGATCCGGCGCATTGAGTTGCGGGAAATGACCGCTTCCAAATCAGACCCGGCTGGATCCGGTCATTTCAAGGAGTACTTTTACTGGGATTTTCCGGAGTTGAGTTCCAAAAACAGGAAATAGGGAGCTGTTTCAGTTAAAAGGCATTTCCACTTCGATCTCTCCACTGCCGGAACGAATGAATTTGGCGTGGGGATACCGTTTTTGAAATACTTTGAGCATTTTGCGGTTTTCCGCAAGTACCGTGGCAATGAACCGGGTGTAATTGTTTTCTTTGGCAATTTTTTCCAGGGTTTTCAGCAGAAAAGAGGCGATGCCCATGCCGTGGAGGTTTTCTTTGACCAGAAAAGCAACCTCTGCGGCATTTTCCGTGGCTTCGGCATAGGAACCGATGGCCACGATCTGTTTGCGTTGTCCGGCCTGCATCACCCCGATCAGGGTCATGTTTCTTCGATAATCCACCTCAGCCCATTGCTGCTGGAGCATTTCTCTGGAAAATACTTTGCGTTTGTTGAAAAACCGGTAATAGATGGAATCTTCCTGCAATGAATAGTAGAAATGCCGGGATTCGAATTCATCGGAGGGCAGCAGAGGACGGAAATTGATATCCTTGCCGTTGTCCAGTTTCAATGAATAATGGTAGGAATCCAGAAACATCAGATCCTGACTGGTGGGCGGCACCTGATCCGGAAAAATATAATGGCGTTTTTTGGCTTCCTCGATTAATTCTTTACGGAATTTGGGATGGGCGATCTGGGCCAGTTCCATGACCCGCTGGTAAATGCTTTTACGCCGCATTTCCGCAATCCCGTATTCCGTGACAATGATATCGATGTCACCCCGGGTGGTGGCGACACCGGCTCCTTCACTCAAATGGGGCACGATACGGGACACCGTATCATTCTGGGCCGTGGACGGGATAATAATAATTGAAAACCCACCCTCGGACATGGCCGATCCCCGGATGAAATCCACCTGGTCCCCGATTCCGCTGTAAAACAGATACCCTTTGGAATCCGTACACACCTGTCCGGTCAGATCCACTTCCAGCGCGGAACTGATGGAGATGAGCCGGTCGTTTTTGGCAATCACATTGGGATCATTGACAAATTCCGATGATTTGAAATAAAACATGGGATTGTTGTCCACATAGTCGTATAAAGCTTTGGATCCCATGCATAATGAGGCGACCACCCGATCCGGCAGATAATTTTTTTTCCGGTTGGTGATCACTTTTTTGTGAAACAGAGGCAGCAGCCCGTCGGTGATGACCTGAGTGTGAATGCCCAGATCTTTTTTGTCTGCCAGAGACGTCATCACCGCATCGGGCAGATGCCCGAAACCGATCTGGAGCGTGGCGCCGTCATCCACCAGCATATTGACATAATGCCCGATACGTTCGATGACTTTCTGGTTTTTCTGGGTGGCCAGAGATTCCAGTATGGGTTCATCATATTCCACCAGAAAATCGATTTCATCGATGTGTACCACGGAATCCCCCCAGGTCCGGGGCATCTGTGGGTTGACCTGGGCGATGACCAGGTCGGCATTTTTCATTCCCGACAGCGTAATATCCACGGATATGCCAAGAGAGCAATACCCGTGTTTGTCCGGAGGACATACCTGGATAAGGGCCACATCCAGCCCGATTTCCCGGTGTTCAAAAATTTTGGGAATCTGGGACAGATACACTGGAATATAATCAATTTTTCCTTCAAATGCGGATTGGCGCATGAGTACGGAGATGAAAAACAGTTTGATGGAAAATCGGGATAAAAATTTTTCATCATGAATATATTTTGACAGAGAGGATGACAGCATCTGGTAAACAATGATGTCCTGGGCACTCTGGTTTTCCACCATGGCTTTGATCAGTTGCTGGGGTTCTCCGCAACCCGTCCCGATAAATACCCGGCTCCCGTTTTTTATTTTTTTGACACTCTCTTCCGGTGTGAGGAGTTTTTCCGGGCATACATCCCTGAGATCCATGAATTTTTTCTCCTGTTAAAAAGCCGTTGGATTTGATGCCTGTCATTATGAAATACTTTTGTGTCAAAGTACAGAAAAAATGCGGCTCTCTGTGGAAGCACCATGATGGTATTGCGGTTTTTCAAACCATGGGATATGTTGGCTCAATGAATGAAAGGGGATCATGATAAACGAGTTAAAAAAACCCGGCTCATCGTCATGCCGTTTGTGCCGGATTCGGGCCGGGCGTTCAACGGAACCGGGCTGGGTCTACATTTTCTGCTGGGAAATTTGTTCGGGGTGCACCCGGGATAACGGATTTCAGGCATCGGTTTCAACAATGGCTTGGTAAGGCCGATCTCGCGTTTCCCTGGACCGAAACTGTTTTCTGGCCGGAGTGGATCACCCCCAGCGCATGGGTGTCAAAGAAAATTCCGGATTAGTCGGGTCGGCCGGGATTTTTCATGCCCCAGTGGTCTGGTCGATCCAGTCGAGAAATTCGGGCAGACCCCTGGAAATCGGTATTTGAAGAATCTGGGGGACCTCATAGGTGTGATGCTTTCGTATGAATGATTCCAGAGCTGGATACAGGGCAGTCCGGGTCTTGATGGTCAGCCGTGTTTCCGTTTCGGTCTGCACCCGGCCCTCCCAGGTATAAACGCTGACCACCGGATTCATCTGCACACAGGCCGCCAGTTTGTCATGCACGATCCTGGATGCCAGTGAACGAGCCTCAGTTTCGCCTTTACAGGTAACAAGAACCATACAATGGGACATGATCTCTCCTAATTCTGAATGGATAATCGGTGCCTGTTTCCGGTCATGGTGCCGGCAGGATCCGGGGTTCAAATTCCAGGGTGGCAAAATAATCGATCATGGTTTCAGCCCGGCGGATCAGGGCAACACTGCCGTCTTTTTTCAGTATCAGTTCTTTAGGACGTAAATGACCGTTGTAATTGAATCCCATGGACTGGCCATGGGCCCCGGTATCGTGGATGACCACAAAATCACCTTCACAGGTTTCAGGCAATGGCCGCTGAATCGCAAATTTATCGTTGTTCTCGCACAACCCACCCACCACGTCCACCGGTCCGACTGCCGGCAGATGCTCTTTGCCGTGGATGTGAACATGGTGGTAGGCACCATATAACCCCGGCCGCATCAAAGCGGACATGGATGCATCCACGCCCACATAATTCCGATAAATCTTCTTGTGATTGATGACCGTGGTGACCAGAACCCCATGGGGGCCGGTGATAAAACGACCGCTTTCCATATACAGTCTGGGAACCCATCCGTTGGTTTTTTTGAATTGATCCAAAGATTGGATAACACCCTGTGCCATGGCGGTCAGATCAAAGGGGGTGTCATCGGGAGCGTAGGGAATGCCCAGTCCGCCACCGATGTTGATGAATTCAAATTGGATGGACAATTTCTGGTGAAGGTGGGAAATGACATTTAAAAGCATGTCTGCGGTTTCCACCATATAAGTGTAATTCAATTCATTGGATGCCAGCATGGTATGAATGCCAAACCGTTTGATACCCATCCGCACGGCAGTATCATAGGCGGTGTATAACTGGTCCCGGGTCAGCCCGTATTTGGCTTCCACCGGATTGCCGATGATATGATTGCCGGCTCTTTCAGGTCCGGGATTGTATCGGAAACAGATCAGTTCCGGAACCCCGGGCAGCTTTTGGATCAACGAGAGATCATCCAGGTTCAAAATAGACCCACCATGATCCATGGCGGTCTGAAACTGCTCTGTACAGGTATTGTTGGAAGTGAACATGATATCTTCGCCGGCGGATCCGATTTTTCTGGCCAGAACCAGTTCCGGAACCGAACTGCAGTCAAAGCCGAATCCATTTTGCTTGAGAAGCGTCATGACTGTCGGGTTCGGCAGCGCTTTGACCGCAAAATATTCTTTGAATCCTTTCAGGGGTGAGAATGCAGCGTTGAGACGGTCACAGGTGTCGCAGATTCCGGTTTCGTCATAAATATGAAACGGGGTGCCAAACGTTTCAGCAATGTCCGGCAGCATCCGGGACAGTCTTTTTTTAAACGCGTCTGACATGGGCATGGTTGATTTCCTTGAAAATAAATGGTTGGTGAATATGTGTGGCCTGTGCAACTAAAATCTGGACAAAAAGCATCAGGAAGTGATGTCAATAGCAATTTTGGCACTTTCTTTGAAAGTAGAAAGTGCAATACGGGTCCGGGTGGATGACACGGCCTGGATGTTGTTGATCCGGGTTAGTAAAAGGGATTCCAGCTCTCTGTTGTCCTTGACCCTGAGCTTGACCATCAGGCAGTCCTGTCCGGCCAGATAATGAACCTCCTGAACCTGGTCGATAGCGGCCAGGGCACGACCGATTTCAGGAAAATCGCCCGGGTCTGAAACGGTGATTTCTATAAATACCACCATGGCACGATGAAACATGTCCGCATTGAGCCGGACTTCATATCCTTGAATCACCCCGGATGCCTCCAGTTTTTTGATGCGTTCCAGCACGGCGGAAGGTGCCATGCCGATGGTTCTGGCTACTTCGACATTGGGGATTCGTGCTTTTTTCTGCAGAATCTGCAGAATCTGTAAATCAATTTTATCCATGGGTGTCATTCCATTATAACAGAGCTATTTTGTTAAATATGGGAAATAATATTTTTAATATATCCATTTGTCAAGAATAAATGATTTGTATTCAGATAATTAATAGAATAATATTCACATTGAACCGGGCTGGTCGATTCCATTGTTTTAATGATTAAAGGGATGTATTTCCAATACAAGATTGCAGGTAATCATTAAAGTGTATATCACAAAAATCTTTCTGCAGACAGGTATGGGATCATGATGATAACCGACAACACCATAAAGGTATTGGTGATGGATGCATTTTTCCAAATTGTCGATCAGATTCAAGAGATCAGATAATTCAAAAAATTAAAAAAAAGAGTTGACAACATCTGGAAAAGCATATAAATTCGCCTTTGTTTTTTGGGAGTGCCCTCGGGCCGTTAACTCAGTTGGCAGAGTATCTGCCTTTTAAGCAGAGAGTCGCTGGTTCGAATCCAGCACGGCCTACCAGAGTCCCCGTCGTCTAGTCAGGTCAAGGACACCGGCCTTTCACGCCGGCAGCACCGGTTCAAATCCGGTCGGGGACGCCATGTATATAAAGGGATTACTGACAGTCAGTAATCCCTGTTTTTATGGTT
>JAGYOW010000060.1 GCA_018399285.1 Desulfotignum sp.
ATTCCTGCACCCATCCACAGCCTGAAAAATTAAGCCTATGTCTGATTCAACCTCCCGGGAAACACCCCCCAGCGAGTATTCGGGCCAGGACACCCCGGATCCCAACCGGGTCCAGTACGGCATTGTTTTTGTGATCACTCTGGTGCATTTTACGGGTGATTTTTATTCCTCGTTTTTTTCACCGCTTTTGCCCGCGTTTGTGGACAAGCTGGGACTGACCCTGACCCAGGTGGGACTGCTCACCGGGCTGGTGCGGCTATTGGCGTTCATGATCCAGCCCGTGGTGGGGTATCTGTCCGACCGGTATGAGAGCCGGTGGTTTGTGTTTACCGGACTGTTTCTGGCGTTTTTCTGCATTCCGTTTTCAGGCATCGCTCCCAATTTTTATGTGCTGCTTTTGATCCTGAGCCTGGGGTCTCTGGGATCATCCATGTTTCATCCGGCCACCACGGGCATGGTGCCGCTGTACAGCGGCAACCGCACCGGGTTCTGCCTGTCCATCTACAATACGGGCGGAACCCTGGCCTTTGCGTTGGGACCCGTGTTCATCACCTGGTATGTGGCCCATTGGGGCCTGGAAGCCATGCCCTGGACCGGAATTCTGGGACTGGTGGCGTTTTTGTTCTGTTTTAAATATCTGCCACGACCCAAAAGTGAAAACCTGTCTCACTTAGGATTTTTCAAATCATTGAAAACCACTTTGGGGCCTGTGTACAAAATCATTTTTCTCATCTGGCTGGTCATGTTTCTGCGGGCCGTCACGGGCCAGGCTTTCATGACATTCATGCCCATTTTTCTGGTGGATGAAGGCCATCCGCTGCCCAGCGTAGGTCTGATTGTGGCATTTTTCATCATAGCCGGCACCTTAAGCGGACTGCTGGCCGGATATATGGCGGACCGCACGGGGTTCAAAAAAATCTTTTTCATCTCTTATCTGTTCATGGCCCCGGCCCTGATGCTTTACCTGTACCTGCCCGGCCCCTGGGTATTTGCGGGCGCGTTTGTGGCCGGTTTTTTCGTGCTGGCCCCCCTGCCTTTAGGCGTGGTCATGGCCCAGAAACTGGTGCCCCAGTCCCGGGCCATGGTATCCAGCCTGATGATGGGACTGGCCTATGGCCTGGGCGGGGCTGTGTCTCCCCTGGTGGGGGGGCTGGCTGATGTCTACGGCATCGAACCCGTGCTGTTTGCCCTGTCATTTGTTCCCGTGATCTGCCTGGGGGTCATTGCCCGGTTTCCCAGGGTGGTGTGACCTGACATGGCACAGGTGGTCCTGGTACAGCCGCCCATTGAGGACTATTACCTGACCCGCAAGCGCACCCTGCCCTATGGCCTGATGTCCATTGCCGCGGGACTCAGGTCCCATGGAATCACCACAGCCATCATGGATGGCCTGGCCACCCGGAAATCAAAACCCATGCACCGGCCGGAACGGTTCGCTTATATGGATGAATTCTACGGCCGGGCCGACCGGTCGTTGTTCTGCCTGTTTCATACATACCGGCATTTCGGGTATCACCTGGATCATATCGCTCTGGAAACGGCCCGGCATACGCCTTTTCTGGTGGGCATCTCTTCTTTGTTTTCCGCGTATCATGACACAGCCATGGCCACGGCCGCGGCCATCCGGCGCCGGAATCCCAACGTCGTCATAGTCATGGGCGGGCATCATCCCACCTTGTTTCCTGAACAGGTGATCGCATCTCCGGACATCGATTATGTGCTCCGGGGAGAAGGGGAACACACCCTGCCCCTGCTGTACCGGGCCCTCCAGGAAAACACCCCCGTATCACAGATTCCCGGCATCGCGTTTCAGGAAAAATCCGACAACGTTCAGAATCCGGGTCGGCAGGTGATCCAGCCGCCTTACTGGACCCCGGATCTGTCCCGGCTGCCCATACCGGATCCTGTGGATCTTTCCTATTATCGCAGAAAACATCAGGATGCCATCATGGTGGTGTCCAGCCGGGGATGCCCCATGCCCTGTTCTTATTGTGCGGTGTCTGCCGTCTCCAGCCATGGCCGGTACCGGAAACGTCCGGTGGCCCATGTGATCAAAGAGATTGAAAACCAGGCGGCCGGACGGGATATCGGGTTTATCGATTTTGAGGATGAAAATATCAGTCTGGACCGGACCTGGTTTCTGGCACTGCTGGAGGGGATTTCAAACATTTTTGCAGACCGGCCTCCCGTGGAGCTGCGGGCCATGAACGGGCTGTTCCCTCCGTCTCTGGACCTGGAAATGATCCAGGCCATGGCAGCTGCCGGGTTCAGGACATTGAACCTGTCTGTGGGGTCCATGTCGGCCGCCCAGCTGAAACGGTTCCGGCGCCCGGATGTCCGGGCCGCCCATGATCAGGTCCTGGGCTGGGCACAAAAACAGGGGCTTGACTGCGTGTCTTATCTGATTGCCGCGGCCCCGGGCCAGCATGCATCCGATTCTCTTGCGGATCTGCTGTATCTGGCAGACCGGCCCACCCTGGCAGGGCTGTCTATTTTTTATCCGGCCCCGGGCAGTAAGGATTATGATCAGTGCCGGCAGTCAGGAATTTTACCAGGCCATTTTTCTTTGATGCGGTCCACGGCCTTTCCCGTGGATCACACCACCACCCGGGTTCAGGCCGTGACCCTGCTGCGTCTGAGCCGGATACTGAATTATCTGAAACACCGTGCGGATGCCGGTCTGGCACCCCCCTGCCCCGGGCCGGTGCCGCATACGGACACGCTTATTGACCCGGATCTGGACAGGGAAAAAGTCAGTGACCGGCTGGTCCAGTGGTTTTTAGATGACGCCATCATCCGGGGCGTGGATCAGAAAGGACAATTGTATGTACACAAAACTGATCCGGATCTGTGCCGGGCGTTTGCGGCAAACATGCGCAGATATCCGCCCGTGGGGGTCAGCCCCCCTGCCGGCAACTCGATTTCACGCTAAAGATCGTACGGGGTCAGGCTTTCAAATCCGTTTTCCGTCACCAGAATGGTCTGCTCGAACTGGGCGGACAAAGACCCGTCATTGGTCACGGCCGTCCATTTATCCGGCAGCACATGCAGCTCTTTTTTGCCCAGATTGATCATGGGCTCGATGGTGAACACCATGCCGGGTACTAAGGCCACGCCTTTGCCCGGTGATCCGAAGTGCAGCACCTGGGGCTGTTCATGAAAATCAATGCCTACCCCATGGCCCACAAATTCCCGGACCACGGAACATCCCTGGGCTTCGGCATAGCTTTGAATGGCATACCCCACATCGCCTAAGGTCGCGCCCGGGGCCACGGCTTCGATGCCCAGTTTCAGGGACTGGGCCGCCACAGACACAATTTTTCTGGCGGCCGGCCCCGGGGTGCCCACAAAAAATGTTTTGCTGGCATCGGCATAATACCCGTCCAGAATGGGGGTGATATCCACGTTCACGATATCTCCGTCCTGCAGGGCCCGGTCTCCGGGGATGCCGTGACAGATCACTTCGTTGATGGATACGCACACGCTTTTGGGAAACCCCCGGTAGTTCAAAGGGGCGGAAATACCTCCGGCCTGGAGGGTCTGGTTGTGGACAAAGGTGTTGATCTCTTCGGTCACAAGGCCCGGGCGGATCATTTTTTCCACCCCGTCCATGATCTGCATCAACAGTCTGCCCGCCCGCCGGATCCCTTCGATCTGGGCCGGGGTTTTTAGAATAATGTTGTATTGCTGTTTGTAGGTGTCTTTCACGGATACTTCCTTTTTACTGTTTCGACAGCAGTGTTTGTATTTTTTCCCACTGCCGCAGGGACACGGATCGTTTCTGCCGATCTTCACGGTTTTGGTTTTCATGGCATCACAGTTCCAGAGGCTGTCCCCACAGGGAATGGGGATAGGCATTCAAAATTTTGATTTCCACCAAATCGCCGGCGGCCAGGGTATCGGATGGAAAATGAACGATTTTATTGGCTTCGCTTCTGCCGGTCATCTGCCGGGTCTGAGGCGTGGTTTTCACAAACCCGTCATGCTGTTTTAAGCTGACCCCTTCCACCAGGACCTGGGCCACCCGGCCGGTCATCTGTTCATTTTTCTTCCGGGTAATGGTGTCCTGGAATGTCAGCAACCGGTTGAGCCGGGCCATTTTTTCCGGGTCATCCACGGGATCTGAAAATTTTGCCGCGGGCGCAGAGGACCGGTCTGAGTAAGCAAACGCAAAAATGGAATCAAACCCCACCTGTTTGACCAGGGCCATGGTTTCTTCGAACTCGTCCGAAGTTTCCGATGGAAATCCCACAATGATGTCCGTGGACAGACCGATGTCCGGTATGGCGGACCGCAGGGCATCGATTCTGGAAAGATAAAGTTCTGCCGTGTATCCCCGGTTCATTTTTTTCAAAATCCGGTTGGAACCGGACTGCACAGGCAGATGCAGGTGATTGCACACTTTATCCAGATCGGCCATGGCCCGGATCAGATCGTGGGACAGGTCTTTGGGGTGCGAGGTGGCGAACCGGATCCGGTGAATGCCGTCAACACCCGCCACTTTTTCCAGAAGACCGGCAAAGGAGAGGCTGTTTTCCTTGGCCCCGTATGAGTTGACATTCTGGCCCAGCAGGGTCACTTCCCGGATGCCTTTTTCCGCCAGTATCTCGATCTCCGCCACAATGGACTGCCAGGACCGGCTTCGCTCTCTGCCCCGGACATAGGGCACCACGCAATAGGTGCAGAAATTGTCACACCCCTGCATGATGGTGACAAATTTGGACACCGGGTTTTCCGCAAACGCGGTATCATCGGGCAGGGTCTCGAAAATGACATCCGACGGCGCCGTGTCCACGATCTGCCGCTGACCGGATTTCAATGCCGCAATATGGGTGCCAAACCGGGAAAATGCCTGGGTCCCCAGCACCAGGTCCAGGTGGGGCAGGCGCTGGAACGCATTTTTTCCTTCCTGCTGGGCCACGCACCCGGCCATGACCGTGATGAGACGGGGGTTTTTCCGTTTTTCCCTGGCAAACCGGCCCAGAAAACTGAACGCTTTTTCCTCTGCCTTGTGACGGATGGCGCAGGTGTTGCACACAATAATATCCGCCTGTGCCGGATGCCGGGTCAGTTGATACCCTAAGGCATGTAACACCGTGCCCAGTTTTTCGGAATCATACACATTCATCTGGCATCCGATGGTATGAATATGGGCATACCCGTTATAATGCATGAAATTCAAAATCCTTTTTCAAATCCGCAATGATCTGAAATGCCTCGTCTGCAAGATCCGGTGCAATGGCAAAACGCACATGCCCGGTCCGGGCATCCAACGTGGTCACCACGGCAATGCCTTCATAGGCCTCGAATATGAATTTAATGAATCCGATGCGGGTTTTGTCCACCCGGTATTCCTTGTGCAGCATCTGCAGGGTCATTGGGTTGTTTCCCTATTTTTAAAAAACGCAGTATACCACTAAAGCCTGTCATTACTCAAACACTTTTCAGGCCATCGACTTGGTTCCTGAACATCGGGCAATCCGGTCCGAACTTCCGGCCTGGAGCAATTGACAATTTCCGGCAACCCTTATATAAAATCCATCACATGCCAATAAAAACACACGTCACATATGCGGATATCGATCCGGACAACGCCCGCCGGCTTTCACAGGAACTGGGGTGCCATCCGGTCACGGCCGGCCTGATCTGGCACCGGGGATTCACCACCCTGGAATCAGCCCGGTTTTATCTGAATCCGGATTTTTCCCGCCTCACCGACCCGTTTGCCATGAAAGACATGCAAAAGGCTGTGGAACGGATCTATTCCGCTATCATCAACCAGGAAAAAATTCTGATATTCGGTGATTTTGATGCCGACGGGGTGACGGCCACAGCATTGATCCATGAATTTCTGTCCTGTGTGACCGAGCGCATCACCTGGTATATTCCCCACCGCATCAAGGAAGGGTACGGCCTGCTCCCGGAACATATCCCGATGGCGGCCGGCCAGGCCGTGGACCTGATCATCACCGTGGACTGCGGCATCAGCGGGGCAGACGCGGTCGCGGCCGCTGCAAAAGAAGACATGGATGTGATCATCACCGACCATCATGAGCCCGGACCGGTTCTGCCACAGGCGGTGGCTATTCTGGATCCCAAACAGCCGGACTGCCCTTCAGGCCTGTCTTTTCTGGCCGGTGTGGGCGTGGCGTTTTTCCTGGTCATGGGACTGCGTAAATTCTTCCGGGAAAAAGGGGTCTGGCAGTCCTGTCCTGAACCCCGGCTGCTGCCGTTTCTGGACTTGTTTGCCATGGGCACCATCGGAGACATGGTGCCGCTGATCAATGAAAACCGGGTATTGAGCATGGCCGGGATCCGGCAGATGCAGAAAAACGCCCGGCCCGGGATTCAGGCCCTGGCAAAAGCCGCCCGCATCGATGTCACCCGGCTGGATTCCGATGACATCTCTTTTAAAATGGTGCCCCGGATCAATGCGGCCGGCCGCCTGTCCCATGCCCGCATCTGCGTGTCTTTGCTCACCAGCCAAACTTTGGCGGATGCGGAAAAAATCGCGTTTCTGCTGGATGACCTCAATGCCCGGCGCCAGACCATTGAGCAGGAGATCATCATGCAGATTGAACGGCGCATCCACGACAACCCGTCCCTGCTGGAAAACCGGTTGCTCATGCTGTGGGACAAACACTGGAACCCCAGCGTACTGGGGATTGCCGCATCCAAACTGTCCAAGAAATATGTATGCCCGGTGCTGCTGTTGTCCTGCAATCATGAAACGGCTGTGGGATCGGGCCGGAGCATCAACAACATCAACATCCACCAGGCCCACCAGTTTCTCGACATGCATGATCTGGGCGATGCGCTGGTCTCGGCGATGCTGGCCGACCCGGTGATGGATCGCGAGACGATAACCGTTACCTACCCCACGGTTGATGCCCTCCTGGCCGATCTGCGGGGCGTGGGTGTTGCCAACGCCCAAGCTGGGCGTGCCACGGGGCTGACGGGTCCGAGGGCCTGGCGGAGGTTCCGGGAGGCGCTGGCGGCTCAGGCGGTCGATGGCCGCATCCCGTTGAGTTACGAGACCTGAACGTGGTGTCGTCCCAGACTATTGCCGGTCCTATTAGAAAAATGCGGCCTCCAGAGCGCTGGACAATAGCGCCGGGCCCGTGGTGGAAGCGTTTCATTTCAATGTACCGGACACCCATCAATTGCCTGTTTTCTATGATCAGGTGGCATTCCGCCTGAAACAAAGCAAATTCAAGGCAGATACGCCCCAGATGATTATCGAGGAAATCTGAGTCACTCGAGCCTCTCAGTACAATCAAAGCTTCCTGAAATGGTACATGCCGGTATCGCTCACAGGTAAAGGGATACGCTGGAAATAAACAAGATGATGGCTGTTTTCAAGGTACCCGCAGGGGGCGGACGTCTTGTTTTCAGGAAATTTTTTCCTGACTACTGCCGCTGTTGCAGGTGCCTGGCACCCAGCTGCATGGGAACGATGACACAGGCCCTGCAGATCAGGGGAACCAGCACAAAACTGATAGCGCTCCATGCTATTTCATATCCGGCCAGGGCCTGGAGCTCGGCAACGGTTCCCTGGGTCAGGATCCTGCCTTTGTGAATAATGGCCACCTGATCACAGATGCTTTCGGCGATTTCCAGGGTATGGGTGGACATGAACACGGTTTTCCCGTGATCAGCCAGATCCCGGAACAGTTTTTTCACCAGCCGGATGGCGGACGGGTGTTCAGATCAATGCCCGCAATCCTGACCGTGCCTGTGTCCGGCAGCAGTATGCCGGCAAGGGCGGCTCTTGTTTCGTTTTCCGATGTCATAATTCCCACATGGGTGACATCGGCCGGCACCTGGTTGAATACGGCATCGCCCGTGACCCAGTGCCCGATGGAAAAAACATTCCAGGCATGGTACATGAACCGGCCGTCCAGATAGGTCAGCCCTGAAAAAACAACGATTCCCAGAACCGTTGCAAAACAAAACCATTTCTGCCGGTAAAGCGCCATGTTTTTCCTCCCGCTTGATCCTCATCAGGATTAAGACAACCCCTCCCCTTTTGTCAACTGAAATCTTGCTGCCAGTCCATTTTCACCTTGACCCTGGCCGGTGCCGATGGTATATAGAATGGTTTTATTAAACACCTGAACGGCAGGTGTTGGTTTATTTAATCCCTTGCTCCGGAATCATGCCGGGGCTTTATATCCGCAAGGAGATGAAATGAGGAAGTACGAAACCGTCATTATTTCTGACCCTGATCTTCAGGATCAATCACGCACGGACCTGCTTGATAAAGTCAGAAATATCATTGCCAGAGAAAATGGTATTGTGTTGTATGTTGATGACTGGGGCAGCAAAAAACTGGCCTATGAAATCAATAGAAAATTCCGGGGCCACTATATCTGCCTGACCTACGGGGGCACCGGGGACCTGGTCAAGGAACTTGAAAGAAATCTGAGACTCAGTGACGATGTCATGAAATACATGACCATCCTTGTTTCCGCGGATGAGACTGCGGAATCTTTGGCCAAAGAGGCTCAGGATGCTGAAGCGGCAAAAGCTGAAACAGCCGCATCCCAGGATGCTGAAAAAACAGCCGATGCCGAAACAGACAAAGAAACCGATGACTCGGATGCGGATGAAACATCAAAAGAATCCGATGAAACCGTCACAGACGATCAGAATTGAATTTAGTTAGAAAGGATACTGATTATGTATAAAGACCAGGCCCAAAGAGGCGGTGCCAAAAACAGATTTTACCAGCGCCGGAAAATATGCCGCTTCTGCGTGGACAACGACATGGTAATTGATTACAAAAACGCCAAAACATTAAAACAGTTCATTACGGAACGGGGAAAAATC
Organism: Desulfotignum sp.; assembly: GCA_018399285.1. Lineage (GTDB taxonomy): Bacteria > Desulfobacterota > Desulfobacteria > Desulfobacterales > Desulfobacteraceae > Desulfotignum. The sequence continues at coordinate 8,833 of JAGYOW010000060.1, forward strand.
ATTCCCCGGCGGATCACAGGCACCTGTGCCAAGCATCAGCGCAAACTGTCTCTGGCCATTAAACAGGCCCGCCAGATCGCTTTGCTTCCGTTTGTGGGCCGACCCCCGCAATAGATCAGACAGCCGGAATCATACAAGATGTCCCCCATTATCGTGCATCCATCCGCCATCAAGGATATTATCCTGGGAATTTGCCTGTGTGTCCTGATTTTTGCCGTCAGCTACACGTTTCCTTTGCTGGGGGTGTTTGCGTTGCTGCTGCTGCCCCTGCCCGTGCTGTATTTTCGTTTGAAGCTGGGCAGAAACAGCGGCAGTATCATTGCCGGGGTCAGTTTTCTGGTGCTCCTGGTGATGAGCCGGGGCTTAGCCTTTGATACCCTGTATTTCGGCGCGTTGCTCATGACCGGGTTGTTTCTGGGAGAATGCATTGAACGTCAGTGCCGCATTGAAAAAACCATGCTGTTCACCGTGTCGGGTGTTCTTGGCGTGTGTGTGGCTGTATTCGGTGTGTACACGGTTTTTCAGTCCCGGGGGATCGGGGAAATGGTTCACGCTTACATTTCCCAGTACCTGGAACTGACGGGCGCATTATATACGGATATGGGAATTGAAAAAGCCCAGATCGATGCCCTGAATGCCGCGTTTCTGGTTGTCATGCCCGGGATGTTCATTGTGTCGTATATGACCACGGTCTGGCTCAACATTCTGGTCATCAAAAAACTGCTGGCCCGGATCGGCATCCGTTTGAAAAACATGGAAGCGTTGAACCGGTTCAAAGCACCGGATCCACTTGTCTGGGCCGTGATCGGTTTCGGCGTGATTCTGGCCCTGCCCGTGGGACCTGTCAAGTATGTGGGCATCAACTGTCTGATCATTTTAATGCTGATTTATTTTTTTCAAGGAATAGCTGTTATATCATTTTATTTCCAGAAAAAAGAATCCCCGACCTTTCTGAAGGTTTTCTGTTACGGCCTGATTGCCGTGCAGATCTATTTTCTCATTCTGGTCATCGGTCTGGGATTTTTTGACAACTGGATCAATTTCAGAAAGCTGGAAATACAGGAAAAATGATAAAAAAACCCTTCAGTCCATGCAAAACGGGCTGACCCTTTTTGGAGGTTTTACATGAAAGTCATATTGAAAGAAACCATCGATACCTTGGGAATTGCAGGCTCGGAGTGCGAAGTGGCTCCGGGATACGGCCGCAATTACCTGCTTCCCCAGGGAAAAGCCATGCTTGCCACACCCCAGAACCGACGTATCATGGAACAGGCCCGGGCCAAGCTGGAACTCCAGATTGCCAAAGAGAAGAAACTGGCCGAGGAAATGGCCGAAAAAATCAAAGGCGTGGTCTGCAAGCTCAAAGCCAAGGTCCGCGAAGAGATTTACCTTTACGGCTCCATCACCACCCATGACATCAAGGAATCACTGGGCAGCCAGAATATCGGGGTGGAACGCCGTGCCATTCTTCTGGCGGAACCCATCAAGGAAACCGGTGAATACAAAGTACCCATCCGGCTCTACAAGGATGTGGAACCTGAAATCACCGTGATCGTTGAAGCGGAAGAAAAACAGGACAATTAAACAACCTTTGTCTGTGCGGCCCGATGGATTGATCCTTTGGGCCGCACAGGCATTCAACCTGCTGGAACCCACGTGCCCCAGAACCGATCCAGAAAAACCGACCCGTTGCTAGACCGGACCCCGCCCCATGATCTGGATGCGGAAGCCTCGCTGTTAAGTGCCATTTTCATCAACAACGATGTGTTGTATGATATTACCGACATCCTGACACCGGAAGACTTTTACAAAGGGGCCCATAAAAAAATATTCCGGGTCATCCTGGATCTGTCGTCCCAGGAAGAACCGGCAGATCTGGTCACGGTTGCCCATGCCCTGAAAAAAAAAGACGAGCTGGAAAGTATCGGCGGGGCCGCCTATCTGGCGGCCATATCCGATACCGCACCCGTGGCGGTCAATGCCGTGCACTACGCCCGGATCATTCAGGGCAAAGCTTCATTGCGGACCATGATCGATGCGGCATCAAAAATCATCCAGCGATGCCTGGAAGACAAAGAGGATGTGGCAGAGACCATTGATTTTGCCGAATCCACCATATTTCAGATATCAGAAAAAAAATCCGGGGGCGCGTTCAGACCCCTGGGAGAACTGATCAATTTAAATATTGACCATCTGGAGGACCAGCAGGGTAAAGATGGGGGTCTGTCCGGTCTTTCCACGGGGTATATGCGGCTGAACAAAATTACATCCGGACTTCAGAAATCAGACCTTATCATCCTGGCGGCCCGTCCCAGTATGGGGAAAACTGCGTTTGCCCTGAACATCGCCAGAAACGTGGCCATGGAAGAACAAAAACCCGTGGCCGTCTTTTCCCTTGAAATGTCCAATGAACAGCTTTCCATGCGGCTGTTGACCTCTGAAGCCCGGATTGATTCCAACCGGTTGCGCACGGGATTCATCAGCCAGGAAGACTGGCAGAATGTCACGGATGCCGCCAGCATGCTCAATGAAATACCCATTTTCATCGATGACACCCCCAATATCTCGGTCATGGATGTGCGGGCCAAAGCCAGAAAACTGTTTCAAAAACACGGGGAACTCGGGCTGGTCGTCATTGACTACCTTCAATTGATGAAAGCCCCGTTTCATTCCGAGCGGCGGGATCTTGAAATCGCGGAAATCTCCCGGGGCCTTAAATCTCTGGCCAAGGAATTGAATATTCCGGTCATGGCCTTGTCCCAGCTCAACCGCATGCTGGAACAATCCGAAAGA